>NZ_SZPQ01000003.1 GCF_005217455.1 Martelella alba
TAAAAATCACTCACTTGAACTGTGATCATTAATTCCCCCCTTGCAGTTTTTCAAAATGGGCCTACAATAAGGCCCACAGTGATAGAGTGTTGTGTGATTTTATCTTGTTTTTCAGGAAGTTATAGTCCGAATCAGGATTCTACACGACCCACCAACAATTCTTTGCGTTAATACCTCTCCTGCTTTCACATTCAGTCTAATTCCATCAATCAGCATAATATTAATAAATTCCAGCATCATCGTTGATGGTATGGACGGGTGATTCTAGCCGATTTGCCTTTATACTCGTCATACTTCAAGTTGCCTCTTTGTTGGCTGTGTTCTCTCACCCCAGTCACATCGTGATCTATGCTCCTGGGGACTTGCTCACTTGCCGCCGCGATGCCACTTGAAGTATTAAGGGTATATACTGCGAACATGCTGTGTTGTATCGTGGCAGTCGTTGCGGTTTTAACGCATAAAACCGGCATCCTCACTGTTTTTGCAGTTTTGCAAGGCTAATATACCGGATGCGAACTCATTAGGGGCGGGTCTATGAAGAGACTGATGTGCGGACTGTTGCTGGCGGCATTCTCGGCGGGGTGTTTCGCCCATATCACTTACACGCCGGATGCGCTAAACGCCATGTATGCGAAAGGGCGGTTGCCTAAAACCGGGCCGGTGGTCATGGAAAAGCATTCAACCATGGATTTCGGTGAGTGCCGCGCCCAGGCCAATAAGCAGTATGCTGGCTACGCTTCCCGTTTGCCTGCCCGAATCGTGGTCGATTCCGGGGTGCTCTATATTCTCAAGATCTGGCAGGTCGATGGTATGAAAGTGGTGACCTGTTCTCGCTCCGAGGGTTCACGCTTCGTCACGCGCGCTGAATATCAATAGAATGGGGAAAACAGTGGATAATAAAAGTAAGGGTCAATAATGTAGTTTATGATGCTGTGTATAAATTTGTTATATTGTCTAATATTCTCTCTTTCTTATGAAATCTAGGGCTTCGCTTTTTTCTTACCGCCTGCCGCACGAGGTAATAACTAAAGAGTATGATATAATTTTTTCTTGAAAATCATAATTTTGAAAGTTGATAAAGTTCATTTCCATAAGAAATTTCTTAAAGTGGATTTAAGTCATACAAGTTTCTTAGATAGCCTATTACTATAGAAAATCAAAATGGTTATCCGAAAAATCACCTATGACTAATCGCAATGGTCGCATCATCTATGACCAATCTTTGTCCACGGAAGGGATAACGTCGAAAGTCGAACGCTGGCGTTCAGGTATAAACGCGGCGTTGCTCGAATCAGATTTTACTCGATCACAGGCGGAGTTGTTCACTTGGAGTGTCGAGGCCCATCATTTTGATGTTTTCATCTGCGGCCAGATCAAGTCCAGTGAGCAGCAACTGGTCAATCTCCCGCATAAATATGATAACTTAAATGATCATTTTATTTTGATGATAATGCTGGAAGGCGGCATGGCGGGTTCGGTCGGCCGGTCATCCGTAGAAATTGAGGCAGGTGACATTATCCTCTTGGATTTGCTGCAGCCGATCAAACTGCAATTCAAAGCCGGCAAGCATTCCCGTTACATCAATGTGCTGTATGTGGTATTCCCCCGGACCTTACTGGTTGAACTGGATAATAGCAGCCAATTACATGGCAAGATCATCCGCCAGAAAGAGTTTCTCAGTCGGCTTATCGCCTCAAATGTCACGGCGCTGATGAGTCACAGCGCCAGCTTGCCCAACAGCGAAATCAATAAAACCGCCCGACCGGTCATCGATTTTATCATTAGCGCCATCAGAGCTTCGTACGCACCGCTCCAGCCGCTGGTTATGGATGTCCGGTTGCATCTTATCACCCGCATTTGCGATTTCATCCAGGAAAACCTGCGCTTGCCGGCCTTGGCCCCGGAATTGATCTGCCAGAAATTCGGCCTTTCGCGTTCTTCGCTGTATCGATTATTCGAGCCGTTCGGTGGTATCGTGGCTCATATCCGCAAAAAAAGGATAGTGGCGGCAACCCGAATGTTGCTTAACCCGCATTATCGTGCGTGGAAAATCGCTGAAATTGCCTACTATTGGCAGTTCGAGCCTTCCACTTTCAACCGGTTGTTTTTGGCGGCTTACGATATCACGCCTAACCAGGCCCGCAAGGATCAGCTTGATCTTTGGGCCCTGGAAAGCATGAATGAGTCTCAAGTGATCTGGCTCAGCTCGTTGTAGATTCCCTTGCCGATATCGGCCGGCGATGCAAAGGGGACTTTTCCCTTGGTTGGCGGGGCCGCCGGGCTTATCCGCCGATGCTGTTCGCCGGGCAATATCCCAAGCCGCCTAAGGCGCGGCGGTTGGACCGCAAGTACAATTGATCAAACTGCTGCACGTGCACGTGCCGACTTTTTGCGGGCTGCCCTGAGGTACCGGTGCTGTGGTCTGCCTCGGCTCGACACAGCCGGATAAAACCATGCCGCTGAGCGCCAGAGAAATGTAAAAAATTATCCTATACATACTTCACTCCTGTGTTTTTATTGGATATTGGCTCCAGATAATTCAAGCGGCATTGCCGCGGCAAATGAATAACAGATCCGCCTGGGACGACAGCGGACCGCCAACGGCGGGCGGAATTCCTTTTCCGGTGAACGAGATGTATTCGTGTCGCCTGACATTTTGCCTTATCAAGGCCGCTATTCTAAAACTCCTTCGCGTTGCGCGAAGACGGTAAACCGGGAGATCGCTGGTAGTGCTGTGGTGCAGATTCCAGGGGACCAGACTTGAGCGCGCGGCAAGTAGACAGACGGTTTGCTGGATTGCGGGGGTTACCGCGCGTAATACTCGCTAGAAGAGTATAGATGAGCTGGCGAATTTTACGGCAACTATCTTATTGGATTTTCGATAAGAAAATAGGATGGCGGAATGGGGGGATCACGCCAGCCCGTACCAGCGGCGCCATACCACAATCAGTATCCAGGCCGTGAGCGACCAGCAAACGACCGCGCTTGCCAATGCATAGGGCAACCGAAGCGTACCGACGAACAGATATAGCGACGCGAGGTAGAACAGATAAGGGATGACCGCCCACAAGCCGAAGACAATGGTTGTTCTGAGCGCCTCAATGCCGCGCTCGGCGCCCACGATATAATGGGTGATGAGTGCAAAGGTGGGAAAGAGCGGTATCAGTCCGGCGAGATAGTAATTTCGCGTTTTGGACATCACCGCGATGAGACAGACTACTGCCGCGCCCACTAATGCTTTAAGCAACAGACTCATTCCATCGACCTGCTAAAATATCTGGTTATGACGGCACTGTAACATGAAAAAGTTCAGGTTTCACCCTGCCGCCGGCTGTAGGCGCGGCAGGAGTGGGCAGCGGCAAGGCGGGCGATGGACGGATTACTGCCGATAGGCGTGTTTGATCTGCTTGACGGTATTATCGAACACCTCGGCTTGGGCGGGATCGTCGAGAGAGGCGATGTATTTTTCCATTTTAATGATAACCTTGCCGGCATCGGCCTGGCCCATGGCTTTGAGGATCAGGGTCAGCATCCCCTTAAGACAATTGACTTCCTGCGCCAGGGTATCGGTGTTGCTGTCGGTGGTAAACTCTACATTCCCCATCGGGGTCTCCTCGTTGTTATGCTTAACTGTGCGCTTAATCAGTGCCGGTATGTTGTTGGGCGGTAGCCATCGGCGCGGTTTCGGGGCCGGCGGCTACCACTAGCGATTTTTCACACATGAAGTGAGGCGAGTATATCAGGTTTTGCCAGAAAATTTTAACCTATCGCAGCGTTGCGTTATGCCGCGGCGAAATTGACGAAAGAGGGGATAAATACCTTCGTTGGATTTATACCGGCGGCATATCAAGACCGGCGAAACGGCGCCGCCGTTTATTCCGATTTGGCGACAAAAGGGTGATTAAAACGAATAACGTATTGAAAAGCATTATTTATTAACAAAAAAGCTTTAACATTAAATGCGTAATAATCTGTAAAAGATGATTCTTTTAATAACTCATTGTATTAATTATATTTTTACTATTAATATATTGATGATTTTTCAGGCAAAATTATATCCGCTGTAAGTCGAAACGTCTTACCGACCGGGCAGATACATACACAATCAGGTCTGGCGGTCAATCGATTTCGCCTGAATTTCTTGCGGCTCGGCGCGCTGCCCGCCTGAAATGGCGGCCACCAAAGCACTAGGGCGATATTTTTAATGTATTGGCGGATAATTCATATTCATTTTTCCTCCGAAAAGCAGTAATATAGGGCTATAAATATCCGACTCGCTTTTACACCACGCCCCTTTTTTTGGAGATTTTTCTTTGATAAGCGTTTTTCTTGTTGATGATCACGAATTGGTGCGTGCAGGGATACGACGCATTCTTGAGGATATCAAAGGCTTCAAAGTCGTTGGAGAAGCGCAGTGTGGTGAAGACGCGGTAAAATGGTGCCGGAACAACTGCGTAAACGTTGTGTTGATGGATATGAATATGCCGGGAATCGGCGGACTTGAGGCGACACGCAAAATCATCCGTTTTTCTCCCGATACCAAAGTTATCATGCTCACGATACATACCGAAAATCCATTGCCCGCAAAAGTCATGCAAGCGGGCGCGTCCGGCTATCTGAGCAAAGCCGCCGCCCCGCAGGAAGTCATCTGCGCCATCCGCTCCGTCAATGCCGGAAAACGTTACATCGCCTCGGATATCGCCCAGCAGATGGCTTTGAGCCAGCTTGAGCCGCAAGCCGAAACGCCCTTTGAATGCCTGTCCGAGCGTGAGTTGCAGATTATGCTGATGATCACCAAAGGGCAAAAGGTCAACGAAATTTCCGAACAACTCAATTTGAGTCCGAAGACGGTGAACAGTTACCGCTATCGCATGTTTAATAAACTCAATATTGGCGGCGATGTGGAACTGACCCATCTGGCCATACGCCACGGGCTGTTCAACGCGGAGACACTGACAAGTAGTGATTGAACGTTTTAACGCCAAGCAATTTTTAAAAACCGTCACCAGCCAGCCCGGCGTCTACCGCATGTATGACGCTAATGAAACCGTTATCTACGTTGGCAAGGCCAAGGATTTGAAAAAACGCCTTGCCAGCTATTTTCGTCAACAGGTGGGCAGCCGGAAAACCGAAGCGCTGGTAAAAAGCATCGCGCAAATTGATGTCACTATCACGCATACCGAGACGGAAGCGTTGTTGCTTGAGCATAACTACATAAAGCTATATCAGCCCCGTTATAATGTGTTGCTGCGGGACGATAAGTCTTATCCGCTGATTTTCCTGAGCGCCGATACGCATCCTCGCCTGGCGTTTCACCGTGGTGCCAAACATGCCAAGGGCGAATATTTCGGCCCGTTTCCCAATGGCTATGCCGTCAGGGAAACCCTGGCGTTGCTACAAAAGCTGTTCCCGATACGGCAATGCGAGGACAGCGTATACCGCAACCGGTCACGACCGTGCCTGCAGTTCCAGATTGGCCGGTGCCTTGGACCTTGCGTCAATGGGTTGGTAAGCGACGAAGAATATCGCCGGCAAGTCGATTATGTGCGTCTGTTTCTCTCCGGCAAGGATCAGCAAGTGCTTGAACGACTGGTCGAGCGTATGGAAATCGCCAGTCGGGCGCTGAATTTCGAAGAGGCGGCGCGCGCGCGCGATCAGATCCAAGCGGTTAGGCGCGTGACGGAAAAACAGTTCGTGACGGGCAGTCATGAAGATCTGGATGTGATTGGCGTGGCGTTCGAAGCCGGTATGGCTTGTGTTCACGTCTTATTTATCCGGCAGGGCAAAGTGCTGGGTAGCCGCAGTTACTTTCCCAAAGTACCGGTTGGCACCGAACTTGCCGAGGTGGTTCAGACATTCGTCGGCCAATTTTATTTGCAAGGTAGCCAGATGCGGACCCTGCCCGGTGAAATCCTGCTAGACTTCTCCCTGCCGGAAAAGGACATCCTGGCCGATTCGCTCAGCGAACTGGCGGGGCGGCGGATTCATATACAAACGCACCCACGCGGCGACCGGGCCCGTTACCTAAAATTGGCGCGGACCAACGCGGGTACCGCTCTGGTGACGAAGTTGTCGCAGCAGTCCACCATCCATCAACGATTGCAGGCTCTGGCGGAACTGCTGGGCATCGAGGCGGTGAATCGAATGGAATGCTTTGATATCAGCCATACCATGGGTGAGCAGACCATCGCGTCCTGCGTGGTATTTGATTCCAATGGCCCCATGCGGGCCGAATACCGGCGTTTTAACATCGAGGGCATCACCCCTGGGGATGATTATGCCGCCATGACCCAGGTGCTGCGTCGCCGTTATGGAAAGGCGTTGGAGGTCGACAAAATACCGGACGTGGTGATTATCGATGGCGGTAAGGGCCAGTTGGGCATGGCGACTGAGGTTTTCGCAAGCCTTGATGTTCCCTGGGACAAATCCCGGGTGATCCTGCTTGGCGTGGCGAAAGGGACGGATCGCAAGGCCGGTTTGGAGACGTTATTTTTAAAACCGCACGGGGAAGGGATTGCATTGCCGCCGGATTCTCCCGCGTTGCATGTGATACAGCATATTCGCGATGATTCGCACAACCATGCCATTACCGGGCATCGCAATAAACGCGCCAAGGTCAAAAACACCAGCGCGTTGGAATCCATCGAAGGCGTGGGGCCTAAGCGTCGTCAGACCCTATTGAAATACATGGGCGGTTTGCAGCCATTGAAGAACGCCAGCCTTGAGGAAATCGCCAGAGTACCGGGCATTTCGAGCGCCTTGGCAGAAAAAATATTTAATGCGTTGAAACACTAGCGGTAATGTAGCAACATACTCGTTAATTTCACTCCAGCCAGACAGTTAACCAAAGTGCTATGCAATTTAATATACCGACTTGGCTTACGTTGTTGCGTGTCGTGATGATACCTTTTTTCGTGCTGGCGTTTTATCTGCCTTTCCATTGGGCGCCGCTGGTCTGCGCCTTGATTTTTATCCTGGCGGCGGTCACGGACTGGTTCGATGGGTTTCTTGCCCGCCGCTGGAAGCAGACCACGCGTTTCGGCGCCTTTCTTGATCCCGTGGCGGACAAGGTCATGGTGGCGATAGCCTTGGTTCTGGTGGCCGAGCATTTTCACGCCTGGTGGATCACCTTGCCGGCGGCGACAATGATTGCGCGGGAAATTATCATCTCCGCCTTGCGTGAATGGATGGCGGAAATCGGTAAGCGCAGCAGTGTCGCGGTGTCCTGGATAGGCAAAGTGAAGACGACCGCGCAAATGTTGGCGCTGGTGGCCTTATTGTGGCGTCCGGATCAGTGGGTGGCCGGTATCGGCATTGTTGCCCTGTATGTTGCGGCGGTGCTGACGTTTTGGTCAATGTTCCACTATCTGCGGGCGGCTCGCGACGATTTGTTTGAACACTGATCGAAGCGCCGTAAAAAGCAACAATCGGGTACCGTGACGTCATAATTGTGTTGACTCACAACGTCAGGTCAGTAGAATGCATCGCATCGAAAGCAACGGGGCAAGTTGCTGAAAGTTATTCTTAAAGATTATCTTCATGATTATCTGATAGATAGAGACAAAAGCAGTGGCAGTGGTCGCTGATTTGTCAAGCCGTTTTCATTGATGCGGGAATAGCTCAGTGGTAGAGCACAACCTTGCCAAGGTTGGGGTCGCGAGTTCGAGCCTCGTTTCCCGCTCCAAATGACTAACGAGCCTTGTTAACAAGGCAGCAAAGGCGCGTTGGCAGAGTGGCCATGCAGCGGATTGCAAATCCGTCCACCTCGGTTCGACTCCGGGACGCGCCTCCATTTTGGCATTTCCCAACGCCCGGGTGGTGGAATCGGTAGACACAAGGGATTTAAAATCCCTCGGCCTTTGGCTGTACGGGTTCAAGTCCCGTCCCGGGTACCAAGCCAGAATTCACAATCAAAACAAAGCAGTGCGAATAAATTGATACCGCCAAAAGGCGGTTTTTTTATGACCAAAATACACCGTTCCTAATATCCTTCCTAAAATCATTTTTGCGTGTTGAATGACCGGGTACGCTGGTGCATAGAGTTGTTCAACTCTGCCGTCTATTTCACGCTAATTGATGAACTCTGTCGCGAAAATTCAAAAAAAAGCAAAAAAGAGTTGCAAACGAGTTTTGAAAATGCATAATTCGATTTTGCTTCGCAAAGCTATGTTCGCAAGCGACAAAACAAAATAACCCGCCATAGCGCGGGTTTTTGCATTCTGGATGACCCACAAAATGTGAACGTATACTACGAATGTGCGACGATAGGTTTAACAGCGGGACGCGTCGTCTGGGATGCAATCCATAACTCATATTGTGACTGCATTCCCGTCCACATTTCCGCACTGGTGCCGAGTGCAGACTCTAAACGTAGCGCCATATCGGCACTAATCCCCGTACTGCCATTCAAAATGCGGGACAGCGAGGTACGCGTGACGCCTAATGCCTGGGCAGCCTCCGTTACAGAGATATCGCCAAGGTATTCCCGTAATACAGCCCCTGGATGGGCCGGGTTATGCATTCTGGTCATGATATAGCCCTCAGTGATAATCCTGATAATCGACGAGGATCGCGTCTTCGCCTTCAAATTTAAATGTTAATCGCCAATTCCCGTTTACTGATATAGCCCAATGTCCGGCGAGAGCAGAGCCCTTTAGTGGGTGCAATTTCCATCCCGGGGCGCTCATATCTTCTGGGCGTTTGGCGGTATTCAAAGCGGTCAGTTGTATTTGCAGCTTTATGGCATGTTTTGCTTGGATGCCGGCCGTTGAACCGGTCGCAAAAAATTTTTCAATCCCTTTGTGCCGAAAGCTCTTAATCATTGCTGTCGCCCTGTGCGCTGTATAGTTACACTATACATCTATGGGCGAATTAGTCAACCGCTTATTTAGCGGCTTGCATAACACGGCCTTTCTTTTTCCAGCCTGCCTCGGATTTCCCCAGTACCAGTTATGGCAGGCCATTTTTATCCCTGCATGAACACCACCGACACATCTCCGGAATCGGCCAATTGCCTATTTTAGAATCGCTCGACCCGACCAGATGCCATCCCCTGAATGTTACCGCGCCTAAAATGGATTGGGCTTCCTCTCCGGAACACATTCCCAGGCTTATTGCAATTGTCGGCATTTTCAACAACAGAAATAACCCCTTGATAGATATCATCATCGATGGTGGTTATTTTAACACTCAATTTATAACGTTCAGGGGGGTCTCCCAACGGAAAGGAAATCAGGGCGACACAGTCATTGATATGAAATTCCCCACACAAAGGCAGTGGCGCTTCTTGAAAATTTTCGGCCATGATTTTACCTCCAGTAACATATCATGATAATAATTTATCAGAAGTTTCAGGTGGTTCAGTGTGACGGGACTCGAAATAAATTAAATACGTGGAGTTAACGCTATCGCTACCTCGCCCGTCGAGCGGTAAGCCGCACGGCATGCCTGGGCAACCGTTGCCGGCATCCATATTGTGGGGCTCCACCTGTCTGCTCCTGCAAGGCGTCGGCTTGACTGTGTGCTGTCCAGCCCATGAATGCCTGAAAATACCTTTTCAGATTATCAATGTGTTCGATGATGTACCCGCGCCCCATGGCATGAATACGTATAGACCTCAAAATTTATGTTAACCCAACTATGATGAAGGCTATTTTGCAAAATAATAGTGCCACATGATCTGGTGGGGAAACTAACTTGTGAGTTATCCTCTAGACTTGAAGATTCCATTACCCAAAATTGAGGAATATATATTATTTTATACTCTAAATAATTCAAGTTGCATCGCGGCGGCAAGGGAGTCAGTCCCCAGGAGCATAGATCACGATGTGACTGGGGCGAGCAAGCGCAGCCAACAAAGAGGCAGCTTGAAGTATGGCGAGTATAACAGGAAACAGTCTGAAAACCTTTGCGAAACGGCCTAACACGCTTTTTCGTTTAATGAATATGCAAATTTTTACCCATCACAGCGCGTGATCCGGTTTTAGTCGAAAAATCCCAGGGGATGAATTAAAAGTCACCTTCATGGCAGGCGTGCTTATGTCCTGATTGAGGTTGCTGATGAAGACGAAAAAAAAGCCAGCATAAAGCTGGCAAGTCAATGCATAGGAATCGCAAGCCACTGCAAAGAAAATACGAGCTTACTACTCGCACAAATACGGTGAGGCTCTAGAGAGCCGAGTACACCATAGCGAAGCGGCGATTGCATGTAAAGCAATCAACGGACATCTATCCATAGAGATGGCCTATTGGCGGCCTGGTTTGTTTTGCCCGCCGATTTTACTTGAATATCAGAACGTCGTGGACATGAACTATTACTGTCTGACAGGGATATTCTGGCGCATGACACTGGCTGGCCCGAAACAGCGCCCAACACCTGTCATGCTTAGCCTGAAGCGCGAGCCGGCAAAAAAGCGAAAAAAAGATCGCCAATAGCACAAAACCCGGTCCCTCATATTTCTTTTTCGTTGCGACTTCGACACTGTCCGCTCCCGAGCTGGACAGCCCCAGGCTACCTGAAATCGCTTTATCAAATTCGACCCGACCGGAAAAAACGTAAGCTGAAAGGCACGTTTATTGGATAATTTTTATCTATAAAACAGAGTATTATAAATCTTGAGTCATAAAACTTATCTGTACGCCCGCGTGTGGATGGCATGGTATTCATGCAAAGCGTGGGTGACCGCGGATTGTCTTTGAGATGTGACAAAGATCATAAACCATTTGAAACAAGGTTTCATTTATAAGAAAACCGCGACACAGTAGCAAGTGTCGAATGAATAATCTTAGTGTCTAGTGTCGAAAAAATTTTTGCCATCTTCGATACTGTTTATGGATCGTCATCATGACCACATCAGCAAAAGAAAAACTATTTCAGGATATCCTGCGGCATTACGCCGGTAAACAAGGCGGATTCACCGCGCAGGATTGTGCGGATTTTGTTGCGGTTAACCGTAGCGTGATAAGCCATTATCTCAATCGCCTGTGTGAAGACGGAAAGCTCGCCAAGGAGAATACCCGTCCGGTGCGTTTTTATGTCCGCACTCCCAGTGCGCCGGTTGTCAACACTCATGTTAATAAAAAAACGGCGGACGTCTTTTCCCGCCTGATTGGCGCCGAGGGTAGCCTGGCGCAGGCCGTGTCATTGTGCCGTTCAGCGGTGGATTATCCCACCGAAGGATTGCCCGTGTTACTGGCGGGAGAAAGTGGCGTCGGTAAAAGCCATCTTGCCAATCTGCTATACCACTATGCTCTTGAACGCGGTGTTATCGCGGCGGATAAACCGTTTATCGAATTGAATTGCGCCGATTACGCCAATAATCCCGAGTTGTTGTCCGGTACGCTATTTGGCTATATCAAAGGGGCCTTTACCGGCGCCGACCGCGAAAAACGCGGCGCGTTCGACGATGCGGATGGCGGATTCCTGTTTCTTGATGAAGTACATAGGCTATCGGCGGAGAACCAGGAAAAACTGTTCCTGTTTATGGATAAAGGCTATTTCTATCGTTTGGGGGATAACCGTACCCGCCATCCCGCCGTTATCCGATTTATCTTCGCCACCACCGAAAATATTGATACTACATTGTTGAATACCTTTCGCCGTCGGATCCCGGTACGTGTCACATTGCCTAATTTTATTTCCCGGCCTCTGACGGAGCGGGTGGCTCAGGTAGAACATTTTCTGCGTAGCGAAGCGCGCAATCTGGCGCGGGATATCCGCTTGGACGCGGAGTTGCTGCACCAACTGGTGATGTCGCCGGTCAGGGGCAACATCGGCGAACTTAAAAACCAGATCAAAGTGATGTGCGCCAGCGCCTGGAGCAAAAGCGACAATCCCCGTGACTTGACGCTGTCTTCATCATATCGCCATTCGGACGATGAAAAGGCCATGCTGATTTCGCACGCCGATGGCCCATCGGCTATGGATGTGGCGGACTTGTTGCCGAAAGCCATGCGCGACGATGTTATTTTTCGGGAGTTTTGTCATAGCGGTAACGTACTTTTGCTCAATCGCAAACTGGAACAACTGCTGACGTCGGTTTATGGGATCCTGGATGCGCAATCCCTTTACAGCGGCTATCTTTGGCGCAATACCCTGTGTGCCGTTGACGAACTGGAGAGTCTGACCGGATTGGTCTTTGACCAGGACCAACGTAAAGGGATTTGGCTTTGTCTTAATTACGCGTTGTATTGCCATGAGGAAAAAGCGCAATCCGCGGAATTCGGCGCGATTACCGATTATGTTTCCGGTAAAGCGCGCCTGCTGGCCGGCGAATGCCTGGCCCTATTGCGACAATATGCAGCCGATGCGCCGTTGTCGCTGCTTTTCCCACTGCTGTGCAGCGCATTCAACGCCCTGGCCGGAGACGATGATTTGATCCAGGCGGTGATTGTTTCCCATGGCCGTTCGACGGCCTCAAGCTTGGCCAGTATCGCCAATCAGCTGACGGGGGGCTATATATTCAAGGCGTTCGATATGCCCAATGCCACCTCTACACGCGATATGATCGATATGCTTATTGAACATCTCGATATCATTAAGCAAAGCGCCGGGCTTATCATCTTGGTCGATATGGGTTCGCTTAAGGAAATTTATGAGGAGATAAAGCTCCATGTCCATGGGGAGCTGTTGGTCATTAATAATGTCAGTACCGCCATGGCGCTGGATATAGCGTCGAAAATACAGCAACGTCTGTCGATGGAGGAGATAATTGCAAGCGCCAAGGGCGCTTATGAAGTAGAAACACGATACTATGCCGGCATATTGCCGGGTAACAAGATTATCATTTCTTGTATCTCCGGCGAGGGCATTTCCCGCAAGCTTAAAGATATCGTCCAGCGTTATCTGGCGCGGGATGAAATCGATATCGTTACCATGGAATATGACGACGTGAAATGGAAAGTCACCCATGCGGATCCGGCACTTAATGGAACACGGCTTATCATTACCACCACCGACATTGAGGGGGTTTATATTCCGTTATTGAATGTGGAGCAATTAATCAAAGAAAAAACCGCGGTACTGCGCCGGGATTATTTCGCTGATTTGCTCATCGAAGGTGGTCTGGAGCCAATGATCGAAGAAGTAGTGAAACTCTTTACCATTGAGGGGGTCGCCGGTAGGCTGAATTTCCTCAACCCGGTGGTAATTATCGATGAGGTCGAGTCGGTTATCAAGCAATATGAATCTTTCTATAAAATACATTTTGAAAGCTACCTGCGTATTAATTTGTTCGCCCATATCGCGCTAATGATTGAGCGCGTTATGGTTAACGCGGGTATGCGAAATCGCGATGAGGTGGTATTAACGCAGGAGCAGCGTGCCTTTGTCGATACGCACGACACCTTTTTCCAGGCCCTCAATCGCAAATACCGCATCACATTACCCCTCACCGAAGTGTTGATGATCTACGAGATTCTGGAGCCTTGGATCGTCGCGCCGGCAAATTGACCACTTTCCCAAGGCGGCCTGAAGCAGGCCGCCGCCGTTTAGACGCTAGGTTTTTTCTTTGTTTCAACACAGCGGGAAGCGTCGAATTTATTTTATAACTTATTGTTTTATATGAATAAAATTAATATGGCACAGCTATTGCAAAATAAGCGAGCAGGTTATTTACATCATTCAAGGAAAGGGGAATGCGAGAAGTCTTTATCGCGAGCCACGGTCAGTATGCCGCAGGCATTGTTTCGGGGCTCGATTTACTGATCGGTAACGATCACGGGGTTACCCCCATTTGCGTCTATTGCGGCGGTATCGGTTCAACAGCCGAGCTGGCGCAACATTTTCATGGATTGGCCCTGGCGGCGGCGGGCCGAGGCAACGAACTGGTGATGTTTACCGATATGCAAGGCGGTAGCGTCAATAATACGGCGATTCAGGTCATGGTGGAATACCCCCATATGCATGTGGTGAGCGGAGCGAATCTGATCATGCTGATGGAATTTTGTTTGTCGGAACAGCGTGAGACCGGGGCGCGCATCCTTGATGCCATACCCATGGCGACCCAGGCTATGCAATACATGAATCAGGTGCCGGAAATCGCCGCCGCGCGTCGCAACCTGTTCGACCCCATGCGGGGTGATGACGACTTTTTTGCCGGGGAGGAGACGCGATGACCATGCTTGAGACGCTGGATCCAAGATATGGCGGGTCTCAGCCGCCATTGACGCCGGAATGGCTGCGTTCGGCGTTAGACGAGGTTATCACGAACCTCGAGAGGATGTTGCCGCGTTTTTGCGATGCTTTTCCATCGGCCAGCGCCGAGGCGGGATATTATGCCAAGGCGATGAAGCCGGACTGGACCGAGGGTTTCTGGACCGGGATGTTGTGGCTGGCGTGGGAAGTCACCGGCGACGAGAAGTTCCGTCTTGTTGCGCAGCGGCGACTGGACGATTTCGCCAAACGCCTTGAAGAGCACATTAACGTCGATACCCATGATCTGGGTTTTTTATATCAACTTTCCTGCGTTAACGCCTGGAAACTCACTGGAAATATCCGTGCCCGCGAACTGGCGTTGCGCGCGGCGGAATTATTGTACCGTCGCTTTAATCCCGTCGCGGGGGTTATCCAGGCATGGGGGGATTTAAGTGATCCGGCGCGGCAGGGACGGATGATTATCGACTGCAATCTCAATTTGCCATTGTTGTTCTGGGGCGCGGATCAGACCGGCAACCGGACATGGCGGGAAGCGGCACGGCAGCATCTGGCGCAAGCCGCGCGCTATCTGGTACGGGCCGACGCCTCCACTTTTCATACTTATTATATTGACGTCGGCAGCGGGCGCCCGCTACGCGGCGATACCCATCAGGGGTTCAGCGATGACTCGTGCTGGTCTCGCGGGCAGGCCTGGGGAATCTACGGCTTTGCACTGGGTTTTAATCATACGGGCGACGCGGCATTGCCGGCATTGGCACGTAAACTGGCCCATTATTTCCTTAATCGCCTACCGGACGATTTTGTCTGCTACTGGGATTTGATTTTCAAGGAGGAGGATCATGCGTTGCGCGACACCTCCGCTACCGCCATCGCCGTATGCGGCCTGGCCGAGCTCTTAAAACAATTGCCGCTCAGCGATGAACTTCGCCCGGCCTACCTGAATGCGGTCGGTCTGATGATGCGCAACTTACGGCAGCGTTATTTCGCCCATGGCCAGGATGGACTCCTGCGCGAGGGTCTTTATAACTTTGGCCGCGACATGGGCATCAATGTGCCGAATCTTTGGGGCGACTACTTTTATTTCGAAGCGCTGGTGCGCTTATCGCGAATCTGGGCACCCTACTGGTAAAAAAACATAACAGGAGAAAACATGATTTCGTTAGTTCGAATTGACGACCGTTTAATCCATGGTCAGGTTGCCGTGGTATGGACCAAGCACTTAGGCGTTAATCGCATTCTGGTGGCCAATGATCAGATTGTCGCCAATGAAGTACAGAAAATGTCGCTGCGCATGGCCGCGCCGGATACCGCAAAATGCGCCATCATGACAGTGGATGCCGCCGCGCAGACTCTTAACGATCCGCGCTCGGCAGACATGAAAATTCTGGTTATCGTCAATGCGGTGGCTGATGCGCGCCGGCTCATTGAACAAGTACCGGCCATCGATCGGCTGAATGTCGCCAATTTCGGGCGTATTACCGATAATCTGGCCGCGAAGGTGCGGATCAGCGACACGGTTTATGTCACGCCGGAAGATGTGGCGGATTTTCATGTCGTCGCGCAACGCGGCGTGCGGGTGGAGTATCAGGTACTGCCTTCCCATCCGGTGAAAAATCTCATCGACATGTTAGACAACGCCAAATAAGTGAGGCCAGCATGTTAACTTCCGCTTTACTCGTCGCGTTGGTGATGTATATCGCCAAGTTCTGCGATCATGCTCTCGGACAGCCGCTCATTGAACGGCCACTGGTCTGTGGCGCTATGGTGGGATTGGTGCTGGGGGATTTCCAGCAGGGGATCATTATCGGCGCCAGTCTGGAGCTTATTTTTCTCGGCACTATCACTATCGGCGGTTCTGTGCCGGCCGACCTCGCGGTAGGTTCGGTATTGGCCACGGCGTTCACCCTGCTGACCAAAGCCGAGCCGGCGGTGGCCGTGGCGCTGGCGCTGCCCATCAGCCTATTGGCGGTATTTGTCTATCAAGTACTTAAACTGGTGTATACCGCATTGGTGGAGAAATACGACGCCTTGCTGGAAGAAGGACGTGATCGCGCGGCGTTGGGACTGGTCACCGGTATGATTTTATTTTACGGCATCCCCTTTGCGGTTATCGCGTTCTTCGGCGTGCTGTTCGGTACCGATGTCATACGTAGTCTGGTGGACAGTATTCCTCATACCGTCATGCGCGGCATGACCGTGGTGGGGGGGATATTGCCGGCGCTGGGTTTTGCTATCCTGCTCAAGGCGTTATGGAATCGGGCTATCGCCGCATTCTTCTTTATCGGCTTCGCGTTGTCCGCTTATTTGCATCTGCCTATTATGGGCATCGCCATAATCGCGGCCTCCGTCGCGGTGTACTTATGTTTTAGCGAATTCAATCAACTTAAATTCTATAAACGAAACGCCAGCGTCGCGGACAGCGTATCGATTGACGATAAGGATGGATTTTTCAATGACTGATATGCAAATGAAAGGCGTCGCCTATAGCGATGGAAAAAATGAAAAGAAAATGTTCCGCCAATTGTTCTTTCGTCAATTTCCCTTGCTGGGTTCCATGAATTTTACCCGAATGGAAGGATTGAGCTACGGATGGACGCTTGCGCCCATGTTGCGCCGGATTTACCCGGAACCGCACCGTTACCTGGAGGCGTTAAAGCGCAACAGCCAATTCTTCAATACCAATCAGCATCTGGCGCCTTTTATTCTGGGGCTGACGCTGTCGATGGAAAAAGAGAACGCCGCCAATCCGGATTTTGACACCTCAAGTATCTCGGGTATCAAAGTGGCGCTAATGGGGCCGTTCGCCGGCGTGGGCGATTCGTTTTTCTACGGTGTATTGCGGATCATCGCCACCGGCATCGCCATTGGCCTGGCGTCGCAAGGCAATCCGCTCGGACCGTTGCTGTACTTGCTGGTCTACAATATCCCCAGCTATTTGATCCGTTATTACGGCGGTGTCATGGGGTACCGTCTCGGTTCGAAATATATCGCCGAGGCGACGCAATCGGGATTATTGGGCTGCATCACAAAAGCGTCATCCATTATGGGCCTGATGATGGTGGGGGCAATGAGTGCCACCATGGTGAGCTTTACCACTACGTTCAAGACCACCATCGCCGGACAGCCGTTTGTCTTGCAAGACATTCTGGATAAGATTTGCGTTGGTCTCGTGCCATTATTACTGGTGCTGGGCAGTCTGCATTTGCTGAATAAAAAAATCAGCCCCAACAAAGTGCTTATTTTATTGATTGTTTTGGGCTTTGCCTCCGCATGGGCCGGTCTGGTCTAGGCCGTTCCCCATTTTGTCCGCGGCCCCTTCGCCATACGGAAAGGGGCCGCCCCGAAGGATGACCGTTATGGCCTGCTATGCCGTTTGCTTGTCCAATCGACCGGATACCCTCCATCAGGTATTCGGTCGGGGCCGTTTTGAACGCTTATCTTCCCTATGCCGGCTGCATCCACGTATCCTGACCCAGGCCATGCTGGATCGGGAATTGCCGCTTCTGGCGCCGGTTGAGGCGATTTTCTCCAGTTGGGGCATGTTCCCTTTGAGTCCGCGTCAACTCGACAGCTTGCCGAACCTTAAGGCGGTGTTTTATGCCGCCGGCGCGACCGAAGCCTTCGCCGCGCCGTTCTTGGCGCGTGGGATCACGCTGGTCAGTGCCTGGCGCGCCAATGCGATTTCAGTGGCGGAGTTTTGCCTGGCGCAGATTTTGCTGGCCTGTAAAGGGTATTTTCGCAATCAACGCGAGTACCGAACACCTGCGTCATTCGACATGCTTCATCGCTGTCATCCCGCTCCCGGCGCTTATGGCGAACGGGTGGCATTGCTGGGCCAAGGCGCCATTGCCCGCGCGCTAACGGAATTGCTGCGTCCCTTCACGTTGGATGTGGTGGGAGTTCCCTCCCGGGTAGAACGACGAACCCTGTCTCTGGAAGACGCCTTCTCAACCGCGTTTGTGATAAGCAATCATTTGCCGAACCGGCCCGATAACATCGGCGTGCTGAACGGCCAATTATTTCGACGTATGCGTCCGGGCGCGGTGTTCATCAATACCGGCCGCGGGATGCAGGTCAACGAAAGTGAACTGATCGGCGTATTGCGCGAGCGGCCGGATCTTACCGCCCTATTGGATGTGACTAAACCGGAGCCGCCTTGCGCTGCTTCGCCATTGTACTCATTGTCTAATATTCATCTGAGCAGTCATATCGCCGGCGCCTTGAACGATGAAACCCAGCGTCTGGCCGATTGTGTGTTGGATGAGTTTGTCCGTTGGCGGGAAGGAAAACCCCTGTGTCATCGCGTCGTCAACCGCTAACCGCGCCGTGTCTCACCAGGCGCGGTCGTCTACTGGTATTTGATTTGGACGGGACGGTGTTGACGCCGGAGAAAACCGTCACTCCCCGCTTTAAGGATGCGGTACGGCGGGCCGTCAGTCAGGACGTCGTCATCGCCTTGGCCTCCGGACGCTCGCTTTTGAGCGTACAGGGGGTGATGGCGCAGTTGCCATTGGGACGGGGGACGGGATATGCCATTGCCTGTAACGGCGCTCTGTTGTGGCGTAGCCGACCGGAAAAGCTCCTGGTCAGCGACTGCCTGGAGCACCGAGACGTGCTGATTCTCAATGAACTTGGCCGACAACTGGGTTACGCCTGTTATCTCCTGGAGGAAAATCGCCTGCTGACGGGGTTTCCCGTCACGCCCGGCGCCGGCGGATACCGTTTCGCCAGCCTGCCGGTGGTGGGATTGCCTGAAGGATGGCAACGTGCGCCTCGCCGGCCGCCGAAAATGATGTTTATTGATACGGCGGAAAGGATTGATGCGCTGCCGGGGCTTATTCCGGCGCATCTCGCCGAAGCCTATCATTTTGTGCGCAGTGAGCCCAACTATTATGAAGTCATGAAGAAAGGCGTGCATAAAGGCTCTGCTTTACGGGGGCTGTCCAGGTTATTGGGTATTCCGGCCGAGGGAATCATTGCTGTCGGCGATGCGGATAATGACCGTGAAATGCTAAAATTCGCCGGTATGGGTGTCGCGATGGGCAATGCGTCCGTGGCGATCAAATCGCTGGCTGATTGGGTGACTGATAGCAATGAGAACGATGGCGCGGCGAAAGTGCTGGAATTCCTGCTTGATAGACAATGGCGAATTGGCGTGTGATTAAGTTCAAAATTAGTGTTCGTTAATTTATATCATTTTTTTAAACAGTAATAAATGACGCCATCATGTTGTCGTCAGTGTCTAAGGAAATAGACGCGCCCTCATCTAACCTGCTGTAAATAATGAATTTTATTTGTTGGCACAAACCTTGCTTTATAAAAATGATGCCATTACGCGCTTGGCTGATACATCCTCCCTATCGATAAAATAAGGAATACTGGATTGACTGATTAATTAAATATCCTTCGTACTTTATCAACGATGACACGGAATTATCAATTTCTGTGGATCCGTGATCATGCTAAATAAATTGAAAATATAGCGGAATACATCATGAGAAAAATCGCTCTGCTGGCCGTGGGTTTGCCGCTGGCCTGCTATACATTAAATGCTGTGGCGTCCGCCACCTGGATTGATAACCGTTATGCGCATACCTATGCCGCTGAAAAGAATCAGTATAAAATCGGTGCCGGGCATATTTTCGATAATGGCGCCTACCTCTTGGTTTCATCATTGTACGATTTAGGGCAAGGGGGCGATCAATTTAAAAGTTCCTTCCAGGAATATGAAGGCGGTATCCCTGTGCCGTTAAGTGGCGGATGGAGTATCACACCCGGTGGCTTAACGGATATCAATAGCTCGGGAACAACGCTTTCGCCGTATATTAGTCTGGATTATAAGTTCAATCCAATTTTAAGTGTATCTACCCGTTATCGATATAATCATCAGACCCACAAAACAAGGGATTTGTCTAATGATATGGATTATAACGACAGCCATCAAATAGACCTGTTTGTGAATTATCAGGCCACCAAAAAACTCTGGTTGCAATTTAATCCGGAATTTTTCATCAATACCAACGATTATCACGCCGCCAACGGTAATCGAACCCATTGGGAACCCAGTATAGTCGCCCGTTATCGTATGAACCCGCATTGGATGCCTTATACGGAAGTCGCCTGGTTGGATCGCGATGCGAATCATGATAACCAGGTGCGCATCCGTCTGGGCATCCGTTACTATTTGTTCTGATTGAAGAGGAGGGCAGGCCTGACGCCTGCCTGAGAAGACTATGACAAAACAGGTCGCGTTATTACTCGCTCCCGGATTCGAAGAGGCGGAGGCGGTAATCATAACGGATATCTTACGCCGCCTCGATGTTACCGTTGCCACGGTGGGCTGCGCATATCCGGCATAGGCTGGCGGTGTCGTTTTAATCCGTGCGGGGCAAGCCGTTTGCCCCGCGCCGTTATAAAATGGTCACGGTGAAAGGGCCGAACTGGATGGCGCCGGGTGAGTCGGAAATCGGCGAGGCCCCATAAAGGCCGATTTTAGCGCCAACCCATTTCCCGGCGCCGGCGGCGAAAGACGGGGCGAGCCACCGCCAGTCCTCATGAGGCGCGCGGTAACGAAAACGGCAGATACCGTCGTCGCCCACATCGCAAGCCAGCGCCAATGTCATCGGTTCATCCATTTCGCCGACAAGTCTTTCCTGTTCACACAAAGTGCCGTTGTCGCTCATCCAGCCCGAACGGAATATCAGCGCGCCGCGGTGGGCGTTTTGCCGTATCGTCAGCGCCGCATAGCGCTCGCCGAACACCACCAGCCCGCCTTCGTCTCCCGGTCGGCGGAAATCCGCCCGGGCCTCACAGCACACCGTAAACCGGGCAGCGGGAAATTTCTGCAACAATAATTGCGGGGTGGCATACAATACGCCTTTCCCTTGGTATGTTCCCAATGGCTTACAACACAATGTCAAGCTTTCATGGCCTGGGATTATCCAGTCATCATGGGGATTGGCCTGCCATTGCCACTGTAACCCCGGATGGCCGTCGTTAAAATCGTCGCTGGTTTGTATCGCGCAGGGGGAACAGGGCAACGCCGGTAGCGCATGGTATAACACGGGCCGACCTTTACCCGGTTCGTCCGATACCTCGCCGGGCAACGGCCAACCGTCTTCCAGCCAGCGTAGCGGCTGAAGATGTACGACGCGGCCGTAAACGCCCTTATCCTGAAAATGCACGAACCACTGCTCGCCATTTTCCAGCGCCACCCAACCGCCTTGGTGCGGACCATTTATTGGCGTGTCGCTCTGATGCAGCACATCGCGGCTTTGCCAGGGACCTGCCAGATTTTTGGCCCGCAACACGGTTTGCCAGCCCCGTTTCACGCCGCCGGCCGGCGCGAAAATCCAATATTCCCCGGATCGTTTATAGAGTTTCGGCCCCTCCAGCGTGGGATGCGACAAGGTGCCATCGAAAATGATCCGGCCGCCGTCCAGCAACCGCGAGGCATCAGGGGCCATTTCGATAAGCTGCAGTTTGTTCTTGATACCGCTGCGGCTATAGGCGAATGCATGCACAAGCCAGGCGCGGCCGTCATCGTCCCACAGCGGACAAGGATCGATCCAGCCGGCGGCCTGTATCAGGCAGTGCGGCTTGCTCCATTCCCCTAATGGATCGGTACTGTGACAGACAAAGATACCTTCATCGGGCATACTGAAAAATATCCAGAAACGGCCGCCATGAAAACGGATACTGGGCGCCCAAATCCCCTTGCCGGGCTGTACGGTGTCATAGCTTTCCGCCGGTAGACGGGGAACGGCATAATTAACCAGCCGCCAATGCACCAGATCACGCGAGTGCAGTATTGGCAAGCCGGGAACATGGCTGAAACTGGATGCCACCATCCAAAACGCGTCCTGGTGGCGGAGGATATCCGGGTCGGCGTAATCGGCATGGATAATGGGGTTGCGGTAAAATAGCGGCATGGCATGATTCTCTGTTGTGTCTCATCCCGCCTTGTGTTGCAATTGTCGCGCCAGTTGGTTAACTTATTGTTTTTAAATTTTTTATTTTCCGGTTTGGACACTGGCCCTTTCCGTCGACAGGGTGTCGCCACTTGGCGGGCCTGTAACTCTCGCCGAACCCTACCGGGTGGCGGGCTCGCCGCACCGTTTATGTCTTCTTATCGGAGAAGACCGCGAGGGGCTCCCGGATGAGGGCGCTAAAAAGATTGCCGCGCTTTGTATCGGGCCGCCTTATGGCGATTACCGCATACCGCCATGCTGCACCAGCGGCGGTGATGCCCTTTGGTTCGGTCGTAAAACCACAGGACGCATCCCGGATGCTCGCACTGGCGCACGAGTTTGAAATCGCCGTTGACGAGCAAGTCTACCGTCGCCTCGCACAGCGGACGCAATATCTGATAAACGGACATATCCGCCGGTGCCCGGAAGGCGAACGGGGCCGAAGGCGTATCCCAAACAAGCTGGAGACGGGCGGGCGCCAGCCGCAGGTAATCGTTAAGCAACGTTGCATCGGCTTGCCGGTCCGCTTTGCGGCACATTATTAACGTTCGCGCATGTTCGCGCAGCGCCACCGCTTTTTGCACCAGTCCGTCAAGATCGGCCTGCGCTATCAGTTGGGCGTCGATAAGATTCGTCCTGGTCAGCCACCTGACGACCGCCTGCGCGTCGCGCCAGAATTCCCGCGGTTCGCCGCGCGCATCCCGACCGCCGGTGTTGAGCATATCAAGGGCGAGGCAATCGGCGATAAGCGGCGGCTCATCAACCAGGGCGGATGTCGTTTGGGGTATTTTCATAAAACGACTGAACCTCGCGTAGACGTCGGTCCGGCGGTTTAGGCCGCAACCGGCTCAATGGTTAGACGGATATAAGCGGGGGCCGCTTGTCAGCCGGCCCCCGTGTATGGCGCGCCATCCTGTCAGAGCTTGGCGAATTTTTCCAGCGTTCTGACTAATTGCGTGACGAAACCGTATTCGTTGTCATACCAAGAGACGGTTTTTACCAATTGCAAATCGCCATGTTCAACCACTTCGGTTTGAGTGGCATCAAACAGCGAGCCGAATTCCATGCCGACGATATCCGATGAGACGATTTCTTCATCGGTATAACCGAACGAAGGATTATTGGTCGTGGCCTGTTTAATGTAGTGATTGACTTCGTCGGCGGTGACTTTTTTCTCCAGAACCGAAACCAGTTCAGTCACCGAACCGGTCAGAACGGGGATACGTTGCGCATGCCCTTTCAGTTTGCCGTTTAACGCCGGTATCACCAGTCCGATGGCTTTAGCTGCGCCCGTCGTGTGGGGGATGATGTTCTGCGCGGCGGCGCGGGATGCCCGCAGATCCTTACCGCGCGGTCCATCCACCAGCGACTGGGTGCCGGTATAGGCGTGGATGGTGGTCATGGTGCCCGCTTTGATGCCGAAACCGTCTTGCAGAGCCTTGGCCATCGGCGCCAGGCAGTTGGTGGTGCAGGACGCGACGGAAATGATATCGTCGCCGGCGCTCATTGTCTCGTCATTGACATTGAACACGATGGTTTTTAGGTCGCCGGCCGGGGCGGAAATCAACACCTTGGCGGCGCCGGCGTCAAGGTGCGCCTGGGATTTTTCCCGGGAAGTGTAAAAACCGGTACTCTCCACGACGATATCCACGCCCTGGCTTTGCCAGGGGATATTGCGGGCGTCTTTTTCCGCAAACACGGCAATCCTTTTCCCATTGACAATGATCGCGTTTTCATCGTACCCCACCGTCCCTTTGAAATCGCGATAACTGGAATCATGCTTTAACAGGTAAGCCAGGACCTTGGGTTGGGTGAGGTCGTTGACGGCAACCACGTCCAACTGACTGCCGGTGTCCAACAACCGGCGCAAAACCAGGCGGCCGATACGGCCGAAACCATTGATACCGATCTTTTTCATTTCCATACCTCTGTTGCAGGATTAACGATCAAAGTCTCGGGTGGGGCAAAGATGTCGAGAATACGCCGGCCGATAGAGTCTCCATGGGTTTCCAAAGCAAAGTAGCCGGTATTCAGAAACTCCACGATGACATCCGGAGTATTGCCTCGATGGGCTTTTGCCCTCCGCTGGAATGAAGAATCCATCATGACTGCCCCAGATAACCAGCATTGTCGGGTGCCGCTGGCGGAAGTAAGCCTGAAAATCCGGGTAAAGTTCAAGATTATTGGCATCATCCAGGAAGAGATCCAACTGGATGTCCCGATTGCCGTCGCGCTTGGGCAAAGCACACCGGACGCAGGCCGGTCGGCGCATCGTAATCGAACCCATAAAGTATATACTCTAAATAATTCAAGTTGCATCGCGGCTAACAACAAGAAACATCCGGCGGCTTCCGTGGCCCCGGTTCGCCTATAAAACCCCTCAACGCCATCAGCCGCGCTAGCCTGATAAATCACGGATGAAGCAGGCAGGAGAATCATCATACATGCCTTTTTAACCATTGAAATGATGTTTTAATGGTTAAATTACGCCACGGATCCTTGTTTGTCAATTGGCGTCTGGTCACAACGAATGAGAATAGTCTCACGAGAGAAACTGCGGACAACAGGCCTCAGGGGCGCTCTTATAACGTATTTGTCCGACATTCCATTTGACTGGATCTGCAATAGGTCAAGCGGCGGCGCAACGGCGGTAATCAAACGCCGCCAGCAGCAAAAAGGTGAACTGAAACATGACGGGCAGGGAACATGTTGGCGGTGCGGGTAAGGTTGTAATAGCCGTTAAATCAGATGTACACGTCGACGTGGCCGACGCTATCGCGTGATTTATCATTGTCGGCGGCGTTCACCGTTGACGTTGCGCTTTCTTTACTGGCGGACTGCTGGGTCTGTTGTTGGCGCAACGCGCTCAATTGCGCTTCCAGCATTTGGATCTGGGCTTGGATCATTTCTGTCTGCTGCTGCTTTTGATCGTCGGGCAAGCTGGAATCCGCCACGGTTTTCAATTGCTTGGTCAGACTGGTGATCTGTTTTTCAATATTACTGATCTGCGAGGAAATATTTGCCCCGCTGTTTGTCGATACCGACGGCATAACGGTGGATACCGTATTGGACATGGTCATTCTCCTCAAGTAGGCCGTGAATCCATAACCTGTTATCGGCAACGTCGGACCGAACTTGAAGGGAAAATTGCCGGCATAAAACCGGCATCGGTAACCAGCGGAAGGGGAAACAGCGGATTGCCTAACGGGGTTCTAGACCGCGTTACCAGTACATTTTGAACAACACGGCACAAAAGACCACGCCGGCCACGGCCAGCAGCCAACAAAATTTAAGAATAAGCGCATTGGATTGAGAAACAGTTTCCATAAGAATGTTCCATTAAATGTGATTTGTGTCACGATTCTAAAGCCTAAAAATGCATTGAAAGTGTGACTTGAATCACAATTTAATTCATTTATCATACAAATGCTGTGGCGTTTAGCTTTTTTAGCTAAAAACCCGAGCCTGTATCGCGTTGTCAGGTTAAAGCATCGTGGTCGGCATGGCCGATTCTGTAGCGGACAAATGAAGCCATTACTAACATACCTTTACTGTTTTGTGTGGTTATCATGGCGGATTGCCACTTTTAATTTCCTCGCGAATGCCTGAGAATTTGGGCAATTTCCTTATGGAGGCGACAGCGGTGAAAACTGAAAAAGTTTATAATATGCCGGATAGTGGCGGTACTACCGTTAAAATCACGGTCTTCGCCGCCGGTTTTATTTTTTTTGAATTTGTTGGCCTGCCATGCCAACTACGGGCCTATGCCGACGAGTTGGCGTGCCGTGAATTGCCTAAGACAGAAGGCGAAGCTCTGGTTGAAATAAAATGTTGCGCCAAAAAAAGTAGCGTCCCGCTGTGGAAATTACGTATGTTTCAGCGTGACGCCACCGAATTGATGTCTTTGATTCAATGGCAGGAAGACGCGCTTAAGGATGTTATCCGAACGGATTAACCTATTTACCGTCCTACTTTAGGTTGCCCGTTTGTTGGCTGCGCTCGCTCGCCCAGTCGCAACGTTATTCACACTCGTTATACTTCAATTTGCCTCTTTGTCGGCTGCTATCGCTTACCTCAATCACACAGTGGGCTATGCTCTTGGGGACAGTGAGAGACATCCTGCCTCTCACTGGAGGTCCGCCGTTGCCGGTTCAAATTCGTTCCCGATGAATTTGTCTCTTGCTTGCCGCCGCGATGCAACTCGACGTATTTAACATATAACTACTTGGCGCTAGCCGTCAGGAGAAAAATTCCACTTTGCCGCCAACCAGATTATACATGGCGCCGACGATTTTTATTTTGCCATCGTTTTCCAGTTTGCTCAGAATCTCGCTTTTCCTGATGTCATCCATGGTCAGCATGACGTTGGTTTTTGCCACCGCGTCGACAAATTCCGGATTGCTGCCGCTACGTTCTTTTTTGTATTCAGTTTTATCGATGGCCGGCTTGATTTTGGCCAGCAAACCGGTCAGATAACCCAGTTTGACATTATCAATTGCGCCTTTCACTGCGCCGCACGCCGTATGTCCCATAACCAGGATGACCTTGGCGCCGGCGGCTGCGCAGGCGAACTCCAGGCTGCCGAGAATGTCGTCATTGGCGATATTACCCGCGATGCGGCTGTTGAAGGCTTCACCAATACCGGTATCCAGCAGGATTTCCGCCGGCGCCCGCGAATCGATGCAACTGAGAATGGCCGCAGACGGGAATTGCCCCTCGGCGCTACTGCGTTTCTGCGCCAGGTAATCATGCTGGTGGGCTTTACCGGTACGAAAACGGATATTACCTTCTTTTAGTCCTTCAATAATCTGATCCGGGGTCATGCTGTCCCTGGCTTCCCGGGTAAGCGATGCAGCGTAAGTTAGCGAGGGTATGCCGGTACTTATCACGCCGGCGATACCCAATATCGAGAGTCCGGCCGCGCGTTTTATTAATGCGCGTCGGGCCGGTTCCGGTGTTGGCAACGATTCTTTATACATCATGAACTCCACTGGTTAGAATGATGTTATCCCTGTTTCTTGCAAGTTGCCCATTTAATAGCGGCGTTCGAATTTTCCAATCAGATCGTTGACGCCCTACTGCAACTTGACGTATTTGGAATATATACTCGTCATACTTCACGTTGCCTCTTTGTTGGCGACGCTGGCTCGCCCCAGTCGCAGAGTTATCCATGCTCCTGGCAACGCTCTTGCTTGCGGCCGCGATACAACTCGACGTATGTGGAGTATATAACTGCTTGCTGCCGTTGCGCCTTTTCACAACTCGAATTATTCAAGGTAATTATGGATATCGCTTGATTAGATAAAATAGCGATAACCTGAGGATGTGATAAATTCGGTTATCCTGTCAAGCGTTTTACACTGTAGATAAAATGATTTGATGATTTTCTGAAAAATAGTCTGGTAACAACCAGTATCATATTAAGTATTTTAAATAACCGGCTAACGCTTATTATTTTAATTGTGTAGTGTGTTTAAATAAAAGGCCGCCGAATTCCGTCTCTTTGCCGACGTCGGCCTTAAAACAAGCCTATGTGTCATCTCGGAAATAGATTGACCGGCGTTATAGGATAAGCAGGGTGAAACTGAATATCCATAACCTACTTCAGGTTGTCTCACCGTTGACGACACGGGCGACGGGCGCTTACGCCGGTAACGCCTGTGAGCCGCCTATGGTAAGTGACCGACGAGAGGCCGGATGCGCCCATTTATTCCCCGGCAATCGGGCTGGACAAGTCAAACTCGTTCTGACGGCCGGCGGCTTCCAGGAGCAGATTTATCCAATGACAAACGGCGCGGGATACCTGGATTTCCGGGTTCCAAACCAGACGGTATTCGTAAGCGGATGCCAGACGATAATGATCGCCAAATACCGGCGACAGCCGGCCGTCGGCCATGGCATCGCGACAAACAGCCAGGCTGCCCAGGACAACGCCGCCATTGTCAATGGCATCTTGTAACGCATACCCCGTACTGTTGACGGTAAACGCGCCTGGGGAGGAAGCGCCGCGGACGCCGAATGCCGCGAACCAGTCCGGCCAACCAGCGATGCCCTGACCCTGCCGGTTCTTCCACGGTGAATGTATAAGCCGCAACGCCTGGATATCCGCCGGCGTTTTTAGCGGCGCCAAGCGCGATAAATAGGCGGGGCTGGCCAGGGGCAAAAAAGCGTCATCCAGCAAAAGCCGCGAGTGAACCGGCGGCGCCGACTGCGGGCTGTAACGGATGGCGATGTCGGCTTCGCCTGCATTGAGATTTCTGACTTGTTCGGCGGCATCCACCACCAGGGACAAGTTGTCTTCCCGGGCCAGTAGCGCCGGCAGACGCGACGATAACCAGTGGCTGGCGATGCCCAGCGTGCAGGTTAAGGTTAATGTCCGCCGCGGCATCGGCCGAATACGTTCCACGGCGGTATTGATCAGGCTGAACGCGCGGGAAACTTCTTTGGACAATTCACGGCCTTTGGCATTGAGAGATACCGCATTTCCAGTACGATCGAACAATGCCACGCCCAATTCGTTTTCCAGAAAGCGTATCTGGCGACTTACGGCCCCCAGTGTGACATGCAATTCGTCGGCGGCCTCGGTAAAACTAGCATATCGTGCGGCTACCTCAAACGTGCGCAAGGCGGTAAGCGAGGGGAGACGGGTGACAGTATTCAGCTTGAGTTTCATGCAATCATATTGCCGATTCATCCATGCCAAGGGAAGTTTTTTTTATTTAGCTCGCCTCAATCCCCCCTTGCCGCTGCGCCCGGGGGGGTAACAGACATCCCGCACTTACCCGAGGCTGCCTGCGGTTAACGTCATTTCCGGAACAGGTGTCGCTCACAGGGGCTGTCGCGACGCAACCTGAACGATTTGCCTGAACATTCCTGTGTGGGAGAAGGCGAAGAAAGAATCCGTGCGGGTCAGCAGGGAAGGGCGTGTTAGGAAAAAGCTCGAGTCCGGTAAGCAATCCGGCATGGCAATCCTTGCTGGATTGCCATGCCGCGGGCCGGCGTTAACCCGCCGCAAAAGCGCAAAAGTGACAACAGCCGCGGCTTATTGCGCCGGTTGCGCGGGCGGTGGGTTATTCGCGTCGGTTGCCTGTTCATTAAGGTCGGTTATCGGTGCGGCCGGTTGCTCGGTGGCCGGCGCATCCTGCGCCGCGCTCGAAGCATTGACCGGAACCACCGCCGGCGCGGCATTGGCATCGGGCGCGGTCACATTCACGGGCATACCGGAACGATTTTGCAACGCCATGTTTACCGCATTCTGATTAACGGACGGATCGACCAGGATCTTACCGACGCTGGTCGGCAGCGTAATCGGCACCGGCGCGGAGGAATTGAATTGTTCCTCGGTAACCGACAAGGGATTGTGTACTTCCAAATAGCGGGTGCCATCCGGCTCTAGGGTTGCCTTGACCGGTTCATCAATGAACTGGACGCGGGTGCCGACCGGAACATGATCAAACAAGTATTTGATGTCGTCGGCGCGCAGGCGCACGCACCCATGACTCACGCGCAATCCGATACCGAAATTGGCGTTAGTGCCATGTATGGCATACAGCCGCCCCACATACATCGCATACAACCCCATCGGATTATCCGGACCCGCGGGGAAAACGTCCGGCAAGGTTTCGCCATGGGCGGCATATTCTGCGTGCATGGCCTTGGTCGGCGTCCAGGTCGGGCCGGCTTTCTTGCGCTGTACCGACGTTACCCAGTTGATAGGCGTATCCTTGCCCAACTGGCCAATACCAATCGGCAGCACCACCACGGTTTTGGACCCTTTCGGATAATAATAAAGCCGCATTTCGGCGCTGTTGACGATAATACCTTCATGGGGCGTATCGGGCAAAATCAGTTGCTGCGGGATAATCAGCTTACTCCCGGGAGTAGGCAGATAAGGATCCACCCCAGGGTTGGCCTCCAGCATATTGCTCAGACCCATTTGGTACTGCGCGGCAAAATGCTCCAGCGGCAACTTGCTGTCCTTGGGAATCTCAATTGCAAAATTCTGCCCCACCAGACGGCTGTTGCCGGCCGGCAAGGGATATACCACGGCGAAAGCGGAGTGACTGAAAGCTGCCACAGCCAGGATTGCCGCATGAAGAACGCGCATATTCATTTTCATAATTGTCAGATGTAATCGCCACACAGGCAGTAATTGATGGTAAAACCCGGTTCGTTTATGACCGGATGGGCATTATAGGTGCTCATTGACCAAATTTGAAAATAATATGTGTAACCTGGGGTATAAAGGAAGCTCGCGATACCGCTCCATACCCTTCATCTTTCGCGCCGCGGCCGCGTTGGCGGCCCTCGCTCACTTGATGTCGCCAGAGCATGTTATGCTGATTAATATAGATAAAAAACGTGTTATGGGTGGCGAGGGAGAGAAATATCTATGCAACAAAATTTGGTTATTTTGTTACACGGTGTTGGCAGCAATGGCGATGACCTGATCTCTTTGGGGGCGGGGTGGCGCGGTATTTTGCCGCAAACCCGTTTCGAATCGCCGAATGCGCCATCGCCTTTCGATATGGGGCCGGGTTTCCAATGGTTCAGCGTTAAAAACGTCACCGAAGAAAATCGACCGCAACGGGTTATGGCCGCACGGGAAGCTTTTGATCGTCAAATCTCGGCGTTGTTGGCCCGTCATGGTTTATCCGGTCAACCTGAAAACGTGGCGCTGGCGGGATTTTCCCAAGGCGCGATTATGGCGCTGGACGCCGTTGCTTCGGGACGCTGGCGGTTCGCCGCGGTGGTGGCCTTTTCGGGCCGTCTCTCGTCTCCCCTGCCGCTGGCGTCTGCCGGCGATACCCCGCTGTTGTTGGTTCATGGCGCGGATGATCCGGTCATTCCTTGTCAGGAAACGGAGCGGGCCGCTCATGCTCTACAAGGGCTCGGATTCCCGACGCAAAGCGTGATTTCGCCGCGGTTGGGACATGGCATTTCTTCCGCGGGCGCCGCGCTTGCGGGCCAGTTCATCGCCAGCGCGCTCACTCGGCGCGACGGGGCGGTCTGAAGTAGGTAGGGTTCATAAAATGGGCATCGCAGGCGAGAGGTACACATGGGAACTGAGGAATGGGAACGCCGTTTTAAAGATTATCTGCAGCAACATTTTCCCGAGGGTGATAAAGCGCATGATCTTGCTCATTTCAGCCGTGTCTGGCAATCCGCCAGAAAAATCATGCATCTTACCCAGGCCGATGAATTGACTGTGCTTGCCGCGTGTTATTTTCACGATGTGGTGAATCTGCCGAAAAACCATCCCGAACGCCATCTCGCCTCGACGCAGGCGGCCGCAAAGACCTTGCGTATCCTGGCTGAAGCGTTTCCGGATTTTCCCACGGATAAATATCCGGCCGTGGCCCATGCCATTGCCGCCCACAGTTTTAGCGCCGGTATTGCGCCCGAGACGCTGGAGGCGAAGATCGTGCAGGACGCCGACAGGCTCGAGTCGCTAGGGGCCATCGGTTTGGCCCGTGTTTTCCATGTCTCCGGTCAGTTGGGACGGGGATTGTTTGATGCAAACGATCCGCTGGCCTTGCGCCGCCCCCTGGATGACATCAAATATACCGTCGATCATTTTCAAACCAAGCTACTGACCCTCGCCGATACCATGCAAACCGAGGTGGGCCGACAGTTGGCGGCCTACAGTATCGATTATCTGATCATTTTCATGAGTAAGCTTTGCGCCGAACTCAAAGGAGACTACCATCGGTTGGATAGCGAAACCCTGGAACGGTTCCGGGCTCCACGCCAAGGCTAGCCGACGGCGGGCGGGCCGGGTTTCTACGTCGCGAGGGGATTGTGGCGCAACGATGCTTGCAAAGCCCGATCGATTCGCATAATTTATAAGCAATCAGGCGCATGCCGGAGTGCATGATCTTGTCGCTTGGAAACGCCGCCGGAATCTTGTCCCGGCGGCGCTGCGGTTTATCTGTGGAACCCGTCGACAATAAGGAAGGATTGGACATGGAAAACGGCAGATTTGACGAGACGAAACTGCTGGCGATCATTGGTTTGTTAATTTCCGTCCTGATTGCCGTATCGGTTCTTTTCGGCATTGCCTATTTCTATGACGTCAGGCATAACGCCGGTATAGATACCAAGTCCTGTTACGATAAAGTCGGTGGTTCTTAGGCCGCCGCCGCCGGGCCGCCATCTGGTTCCCCTGCTCAGGCGGGCATGGCGTGCTGTTTGGGCAAATTGTTCAATAACCCCTTGAGTCTTATTTGCTGGCTGCGCAATTCCAGCGCCAGCGGCTCGAACAGCGAACGGCATCCGTTCACATCCTGCATGCCAAGCAGACCCAGCGGCAAATGGCGATCGCCGCTCCAACTGCGGTAATCCGCCACCGGATAAACGCACAAGCCCTCAATGGCGACGGAAGATTGCATCGCCAGCACGGCCTGTTCAAAAACATAACGTATCCAGGGTACCCGCATCTCATTTTCCGCGCCGGTTTCGGCTATGATGATGGGTCTGCCGTAACGGTGATGAATCTCCGCCAATATCGTGGCGAAAGGCCGGTAATGGCTGTCGTCCATGGTGATCACCGCGCCGCGGTGAAACCATTGGCTGGCCGGCCGATAGCCGACGCCGATAATGTCCAGGTATTCGGCGGCGCCGCCCAATTCCGGACTGGCGCGGCCGCTCAGCATATCCCAGACCTCAAATTGCGCCAGTCGCAAAGACTCCGCCTCTTTGACCAAATCCGGATTGTTGGTCGGCGCGTTGATATGCACTACCGGCTCTGGCTGGAGAAACCGCGCCGAGCGATCGGCCGCGCGGATCGCGTCCATCGCGGCCAGAGAGGCGCGGATCAATTGCATTTTCAACGCCTTTCCCTTGGCTGTGGCCATGGGGCGGATATGTGCCATATCCCCGCCGGCCCATGCCAGGAAAGAGATGGCGTTAATCGGTGTGTAAATCGGCTGGGCAATGCCTTCATCCCGCACCAGGGCGGCGACGGCGGCGGCGAACCGGGCGAATTCGGTAACAAATGCCGGTTGCCAGATATCCAGATGATCCGGCCAGCCAAAATGGCAAAGATCCCAGATCACCTGCATTTTGTTGGCTTGCGCGGCATGCAGCATGGGTAGAAAGCCGGACCAGTCGTAATGTCCCGGTTCGGCCTCGATGGTATGCCAGCGCAAACCATCCCGCAGGGTAAAGATGTTCTGCTCGGCCAACTGCGCGTAATCCCTGCCGGCCAGGTGTTCATGACCGCTGGCATGGATGAGATCCAGACGGCGTCCGTCACCGCGTACCTCGGTGGAGCAGGCAAATCCGGCCTGGAAGAAACTTTTGCAGAGTGTCGGGTGGTGCATGGGCGTCATCCCATGTTCGATTTGATCTTGCATTGGATCCCCCTTTTCCCGGCGTGTTTTGCCTGTCCGGGATGGAATGTTTATTCTTCTACTTTAGACAGTCAATTTACAGAAAGATGCCGGATGAAATACGCTTTGCGATCTGGCTAGCAAATCCGATTGATTAGAAAACCGTAAAAAGGCCGGTAAGTCAACCGGACAGGCCGCCACGACGCCGTCACGGTCATAAAACGCAGGAGGAAAAAAACATGTCAGCCAGAGTCACCGTGCAAGTGGGCGATATCACCAAACTGGCCGTCGATGCCATCGTCAACGCCGCCAACAGCGCGCTGGCGGGCGGCGGCGGGGTGGATGGCGCCATCCACCGGGCAGCCGGACCCGCTCTGGCGCGCGCGTGCGAGGGTATCCGTCGACGGCGGGGGGGATGCCCGGTGGGCGAGGCGGTGCTGACCGAGGCGGGCGACCTGCCCGCCTCGGCGGTGATCCACACGGTTGGGCCGGTATGGCGCGGCGGCGGATACGGCGAGACCGAGAATTTGCGCCGTGCCTACCTCAGCTGTTTGTCCATCGCCGAACGGCAACGAATGGGCCGCATTGCATTTCCCAATATCAGCACCGGCGTATATGGCTTCCCCAAAGACCAGGCCGCGGAAATCGCCATTGCGGCGGTGAACGAATTTCTGGCGCGGCATCGTTGGCCGGAAAAGGTCATTTTTGTTTGTTTTGATCAACAAAACGCCGCCTTGTATCAGGCAAAATTACCGGCCGTTAACTGAATGTTATTCCGGAGATACATCTCAGTATTGGCCGGCGGTATTTTCCTGGTCGGAGTAATTGGCGTTGTTGGCGTTTTCGCGTTCAGCTCATTATTTTGTTCCCCCCCGAAAAAGCGGATGTGCTCTGCGATAATGTAATAAGAATTTTCCTATAATCACTGTTAAATTAATACCGCGCGGCGCTGGCGCCGATAATCCTCTCCCGGGCGAAAGCGGCGCAGACATGCCGATCCGCCTATCGGGGACCGCTTTAACGTGGCTTTTATAATAACTTGCTGCTTGGTGTTAAAAATGATTAACCTCCCGCTCGCGGCTCAGGTAAAATCAGCGAGCGGTTCTGATTGTTGGAATAGGCTGTTTTAGACTATCTTTTACCGGTGGATGCGCGTGTTTTCCGGGTGTTGATCAAACATCGGGCCGGTAAGGCAAATGTGAGGAACCTTAGCTGTATCACGCTGTCGGAAAAGTGATTTGTCAATTAAAATTGCTTTAAATGATTAAGAGCACACGCATAGGGGGGGATGTGCCAACTAATAAATTTTTCGTCAAGTTGCCCGGAGCGGGTCTCGGTTGGCTGGGAGCAGCGGTATTGTTATCGTTATACGCGTTGCCCGCATGGGCCTTTTCAATTGACGATGTGGCTAAACAGGCGCAGGAACTGGCCAGCAAAGGTTATGAGGCGCCGAAAAGCAATTTGCCTTCGCAATTTCGCGAAATGAAGTTCGCTGATTATCAGCAGATCCAGTTCAACCATGATAAAGCCTACTGGCATGACCTGCCGACCCCTTTCAAACTGGAATTTTATCATCAGGGGATGTATTTCGACACGCCGGTGAAAATCAATGAAGTGACGGCGGACAAGGTCACTGAAATCAAATACTCGCCTGACATGTTCAATTTCGGCACGGTTAAACACGATCCCGATCTGGTCAAAAATCTCGGTTTCGCCGGCTTTAAGATCCTCTACCCCATCAACAAACCGGATAAGGAAGATGAGATCGTCAGCATGCTGGGAGCCAGCTATTTCCGGGTGATCGGCAAGGGGCAGGTTTACGGTTTGTCGGCTCGCGGCCTGGCTATCGATACCGCGCTGCCTTCCGGCGAAGAGTTCCCGCGTTTTCGCGAATTCTGGATTGAACGTCCCAAGCCTAACGAAAAACATCTGGTCTTGTACGCATTATTGGATTCGCCCCGCGCCACCGGCGCCTATCGCTTCGTCATTTACCCGGGACGGGACACCAGCGTGGAAGTGCAGGCCAGGATTTTCCTGCGCGACAAAGTCGGCAAGCTGGGGCTGGCGCCCTTGACCAGCATGTTCCTGTTTGGTCCCAATCAGCCGTCGCCGACCATGAATTTCCGTCCCGCCCTGCATGACTCGGATGGATTGTCGATTCATGCCGGCAATGGCGAATGGATTTGGCGTCCGCTGAATAATCCCAAACATTTGTCGGTCAGCACCTACCAGATTGAAAATCCCCTTGGCTTCGGATTGTTGCAGCGCGGCCGTTCCTTCTGGCAGTACCAGGACCTGGAGGACCGCTACGACTTGCGGCCCAGCGCCTGGGTGGAGCCGCATGGCAACTGGGGCAAGGGCCATGTGGAACTGGTTGAAATCCCCACCGCCGACGAGACCAATGACAACATCGTCGCTTTCTGGACGCCGGAAAAATTGCCGGATGTCGGTAAGCCTTTCGACCTGTCTTATCGACTGACTTTTACCCGCGACGAGGACAAACTTCATTCCCCGGATCAGGCTTATGTCATCCAGACTTTACGATCCCTCGGCGACGTCCGTCAGTCGAACCTGGTCCGCCAACCGGACGGCACCATTGCTTTTCTGGTGGATTTCTCCGGCCCCTCGCTAAAGGCCCTTGATCCGAACGCGCCGGTGGCGTCCCAGTTGAGCGTGGGCAATAACGCCGATGTGGTTGAAAACACTGTCCGCTATAATCCCGTTTCGCACGGTTGGCGCTTGACCCTGCGCTTGCGCGTCAAAGACGAAAAACAACCGACCGAAATGCGGGCCGCGTTGGTAGACGGCGATAAGACATTGACCGAAACCTGGAGCTATTTGCTACCTGCCAATGAATAAATCAACCGAACCCAGCCTCGATTATATCGAGGCTTTACCGCTTTCCAACGAGCAAAAGCGTACCCTGCGCGCCAGGCTGCCGGCCCATGGCGACTTGCCGATGTCGGCGCTGCATGCCGATATCGGAGGCTTGCCGCCCGCCAGCGGTCCGCAGGAGGACAATGCCGCGCTGGACTCGGTCAAGTCGCGTTTGAATATGGCCTGGCCGGTCACGGAAACGTGCCGGGACATGCTGACCGAGGACAGTATGGGCCGTACCGCCATCAAGGCGATGCGGACCGTGACCCGCACCACGATGTTCCCCGAACCCTGGTTGACCAATCCTGTTTCGCGATTCTGGAACCAATTGCGCGGGCGCACGCGGCCGCCGCGCCATAAACTTGAGGCTATTGCCCGTGACGAGGGCAACTGGCGCCGGGTGGGGACCTTGCGTCGCTACATTTTGCTGCTGCTGACGCTGTTTCAGACAGCCGTCGCCACCTGGTATATGAAAACCATTCTTCCCTACCAGGGATGGGCGCTTATTGATCCCATGGACATGCTGCATCAGGACTGGCGGCAATCGGTGTTGCAATTGTTGCCCTATGTGTTGCAAAGCGGCATCCTGATTTTGTTCGCCATCCTGTTTTGCTGGGTATCGGCCGGCTTTTGGACCGCCCTGATGGGGTTTCTCCAGTTGCTTATCGGCCGCGACAAATACAGTATTTCCGCCAGCACCGTGGGAGACGAGCCTATCGATCCCCGCCATCGCACCGCGCTTATTATGCCTATATGCAACGAAGACGTGGAACGGGTTTTCGCCGGCTTGCGCGCGACTTACGAGTCGGTGGCGGCCACCGGCCAGCTTGAGCATTTCGATGTATATATCCTAAGCGACAGCTACAATGCCGATATCTGCATCGCCGAGCAGAAGGCCTGGATGGAGCTTTGCCAGGAAACCCACGGTTGCGGTCGGATTTTCTACCGACGTCGCCGCCGCCGGGTCAAGCGCAAGAGCGGCAATATCGATGATTTTTGCCGCCGCTGGGGCAAACAATATCGTTATATGGTTATTTTGGATGCCGACAGCGTGATGAGCGGTCAATGTCTGACCAACCTGGTCAGGCTGATGGAAGCCAACCCCACCGCCGGCATTATCCAGACTGCGCCGAAAGCCTCCGGAATGGACACCCTGTATGCCCGCTGCCAGCAATTCGCCACGCGGGTCTATGGCCCGCTGTTTACCGCGGGTTTGCATTACTGGCAGTTGGGCGAATCCCATTATTGGGGCCATAACGCGATCATCCGCGTCGAGCCGTTCATTAAGCACTGCGCCCTGGCCCCGCTTCCGGGGGAAGGGGCGTTCGCCGGCTCCATCCTGTCCCACGACTTTGTGGAAGCGGCGTTAATGCGTCGGGCCGGATGGGGGGTATGGATTGCCTACGATCTGCCCGGCAGTTACGAGGAATTACCGCCCAATCTGCTGGACGAATTAAAGCGCGATCGGCGCTGGTGCCACGGTAATTTGATGAATTTTCGGCTTTTTCTGGTCAAGGGTATGCATCCGGTACACCGGGCGGTCTTTCTTACCGGGGTGATGTCCTATTTGTCGGCGCCGCTGTGGTTCATGTTCCTGGCGTTGTCCACCGCCTTACAGGTCGTGCATACCCTTATGGAGCCGCAGTACTTTCTTCAGCCGCGGCAATTGTTCCCGGTCTGGCCCCAATGGCGGCCGGAGCTGGCCATTGCATTGTTTTCCACTACCATGGTGCTGTTGTTTTTACCCAAGCTGCTCAGCGTCATACTGATCATCGCCAAAGGCGCCAAACAATACGGCGGGCCGGTTATCCTGTTTTGCTCCATGTTGCTCGAAATGCTGTTTTCCGTGTTGCTGGCGCCGGTGCGCATGCTGTTCCACACCAAATTCGTGGTCAGCGCTTTTCTCGGTTGGTCGGTGCAATGGAATTCGCCGCAACGGGATGACGATGCGACGCCCTGGAGCGAGGCTTTCGTCCGCCACGGATCGCAAATGCTGCTGGGGTTGGTATGGGCCGGCGGGGTGGCGTGGCTGGACTTGCGTTTTCTCTGGTGGCTGTCGCCTATTGTTTTTTCACTGATCCTTTCGCCCATCGTCTCGGTGTTTTCCAGCCGGGCCAATATCGGACTGGCCTGTCAGCGGGTTAAGCTTTTCATGATACCGGAAGAATATTCTCCGCCCAGGGAACTGGTCGATACCGAAAAGTATCTGAGAGTGAATCAATCGCGCGCGCTGAAGAATGGTTTTCGTCTTGCCGTAATTGATCCGGCCTATAATGCTTTGGCCACAGGGATGGCCACGGCGCGCCACCGTATCAGCCAATATATCGAGCTCGCCCGTGAAGAGCATATTCAGTCGGCCCTCAAAAAGGGTCCGGGCGGCATAAGCGCGGCGGAACGCCTGTCAATCATCAGCGATCCGGTGATTTTATCCCGTCTGCACTTGCGGTTATGGTCGAACCGGGAGGTTCGGTCCGCCTGGCGAAACGACACGGTCGGGACGACCCCCAGTTAGAGGCGTCTCCCAGGTCATCAAGTAGGTTTGAACCGTCCGTTAGGGCGGTTTTTTTGCGCCATCCAAACAGCATTTCCGCTGAATTCTTTCGCGAGCCAAGGCAGCTAATCGATTCTCATCGTCATTTCTTAAGGATTTTTTAAGGTTTTATTCATCGATATCGACGAGTCAGCATTAAATGTCACTTAGCGCCAGGCGGGGATGGTTAGAATTTTTTACTTTTCTGGCGTCAACGGGTGTCGTTATGCAGGATGATGTACGATTTGTCCTTAAAAAAATGGGTTTTTTTGTACTGTTTGCCGTAATTGCTGCGGCGTTTCAATCGTTACTGTTTCTTGATATCCATGCTTTGCATGATTCTGTTAAGGAGACATCGCTGACCGAAATCACCCAGGAGCTTATCTTGCTGGGGATAGTGTTACTCTACGCCCGGCTGACGAAAGTCCCGGAATTGCGCGCCAGCAGCGTGCTGCTTTGCGGTTTTTTCGCCTGTATGCTGATACGTGAGTTGGATTTTGTTTTCGACGTCATTCGCCAAGGATCCTGGGTTTGGGTCGCGCTGGCGGTTACCGGCATCAGTATCATCGTGGCGGCCAGGGATTTTCGTGGGGTTATATCGGGATTGCGGGAATTTTTCACCTATCCCAGTTATGGCCTGATTTGCGCCGGCTTGCTCAATGTCCTGATATTTTCCCGATTGATGGGGATGGGGGTGCTTTGGCGTACCTTGCTGCAGGAGGCATTTTTGCGTACCGTTAAAAATGCGGTGGAAGAGGGCAGCGAGTTATTCGGTTATGTACTTTGCCTGCTGGGCACGGTAATTTATGTGTTCGGTAAACTCAGGTATTATCGCCGCAAGTGAATCGTTCCCGCCGCTATGTGCCTCAGGTCTTGGTATGGTAAAAACACTGCGCGTTTTTTTGTTGGCATTGACCCTTCTGGCGCTCTGCGGGTGCGGCAGCATCATCAGCCGGACCATTCCGGGCCAAGGGCATGGCAAACAGTATTATCCCGGCGTACAGTGGGATCTGCGTGATTCCCCCTGGCGTTTCCTCACCGTATTGGATTTGCCGTTATCACTGGTGGTGGATACCATCCTGTTGCCGGTGGATATGCGGCACGGACCTTATCGCTAACCACCGCGGTACGGCAGCCGGGACAAGATCCGTCATTTTGCGCCCAGCGGTCAGCGTTCTTGCCATTCGTCCGCTGCGGTCTGTCCTTCCTCGGTATCCAGCGGTGGTTCATATTGAAAATCGCCCTCGTCCCATTCATGCAGGGTATTTTCTTCCAGCCATTCCCGGCGTAGTTCGGATTCATCATAATCGCCGTCAAAAATCGCCTGGGCCGCCTCGCCGGTTCGGAAAGGCAGGGCATCGGCCGCTTCATTTTCATCGGCGAGAAACTCCGCTTCCCATAGGATTTCGCCATCCTGCATGACGTATTTTTGCAAACTGAACTGATTGACCATCCACTCCTGATCCTCGTTGTCACCGTCATCGGACGTTTCGATAAATTCCTCGCGGGCGGTGTCTATGGCTTCTTCCAGAGTTGCGTACATGCTCATTGGGGCTCTCCTGCTACTTAGGGATGTTTTGTCATCATCGCGCCCATGGCGGGCTTACCTGTAAGTGTTGCCGGTGTCTGGAAAGTTGCAAGTCATGGGCGATCTTCACGGCTGGATGGGCAATAACCTGTTCGCCATCCGGACATAGTCCCTCTTTTGCAAAAAGATCATCATTGCAAAGGCGGGGTCAGCGGCGGGTAAATGTTTCGCAAATCGACTTTCCGAAACGGGCGGAAAGACTAAAGTTGCTTTGTGACATTCATTGGAGGACGTTATCATGCGTGCAGTACGTTATTCATTATTATTGCTGGCCGCGGCGCTCGGCACCGTCAGTCTTTATAGCGCTGCTGAAGGGCCACAGGCGCCGTCCAATCCGCCTGTGGAACAACGGGGCTGGCCGATTATGCCGCCGCATCCGGGACCGATATTTATGCCGCATCATCCCGGCGCATGCCAGGGTGAAGAAGTCTTTTGCGCCGCGGTACGCAGCGACAACCCCGGCGAGACCGTACAGAAACTCAACGGTATATTGCCGCCCGCCGTCAGCGGCGAGCATTATGAAGTCGTGGTGTCCGTCGTGAAGATACCCGATCATCCCGCCCATGGCGCCGGATCGGAACATGGTGTCGCGACGGAACGGTAGGCCGGCTATTTCATGGACAAACGGATCCTGGATGGACCCTGCTGTAGGCTTCGCCAGGAATAAACCATATTGAACAGCACCACCAGCGCGGTAACGGCGAATACCGCGCGAAAACCATATTGAGCGGAAACGAAGGCGCCAATTAAGGGTCCGCTGACATTCCCCACATCGCGGAAAGATTGGTTATAGCTGAAGATCCGCCCAGCCACCTGATTGGTGCAATTATAGATGAGCAAGGTCTGGACCGCGGGCAGCAACGCGCCATCGGCGGCGCCCAACAGGAAACGCAACAGGCCCAATTGCCAGGGGGTCTGGACGAAAGCCATGGGGATAAGCAGAATGACCGATACCCCCAGCATGGTGATCAAAATCCGCTCCGGACCGATTTTATCCCCCAGGCGCCCCAGACGCGGCGCACTGAGCAATGCCGCCATTCCAGGCACGGCGGCGATCGCTCCGCTGACAAAAGCCAGGTTTTGTATATCGCCGGAAAGCTCGCGGACATAGAGCGTGAGAATCGGCGCAACGGAACCGGTGGCGACCTGAATGATCATGGTGGTGATAAACAGGCTCAACACCAGCCGGGGTTTTGCGAGAGAGGCGAACACCTGGCGGGCGGACAGCATGTCTTTTTTCTGTACCGGCACGAAGCGTTCCTCGACGAAAATCACCGTGGTGACAAAACACGCGAACAATACCAGGGCGGTAATGTAAAACACCAGCCGCAAGCCGTAATGGTCCGCCAGCAACCCGCCGATCAGCGGTCCTATCAGCGCGCCGCCCACCGCGCCGGTGGACAGGGTGCCCAGCGCCCAACCGCTTTTGCTGCGCGGCACCTGAGTGGCTATCAACGCGTTGGCGTTAGGGACGAAACCGCCGAGCAGGCCCAGCAGGGCGCGCAGTATCAGGAACTGGACGACGTTTTGCGCCATGCCCATCAGCGCCATAACGATGGCCATGCCAAGGGCGGAGCGTAACAGCATGATTTTCCGGCCACGGCGGTCTGCCAGCGCCCCCCAAAAAGGCGAGGCGGTGGCCGAAAACAGAAAGGTAATGCTGAATACCGCTCCCGACCACATATTCAGCGCCTGTGGATCGGTCACGCCGAGCAATTCCACATACAGTGGCAAAAAAGGCATGACCAGGCTGAAAGCGGCACCGGTAAGGAAACAACCGAGCCAGGCGATGTACAGATTGCGTTTCCAATTGATGGGTTTTGACACCGAGGTCATGACATCTCAATAAATAGGCAACGGCGGTCAAAAAAAGTGACGAAGCACCGGGGTTGATTCTCGCCGGAATGATAACTAAGTCAATAATTATGCGCTTAAACCCGGCGGCGGGCAATTTGCGCGGCATCAAATGCCACAAGTTCTGGCGCCGCCGGGAAAAAAGCCGGAATTAATACAGCGAAGGTTGGCCGGGCGGACGGGTTTTAAAGCGGCGGTGTAGCCACATATATTGATCCGGCGCCAGCAGAATGGCGCGTTCCACGACCTGGTTCATATATGTCGCAGTGGCGATTTCGTTATCCAGCGGCAGGTCCTTCTCATCCGGCAATATGATCAATTCATAACCCCTGCCGCCAGACAGCCGCCGGGGCACAAAGGGAATGACCGCCGGTTTCGCCATACGGGCCAGCATGTAAGTCCCCGAGGTGGTGGCCGCCTGCGCCACCGAAAACAGGGGCGCGAAAACACTGCTTTTCGGTCCGTAGTCATGATCAGGGGCATACCAGATTATCTCGCCATTTTTCAAGGCGCGGATCATGCCTTTGATATCCGAACGGTTGAGCATGGATTTGTTGGAACGCATGCGCCCCCAGGTTTGCAGCCAATCCAGGAGCTTATTATCGTTGGGCCGGTAGACGCCGATACCGGGGTTGAACATACCAAATACCCGGGCGCCCAGCTCAAGGGTGAGAAAATGCAAGCCGATCAGTAGAATACCCCGTTTGCTTTCCCGCGCTTGGGCGATATGTTCCAACCCTGATACATGAAACCAGCGTTTTACCCGCCAGTCTGGCCAGAACCAGGCGATGCCCGTTTCCAGCAAACCCATGCCCACCGAATGAAAATTAGCGATAAGCAGGGCCTCTCGTTCGGCTGGACTGCTTTTGGGAAAGCAAAGTTCCAGATTGCGCCGGGCGATTTTGACCCGCCGGGGTAAAAAGCGCATCGACAGGCGGCCGAGGCCGGTGCCCAGCCGATAAAGCAATGGGTAAGGCAAAAGCACGATAAGATAGAGCAGACCGATACCCATCCAGGTGGGCCAATAGCGTGGATGCAGCAAAGAGTGGTTGAATGTGGGAAGTTGTGTCATGAAATCTCATTACCATAGAACAGTCATGGCAAACCGCTGGCGCGGCGCCCTATGTTATTTTGGCATTTTTTGCTGAAATAAACAGTCCTTGGGGGCGCAAAACGCCAGTTGGACATGCATTAGCGCGATTATCAAGTAATAATCGCGGCGATCACGCCGTTATTCTTTAACGAACAAATCTCTGACCTGGCGCGGCTCGCTGCGCCAGTACTGTTTGGGACCATGGACCTGCGCACCCAGTTTGGCCGCGGCATGCCAGGGCCAGCGGGGATCGTAAAGCACCGCGCGCGCCAAGGCCACCATATCGGCATCGCCGGCGGTGATAATGGTTTCCGCTTGTTCGGCTTCGGTAATCAGCCCCACCGCGATGGTACTCATGCCGGTTTCCCCTTTAATACGTCGGGCGAAAGGCACCTGATAACCCGGACCCACCAGGATTTTTTGCCGAGTAGACAGGCCGCCGCTGGAAACATGGATGTAATCGCATCCCAGTGTTTTGAGCGCTTTAGTCAACACGACTGATTGTTCAACATCCCATCCGCCCGCCACCCAATCCGTGCCGGAGATTCTCACGCCAATCGCCATGTCCGCCGGCGCCGCGTCGCGTATCGCGCGAAAAATCTCCAACGTCAGCCGCATACGATTTTCCAGGCTACCGCCGTATTGATCTTGCCGCTGATTGGACAGAGGCGAGAGGAATTGATGCAGCAGATAGCCGTGGGCCGCGTGTATTTCGATCAGATTAACACCGATCCGCGCCGCGCGCCGGGCGGCATCGGCGAAATCGTTTTTGAGTTTGTCGATTTGCGCGAGCGTCATGGCGTGGGGGGACAAGTCCGTTTCGGCGAAGGGGATACTGGAGGGGGCCAGGGTCTGCCAACCCCCTTGTTCGGGATGAATATATCCGCCGCCGGACCAGGGGGGTTGAGTGGACGCCTTACGGCCCGCATGGCCAAGTTGAATGCCCAGCGCGATGGGCGAGTGCATTTTCACCGTGTCTATCACGGCCGCCAAGGCCTGTTCGGTATCGTCGTCCCACAGGCCGAGATCCTGCGGCGAGATCCGGCCTTCCGGCGCGACCGCCGTGGCTTCGATAATCAGCAAGCCCGCGCCGGACAAAGCCAAATGGCCCAAATGAATGCTATGCCAGGATGTTGCGCGGCCTTCCTCGGCTGAATACTGGCACATGGGGGCAATGACAATGCGATTGGGAAGAGAGAGTCTTCCAAGGGAATAAGCCGAAAACAGTTGACTCATAATAAAACCTCTTTAGGTGCCGCCGGTAACCGTATAATAGTTATTCATAAAATGATACGCGCGACAAGCCGCCGTTTCATCATGACGCACGGTAGCAAGTTGTTGGCGGGCGATTACGGCTATTGATGCCTTTTTTCCTTACCCGGCGAAAAGAACCTGGCTGACGTGTCAACAGGGTTTGGGTTATCATGCCTTTTCTCGTTGGCCGGCGTTAATCCGGCTTGTACTCACTGATTTCGCGCCGCGTGGACGCCATGCGGCGGCGATGCGCAAGAAAACTGCCAACAGGAACGAACACCATGCCAGTGTTGCATAACCGGGTAGCAAATGACGAACTCAGACGACGGATGCTGGCCGAAAGCGAGCCGCGCGTTACGTTGTCCTTTTATAAATATTTTCATTTGGCCGATCCGCAGGCGTTTCGCGACCAACTTTACCAGGGACTTGCCGCGCTGCACGTCTTTGGGCGGATTTATGTCGCCGGCGAGGGAATCAATGGCCAGGCAAGCGTACCGCAAAGCCGGTTGGAAGCGCTACGCCGCTTACTGTACGCTGCGCATCCGGCTCTGGACCCGTTGCGTTTGAATATTGCGCTGGACGATGACGGCAAATCATTCTGGGTATTGCGGATGAAAGTCCGGGATCGCCTTGTGGCCGACGGTATTTCCGATCCAACTTTTGATCCCGCGTCCACCGGGGATTATCTGGATGCGGAGCAAGTCAACGCCATGGCCGGCGATCCCGATACGCTGTTTGTGGATATGCGCAACCACTACGAATATGAAGTGGGGCATTTCGATAACGCCATCGAAATCCCTTCCGATACTTTTCGCGAGCAATTGCCGATGGCGGCAAAAATGCTGGCCGATGCCAAAGATAAACCCATAGTGATGTATTGTACCGGCGGGATCCGCTGCGAAAAGGCCAGCGCTTATCTGCGCCATCACGGCTTCAAACGTGTTTATCATATCGAGGGCGGGATTATCGAGTATGTCCGACGCGCCAAAGAACAGGGGTTGCCATTAAAGTTCACCGGTAAAAACTTCGTCTTCGATGCGCGTCTCGGCGAGCGTGTTACGCCGGATATCATCGCCCGTTGCCACCAATGCGGACAGCCCTGCGATACCCATGTCAATTGCCGCAACCAGGGGTGCCATTTACTGTTTATCCAGTGCCGCGCCTGCGCCGAAAAGTATCAGGGTTGTTGCAGTCCCGCCTGCCAAGAGGAAAAAGATCTGCCGCTTAAAGCGCAGCGCGCCCGTCGGGCCGGTCGGGAAAGGGTGGGAAATATTTTCAATAAATCCCGGCGGTGTGTCGCTAATCAGACCATGCCGGTGATAAACGACGCCCCCGAGGAGAAATAAACCCGAGCGGCGCCGGTCAGCCGAATCGCGCCAGCGAAAACGGCGAGAGATCGAATTCCGGCTTGCGGCCGGCGGCGAAACCGGCGGCGATCTCGCCCAGCACGCTGGCGAACTTGAATCCATGACCGCTCAAACCGGTAATCACCAGCATACCCTGGTGGTCCGGCGGCGTATCAATGATAAAGTCCTCGTCGGGGGACAAATCATAGCTGCACGCTTCGCCGGTCAGGCATACGCCCACGCCGGGCAGGAAACGCCGTAAAAACCGGAAAACTTCGTTGCCATCGGTGCCGTGGCTACCGAACGGCGTGCGTTGTTCGGGCTCATCCATGTTTTGGCCGCCGTCGTGGCGGCCGATTTTCATCTCGTTATTCATTGCCGGAAAGCCATAAAATTGCCCGCCCTCTAGGGATTCCAGCGTAAAGGCCGGAAAGTGGTTCTCCTCGCTGTAGCGTCCGTCGGCCTGGTGCCAGGAAAAGACTTTGCGAACCGGCGTTATCGGCAGGTTAGGCAGCAGTTTGCCGACCCAGGTGCCGGCTGAAACCAGCAGTTTTGCCCCCTGATAACGACTGCCTTCCCGGGTGGTGACCTCGAATCCCCCGGATCGCGAACGGATATCGGTGACGGCGCTATTGAATAATTGCGCGCAACCGGCGTTTTCAGCCAGCCGGATATAGCTGGCCACCGCTTGCTCCGCTTTGAGATAGCCGGCCTGGGATTCATAAACGCCCAGGTAATCTTCCGGCAGATCGAATTCCGGCCAGCGGGTGGCGATCGCCGCGGTCTCCACTATTTCACAGGGTAAATGAAAATGTCGGGCGCTATCGATGGCGTTACGGATAAATGTGCTGTGCCGCGGGCCAAGATTGAGCACGCCGCACTGGTGAAACACCGAACAGCCGCTGCTGGCCGCCAGCGACTCCCAAAGCTGCTGGGCTCTTAATACCAGCGGCACATACTGTTCTCCCTCGCCGTAGGCATGGCGGATGATCCGGGGACCGCCGTGATGGCTGCCGTTATGGTGCGGAGGAAAAGCCGCGTCGATCATGAGCACATTTAATCCGGCTTCGGTGGCATAAAATCCCGCCGCGGAACCGACCGAGCCGCTGCCAACGATGATAAGGTCATAATTCATAATGACAATTCCCCAATTTACGGGCTATGGGGGACCAGTATAGTCTCTTGAATGACAGAGGGGATATGGCGATTAAGCCGAATTTTGGGGTAAAAATAAAAAAACATCCGTTGACTTGCAACGGATGTCGTAGGGGTAGCGTCGAGATTAATGCTTTCGATAGTCCAGTTCCTGATACTCGTTGGACTCGATTTTGGCGATGCCGGCTTCCAGAATGGAAATAAGTTGCTTGGCGACGTCGGTGGTCAGCCACAATGTTCTGTCCACTTCAGCGTCTTCCTCGGCCTGGTCGGTTGAATTGATATAATGCAGGCGAATCATCATCGCATCATATGCATCGACAGTGCTGATGTCCCAGCCTACAAGCGGGTGGGTATGGATAATCTCGTTTTTTCTGTCCATAAATACCCCTTTTATGACTCGTTTAGTAATGAGTAACGTCGAGGTTCAATGCGGCTCCTTATTAGCGAGCAATTTAAGTATACCCGTCTTTGTCACTTTTTTTGCTAAATAGGCGACTTTTTTTATTTCTTTGGCGGACAAGGACCCGCCGGGCAACATGCGGAATTTCCTCGACATTCATGGCGCAACGGCTGGGCGGACAGAATATTTAGCAAAAAAAGCCGGGACAGTATCCCGGCGAAGCGACAGTACACAGTCATTTTTATTGAGGATTGAACCAGTCATCAGCGCTTTCCCAGGTTTCTTGCAAAATGTCGGTAACCAGGGCCTTGTCTTCCTTGCTGCCCCCCAGGACACTGAGACCATTAGCGCCGGCGTATCGGACCTGAACCTGGGTATCGGCGAAATGTTTATCGATACGGGTGGTGAATTCCCGCGTCAGGGCTTCCAGCGCCCCCGCGGGAAGCGGTGTGGCCTTATTGAGGGTGATTTCAATACGCATTTTTTTTGCTCATTGTTAATGTGCCTGTTTATATATACAGTATTAAATAAACAAAAGCAAGGGCATTGCGGATGCCGGATAAGACATTCCCGGCCCTCCGTCTTTATGGCCGGCGACGTCGGGGGCAAGCGGCCGGAGAAGTGACCGATAAGTCCCCGGCCGCATAGATCGCGGGCGCGCGGCGGCGATAAGCGTAAGCCGCCTGGCTCATATCGCCATCGACCACCTGAGCGCGCGTCCGGCCAGAAAGGGCACCAGGGTGATATCTCCCTGAACGATTCGCTCCGGCTGCGTATCCAGGCGGCGATGAAGTTCGATGAAATCCTCATTGGCCGGCAGACCGTAGAATCGGGGACCATTCAGCGAACAGAAAGCTTCGAAATGCGCCAGCGCGCCCATATCCTCGAACACTTCGGCATAGGCGCCCAGGGCGCAGGGCGCGTTGAAAACCCCGGCGCAACCGCAATCCGTTTCTTTATGATCACGGGGGTGCGGGGCGGAATCGGTACCCAGAAATACCCGATCGCACCCCCCGGCCACCAATCGGCGCAATGCCTCCTGATGAATGTTGCGCTTGAGTATCGGCAGGCAATACAAATGGGGGCGAATACCGCCGGCCAGCATGTGATTACGGTTGAACATCAAATGCTGGGGGGTCAGGGTCGCGCCGAGGAAACGATCGCCGGAAAGCACGTATTCGGCCGCCTCTCGCGTGGTAATGTGCTCCATAACGATTTTCAGCCGGGGGTAGCGGCGGCGGACGGGCTCAAGTACCTGTTCGATAAACCGCGCTTCGCGATCGAAAATATCCACATCGGCCGCAGTGACCTCGCCATGCACCAAGAGCGGCATTCCGTGTTCTTCCATGGCGTCCAGCAGCGGATAGATGTTAGCGATATCGGTCACGCCGCGACTGGAATTGGTGGTCGCATTGGCCGGATACAGTTTGGCGGCGGTAAACACCCGTTGGCGAAACCCTTCGATCAATTCTTCCTTCGCCAGGGTATCGGTGAGATAGCAGGTCATCAGCGGCTGGAATCGATGGCCGGCGGTCAGCGCCGCCAGGATGCGGTCCCGATAGGCGACGGCTTGCGCCACCGTGGTAATGGGCGGGGTTAAATTCGGCATAATGATGGCCCGGCCGAAGATTCGGCTGGAATAGGGTAATACGGTGCGCAGCATATCGTCATCGCGCACGTGCAAGTGCCAGTCGTCGGGGCGGCGAATACGCAGGATGGAAGGGGGTGCGGTCATGATGTTTACTCCGGCTAACGGTGAAGAAAATCGTAAAAAACAGTATGCAAAGTCCGCTGCCGCCGGGATAGCCCACGCGCAACCGGTGGTACTGTTTTTTACACTATCGCCATACTCATCATACTTCACATCGTCTCTTGGCTGGCGGCGATCGCGCATTAGCCGCCGTGATGTGACTTGACGTATGCAGACTGTCTTTCCGGCATATTTTACCGCGAGGCGGCTGAAATTTTCCTAGGCCCCTGCTTTAAATAAAGTCAGACCCGCCGGAGCGGGTCTGAAAGGAGCGGGCAAATGCGGGCGCCTATTGGTCTTTTTCCGTCGGGGCGGGTTTCGACGCCGGGGCATCGGCGTGGGTGACCGCGGCATGGCCGCCCGCCGCGCCGCGCCCGCTAAAGGCGTAATCCGGGCGCTGCCAATGGCTGACTTTGGCGTCCGAGGCCACATAAGCCGGCGCAGGCGCCTTGGTCATGGGGGCGCTGACATGGGGCCGTGCCGATGGCGGGTCGGCAACGACCGCCGGCGCGGCGGCCTCACTGGGGGAGACGTTGTCGTTTGGCTCGGCGGTCGGCGGCGCCTCGGTAAATGCCGGCTTTCTCGACACGTGCAGCGCGGCGATGACCGTATCGGAAAGGTAGTGGACCACTGGCCGGGGCGGTTCGGCCTGTTCGCTCGGCGCAACAGGCTCGGCAACGGGGCTCAAGGGCGTTTCGGCGGCGGGGGATTCGGCCGGCGCCGCAACGGCGGACGGCGCGACAGCCGTGGCTGACCCGCTGGCGGGCTCACTGACCGGCTCATGGCCGTCAACTCCCCCATCGCGCGTGGCGGAGTCATGCGCGGGTGCGGCGTCCGCGGGGCGATCTTCCGGCTCGTCGGCCGTGAATGATGTGCCGGCTTTCTTGCTGCCGTAAGGCTCATCGGTAACGATCTCCGCCGGCTTGGCAGCGGACAGCATCGCCCATGACGTCGGCAGATCCTCGGTCGCGATAACCGACGGTACGTCATTGACGCCAGCCTCCTGCGCCGGGGTGGGCCGCTCGGGTACCGGCGTTATTTCCGGCTGTGTCTCCGGCGATAGGGGGGCGGACACCGCCGCCTCATCAAAGGCATTATCGCTTTCCTGCCCCAGCGCGATTCCATGAAGCGCGTCGCCGGCTGTTTCGTGCGGGAAGACGGCTTCAGGTTGTTCCACCGGGGCAACCGGATAACGGATCCAGACCTTGCCCGAAGCCATTTCCGGCGACGCTACGGCGCCGGACAACGGAACCGGCGACTGGCCGAGATAGCGTTCGTCACGATAGCGGCGACGGCGCTGGCCGCTCACCCGCAGATGGCGCGGAGAACGGCGGGAACGACGCGGCAAGCCCGTTTCGCCCCCATTATTGCGCGCCGTGTCGTTGGCCATGTCGGCGGCGGCGATTTCCTGGTTTTCCACCGGCGCCGGCAGCAGTTTTTCCCGTTGCGCCGGCGTATCGGCCGTCGACTCAATCACAGCGTCCGGCTGCGCGCTTTCGGCGCTATCGGTTATCCGGACCTTCTGGGTGAGCTGGCGGCGCTGGCGGCGAGGTACGATCGGTGTCGGCTGATCTTCATCGCTGACTGTCTCGCTAGCGTCGGCGACGATATCGGTTGGCAACGCTTTTTCTTCCGACAACGCCTGACGCTTATCCTCCTGGCGGCGGCGATTGCGTTCACGGCGCTGCGCCGGCTGTTGCGAATCATTTGGCGTTTTTTCAGTTGCCGTGTCGACGGCATTTTCCATCTCGGCCGGCGCTGCCTGCCGTTTGCCCTTACGGACATCCTCTCGCCGTTCCCGTGAAGGCCGGCTTTCCGGCGTGGAGCGCGGCTCCCGATCGCCGTTGCGATCGCGGCGGCCGTTTTGGCGGCGCTGCGCGCGCCGGTCTTGCCGGCGGGGCGTTTCGGATTCCTCTACGGCCCGCTCCGGCGGAACGACGGCGGATTCCTCTTGCGCCGACGCGCCAAACCAGCCTTTAAGTCGGGTGAACAACCGGCCCATCAAACCGCCGTCGACCGGCGCGGTCGCCGCTGGCGCGTCGACTTTTACCGTCTCCCGTTCGGCAACGGCGGCATGGTTGCCCGCATTGGTGACAAGCGGCGGCGAATCCGGCAACGCGAAGGCGGCCAGCGCGGGTTGTTCGGGCAATCGGCGCTCGGCGGCCGGCTCTTCGGAGGGCTGGGCCATTTCCGCTTCATGCAGTTGCGGCAACAGGTAACTCAGCGTGGGGGCTTCTTCGCCCTTGCGCACACGCAATACCGCGTAATGGGGCGTTTGCATCTGATCGTTGGGAACAACAATGGCCCGCACGCCGCCTTGGCGACGTTCGATGGCATTTACCGCGTCGCGCTTCTCGTTGAGCAGATATGACGCGATAGGCACCGGCACGATGGCATGCACCTCATGGGTGTTTTCTTTCAGCGCTTCTTCTTCAATCAGCCGCAAAATGGACAGAGAAAGCGATTCGTTATCGCGGATCGTGCCGGTGCCGCCGCAGCGCGGGCAAACATGATGACTGGATTCTCCCAGGGACGGACTTAGCCGTTGCCGGGACAATTCCAGCAGGCCGAACCGCGAGATACGGCCGATCTGGATCCTGGCGCGATCCTGGCGAACGGCCTCGCGCAGGCAATTTTCCACTTCCCGCTGGTGCCGTACCGGCGTCATGTCGATGAAATCGATCACGATGAGCCCGCCGAGATCGCGCAGGCGCAGTTGCCGGGCAATCTCGTCGGCCGCCTCAAGATTGGTATTAAAGGCGGTTTCTTCGATATCGCCGCCGCGCGTCGAACGGGCGGAGTTGATGTCGATGGCCGTCAACGCTTCGGTGGTGTCGATAACAATGGACCCGCCCGATGGGAGGCGGACTTCGCGCTGAAAAGCCGATTCAATCTGCGATTCGATCTGGTAATGGCTGAAAAGGGGGATTTCGCCGCTGTAAAGCTTGATTTTGCTGGTGAAATCCGGCCGGCCAAGGGAGGCGATATGCTCTTTGGCCTTCTCCAGCACGGTCGGATTATCGATAAGGATCTCTCCGATGTCCGGACGCAGATAATCGCGAAAAGCCCGCACGATGACGTTGCTCTCCTGATGAATCAGAAAAGGCGCCGGACGGCCTTCGGCCGCTTTTTTTATGGCTTCCCAGTGCTTAAGTCGAAACGCCAAATCCCATTGCAGCGCATCGGCCGATTTGCCGACGCCGGCGGTGCGGACGATAAGACCCATACCGTCGGGCAATTCCAGCGAGGACAGGGCTTCTTTCAGCTCGGTGCGATCATCGCCTTCTATCCGGCGGGATATGCCGCCAGCCCGCGGATTATTCGGCATCAGGACCAGATAACTGCCGGCCAGGCTGATAAATGTGGTCAGCGCCGCGCCTTTGTTGCCGCGTTCCTCCTTATCGACCTGAACAATCACCTCCTGTCCTTCGCGCAGCACATCCTTGATATTGGGACGGCCGTGCGCGGCATATTGCGGGGGGAAGTATTCGCGGGCGATTTCTTTGAGAGGGAGGAATCCGTGCCGTTCGGCGCCATAATCCACAAACGCCGCTTCAAGACTGGGTTCAATACGGGTTATTTTACCCTTGTAAATATTGGCTTTTTTTTGCTCGTGACCGGGGCTTTCTATATCCAGATCGTAGAGCCGCTGGCCGTCTACCAGGGCAACACGCAACTCTTCCTGTTGAGTCGCGTTTATTAACATTCTCTTCATCTTCAACTTACTCATTTTTTATGCATTGGCATCAGAGCTGCGGGCAAAAAAGACGCTGACCGGATTTTCACCGACGGCCCCGTGATTTGTCGCAATACCGTCAACCTCACGGTTGTCGCTAGCAGAGGGGCGCATTATTTCGGTAGCCTGTTTTCAGAGAGAAAGACAGCACTTTTGCTGAGGGAATAGCGTCTGAAATCTGTCGCCAGAACGAATTCCTTTTGCCGGCCAAGCTGCAATCCGCAGCCCGCTAACTGACTGATAGTTCAATACGTCTTACGCCATTGCCGCGTGTATGACCTATCAGGCAAATTTAAAAAATTCCACGTTTCATCGCCTTTAAGGGATCCGCGTGGAAAGTTATGACATTATTCCACTGCTGACACACTTATAGCAAGGCAACTTTACCTCTCGGCAACAAGTTTCGGACTTAAGGAGATATTGCGCTGGCAGGCGGTTGCGCCGGGCCGAAACTCCCATCATCTTTTCGCCGATTAATGCACAGTTAAGCACAGAAAAAGAAGTGGCGCTATGTCGGCGCTATATTTAGAATCGCCTACCATGAATGAGAATAGCGTCGGCGTACAATTTATCACCATTTCCGCTGAGCAGGCCGGCCAGCGAATCGACAATTTTTTGCGTACCCATTTAAAAGGCGTGCCCAAAAGCCTGATTTATCGCATCTTGAGAAAAGGAGAAGTGCGGGTCAATAAAAAACGCGTCAAACCGGAATACAAACTGGAGGGCGGCGATGAACTGCGCATCCCGCCGGTACGCCAGTCTTCGGAGGAACAGGCGCCGGTTTCGGTGCACCTGGACAAAGTCGCCGCGCTGGATGCGGCGATATTGTACGAGGATGAGCATCTGCTGGTCCTGAATAAGCCTTCCGGCACGGCGGTGCATGGCGGCAGCGGATTGCGTTTCGGGGTGATTGAGGGATTGCGGGCATTGCGGCCGCAGGCGCGTTTTCTCGAGCTGGTGCATCGGCTTGATCGCGATACGTCAGGCGTGCTGCTGGTGGCTAAAAAACGCTCGGCCCTGCGGGCGCTCCATGAGCAATTGCGCGCCAAGGGCATGCAAAAGGATTACTTGGCGCTGGTGCGGGGCGAATGGCCTTCCCATAATAAGACGGTGGCCGCGCCATTGGTGAAGAACATCCTGGCCAGCGGCGAGCGCATCGTGCGGGTTGGCGTTGAAGGGAAACCGTCCGAAACGCGTTTCAAGGTGGAAGAGCGTTTCGCACAGGCCTCGCTGGTAAAGGCCAGTCCGGTCACCGGCCGTACCCACCAGATTCGCGTACACGCGCAATATGCCGGGCATCCCATCGCGTTTGACGACCGCTATGGCGATCGGGAATTTGATCGGCTGCTGAACGGATCCGGCTTACGCCGCCTGTTTCTCCATGCGGCGTCGCTTTGTTTCGAACATCCGGCCACCGGCGAAACCCTGCGGATCGACGCGCCGCTGGATGAAGAGCTTCGCCGATGCCTCCGCTACCTGCGGGCTAATCGGCAGCAACCGGCCGCGCGCCGGTCAGAGGATTGACGCCTTCGTTGCGCAGCATGGCCGCCAGCGCGATGAGCGGCAGGCCTATCAGCGTGTTGGGGTCGCGGCCGTCCAACGCGTCGAATAACGTTATTCCCAGCCCCTCGCTTTTGAAACTGCCGGCGCAATCGAGGGGCTGTTCCGCGTCTATGTAGGCCGCGATTTCCGGTTCCGACAAAACGCGAAACGTTACCGAATACGGCTCGACCGTTTGTTGCAGTCGTCCGGTCGCGCTATTGAGCAGCGACAGACCGGTATAAAAGATCACTTTCCTGCCGCTGGCGCTGCGCAGTTGCGCCACGGCGTCATCCCGATTAAGGGGTTTGCCGGTGATTTTCCCCTCCAGCACGCAGCACTGATCCGAGCCGATGATAAGGTGCCGGTCGAAAACCGCATCAAGCGCCCGCGCTTTGGCGGCCGACAGTCGACGCACCATGTCCGGCGCCGTTTCGCCCGGCAGCGGCGTTTCGTTTATTTCCGGCGCGGCGCTGACGAAGGGCAGACGCAATTTCTCCAACAGCGCGCGACGAAACGGCGACGACGACGCTAATACGATTTTGCACATAATTTTGCATCCGAAGGTGGCGTATGGACCCGACGCATTTTACACTGTTCGCCGCTTCGTAAGCGAATAATGGCGAAAGGCATGCTTTATTCGCCTTTTCCTTTGACTCTAGGTCGTTACGACGTTAATATGCGCGCCCTATGCAAAAGGTAAAATTACCCCTGACCATCGATGCGGCGCGCGCCGCTCAGAAGCGCCTGGACTACGTCGGAGTCTATGGTCCTGAGCAGGTCAGTCGCGTCGCTGAATCCGTGGTGAGCGTGGATAGCGATGTTCAGGCATCGTTGTCCTTCGATGTGGATAATCAGCGCCTGACGGTTATCAGGGGCAATGCGGACGTGACGGTGACGCTGACATGCCAGCGTTGCAACCAGCCGTTCGCGTATCAGGTGAGCACGACATTCAGCTTTAGCCCGGTGGTCGACGACGATCAGGCTGAGGCTTTGCCGGAAGCGTATGAAGCGGTCTTTCCCGATGAATTCGGCGAGGTGGATTTGCTGGCGATGATTGAAGATGAAATTATTCTTTCCTTGCCAATCGCCCCGGCTCATGATCCTGAACACTGTGAAGTGTCCGAAGCGGAACAAGTATTCGGTAGACTGCCGCCCGAGGCTGATAAACCCAATCCGTTTTCCGTATTAGCCAGTTTAAAGCGTAAGCAATAAGGAGTAAGGTCCATGGCCGTACAACAAACCAAACCGTCCCGTTCCACCCGTGGCATGCGCCGTTCCCACGACGCGCTGACCACGTCCACCCTGTCGGTCGACAAAGCTTCCGGTGAAACCCATCTACGTCACCATGTCACTGCCGACGGTTATTACCGCGGTCGCAAAGTTATCGCCAAGTAATCCGCAGGCGATAGATTGAGACGTCTAACCCTTGCGTTAGATGCAATGGGTGGTGATTTCGGTCCCGCCGTCACAGTGCCTGCCGCTTTGCAGGCACTGGCTTCTCATCCGCAGCTAGAATTGCTGCTGGTCGGCGACCCCGCCGCGATCAATCCACTGTTAACCCGGACCGATGCCGCTCTGCGCGGACGCGCGACTGTCATCGGCGCAGAATTGGTCATCGCCGGCGATGCCAAACCGTCAGCGGCCATCCGGGCCAGCCGCGGTACTTCCATGCGCGTTATGCTGGAGTTGATCAAGGCCGGACGGGCCCAGGCCTGCGTCAGCGCCGGCAACACCGGCGCGTTGATGGGGCTGGCGAAAATGCTTATCAAGCCCCTAGAAGGCATCCAGCGGCCGGCGTTGATGACCGTATTGCCGCATCGGCTGCGGGGCAAGACCGTCGTGCTGGATCTGGGCGCCAATGTGGAATGCAGCGGCGAGATGCTGGCGCAGTTCGCGGTGATGGGCGCGGTGGTGGCGGAGGATATCGTCGGCGCGGAAAACCCGCGGGTGGCCTTGCTTAATATCGGCGAGGAAGAAACCAAGGGGCTGGATTACATCCATCAGGCGGCGGCGATCCTGCGCGGTATTCCGTCCATGAATTATATCGGATACCTTGAAGCCAACGAATTGCTCACCGGCAAGACCGAAGTGCTGGTTTGTGACGGGTTTGTCGGTAATGTCACATTAAAGACCATGGAAGGGGTGATAAGACTTTTTTTGTCTTTGCTCAAATCTTCTGGAGACGGCGGCGGACAAAGTTGGCTTATGCGGTTGGTGAAAAGCTGGATGAAAAAACGTCTCGCCCGCCAGTTCGGCCATCTCAATCCTGATCAATACAATGGCGCATGCCTATTAGGTCTTCGCGGTACGGTTATCAAAAGCCACGGCGCGGCGAATCAGCGCGCGTTTACCGTCGCGATCGAACAGGCCATGCTTGCGGTGGAGCGGCAAATTCCCGAGCGAATCGCCGCACGCCTGGATGCGGTTTTACCCAAGAGTCACTAAGCGTACATGTATACTAAGATTCTCGGCACCGGCAGTTATCTTCCGGCGCAAGTCAGGTCTAACCAGGACCTGGAAAAAATGGTGGAGACTTCCGACGAATGGATCGTGACGCGAACCGGTATACGTGAACGCCGTATCGCCGCTGCGGATGAAACGGTATCGTCCATGGGCGTCGCCGCCGCGCGTCAGGCGCTGGCGATGGCCGATATTCCGGCTGATCGCGTCGGCCTGATTATCGTCGCCACGACATCCTCCAGCAACGCTTTCCCCAGTTCCGCCTGTGAGATACAGCTTGAGTTGGGCATCCGCGACACCATCGCTTTTGATATGGCGGCGGCTTGCGCGGGTTTCGCCTATGCTTTGGGCATGGCGGACCAATATGTCAAGGGCGGCGCGGTGGATTACGCGCTGGTGGTCGGCTCGGATACGCTGAGCCGGACGCTGAATCCCGATGACCGCGGCACCCTGATACTCTTTGGCGACGGTGCCGGCGCCGTTGTGCTGGGGCGCAGCGAGCAACCCGGTATCCTCTCCACTCATCTGCATGCCGATGGCCGTTACGGACAGTTATTGATATTGCCCTATCATAATCGCCTCGACCTGAACCAGCCGGCGTATCTGACCATGTCTGGCAATGAGGTTTTCAAGGTGGCGGTCACCGAGCTGGCGCATATCGTCGATGAAACCCTCAGCGCCAACCGACGGGATCGATCGGAACTGGACTGGTTGGTGCCCCATCAGGCGAACCTGCGCATTATCACGGCGACGGCGAAGCGGCTGAACATGAGCATGGACAAAGTGGTGGTGACGCTGGATCGGCACGGGAACACCTCGGCGGCGTCGGTGCCTCTGGCGTTGGACGAGGCGGTGCGTGACGGACGTATCAAGCGGGGCCAGCTTATCATGCTGGAGGCGTTCGGCGGCGGTTTCACCTGGGGCTCGGCGCTGATTTGCTATTGATCCGCGTCTGACGGATTGCGAGCCGCGGCGATGTTTTCACGCGCGACGATCACCGGCGCCGGGATGCCCGGCGAGCGGGGCGGGCAAACGCTGCCAACAAAGATGCAACGTGAAGTATGGCGAGTATAACAGGAATAATAATATGACTGTATTGGCAATGGTTTTTCCGGGGCAGGGATCGCAATCAGTCGGTATGCTGGCGGATCTGGCCGCGGCGTACCCTCTCGTCGAGGAAACCTTCGGCGAAGCTTCCGCCGCGCTGGGTTACGATTTATGGGCTTTGACGCAGCAAGGGCCGGCTGATGAGTTGAACAAAACCTGGCAAACCCAGCCGGCGCTGCTGGCCGCGTCGGTGGCGGTCTGGCGGGTATGGCGGCGTCAGGGCGGCCGGACGCCGGCTTGGCTGGCGGGTCATAGCCTGGGCGAATATTCAGCGCTGGTTTGTGCCGGCGTGCTGGATTTCGCCGAGGCGGCCAAACTGGTGGAACTGCGCGGCGAATTGATGCAGGAAGCGGTGCCTGCCGGCGTTGGCGCCATGTCGGCCATTATCGGCCTGGACAACGACGCCATCGCCAAGGCCTGCCGGGAAGCGGCCCAGGGGCAGGTGGTATCGCCGGTGAATTTCAACTCGCCGGGGCAGGTGGTTATCGCCGGCCATAAAGAAGCGGTGGAGCGCGCCGGGGCGGCGTGCAAGGCGGCCGGCGCGAAACGGGCGCTGCCGTTGCCGGTCAGCGTGCCTTCGCATTGCGCGCTGATGGAGCCCGCCGCCAGGAAGCTGGCGCAGGCGCTGGACAGCATCCGTTTCGCGGTTCCGGCGATACCGGTTATCAATAACGTCGACGTCAAAGCTGAAACGGAACCCGATGCGATCCGCGACGCGCTGGTCCGTCAGCTTTATCATCCGGTCCGTTGGACGGAAACCGTGCAATTCCTGGCGGAGCATGGCGCAAATACGCTGTTGGAAGTCGGTCCCGGCAAAGTTCTCACGGGGTTGACCAAACGCATAGTCGATACTTTAACCGGCGCGGCAGTCAATGACCCCGCCTCGCTGACGGCGGCGCTTGCCGATTGACAATGGGGAATACAATGAGTTTCGAAGGTAAAATCGCCCTGGTGACGGGGGCCAGCCGCGGAATCGGCCGCGCCATCGCTGACAAGCTGACGCAAGGCGGCGCCACGGTCATCGGTACCGCCACCAGCGAACAGGGCGCCGATGCCATTAGCGCTTATCTTGGGGAACGGGGCAAGGGGCTGCAACTGAATGTCTCCGATAGCGGGTCCATTGACCGGCTTTTGGAAAAAGTCCGCGCAGAATTTGGCGAAGTCGACATTTTGGTTAATAATGCCGGGATTACCCGGGATAATCTGCTCATGCGCATGAAAGATGAGGAATGGCAGGCTATCCTTGATACTAATCTGACCTCGGTGTTCCGTATGTCCAAAGCGGTCATGCGGGCGATGATGAAAAAGCGCTATGGCAGAATCATCACCATCGGTTCCGTTGTCGGGGCGATGGGCAATGCCGGACAAACGAATTACGCCGCCGCCAAGGCCGGACTGATCGGTTTTAGCAAATCCCTGGCGCGCGAAGTGGCCTCGCGCGGCATCACCGTCAATGTGGTGGCGCCGGGATTTATCGCGACGGACATGACCGAGGCGCTGACCGAGGAACACCGGGCGGACATTCTCTCCCGGATACCGGCCAACCGTCTCGGCGACCCCGGTGAAGTGGCCAGTGCTGTTGCTTTTTTCGCTTCCGACGAAGCGGCATACATTACCGGCGAAACGATACATGTCAATGGCGGCATGTATATGCTGTAAAAAGCACGAAAATCATTTGCGTTATTTGTGGTAAAAACCGCAAAATAGCATAAAATCGTGGTTTGACCAGCCGGGATTTAGTTGCATCTTTTTCAACATTTTATACACTACGAAAACCATCGCGAAAGCGAGTTTTGATAGGAAATTTAAGAGTATGAGCACTATCGAAGAAAGCGTTAAGGCAATCATCGCCGAGCAACTGGGTGTTAAGAAGGAAGAAGTGACCAACAACGCTTCCTTCGTTGATGACCTCGGCGCTGACTCCCTCGACACTGTTGAGCTGGTAATGGCGCTGGAAGAAGAATTCGACACTGAGATTCCGGACGAAGAAGCTGAGAAAATCACTACTGTTCAGGCAGCGATTGATTTTATTCAAGCCAGCCAACAGTAAGCGAACATCCCTAGGCGGTCACTCGACCGCCTAAGTTTTTTGTCCCACAGTCTCATATTTATCCCTCCGTGGAGGACAAGCGTGTCTAAGCGTCGAGTAGTTGTGACCGGACTCGGCATGTTGTCTCCTGTTGGCAATACCGTAGAATCTACGTGGAGCGCGCTCCTTGCCGGACAGAGTGGCATTGGCCCGATCGACCATTTTGATACTACTGCCTTTGCAACGCGATTTGCGGGCTTAGTAAAAGATTTTAACAGCGACGAATATCTCTCGCGCAAAGACGCGCGCAAGATGGATATTTTCATCCAGTATGGCATTGCCGCCGGGATACAGGCGCTGCGGGATTCCGGACTGGCCATTACCGAGGAAAACGCCGTGCGGGTCGGCGCCGCCATCGGCTCCGGTATTGGCGGACTGGGCCTAATTGAGGAAAACCACAGCGCGCTTATCAATGGCGGGCCGCGCAAAATCAGCCCCTTCTTCGTTCCCTCCACCATCGTCAATATGATTGCCGGCCATCTGTCCATCATGTGCGGATTGCGCGGCCCCAGTATTTGCGTCGCCACCGCCTGTACCACCGGCGTCCATAACATTGGCCATGCCGCGCGGATTATCGCCTATGGCGATGCGGACGCCATGTTGGCCGGCGGGGCGGAAAAAGGCAGCACGCCGCTGGGCATCGGCGGTTTCGGCGCCGCGCGCGCATTGTCGACCCGCAATGACGATCCCACGGCCGCCAGCCGTCCATGGGATCGGGATCGCGACGGCTTTGTGCTGGGGGACGGCGCCGGGGTTATGGTGTTGGAAGAATACGAGCATGCCAGGAAACGCGGCGCCAAAATATATGCGGAGCTGGTGGGTTTCGGCATGAGCAGCGATGCCTACCATATGACCGCGCCGCCGGAAAATGGCGCGGGCGCGGCGATGGCGATGGAAAACGCGCTGCGTGATGCGGGTATCGTTCCGGCCAGAATCGATTATATTAATGCGCATGGAACGTCGACGCCGGTAGGCGATAAAGCGGAAACCTTTGCCGTGAAAGCGGTGTTTAAAGAGTACGCCCGCCAGGTCATGATCAGCTCCACCAAGTCGATGACCGGCCACCTGCTGGGCGCGGCCGGCGCCATTGAAGCGATTTTCAGCGTTTTGGCCCTGCGCGATCAGGCTATTCCGCCCACCATCAATCTCGATAATCCCAGCGAGGATTGCGATTTGGATTACGTGCCTCATGAAGCCCGCCATGTTGCCGGTATGGAATACACATTGTGTAATTCCTTCGGTTTCGGCGGCACCAATGGTTCACTGGTGTTTCGCAGAATATAAACCCACAAAGTGCCGAATGGCCCGTTAAACGGGCCATTTTTTTGTCCCGTTTCCGGCCGGAGCAGACAGGTGGCATATGTATTGGATAAACGGACAACCCCGGCGTCATTTGTCGCTAACCGATCGCGCCATCCACTATGGCGACGGCTTCTTCACTACCGCCCGGATCCGCGACGGCGGTATCGATTTGCTGCCCTATCATCTCGACCGCCTGACGCAAGCCGGGGAGCGCCTGCTGTTTCCCGCCATCGACCGAGCGGAACTGGAGCGGGAAATGCGCATCGTCGCGGAACACGCCGGCGAAGGCGTACTCAAAGTCATCATCAGCCGGGGCGCCGGCGGTCGTGGCTACGGACGGGAAGGCGTTTCGGCACCGATACGCATTATGTCGCTCGGTGCCATGCCGGCGCATTATCCGTCATGGCGTGACAGGGGGGTTTGTCTTTGCCTCAGTCCGGTGAGGCTGGCTTGTAGTCCGCTGTTAGCCGGAATAAAGCATCTGAACCGGCTGGAGCAAGTGCTTGTCCGCGCGCATTTGTCGCAAACGGCGCAAGCCGATGACGCGGTGGTGCTGGATGCCCGGGGTTATGTGACGGAATGCAGCGCGGCCAATATTTTCTGGCGGCGCGGACGGGACGTCTACACGCCGACCTTGTCACAGGCTGGTGTAGCCGGGGTCATGCGGCGGCATATCATGGCAATGCTGGCCGATTCGGCTTTTACGTTGCGCCAGACGGATGCCTTGCCGGCAGTGTTGGCCGAAGCGGATGAGCTGGTGCTGTGCAACGCGTTAATGCCGGTATTACCCGCTAGCCGGTTTGCCGACCGTAGTTACACAGAGCGGACCTTGTTCGATTTTCTCAAACCGAATTGCTAACAGAGTTTGTGCATGAAAAAAAAGTTATCGCTTTTCATCGCCATTCCGGCGCTATTGATCGTTTTGGCGGCATATTGCCTGATACAGCTCAGGCACTTCGCCGCGGCGCCTTTGTCCATCAAGGAGGAAAAGATCTTCACCCTGCCTGCCGGCACCGGACGGGAAGGACTGATGGCCGCCCTGAGGCGACAGCATATCGTGCGGCATGCCGGCTGGCTGCCCTGGTTATGGCAATTGGAGCCGGGGCTGGCTAAGTTCAAGGCGGGCACTTACCGGTTCACGCCGGGCATGACGGTACGCCAGATGCTGGAGTTGCTGGTCAGCGGGCGCGAGGCGCAATTTGCCATCCGTTTCATTGAGGGGTCGACCCTGAAAGAGTGGCTGGCTATCCTGGCAAAAGCCCCTTATGTGAAACATACCCTGGCCGGTGTGCCGCCAGATGGTCTGGCGGCAAAATTAGGGCTGAATCCGACGCTGCCCCTTGAAGGGCGTTTTTATCCAGATACCTATCTCTATACGGCGCAGACCGCCGATACCGCGATATTGAAGCGGGCATGGCAGCGCATGGATAAGACGCTGGATAATGTCTGGCGAACCAAAGCGGACGGTTTGCCCTACAAGACGCCGGACGATTTGCTTATCATGGCGTCTATCATCGAAAAAGAAACCGGCGTACCCGATGAGCGGGCCAAGGTGGCGTCGGTGTTCGTCAATCGCCTGCGGCTCGGGATGCGCTTGCAAACGGATCCCACCGTCATTTATGGTATGGGCGATCGTTACAAAGGTGTTATCAGCCGTCAGGATCTCGACGAGGCGACGCCCTTCAATACCTACCAGATCCACGGACTGCCGCCGACACCCATCGCCATGCCTGGGCTGGCCTCTTTGGAGGCCGCCGCCCATCCGGAAAAAACGACCTATCTTTATTTTGTGGCCGATGGCAAGGGCCGGCATGTGTTCAGCAGCAATTTAGCGAGTCATAATAAAGCCGTACAGCTTTATCGCGAAAGTATTAAGGAAACCCATGGACAGTAAATTCGTCGTCGTCGAGGGGCTGGAAGGCGCCGGCAAAACCACCGTCATTCAAACTGTCGTCGAGACGTTGCGACGCCACGGCGTGCAGGAGATTGTCATGACCCGTGAGCCGGGCGGAACACCGCTTGGGGAAGCATTGCGCCGGCTAATCAAAGAGGGCGTCGAAGGGGATGAAGTGACCGACAAAGCTGAATTGCTGATGCTGTATGCGGCCCGGGTCCAGTTGGTGGAAAATGTGATCAAGCCGGCGCTGGCGCGCGGCGCTTGGGTGGTGGGCGATCGACATGATTTGTCGTCTCAAGCCTATCAGGGCGGCGGTCGCGGCATTGACGCGCAGGTGTTGGCCACGCTGCGCGATTTGGCCTTGGGCGCGTTTCGCCCCGACCTGACGCTTTATTTGGATTTGCCGCCGGCACAAGGTTTACAGCGCGCCAGCGCCCGAGGTGGCCTGGATCGCATTGAGCGGCAATCCCTGGCTTTTTTTGAGCGTACCCGACAACGTTACCTTGAGCTGGCGGGACAGGACCCCGCCATTATCACGGTAGATGCCGGGCAAAACCAGGAGCGGGTCGCGGCGGCGGTACGCGCCGAGCTGGCTCGCTGGCTCGCGCGGCAAGAGGCGCCACGGCCATGAATTGGTATCCCTGGCTGACTGCGCCTTATCGTCAGATTATCGATGGCTACCGCACGGGCCGGGGCCACCATGCCCTGCTACTGCATGCCCTGCCGGGCATCGGCGGGGAATCGCTGTGTTATGCCCTCAGCCGCTGGCTAATTTGCCTGCGGCCGGATGGGGGCAAAAGTTGCGGCCGATGCCGCAGTTGTCAGCTGATGTTGGCGGGCACTCATCCGGATTTTTACCGGCCGGAGCCGGAAAAAGGCCGGACCAGTCTCGGTGTGGACAGCATTCGCCAGGTGATCGATCCGCTTTATGAGCGCGCCCGCCAGGGCGGCGGCAAAGTGGTCTGGTTGGATGACTGCGAATCCTTGACCGAACAGGCGGCCAACGCGCTGTTGAAAACGCTGGAAGAGCCGCCGGAAGAGACGTTTTTTATTCTGGCCTGTCGGGAACCGGCCCGTCTGCTGCCCACGCTGCGCAGCCGTTGTCTGTATTACGCGTTGCCGACCCCGGAGGAATCCGTCGGATTACGTTGGTTGCGGCGGCAAGGCATAGATGATGTGGAACAGGCCCGCACGGCATTGCGCATTGCCAATGGCGCGCCCGTCGCCGCGCTGACGGTACTGCGGCCAGAACGTTGGGCGCAGCGGCAGGCGCTGTGCGACGCCGTGCGCCGTGCGCTGTCCGAACAGGATGCGCTGTCGCTGTTGCCGCTGCTCAATAAAGATAAAGATGATGCCCCCGTGTTCTGGTTGTTGGGGTTGTTTACCGATGCGCTGAAATGGCAACAGGGCGCCGGCGCATACGCCATCAACCAGGACCAATTACCGCTGGTGGCCGAACTGGCCGAGCGTCATACGGCGGCGGCCCTGCATCATCTGTTGCACCGGTGGCTGGATTGCCGGCGGCAATATCAAAGCGCGCCGGGCATCAACCGTGAACTATTGCTGACCCGACAATTGCTCGACTGGGAGGCGACGGCGGCGGGCGGACCACTTTCTCCCTGGACTTTGTAGAGGACGATAGGATGTTTTTAGTTGATTCCCACTGCCACCTCGATGGACTGGACTACGCTACGCTTCATCGGGATGTGGCCGATGTCGTGACGAAAGCCCGCGCGCGGGATGTCCGCATGATGCTGGCGGTGGCCACCACATTGTCCGGTTATCGCAAAATGATTGCGCTTATTGGCCCCCGGGCCGATGTGCTCGTTTCGTGCGGCGTCCATCCCCTGAATCTGGATGAACCCTATGACTTCGGCGAACTGCGCTGTCTGGCGGCAGACCCGCGGGTGGTGGCGCTGGGCGAAACGGGGCTGGACTATTATTACCAGCAGGACAACAAGGCTGAACAACAAACCTCCCTGCGCGAACATATTCGCATTGGCCGCGAGTTGGGCAAGCCGGTTATCATCCATACCCGCTCGGCGCGGGAGGATACATTATCCATCCTGCGCGAAGCGGGGGCCGACAGGTGCGGTGGCGTGCTGCATTGTTTCACCGAGGATATCGCCACGGCAAAAGCCCTGCTCGATCTGGGGTTTTATATTTCATTTTCCGGCATGATCACGTTTAAAAAAGCTGAGGCATTACGCGAGGCGGCGCGCTACGTCCCGCTGGATCGGCTGTTGGTGGAAACCGACTCGCCCTATCTGGCGCCCGTCCCTTACCGCGGCAAAGAAAACCAGCCGGCGTATGTACGCGATGTGGCCGATTATCTGGCGGCGCTCAAAGGCATTGACATAACGGAGCTGGCCTCGGCCACTACCGCCAATTTTGGCCGCCTGTTTGGCGTAGATCCCGCGCGCCTGGCCGACTAGAACACCCGTTTCCCCCCGCAAATCGCTGTGGCCGGGGCAGGGGGGGCGTGTTCCTCCCCGCCAATGCATTGGCCGGGCGCGGCATCGGTTGCGCATTCCATTGCCGGCGGGGGCCCTGTAAGCCACCAGGGGAAAAAAGCGTTTTTCGACTCGTATTCCCCGGCGTTTCGGGGTAATCTTGCGCCGCGCCCACGCACAGCGACCCTCGGCGACGCTCACGGGTATCTCTGCTTTCGGCCGGTTTGCAAATACGGAAACGTGATTGTCATCAAATTGATTTTCGTTGATTTATTTTACTCTCCGTAAAAAAGCAAACCTTCAGTTTCCTTATACCCAACGCATTCAAGTCGTCTTGCGGCAATGTGTCGGCGCACGCGGCCAACCATGAGACGACGGCAAAACAGGCGGGTGTAAAACCGATAAACAAAGGCCCCATGCGGTCTTTGCCCGCCGCCGGGCGGGAGAAAATAGCGGTATTGACTCAGGAGCATTTATCACTATGTTTACAAATGCATTTGCCAATCTACAGAAAGTAGGTAAATCGCTGATGCTGCCGGTGTCGGTATTGCCTATTGCCGGCCTGCTGATGGGCGTAGGATCGGCGGAGTTCTCCTGGATTCCCGGCGTTGTTTCCCATGTTATGGCGCAGGCCGGCGGTTCGGTGTTCGCCAATATGCCGTTGATATTCGCCATTGGCGTCGCGCTGGGCTTTACCAACAATGACGGCGTTTCAGCCCTGGCGGCGGTGGTGGCCTATGGCATCATGGTCGAAACCCTGTCGGTGGTGGCCCCGCTGGTGCTGCATCTGCCAGCCGACGAAGTCGCCACCAAGCATCTGGCGGACACCGGCGTGCTGGGCGGCATTTTGGCGGGGGCCATCGCCGCGTATATGTTCAACCGTTTTTACCGCATCCGGCTGCCGGAATACCTGGGTTTCTTCGCGGGCAAACGTTTCGTGCCGATCATTTCCGGTTTGGCCGCCATCGTGCTCGGCCTGGCGCTGTCCTTTATCTGGCCGCCCGTCGGCGCCGCCATTCAGGATTTTTCCCAGTGGGCGGCCTATCAGAATCCGGTGGTGGCTTTCGGTATTTATGGCGTCGTGGAACGCGCGCTGGTGCCGTTCGGTCTGCATCACATTTGGAACGTGCCTTTTCAAATGCAAGTGGGAGAGTATACCAACGCCGCCGGACAGGTATTTCACGGCGATATTCCCCGCTATATGGCGGGCGATCCCACGGCGGGCAAATTGTCCGGCGGGTATCTATTCAAAATGTATGGTCTGCCGGCGGCGGCTATCGCCATTTGGCATTCCGCCAGACCGGAAAATCGTGCCAAAGTGGGCGGCATTATGATTTCGGCGGCATTGACCGCTTTTCTGACCGGCATTACCGAACCTATCGAATTTTCTTTTCTTTTTGTCGCGCCAATCTTGTATGTGTTCCATGCCATACTGGCCGGGCTGGCTTTCCCGATTTGCATTTTGCTCGGCATGCGCGATGGCATCAGCTTCTCCCATGGCCTCATCGATTTTGTGGTGCTAAGCGGCAACAGTAGCCGGATATGGCTGTTCCCGTTGGTGGGCGCCGTCTACGCCATTATCTATTACACCCTGTTCCGGGTGATGATTGTCAAATTTGACTTAAAGACGCCAGGTCGGGAAACCGTCAGTACCCAACCGCTTTCCCGGATGGGTACCGAGATGGCCGGCGCATTGGTCAAGGCGTTCGGCGGTCGGGACAATATCATTAACCTGGACGCCTGTATCACCCGGTTACGTATCAATGTGGCGGACATTTCCAAAGTCGATCAGGCCGAACTCAGACTACTGGGCGCCGCCGGGGTGGTGGTGGCGGGTTCCGGCGTGCAGGCCATTTTCGGTACCCGTTCCGATAACCTGAAAACCGATATGGACGATTATCTGCGGCAGTATGCCTGAGGGGGCGTCCTCCTGCGCCGGCGGCTTTTTCGGGACCGGCGCAGGCTGGAAATCCGCGTGTTTCCCTGAGGTTTGGCTTATGTGTGATATTTTTGTCGGGAATCTATGCCAGCGCCGCCAGTAAACAGGCAATGTGAAGTATGACGCGTAGATTTAAATCCGTTCGAGGTTGAAACCGGGGGGGAATGTCGCTCATACTCCTTGCACGAACTGTTGTTTGCTACAAGGAATGATGTCATGGCAGAAGAAACTATTTTCAGCAAAATCATTCGCCGGGAAATTCCAGCCGATATCGTTTATCAAGACGAGCTGGTTACCGCGTTTCGCGATATTTCTCCCAAGGCGCCCAGCCATATCGTTATCGTGCCTAATATCCTGATCCCCACCGTCAATGATGTGACCGCCACCCATGAGGCCGCGTTGGGCCGCATGTTCACCGCCGCGGCGAAAATCGCCGAGCAGGAAGGCATCGCCGATGACGGTTTCCGCCTGATCGTCAATTGTAACCGCCACGGCGGCCAGGAAGTCTATCATCTCCATATGCATTTGTTGGGCGGACGGGCGTTAGGGCCGATTTTGGCGGGTTAACCGAGGAAACACATGCGCAACTGTCTGCGCCGCTCCATATGCCTTGCGGGGGTGCTCGCCTTTTGCCTGCCGTTGCTGGCCGGTTGCGGCGGCCATCCGATCCTGAACATCGATAACCGGCAATCCCTCGTGATGGACTCGTCGGTGGCGACGGCGGGCATCACCGCTGATCGTCCCGCCATCGGCGATGTCCAGGGACGCAAACGGGCCTATGCCGCCATCCGCAACGGCCAGTCCCATCCGGTAACGATCCATTACCGTTTTTATTGGTACGATCGGCAAGGTCTGGATATCCTGCCGTTTCCCCCGGTGCAAACCTTGTCGATTCCGGCCGGCGGGACGGTGACGGTCGAGTCCTTTACCGGCAACCTTAAGGCCCGGCGGGTCCGGCTCTACCTTTATCTATGAATCCTGCTAGAGTGAACCACAATGAAAAAGTTCCCCTTTGTTCTGCTCGCCGCCCTGGTTCTGGCCGGGTGCGTCACGCGCCCTCCAAAGCAGCAGCCTGCGCCCATCGAACCGGTACAGCCGCCCCCATCGCAACCGTCGGCGCCCCCTCCGGTATCACGGGTACCGACCCCGCCGAAGCTTGTCACCATCGACTGGCAATCCAGCGTCGCGCCGCTGGTGCAACAGATGCTCGCGACCCAGGGGATCGCGCCGGGTAGCGTATTACTCATTAATACCATAAAAAATAATACCAACGGCAGCCTACAGACCGCCAAAGCGACCGATGCGCTGTACAATGCCTTGGCGTCGAACGCCACGTTTAAGATTGTCAGCCAGGCGCAATTGACCTCGGCCAGGCAGGCGCTGGGATTGTCGGCGGAAGATAGTCTGGAATCGCGCGGCAAGGCGATGGGGTTGGCCCGGTACGTCAATGCCCAGTACGTTTTATACACTACCGCCGATGGCGACGCCAAACTGCCGGAGTTGGATATGCAATTGATGCTGGTGCAAACCGGCGAGATCATCTGGTCGGGAAAGGGAGCGACGCAGGATCAGCAATAATCCCGAATTGATGGCGGCGCTGTCCCGGTTGTCGCCCGCCCCTATTCTGGCCGATTGCCGCGTGGAACCGATAAACGGTCTGACCGGGCAAAGCTTTCGCATACGCACGGGCGGCGGCGACTGGCTGGCCCGCGCCGTTTCAGCCGAAAAAACCTTGTTGGGGGCGGATGGCCGCCGCGAATACCGTATTCTCCGCCATGTGTCCTCCAGCGGGTTGGCGCCGCGTCCGGCGTTATTGACCCCCCGCTGGTCGCTGGTGGAATGGGTGGCCGGCGATACTCCCACCGCCGAACAATGGCGGCGGGTTTGGACGGACGGGGCGCTGGCCCGGCGGCTGCGGCAGTTGCACCGTTTGCCGCGCAGCGGTTATCCTCTGGCGCTGCAGGCCCGTTTTGTCCGCTACTGGCAGGCCACCGACCCGGCCAGACACAATCCGGCCTGGTTGCGGCTGCATCGCCGTTTGCTGCATTGCCGCACGCCGGCGTCCCTGCAAATGGCACTTCTGCACATGGATTTGCATGCCGCCAATGTGGTACAACCCCTTGACGGCGCGTTGTGTTTTATCGATTGGGAATATGCCAGTGACGGTGACATCGCGCTGGAACTGGCGGCGCTGTTTAGCGGCAACGCCGTCGATGAGTCCGGGCAGGCCGCGTTTCTGGCCGCTTATCTTGGCGGGTCCGGCGGTTATCCGCTGGCGGTGTTGCAACGACACATCGCCGCCTGGCGGCCCTGGGCCGACTATTTGATGCTGCTATGGCATGAAGCGCGCTGGCGGCAAACCGGTTGCGAAACCTACCTGATACAAGGAATGCCTTTTCGCCGGGCGCTGGCTTTGCCGGGTTGAGGCGGCACGGCTCTTTGGGCGGGGGAAAGATATAGCCTATACTCGTCATGCGAGCTATCGCGTCTAAACATGGAATACGATTTGAGGTGGCCGTGGGCCCGTTGATGTTGGATGTCGCCAGCTATGAGCTGGATAATGAAGAACGTGAAATATTGCAGCATCCGTTAGTGGGCGGCCTGATCCTTTTTAGCCGGAATTACGCTGACCCGCAACAGCTGGCGGCGCTCGTCAAGGATATCCGGCGCGTTTCTCGGCAACGCCTGGTGGTGGCGGTCGATCAGGAAGGCGGCCGGGTGCAGCGGTTTCAAGAGGGGTTTACCCGTTTGCCGGCCGCCCAGGCCTACGCGGCCCTGCGTGAAATGCCCGAGGCGCTGCGATTGACGCGCGAGGCCGGCTGGCTGATGGCCGCGGAAATGATCGCCATGGATATCGATATCAGTTTTGCACCGGTCTTGGATATCGGCCACGGGTGCGCCGCCATCGGTGAACGGGCGTTCCATCATCGGCCGGACGAGGCGATCGTTCTGGCGGAAAGTTTTATCGCGGGCATGCATGAAGCCGGTATGCGGGCCACCGGTAAACATTTTCCGGGACATGGCGCCGTAACGGCCGATTCCCATAAGGAAACCCCGGCGGATGATCGGCCGTTGGCGCAGATCTGCGCCGAAGACATGCGGGTATTCGCCGAGTTGATCCGTCGTGGCGCCCTGCACGCCGTGATGCCGGCCCATGTCGTTTACACCCGGGCGGATCCCAATCCGGCCAGCGGTTCCCCCTTTTGGTTAAAAACGGTGTTGCGGCAGGAATTGGGATTTAAAGGCATCGTTTTTTCCGATGATCTGTCCATGGCGGGCGCGGCGGTACTGGGTGGCTACGACGAGCGGGCCCGGGCGGCTTTGGCCGCCGGTTGCGATATGATTCTGGTTTGCAACAACCGTGTCGGCGCGGTATCGGTGCTGGATAACCTGTCGCCGATCAATGTTGAAGGCCTGGGGGCGTTATACCATCACGGAATCTGTTCTCGAAACGCCTTGACGGGCTCGGTCAGATGGCGGCAAGCCCATAGGCAGCTCGGCTTGCTGTCGCAGCTTTGGGCCGAGCAGCGGCAGTGATGGCGGGATCCCGTGGCCGATAAGCAAGGCCCGGCGGGGTCCCTATTGCCCCGGTCGGCAAGCGCCTTCGCTTACAAAGTGCGGGCCGCCGGGGGGTAGGGGTCGGCAAGGGCGGATGTCGTGGCCGCAACAGGAGAGACATCGGGTAAATCAGCGACCGGACTGTATTGAGAAGAGGGTTGAGATGATCATCTATTTGCACGGTTTTGATTCAACGAGTCCCGGCAATCATGAAAAGGTGCTGCAATTGCAGTTTATCGATAGCGATGTTCGACTGATCAGTTACAGTACCCGCCACCCGCGGCATGATATGCAGCATCTGCTTAAAGAAGTCGATAAGATGCAGCAATTGACCGACGACGAGCGTCCTCTTATTTGCGGCGTGGGACTGGGAGGGTTCTGGGCGGAGCGTATCGGCTTTTTGTGCGATATCCGCCAGGTTATCTTCAACCCCAATCTGTTTCCCGAGGAAAACATGCCCGGCAAAATCGACAGGCCGGAAGAGTATCTGGACATCGCCACCAAGTGCGTGGAGAATTTTCGTGAAAAAAACCGCGATCGCTGTCTGACGGTGTTATCAAGACATGACGAGGCCCTCAATAGCCAGCGCAGCGCCGATGTGCTCAAGCCTTATTACGAGATTATCTGGGACGAGGAACAAACCCACAAGTTCAAGAGTATCTCGCCGCATCTGGCGCGCATCCAGGCGTTTAAAGCGTTGGGCTAGCTGGCGATCGCCGAACAGGCGTCGATGGCGTTCTCTCAAGCGGCGTCTTATGCAAGATGCCGAGGGTTCTTTTTGTCCATTGGCGAAGCTTTATCTTGCGTGATCCCTCCGTTAGCGTAACATCAGCCGCTTATCCCGCTTATCCCGCTTATCCCGCTTATCCCGCTTGCCGACGCGATGCAACTCAAAAAAGTTTGAGTATGAATTGATATATATCAATTTTGGTATGACCAAATGACCTGACGTGTTAATCTTGCCTTTAGGAAAATCAAAGTAACGTAACCATGTGTAATATAAGGATATTCATTATCTTTACTTAACGTTTGGTTTACATTTGGAGGTTGATTTGTCTTCAATGCTGAAAAAAATCATCATCATCGGCGGCGGCGCCGGCGGTCTGGAGTTGGCAACCCGGCTGGGCAACCGGCTTGGCCGTAAGGGCCGGGCGGAAATCACCCTGGTGGATCGTAACCACAGCCATCTATGGAAACCGCTATTGCATGAGGTGGCGACCGGTTCGCTGGATGAAGGCGTCGACGCCATCAGTTACCTGGCCCATGCCCATAACCACCATTTCCATTTTCAACTGGGTACGCTAAGCGATATCGATCGCGAAAGGAAAACCTGCCGGCTGGACGAGATCCGTGACAGTGCCGGCGAACTGCTGGTTCCGGTACGTTATTTGGACTATGACATTCTGGTCGTGGCCCTGGGCAGCGTTTCCAATGATTTCGGCACTCCCGGCGTTAAGGAACATTGCATATTTCTGGATAATCCGGCGCAAGCGCAGCATTTCCATAATAAAATGCTCAACCGGTTTTTGCGTTTCTCAAGCCAGTCCAGTGTTAACGAGCGTGTCAATATCGCCATTGTCGGCGGCGGCGCGACCGGCGTCGAACTGTCGGCGGAATTGCACAATGCCGTCCAGGAACTGCATGGCTACGGTTTTGAAAAAATCGACAATCAGGCGTTGAATGTGACGCTGATTGAGGCTGGAGAACGTATCTTGCCGGCTTTGCCGACGCGGATTTCTTCCGCCGCGCACCAGGAATTGACGAAAATGGGCGTAAGGGTGTTGACCGGCACCACAATCACCCGCGCCGAGCCCGATGGACTGACCACCAAGGACGGCGAACGGATCCCGGCGGAACTGATGGTCTGGGCGGCCGGTATCAAGGCGCCGGACTTTATGCGGGATATCGCCGGTTTGGAGACCAATCGCGCCAACCAACTGGCGGTGAAAGCGACATTGCAAACCACGCGGGATCCGTTTATTTTCGCCATCGGCGATTGCGCCTCCTGTCCACAGGAAAATGGCCGGCCCGTTCCGCCGCGCGCCCAGGCGGCCCATCAAATGGCGACCCTGGCATATGGCAATATCTTGGCGATTCTGCAAACAAAGCCGCTGAAGCGCTACGTTTACCGCGATCATGGCTCTCTGGTTTCCCTTTCACGGTTTAGCACCGTCGGCAGCCTGATGGGCAATTTGATGCGCGGCTCCATGATGATCGAAGGACGCATTGCCCGGGCGGTGTACATCTCCTTGTACCGCATGCACCAAATCGCCCTGCACGGCATGGTCAAAACCGGATTGATGATGCTGGTCGGCCGTATCAACCGGGTTATTCGACCGCATCTTAAACTGCACTGATGCCATTTGCCGGCCGGAAATCAGCTGGCGTCAGCATAAAATAGCCATCAGGGACGGAAATCGATTCAGAATTCTCTCAAAATTACTGTTACCGCGATGTTAAACGCCATTTTTAGCCGTTCGTCTGATTGCCGATATTGACATGACCGGGCAGACTCCACCTTACCGGGGCGTAAAGCGCGCGCCAGCCGTCCCGGCCCGGAACGGCAGTTTGGCGCCGCTCGCGGCGTCTCGTCCGGGGACGACCGGGGCCATGCCTCTGTTATCGGAGCGGTGCGCGCATTGATTCAAGGAGAACTTGCCATGAATAAATCGTTGTTAGCCGGCGTCGGCATAGGTATTGTGGCGGCTTCAGGTGTTGCGGCGGTCGCCGGGCTGGATGTTTTTACCTCCGGTCCCAAGTATGCGCAAGTCGTAACGGCCACGCCTATCAATGAAACCGTCAAAACCCCCCGCCAGCAGTGCCGTACCATCACGGTTACCCATCGCCGGCCGGTGCAGGACGAAAACAAAATCGCCGGTTCCCTGATAGGCGCCGTGGCGGGCGGGGTATTGGGCCATCAGTTCGGCGGCGGGCACGGTAGGGATGTGGCGACGGTCGCCGGCGCCCTGGCGGGCGGTTACACGGGTAATCAACTCCAGGGCCGCATGCAGGATAATGACACCTACACCACCAATCAGCAGCGCTGCGAAACGGTATACGATAAGTCGCAAAAACTGCTTGGCTATGACGTCACTTATAAAATCGGCGATGAGCAGGGTAAAATCCGCATGGATCACGATCCCGGCGCCAAGATCCCGCTGGACAGCCAAGGGCGCCTGGATCTGAACAAACAGACCGGCGCCTGATGCGCGCCACACCGCCTTTTCCGGGCCGCGGCCATGGACCCGCCGATTCAGCAGACAACGCTGGCCGGCGGGACCAGCGGACCCACCGGCGTTAGCCCACAGCGCCGGCGGCGAAACGGGCGAACGTCCGCCAACCGTAACGGCCGCGCCTCGGCGCGCTATCCTCAGGCCGGCAGGCAATGCCTGTGTAAGTCTTCCAGCAATTGGCGAATGGACTCAAGGCGGGCGGGCCGCTCGGACAACGGCTTGACGAATTTCAACCGAGTCGGCCCATCAAGGCGGTAGGTTCTGGGATCCTGCTGCAACAAGCCGATAAGATAGCCGGGATCCACGCGGTTTTTCTCGCTGAATTCCAGGAAGCCGCCTTTTTCATTGCCCTCAATGCGTTTGATGCCAAGTGTGCGGGCCAACTGCCGTAATACCGCGATATCCAGCAGATGCCGGGCCGGGTCGGGCAGTCGGCCGAAACGGTCGATAAGCTCCACTTTCAGTTCCTCGATTTCCCGCTCATCCCGAGCGCTGGCGATACGCTTATAAAACGACAGGCGCGTATTGACGTCCGGGATAAAATCTTCCGGCAGCAGGGCGGGCATGCGCAGCTCGACATCGGTTTGCTGGTTGGTCAGATCTTCCAGCGAAGGTTCCCGGCCGGCTTTCAGCGCATCCACCGCGCTTTCCAATAGTTCCATATACAGCGAAAACCCGACGGTTTCCATCTGGCCGCTTTGGTCTTCTCCAAGCAGTTCGCCGGCGCCGCGGATTTCCAGATCATGGGTCGCCAGGGCGAAACCGGCGCCCAAATCCTCCAGGGAGGCTATGGCCTCCAGCCGTTTGTGCGCATCCTGGCTCATGGCCTTGGGCGGCGGCGTCAGCAAATAGGCATAAGCCTGATGGTGGGAACGCCCGACCCGTCCGCGCAATTGATGCAACTGCGCCAGGCCGAAATGATCGGCCCGTTCGATAATAATGGTATTGGCATTGGCGATATCAATGCCGGTTTCGATAATGGTGGTGCAGACCAGCACATTGAAACGCTGGTGGTGGAAATCGTTCATCACCCGTTCCAGGTCCCGCTCGCGCATTTGGCCGTGACCAATGGCGATACGGGCCTCCGGCACCAAATCCTGTAGGCGGCGGGCGGCCTTTTCGATATTTTCCACATCATTATACAGATAATAGACCTGGCCGCCGCGCAACACTTCGCGCAGGATAGCCTCGCGTACCACCAGGCTATCGTATTCGCGGACAAAGGTCTTCACCGCCAAACGGCGAGCCGGCGGCGTGGCGATAATCGACAAATCGCGCATGCCGCTCATTGCCATATTCAAGGTACGCGGGATGGGCGTGGCGGTCAGGGTCAGGATATCCACGTCGGCGCGCATTGCCTTGATGCGCTCTTTGTGGCGCACGCCGAAACGGTGTTCCTCGTCCACGATGAGCAGGCCGAGATCGCGCCAGCGGATATCGTTTTGCAAGAGTTTATGCGTGCCTATCAGGATATCCACCTTGCCCTCGGCGGTGTCTTCCAGCACCTGGGCTTGATCTTTGGCGCTGCGAAACCGCGAAATCATCTCGATGCGCACCGGCCAATTGGCGAAGCGATCGCGGAAATTATCGAAATGCTGCTGCGCCAGCAGAGTCGTGGGTACCAGTACCGCCACCTGCTTGTGGTTTTCAATGGCCAGAAACGCGGCTCGCATCGCCACTTCGGTTTTGCCGAACCCCACATCGCCGCACACCAGGCGATCCATGGCCAGCGGTCGACACATGTCACCAAGCACGGCGTTGATGGCCTGAGCCTGATCGGGGGTGGGTTCGAAAGGAAAACCCTCGCAAAAGAGTTGGTAATTCTCGCGGTTGTGCCGAAAGGCGAAGCCTACTTTGGCCGCTCTCTGGGCATAGATATCCAGCAGTTCGGCCGCGACATCGCGTACCCGCTCCGCCGCTTTTTGGCGGGCGCGGGTCCAGGCATCGCCGCCAAGTTTGTGCAACGGCGCGTTTTCTTCCGTACCCCCGGCATAGCGGCTTATCAGATGCAGCGAGGAAACCGGCACATACAGTTTGTCATCGCCGGCATAATTCAAAATCAGGTATTCCGCCTTAATGCCGCCGGCTTCCAGGGTTGTCATGCCGGCATAGCGACCCACGCCGTGTTCCAGATGCACCACCGGCTGGCCTGGGCGCAGTTCCGCCAGGTTGCGGATAAGCGTATCGGCATTGATGGTCCGACGGTTGTCCTGACGCCTGCGGCTGACCCGTTCCCCCAGCAGATCCCCTTCGCAGATAAGGGCAATGCCGTGGTAGTTATCGATAAAGCCGCGCTCGCTGGCGCCGATGATGAGATAGCTGCCGGCTTGTTCGGCCTTGTCAAGCCTGTCTATCAGGCGGGGGCCCAGTTTAATGCGGGCCAATAACTCCTGCAGCGTTTCCCGCCGGCCCTCGCTTTCCACTGAAAACACGATCCGGCCGTCGAACTGCTCGCAAAACCGGCGCAATTTGTCCAGCGGCGCCTTGCTCTGGGCATCCACCGCCAGATCGGGCAGGACCTGGTAATCCAAATTGACATTCAGCGATTTGTCGGCCAGCGCCTCGCCGGTCATCTGAACCCGCGGCCAGGCTTTCAGCTCGCCAAACAGGTCATCGACCCGCAGCCACAGCGTTTCCGGCGCCATTAGCGGCCGCATCGGGTCGACGCCGCGGCTTTCATAACGTTGGCAGATGTCCTGCCAGAACCGCTGGGCGCCGGTGTCCAGGTCGCCGGTATTGATAAGCAGGGTATTGGCCGGCAGATAACTAAACAGCGCCGGCAGCGGTTCGCTGAAAAATAGCGGCTGCCAGTACTCAATACCGGCCGGCAGCGTGCCTTTACTGACCTGCTGATAAATGTTTTCCGCGTCGCGCCGGACTTCGAATAACTCACGCCATTGGCTGCGAAACAGTTCAATGGCGGCCTTATCGGTGGGAAATTCATGGGCCGGCAGCAGATCTATTCGCGCAACTTCTTGCAGTGTTCGCTGACTGTCCACGTCAAAAATTCGCAGGCTATCTATCTCGTCGTCAAAAAAATCGATCCGGTAGGGCTCCTCGCTCCCCATGGGATACAAATCGAGCAGGGCGCCCCGGGTGGCGAATTCCCCATGCTCCAGCACCTGGTCAACGGCCCGGTAGCCGGCCTGTTCTAACTGCCCGCGCAGTCTGTCGCGCGATAGGCGCTGGCCCTTTTTCATCACCAGGGCATGGCCGTGGAGAAACGAATGGGGGCATACCCGTTGCATCAGTGTGTTGATCGGCAGGATAATGATCCCGCGTTCCATGCCCGGTAATTGATAGAGCGTGGATAACCGATCGGAAATAATTTCCTGATGCGGGGAAAAATTGTCGTAAGGCAGGGTTTCCCAGTCGGGCAGGGTAATGACCGGCTGACGGGTAAACTGGCGGATTTCGTCATGCAGACGCAGGGCGTTTTGCATATCGGGGGCGATGAGCATGACGGGACCGGCATAGCGTTCGGCAATGGCGGCGCACTCCACCGCGCAGGCGGCGCCGGTCAACTGGCCCAGTACTCGCCGCTCACCGGGGCGTGCGGGTAAGTTATAACGATAGTGTTCGGACATAAACAGTGGTCAGATCTCTTCTCTTGCGTTTGACGGCCTTTTCAGCACGGCCTGTGGCGAAGCGGTTGCGCGCCAGGCATGATGGCGTATGTTCGGCGACCAGACAAGAATAAAAGCCGGTTTCGGCGATGGTTAATGGTTCCCTTAAACGGCACGACACTTTATTATCCTTGATCACTTTGCTTTGGCAACCGCATCCAAACGGAATTCCATGTATCAACCTGTCGCATTATATATCGGCCTGCGCTACATGCGCGGACGGGCATCGGACCGATTCGGGCGTTTCGTCTCCTGGCTTTCCACCATCGGCATTACTCTCGGCGTCATGGCGCTGGTGACCGTGCTTTCGGTGATGAACGGTTTTGAGCGCGAACTGGAGAATAACATTCTCGGGGTTATGCCGCAGGCGCTGCTTACCACCCCTCAGGGTTCGCTGGATCCTAAACGTATTCCCGCCTCGGTGCCAGAAAGACTTTCCGGCGTAAGGCAAGTGGCCCCCTTGACCACTGGCGATGTGGTATTGCAAAGCGCCCGTAGCGTGGCGGTAGGCGTTATGTTGGGCGTCAACCCCGGCGATCCGGAGCCTCTGGCCCGTTATCTGTCCAATGTCGGCATGGATGCGCTGCAACCGGGTGGTTATCAAGTGATTTTGGGCGAGCAGCTCGCCAGCCAACTGGGCGTCAAACGCGGCGACCCGGTGCGCGTGATGGTGCCGGGCGCCAGCCAGTTCACGCCCATGGGCCGTATTCCCAGCCAACGGTTGTTTACCGTCGCCGGCACGTTCGCCGCCAACAGCGAGGTGGACGGATACGAATTGTTGGTTAACCAGCAAGACGCTTCCCGCCTGATGCGCTATCCGCTGGGCAATATCACCGGTTGGCGTTTGTGGCTGAACAAGCCGCTGGAGGTGGACACCGTCAGCCGGCAGCCATTACCGCCCGGCACGGAGTGGAAAGACTGGCGGGAGCGCCAGGGCGAGCTGTTTCAGGCGGTGCGCATGGAAAAAAACATGATGGGTTTGCTGCTGAGTCTTATTGTGGCGGTGGCGGCGTTCAATATCATCACGTCGCTGAGTTTGCTGGTGATGGAAAAACAAGGCGAGGTGGCGATTTTGCAAACGCTCGGCTTGACCCGCCGGCAGGTGATGCTGGTGTTTATGGTACAGGGGGCCGGGGCCGGCATTATCGGCGCGCTGCTGGGGACCGGCCTGGGCGTGCTGCTGGCCGGGCAGTTGAATAATTTGTTGCCGGTGATTGGCAGCTTTCTCGACGGCGCGGCCCTGCCGGTGGCAATCGATCCTTTGCAGGTCTCCGTTATCGCCGTGGCGGCGATGGCGGTGGCGCTGTTATCCACGCTGTATCCTTCCTGGCGCGCGGCCGCCGTTCATCCCGCTGAGGCTTTACGCTATGAATAATCATGAACTTTTATTGCAGTGTAACCAATTGAGCAAGCGTTACCAGGAAGGCCATCTGTTCACCGACGTCCTGCGCGACGTGACCTTTTCGCTGCGAACCGGCGAGATGATGGCGATAGTCGGCAGTTCCGGCTCAGGAAAAAGCACTTTGCTGCATTTGCTCGGCGGTCTGGATCAGCCCACCGCCGGCGAGGTGATTTTCGAGGGACGCCGGCTTGGCGACCTGTCGTCGCAAGCCCGGGCGGAAGTCCGCAACCGCCGTCTGGGGTTTATCTATCAGTTCCATCATTTACTGCCTGATTTTACCGCTCTGGAAAATGTCGCCATGCCGTTGCTGATAGGCGGCGTCCAGCCGCAACAGGCCAGCGAGGCGGCGCACGACATGTTGGCGTCGGTGGGCCTGGAAAAACGCGGCAGACACCGCCCCGCCGAATTGTCCGGCGGCGAGCGCCAGCGGGTGGCCATCGCCCGGGCGTTGGTGAACCATCCGGCGCTGGTACTGGCGGATGAACCCACCGGCAATCTGGATCAACGTACCGCCGACAGTATTTTTGAATTGCTGGGCGAGCTGAATATGCGTCAGGGGACGGCGTTTCTGGTGGTCACCCATGATTTGCATCTGGCGCGGCGGCTTAACCGGCAACTGGAAATGCGCGATGGGAAATTGTGGACGGACGGCGATTTACTGGGAGCGCAGGCATGATTGGCGTGCCGCTTTCATTGCAGATAGCGCTGCGTTTTAGCCGGGGGCGGCGGCGCGGCGGAATGGTGTCGCTGATTTCGGTTATCTCCACCATCGGTATCGCGCTGGGGGTGGCGGTATTGATTATCGGCCTGTCCGCCATGAACGGTTTCGAGCGCGAGCTGAATAACCGGATTCTGGCGGTGGTGCCTCACGGGGAGATCTCCCCGGTTAATCCGCCGTTTACCGACTGGCCGGCTATTCTGGCCCGGATTGAAAAAGTGCCGGGTATCGTGGCGGCGGCGCCTTACGTTAATTTCACCGGACTCATTGAGCGGGATGATAAACTCAAGGCCGTGGAAGTTCGAGGGGTGAATCCGCAACAGGAATCCCGCCTGAGCGCTTTGCCGAAATTTGTGCAAGATGGCGCCTGGGCGACCTTCGCCGCCGGCAAACACCAGGTTATCATTGGTCAGGGCGTGGCGCAGGCGCTGAATGTCAAACGGGGCGACTGGTTGACTATCATGATCCCCAATAGCGATCCGCAAAAGAAACTGCTGGAGCCTAAACGGATCCGTTTGCAGGTCAGCGGGATCCTGGCGCTTAGCGGCCAGCTTGACCATAGCTTCGCCATGGTGCCGCTGGCCGACGCGCAGTCTTACCTGGATATGGGCCAGGACATCGGCGGTATCGCCATCAAGGTGGACAATCCCTTTATCGCCAACAAGCTGGTGCGGGATGCCGGCGAGGTCACCCGCAGTTATGTTTATATCCGCAGTTGGATCGGCACCTACGGTTATATGTATCGCGATATCCAGATGATCCGGGCGATTATGTACCTGGCGATGGTACTGGTTATAGGCGTTGCCTGTTTCAACATTGTCTCCACACTGGTCATGGCGGTAAAAGATAAGAGCGAGGATATCGCCATCTTGCGCACCTTGGGGGCTAAAGACCGGCTGACCCGTGCTATTTTTATCTGGTACGGTTTGCTGGCGGGTCTGACCGGCAGCGTCAGCGGTGTGGTGGTCGGCGTGGCGGTGGCGTTGAATTTAACCGCGTTGATAAAGGGTATTGAACATGTGTTGGGCCACAAGTTGCTTTCCGGCGATATTTATTATATCGATTTTCTGCCCACCGAACTGCATTGGCTGGATGTGGCCGTGGTGCTCTGTACCGCGTTGCTGCTCAGTCTGCTGGCGAGCTGGTACCCGGCCCGGCGCGCCAGTCGCATCGATCCGGCGCGGGTACTCAGTGGTCAGTAGATTGGCATTAAGGAAGCAGCGGCATGCGTAAACATCGTCGATTAATCCGCTTTCGTAAAAATAAACGGATCAGGCAACAACGGTTGCGATCGGCTATTTTTCATCGGGATTTTATGGCGATCACCAAAATGAAAAAACCTTATGTTGTCGTTTTAACCGGGGCGGGGATCTCCGCTGAATCGGGTATCAGGACGTTCCGAGCCGCCGACGGTCTTTGGGAGGAGCATCGGGTGGAGGATGTGGCCACGCCGGAAGGTTTTCAGCGCGACCCGCAACTGGTGCAGGCATTTTACAATGCCCGTCGCCGGCAATTGCAACAACCGGGCGTCGAACCCAACGCCGCTCATCGCGCCTTGGCGGAACTGGAGCAGGCACTGGGCGATCATTTTCTGCTGGTGACGCAGAATATCGACAATTTGCATGAACGGGCCGGCAACCGGCGCATCATTCACATGCACGGCGAACTGCTCAAGGTGCGTTGCGTGCAAAGCGGCCAGATCATCGAGTGGACCGGCGACGTCACTGAAAACGATCGCTGCCATTGTTGCCAGTTTCCGGCGGTGTTGCGTCCGCATGTGGTCTGGTTCGGCGAAATGCCGCTGGGGATGGATGACATTTATGCGGCGCTGGCCCGCGCGGACTATTTCCTGGCAATCGGCACGTCCGGTCACGTCTATCCGGCCGCCGGTTTTGTCCACGAAGCGCGTTTGCACGGCGCCAGAACCGTGGAGCTGAATCTGGAGCCCAGTCAGGTGGAAAGCCAATTCGAGGAGCACTGTTACGGCCCGGCCAGCGAATGCGTTCCCGCTTATGTGACACGATTTCTCGAGGGGCTGGTGAAACAGCGGGGATAAAGGCCGTTGAATCCTTCGTGGCAGGGCGAGAGACATCAGGGGAGAATGTGGCGGCTTTTTTTCTTTGCCAAAACAGCGAAAAATGACCTGACACAATATTTGCCGAATCGACGCTACCCATAATAGATATCCGAGACCTGACAGGCGGATGACATGGATAAATTACTCGATCGATTTTTAAATTACGTTTCCCACGATACCCAGTCCAAGCCGGGCGTCAAGCAGGTGCCCAGTACCGAGGGGCAATGGAAACTGGCCCGCGCCTTGGAAGAGGAGCTGAAATCGCTGGGTTTCGAGCAGGTGACGCTCAGCGAGCACGGCTGCCTGATGGCGACCTTGCCGTCCAATGTGGCCTGGAAAGTGCCGGCTATCGGGTTTATTTCCCATATGGACACCGCGCCGGACTTCAGCGGTAAGCATGTCAATCCGCAAATCGTGGAGAAATACCGCGGCGGGGATATCGCCCTTGGCAACGGCGATGAAATCTTGTCGCCGGTCATGTTTCCCGTTTTGCACCAGCTGCTGGGTCATACCCTTATCACCACCGACGGTAAAACCCTGCTGGGCGCCGACGACAAGGCCGGTATCGCCGAAATAGTCACCGCCATGGTGCGGCTTAAGGGCAAACAAATCCCTCATGGCGATATTCGTATTGCCTTTACGCCGGATGAAGAGGTTGGCAAGGGGGCGCAGTATTTTGACGTGGCGCATTTCGGCGCTGAATGGGCTTATACCATGGACGGCGGCGGCATCGGCGAACTGGAGTTCGAGAATTTCAACGCCGCGTCGGTACTGGTGAAAATTGTCGGCAATAATGTGCATCCCGGTACCGCCAAAGGGGTGATGGTCAACGCCCTGACGCTGGCGACCCGCTTTCACCAGAAGATGCCGGTCAATGAAACCCCGGAAACCACCGAGGGATATGAAGGGTTTTACCATCTCAACAGCTTGAAGGGCAATGTCGATCGGGCGGAGATGCATTACATCGTGCGAGATTTTGACAAGCAGCGTTTCGCGGCCCGCAAGCAGTTTATGCTGAATGTGGCCGAGGAGGTGGGCAAAGGACTGCGGCCGGATTGCTATATTGAGCTGACGATTGAAGACAGCTATTACAATATGCATGACAAGGTGGCGAAATTCCCCCATGTCATCGAGCTGGCCCAGCAGGCCATGCGGGATAACGGCATTGAACCGGTGATGAAGCCCATTCGCGGCGGTACCGACGGCGCACAGTTGTCGTTTCGCGGGTTGCCCTGTCCAAACCTGTTCACCGGCGGCTATAACTATCATGGCAAGCATGAATTCGCATCCCAGGACGGCATGGAACAGGCGGTGCAGGTTATCATGCGTATCGCCGAGTTGAATGCGTTAAGGGCGAAAAATTTGGTTCAAAAATCGTAAGACGGTATTGCCAAGTCCCGCTGACTGTCGCGCCGCGACGTGGTCGATGACGAGTCGTTGACATCCTCCCCGTCCTGGAGGTCGGGGTTTTACGGCGCACCTGATAAAATACCCCGCCGGTGCCCCCCTCTTCCGTTATACTCTATCTACTTCGGGTTGCATCGCGGCGGTAAGTGGGCGACACATTCGTCGGGAGCGGATCCCCCCTTCAAAGAGGCAACATGAAGTATGACGAGTATAGACTCCCCCTTGGGTCCTTTTCGGTAGAAAACAGGCTATGGATTACCAACTCGATATCGACTGGCCAGATTTCTTACAGCGTTACTGGCAACAACAACCGGTTATCATCAAACGCGCTTTTAAAAACTTCAAAGATCCGCTTTCACCGGATGAACTGGCCGGGCTTGCCATGGAAACCGAAGTCGAAAGCCGCCTGGTAAGCCATAACAAAGGCCGATGGGAGGTCAGCCACGGGCCATTCGCCAGCTTTGACCATCTGGCGGAAAATGACTGGTCGCTGCTGGTTCAGGGGGTCGATCACTGGCATGAACCTTCCGCCGCGCTGCTGCGGTCGTTTCGTCAATTACCTGACTGGCGCATTGATGACCTGATGGTGTCTTTCGCCGTGCCGGGGGGCGGCGTGGGTCCGCACGTCGATCAGTACGATGTTTTCATCATCCAGGGTGTCGGGCGACGACATTGGCGGGTCGGTGAAAAAAAACCGCTGAAACAGCATTGCCCCCATCCCGATCTGCTGCAAGTGGATCCGTTTAAAGCCATTATCGATGAAGAAATGGAGCCCGGCGATCTCCTTTACATCCCCCCCGGCTTTCCCCACGAAGGCTACTCCCGGGAAAACGCCTTAAATTATTCCGTTGGTTTCCGGGCGCCGAACAGCCGTGAACTGATAAGCGGTTTCGCCGATTATCTGCTGGCCCAGGAGTTGGGCGGTTTACGATACACCGACCCCCAAATCGCGTCCCGTGCTGAGCCGGCCGAAATACTGCCGGCGGAAATCGACCGCTTGCGTGCGATGATGATAGAGTTAATAGCCCAACCGGAACAGTTCAATCAATGGTTTGGCGAATTTATTTCCCAATCACGCCACGAGCTGGACCTGGCGCCCCCCGAACCTCCTTACCAACCGGGCGAGGTCTTTGATTTACTGCAACAAGGCGAGAGCCTGCTACGGTTGGGCGGGTTACGGGTACTCAAAGTCGGCGCGAGGTATTATGTCAATGGCGAACCCATCGTCACTGATCGACCGGAAGCTTTGGCGGCACTGGCCCGGGATTACCAGGTTTCGGCTAACCAGTTGCATGGCGCGCTGGAGGATCCGTCGTTTCTGGCGTTACTGACAACCCTTATCAATAGCGGTTATTGGTATTTCCAGAACTGATCCGGTTATCGCCGGACCATGGCGTATATCCGCCATACCTCACGTTGCGGCAGTGGAGAATAATGGGTTGGCGTCAATCGTCCTGGTAACCCTGCTGGCGCTTGAAGATGACTTCCACCAGGGCGCCGCCCAGGGTACTTTCTCCCACGACGATGTCGCCGTCATATTGTTCGAGAATTTCCGCCGCCACGGACAAACCCAGTCCTTGTCCGGGCCTCAAGGTATCGGCGCGCTGGCCGCGTTGGAAAATCAACTCGCGCTTGGAGGCCGGGATTCCGGGGCCATCGTCGCCAATAAGCAGATGCAGTTCGTTTTCATTGGCGCGGGCGGTAATTTCGACGAACTCCAGGCAGTATTTGCACGCGTTGTCGAGAATATTGCCCATGACTTCCATAAAATCATTTTTCTCGCCGATGAACGTCAGTTCGGGGGAGATATCCAGCGTGATTGACACGCCTTTACGCTGATAGACCTTGTTCAGGGCTGAACACAGGCTGTCCAGCAGGGCTGGTACCGAATGCAGCTCGCGGCTCAGGACATTGTGATCCGAATGGACGCTGGCGCGATGGAGATAATAACCGATCTGCTGGGAGATACGGCTTATCTGTTCAAGCATGATGGGTTCCACTTGCTCAATATTGTTTTCGCGTCCCGTGCGCAGTGAGCGCAGGGTAGTCTGTAGCACCGCCAGTGGCGTTTTGAGGCTGTGCGTGAGATCAGAGAGGGTGGAGCGGTATTTCTGGTAACGCTGGCGCTCATTGTTAAGCAGGATATTCAGATTGCGTACCAGAATGCCCAATTCCCGTGGCGGGTTTTCGTCCAGGCGATCCCGTTCGCCGCCTTCCAGTTCCCGCACTTGCTGCACCAGATCCTTAATGGGGCGCAGACTCCAGTGTGCCGCCAGCCATAACAGCGGCACGACCAGGAGCAAGTTGGCCAGCAGGACATAGCTGAACCACTCCCACACTAAATCCGTGCGTTGCAGCTCGTGCGGAATAGTGTCGACCACAACGATGGTCAGGGGCGGCAACCGCTCGGTGGCCGGGTAGCGGTTGACCGCGACGGAATGGGTCAGGGCATTGCTGTCGCTGCTGTCAAAATCCTTCAGGCGGTTCTGCGCGCTGGGATTGTCGCCGAGCACGGCGCTGCTGGTGCGCGTGTCGGTATCCAGTTCGAAATAGCCGGTTTTTTGCAGCCACTCCGGCTTGAGCCGGGATTCCAGCGCGGGAACATAGCGCTGCCGCCAAAGAATGTGGCCCTTGTCATCATAGATCAATACCAGCGCGGCGAAATTGATATCAATGTTGGGCGGCACGGCAATGGTCAATCGATTGTCGTTCCATTGCGCCAGGCTAAAAAACAGATTGCTTTCGCCCCGCAGTAACCGAAACGAGGTTTTATCGAAACTCACGCTATAGCCGATGACCGCCACCATACCGTAACAGAGCGACAAGGCCAACACGACGCAGGCTGTGGCCAGAAGGAAACGGACCCGAAGCGAGAAAGGCTTTTTATGATAATAAGGGAAATGAGCCATATGACTTAGCTGACATCGAAGCGGTAGCCCTGTCCACGTACCGTTGTTATGACCTCATACGGATAATCGGCCTGCATCTTCTTGCGCAGGCGCCCCATCAACACATCTATGGTATGACTTTCCCGCAATTCGGCATCGGGATACAACTGCAACATGAGCGAGTCTTTGCTGACGACCTTTCCCGCGTTGCGAATCAGGGTTTCAATGATGGTGTATTCGAAGGCGGTCAGCTTGATATGCTCGTTATTGATCATCAGTTCCCGCCGAGACAAATCGATCTGAAAAGGCGGCAGCGTGATGACCTGCGATGCCAGCCCGCTGTTGCGGCGCATGAGCGCCTGCATTCTGGCGACGACCTCCTCCAGATGAAAAGGTTTGGTGACATAGTCGTCCGCACCGGCTTCCAGCACGGTGACTTTATCTTGCCAACCTTCTCGGGCGGTAAGAACCAGGATTGGGATTTTTACCTGGTGAGACCGCCAGCGGCGGATGAGACTGAGGCCGTCCTCGTCGGGCAAGCCCAGATCGACAATGGCGATATCGGGTGGATGCTCATGTAAAAAATAATCCGCTTCTCTGGCGTCAGCGGCAGCATCAACCTGATGGCCCATTTCACGCATTTGTACCGTCAGGTGATGACGAAGAAGAGAATTGTCTTCGATAACCAGAACTCGCATCGCAACTCCTAAGTTAAAGCGCCGGCAACGCATCTGCAGGAGCCCGCCGCTGTGTACCTGTAAAAGCCATCCCCTGAGCAAACTTGCCGTCTTTCGCTAGAGTATCCCAGAGCACGGCTAAACTACAGATAAACAGAGCATTAACCAAAGCGGCCGTTACCGAGGCGCCCTTTGGGTCACTCCGACTTCAGTTCATCCGCCAGGGCGACGGCCCGGCCGATGTAGCTGGCCGGCGTCAGGGCCTTGAGCCGGTTTTTTTCTTCCTCGGGCAGCGGCAAACCGTCAATGAACACCCGGATACCGGCGGCATCGACCCGTTTCCCCCGGGTCAATTCCTTGAGCTTTTCATAGGGTTTTTCGATACCGTAGCGACGCATCACGGTTTGAATCGGCTCGGCCAGCACTTCCCAGTTCTGATCCAGTTCGGCCAGCAAGTGCTCGCGGTTCACCTCCAGTTTGCTGATGCCCTTAAGCGCTGCCTGATAGGCTATCAGCGCGTAGCCGATGCCCACGCCGAGGTTGCGCAGCACGGTGGAATCGGTGAGATCCCGCTGCCAGCGTGATATCGGCAGCTTGCCGGCCAGATGTCCCATGATGGCGTTGGCCATGCCCAGATTGCCTTCGGAATTCTCGAAATCGATGGGGTTGACCTTGTGGGGCATGGTGGACGAACCGATCTCGCCGGCCACTGTACGCTGCCGGAAGTGGTTCAGGGCAATATAGCCCCAGACATCGCGGTCGAAATCGATAAGGATGGTATTGAAGCGGGCCAGGCAGTCGAACAGCTCGGCGATATAGTCATGGGGTTCAATCTGGGTGGTATAGGGGTTCCAGCCGATGCCGAGGGAGGTGACGAATTCTTCGCTGAAACGATGCCAGTCCACATTGGGGTAGGCCACCATATGGGCATTATAGTTGCCGACCGCTCCGTTGATTTTCCCAAGAATTTCCACATCCGACAATTGCTTATACTGACGCTCCATGCGATAGGCCACGTTGGCCATCTCTTTGCCGACGGTGGAAGGCGTGGCCGGCTGTCCATGGGTGCGCGACAGCAGCGGGATATCCCGATAGCCGGCCGCCAGGGCCTTGATATCGTCGATTATCCGTCGCCAGAACGGCAATATCACGTCCCGGCGCGCGTTTTGCAGCATCAGCGCGTAAGACAAATTGTTGATGTCCTCGGACGTGCAGGCGAAGTGAATGAATTCGGCGACGGCATGCAGCGCCGGCACCGCGGCGATGCGTTCTTTCAGAAAATACTCCACCGCCTTGACGTCGTGATTGGTGGTGCGCTCAATGGTTTTAATCCGCGCGGCGTCCTGCTCGCTGAAATCCGCCGCCAGGGCGTCGAGGAAGGCGCCGGCCTGCGCGTCGAACGGCGGGACTTCGCTGATTTCAGCGCAGGCCGCCAGCTTTTGCAGCCAACGTACTTCCACCAGGACGCGGTATTTCAATAGACCGTATTCACTAAAAATCCCGCGCAAGGGGCCGACTTTGTCGCCGTATCGGCCGTCTATGGGGGAAACGGCGGTCAGTGCGGATAATTCCATGGATTGCAACTCCCGGGAAATAAGTTAAACATGAGAAAGAATTTGCTGCGCCTGCTTGAACAGACGGTTGCGGCTGAACATCAGTTGCAGGCGTCCGCCGCCCACCTGCTGCCAGAGCACGGCGGAACGAATGCCCGCGAGCAGCGCGGCGCGAATCTTGGCCTGTATCTGGGCGTTTTGCAGCAGCGCCGGCGTGCCCGTTACCTGAATCCTCGGCCCCAGCGGACTGATGATATCCACGTAGACCGCCGCCATGGCGGCGAAAATCGTCTCGGACAATATCTCGAAATGCGCCAGTTGGCGATTAAGCTCGATGATACGCCGGTCCAGGGCATCCAGCGCGTTTTTATTGGCGTGCAATTTGCGTTCAAGCACCATAAGACCGAGCGTATAGCGGGTCAGCTCGCCATCCGGTCCGGTCCGCGCGGCATTAAGCATGCCCGCCAGGGAGTGCAGGCCAAGCCGGAGATTGGCCGGCTGATTGCCGAACACCGCCAGCGTGGACGGCGGATTGAGATCCAACAGGCTTTGCAGCGATGGCTCGAGCATGGCCTCATCACACTGCCCTTTGTGGGCCAATTGCTGCGCCAGCATCGCGCTTTGACAAATCCCCGCCAGCGCCAGCGTGATATCGTAATAGTTCTTGGTCAAACCCGCTCCTGAACGCGTCCCTGGGCGGTCAACGGCAATCGGGTTTCGATGACGCCGCCGCCGAGGCATTGCTCGCCGAGATAAAAAACCGCCGATTGTCCGGGCGTGACCGCCGCCACCGGCTCATCGAATGTCACCTGGACGCGTCCCTCGTCCCGCGGCTCCACCAGACAGGCGATGTCCGGTTGGCGATAGCGCGTTTTAACCGCGCAACGCAACGCGCCGACCAACGGACGTCCATCGACCCAATGCAGTTGCCCGGCCGTCAGTCCGGTCGACATCAACTGCGGGTGTTCATGTCCCTGGGCCACCACCAGAATATTGTCCTCCACCCGTTTATCGACCACGTACCAGGGATCTTCGCTGCCCTCCCGGGTGCCGCCGATGCCCAGGCCCTTGCGTTGCCCCAGCGTATGGTACATCAGTCCCTGGTGCTCGCCCATCGGCTGTCCGTCGACGGTCACGATCTTTCCCGGCCGCGCCGGCAGATAGCGCGACAGGAAATCGCGAAACTTACGCTCGCCGATAAAACAGATGCCGGTGGAATCTTTTTTCGCCGCGGTGGCCAGGCCGAGTTCGCGGGCGATGCGCCGCACTTCGGGTTTTTCCAGGGCGCCCACCGGGAACAGGCATTGCGCCAGTTGCCGCTCGCCCAGGGTGTAGAGGAAATAACTTTGATCTTTATTGGCATCCAGTCCGCGCAGCAACCGAGAGTGTCGCTCGCTGTCATCTCGCCGGACATAATGCCCGGTGGCGATAAAATCCGCGCCCAGATCTTCGGCGGCGAATTCAAGGAACGCCTTGAACTTAATTTCCTTGTTGCACAGGACATCGGGATTGGGGGTGCGGCCGGCGCGGTATTCCGATAAAAACAATTCGAAGACATTATCCCAGTATTCGGCGGCGAAATTCACCGTGTGCAGCGTGATGCCGAGCCGGTCGCAGACCGCCTGGGCGTCGGCCAGATCACTGGCGGCGGTGCAGTATTCCTCATTATCGTCTTCCTCCCAGTTCTTCATAAACAGTCCCTCCACCTGATAGCCTTGTTGTTGCAGCAGGTAAGCGGAAACGGATGAATCGACGCCGCCGGACATGCCGACGATCACTTTGAACTGGCTGTTTTCTGACATGGGGTCCTCACGACCGGGATTGGAGACGTATGACATGCATGCTCGGATAAACGGTTATTTTAACACGGGCGGATGCCGAAGGGCCAGCGCGGCGGGCGATGGCGCAGGAGGCCCTTTTCAGAGCGGGAAAGGCCATTGAAAGGCGCTGACGATATCCAGGGGATAATGCACGCCGGCCCGGTAGGCCAGGATACTTTCCGCGACAAGGGGCGATCGCAACTGGCGGGAGGACAAGATCTCATCGGCCTTGAGCCACAGGCAGCGGTCGATATCGTCGTCCTGCGGAATGGCGGTGATGCGCTGCGGTAAATCGATGGCGAACAGAAAACGCATGAAAGGCGTTTTGTCCGGCGCGAGCCATTGGTGAATCCGCAGCAGATGCTGGGGCTCGGCGTCAATGCCCGCTTCCTCCCACAATTCCCGCCGCGCGGCCTGGACCACGGTTTCGTCCGCCTCCAGATGGCCGGCAGGCTGGTTCCAGCGGGGGTTGCCGTGAATGGTTTCCTCGACAATCAAAAAATGATTTTCCGCCTGCACCACATTGGCCACGGTGACATGAGGTTTGAACACGTATGCTCCTTATCGCTGGAAAATTGACGGCTCCCCCTCCGGCCTAATAACGGCAAAGTCCACAAACCGGGTGGCGCCAATGGTAAAGAACGGCAACGCCGTCTTTTCCGCCGAGCGGACCCATCCTCAGGGCTGAAACGTTTAAGGTCGTGATTTTTAATAAGGTCGTCCGCGACAGGCTATGCAGCCGCTGTCATAAAAGGCATTATATCGCAAATCGGTTTGGATTGGCGTAAGGTTTTTATTCAAGTAATATTGACACGATTCTTACAAATCATTAACAAGAGTGCGCCCGAAGGAGAGGTTAATGGAAAGCAAAGTAGTGGTTCCCGCAACAGGTCAGAAGATGACGATTGATGCCCAGGGAAAACTGGCGGTCCCGGAAAATCCCATCATTCCCTTTATTGAAGGTGACGGCATTGGGGTGGATGTGACGCCGGCAATGATCCATGTTGTGGATGCCGCGGTGGAAAAAGCCTACCAGGGCAAGCGCAAAATATCCTGGATGGAAATCTACACCGGCGAAAAATCGACCCGGCTTTACGGCGAGGATGTCTGGCTGCCGGAAGAAACCCTGGACCTGATCCGCGATTACCGTGTGGCCATCAAGGGACCGCTCACCACGCCGGTAGGCGGAGGCATCCGCTCGCTGAACGTGGCGCTGCGCCAGCGGCTCGATCTTTATATCTGTCTGCGTCCGGTGCGCTATTACACGGGGACGCCGAGCCCGGTGAAACATCCCGAGCTGACCGATATGGTGATCTTTCGCGAAAATGCCGAGGATATCTATGCCGGCATCGAATGGAAAGCCGGCAGCGCCGAGGCCGATAAAGTTATCAAGTTTCTGCAAGACGAGATGGGCGTGAAAAAGATCCGTTTTCCGCAACAGTGCGGCATCGGCATCAAGCCTTGTTCCGAGCAGGGCACCAAGCGGCTGGTGCGCGCCGCCATCGAGTATGCCATCGCCAACGATCGCGCGTCGGTCACGCTGGTGCATAAAGGCAATATCATGAAATTCACCGAGGGCGCCTTTAAAGACTGGGGCTATCAATTAGCCCGCGAAGAGTTCGGCGGCGAACTTCTCGATGGCGGTCCCTGGGTGAAGATTAAAAATCCGAAAACCGGCAAGGACATCGTTATCAAAGATGTCATCGCCGATGCGTTCTTGCAGCAGATCCTGCTGCGGCCGGCCGAATATGATGTTATCGCCAGCATGAATCTGAACGGCGACTATATTTCCGATGCCCTGGCGGCGCAGGTAGGCGGCATCGGAATTGCGCCCGGGGCGAATATCGGCGATGATTGCGCCCTGTTCGAGGCCACCCACGGCACGGCGCCGAAATATGCCGGCCAGGATAAGGTCAATCCCGGTTCGGTGATCCTGTCAGCGGAAATGATGTTGCGGCATATGCAGTGGTTCGAAGCCGCTGACTTAATCGTTAAAGGTATGGAAGGCGCCATCGCCGCCAAAACCGTCACCTACGATTTCGAACGTCTGATGGATGGCGCTAAGCTGTTGAAATGCAGTGAGTTCGGCGACGCTATCATCCAGCATATGTCATGATCGCGCCACGCAAACCGGCACAAGCGCCGGTTTGCCCATGTTGATAGCGCGGCCGCCCGTCCGGCGGGGCACCGGCCGCGCGAACCTATCAACGCGGGCCGGAAAGGGCGGCTATGCCGCCCGGCTCGCCGCCCGCAGCGATGCCATACCGCCGATAGCCGACCCCGTCACGCTCTTGCGACCGCCGATTAAGCTGCCGCCCATGATGGGCGGCGCGAGTTCGGTCGGTACGCCCACCAGCGCCATGGTGCGATCACGTTTAAGCAGCGACAGGTAAGGATTGAGATCATGCGGCACCGGGATGGTGTTGAGCAGGAAATCGAAACTGCCGGCCTGCGCCGCCACCGTATTACCGGGCATGGCCGGAGGGATGTCAGCGGATATCGATTTTGTGAATACCGTCGATGGCCAGCAGTCGGCTATGGATGTCGGCGGGTTTATAGCGGGCGTGCAACATGATTTCCAGGATCAGTTTACAATCCTTGTTGTCATTTCCATAACGGGCCACGCTGGAACGGACGATACGGATGCGCAGTTTACGCAGCGCCTGCATGGCGAGTTCCATACTGGCGGACGTCAATGAAACGCTTAGCATATAGCGTTGTCCCATAAGCCGTCGACTTAACTGACGAATGCCTTCGAGCACCAGCAGGGTCATAATGCTGCCGCAAATGCCGATGATATACATGCCGCTGCCGATGATAAGTCCGATAGCCGCGGTTACCCACAATCCGGCCGCGGTGGTCAAACCCCGCACAAACTGTTTGTTCAGCATGATCGTGCCCGCGCCGAGAAAGCCGATGCCGCTGACCACCTGGGCGGCGATACGGCTGGGGTCCAGCACGATGTCGCGTTTGTCGGTCAACAGATCGCTAAAGCCGTACTTCGAGGCTATCATGAACATGGCGCTGCCGACGCATACCAGAATATGAGTGCGTAATCCGGCTTCTTTGGCCCGAAGTTGCCGCTCCACGCCGATAAGCGCGCCTAACGCGCCGGCCAGAGCAATGCGCAGCAACAGTTCTGTATTCATCTCTTTCTTTCCCCTTGCATCCAGTGACGAAACCCAATGCAGCAATCAGACAATCCACACCAGCGAAATACCCCGATCAAACCGCACGCCGCTTCTTTATAGGCGGCGGTCGCCCATCCCAGTCACCTCGGCGTCTTTGCGCCTGGGGCGATGCAACGTGGATTATCTCGAGTATATACTTAGGTTAATGATTAATGTCCTTCCCGGTCATTTTCAAGAACGCGTGATCTTAACGTCAATTTTAAAAAGGGTGAAGGCAATGCCTGTTGTTTTGCTGATGCATGTGGATATTCCCTCGCAGTTTCGTTCGGAATTTGAACAGGCCGGTTTTGTTCTTCGCCCGGCTATCCGTGAAAACGATCAAAGTCCGATATTGCCGGAGGGCGCAGGTGATCCGGCCGATGTCCGGGCCGTGTTGACCATCGGTTCAATCGGATTGCGTTCCGCTGATATGGACGCATTGCCGAATTTGCGGATGATTTGCTGCCAGGACGTGGGTTTTGAAAAAATTGATCTGGCGGCGGCCAAGGCTCGCGGCATCATGGTGACCAACGGCAGCGGCACCAATGACACCGCCGTCGCCGATCATGCCGTGGCCTTGCTGGCGTCGGTGGTTCGTGATGTCGCCAGGCTTGACCGGGCGGTGCGGCGTGGGGAATGGCAATCGTTGCGCCAGAGTCGGCCGCAATTGACCGGTAAACGTCTCGGCGTGCTCGGTTTGGGCAATATCGGTCTTAAAGTGGCCGAGCGATGTTCGGCGGGGTTCGGCATGCAGGTGTCTTACCACAATCGTCAGGCGCGAAGCGGCAGCCCGTGGCCGTATTACGCCACATTGATCGGACTGGCGGGCTGGGCCGATTTTCTGGTGGTGGCCGTGCCGGGCGGCGCGCGCACCCGCCATCTGATCGATGGGGACGTGCTGGCGGCGCTGGGGCCGGAGGGTTTTCTGGTTAATGTTTCCCGGGGCAGCGTGGTGGATACCGATGCGCTTATCGCCGCGCTGCAACAGCGGCGTATCGCCGGCGCCGGGCTGGACGTGCTGGAAGGCGAACCGGCTGTCCCGCAACCGTTGAGATCACTGGATAACGTCATATTGACGCCCCATGTGGCCGGGCGTTCCCCCGAGGCGCTGGCCGCCATGTTCGGCCAGGTGCTGGAAAATCTCACCCGACATTTCGCCGGGCGGCCGGTATTAACCCCGGTGCCGGGGATGGAACGATGAGCGCGGGGTCTCGCTGCGAAAACCCACACCGATAATCCGGCCGGCCACATGGGGCACCCAGCGCCGGCGGCGTAACCAGCGCTCCAGAGTTGATGGCGCTCGCGGCGGTTTTCCGGTTCGATCGCTCCGGCCGGTCAGTAGTCGCTGCAACGATTGGGTGGCCCAGGTAGCGAATTGCCGCCGGCGTTGCACCCTCGCCAGTACCGCCGGGGCGATCTCGCCTTGCCGTAGCAAAGGGCCGGCGAGAATATTCGACGCGGCCGCCGCGTCCTGTATCGCCAGATTGACGCCGACCCCGCCGGTGGGCGAAACGGCGAGGCCATCAGGGCGTCTTTAGCGGCAACCAGGGGGAACGCCGGCAAGACGCCGATTTTGCCGCGGCGCGGTTTTACTGGCCGGTTTTATCGTCCAGACGCGGCAGGCCGGTGCTGTCCGCCGCGGTCAGTAGCCCGGTGCCCATGTACTGGATAAGCTTTTCGCGGGTATCGGTGATATCCAGATTACGCATGGTCAACTGGCCGATGCGATCCTCCGGCGAAAATACCGAATCGCCTTTTTCCATGGTTAACCGTTGCGGCATGTAGGTCAGATTGTCCGATACGGTATTGAGCAGGGAATAATCATTGCCCCGCCGTAATTCCAGCGTGACTTCACCGGTGATGGCGCTGGCTATCCAGCGTTGCGCGGAATCGCGCAGCATCAGGGCCTGCGGGTCGAACCAGCGTCCCTGGTACAGCAGGCGTCCCAGTTGTCGCCCGTTGGCATGGTATTGGGCGATGGTATCTTCATTATGGATACCGGTCACCAGCCGTTCATAGGCGATATGCAGCAGCGCCATCCCGGGCGCTTCATAAATTCCGCGGCTTTTGGCTTCGATAATCCGGTTTTCGATTTGGTCGCTCATGCCCAGCCCGTGGCGGCCGCCGACCCGGTTGGCTTCCAGCATCAAATCCACCTGGCTGACGAAGGTCGCGCCGTTGATGGCCACTGGCAGGCCGCGCTCGAAACGGATGGACACTTCCTCGGCGGGCACGGGCACGGATTCGTCCCAGAATTTAACGCCCATGATCGGATTGACGATTTTCACACTGGAGTTGAGGAATTCCAGCTCTTTGGCCTCATGGGTGGCGCCCAGGATATTGGAATCGGTAGAGTAGGCTTTCTCCGCGGACATTTTATAGTCGAAGCCGGCCTCGCTGAGAAATTGCGACATTTCCTGGCGTCCGCCCAGTTCGTTGATGAAATCGGTATCCAGCCAGGGCTTATAGATTTTTAGCGCCGCGTTGGTCAGCAGGCCGTAGCGGTAAAACCGTTCGATATCATTTCCTTTATAGGTGCTGCCGTCACCCCAAATGTGGACGTCATCCTCTTTCATGGCGGCGACCAGCATGGTGCCGGTAACGGCCCGGCCGAGCGGCGTGGTATTAAAATAGATCGCTCCGGCAGTGGAATTGTGAAAGGCCCCGCATTGCAGCGCGGCGATACCTTCGGCCACCAATTGCTGACGGCAATCGATTAGCCGGGCCTTTTCCGCGCCGTAAGCCAGCGCGCGGCGCGGAATGGCGTCGTAGTCGTCTTCGTCCGGCTGGCCGAGATTGGCGGTATAGGCATAGGGCACCGCCCCTTTTTTACGCATCCAAAGCAAGGCGGCACTGGTGTCCAGACCGCCGGAAAAGGCAATACCCACGCGCTGATTTACCGGAAGGTGCCTGAGAATCGTTTCCATTAATGTGAGCCCTATAAGAAAAAAAATACAGCAAACTGTATGCAATCGCCCGGCTGCACGCCGCCGCTTGGCATCGATATATCTCGACATACTGCAAGCCGACGCTTCGTCGGCCGCGTTCGCCCACCCCCGGTCATAGGGTCGTCTATGCGCCTGGGGACGGTGAAAGACATGCCGTCTCTCACCATAGGCCCGCCGCCGGCGGTTCAGAACCGCGCCCGGCGAAGGTATCGCTGCCTTGCCGCCGCGATGCAACGTGAATCATTCAGAGTATCGACGCCGCGCCGATCGGACTTTGCCGTCATCCGGCCGCTCGGACCATCTTAAGGAAACTGGGGACGGAACGCCACCCTACCAACAAAAGCGGGAACGTTTTTCTTGCACGTCGCGACGCGCGGCGGCCGGAAACGGGGGAGGAGTGGATAAAAGCGCGGGATCCGCGGTAATGGGGCGTGATCGGGTCGCTTGGGGACGAGGCGGATGCCGGGTAAACCCACTACGGCGACATCCAGCGGCACGATTAGCGGAAAAGACGGGGCCGCTTTTTATTCCTATTTTCCGTATAACGATTAGGTAACCGTGTTTTGTTCTTGTTTTTATGATGCATCAACAATGAAAAGATCATCAACGTTATCAATAGCACTAAGCCTATGACGGGGAGTATGATTTGCATTTTATCACCTAACTTTATTATAAAGAGCGGTTACTGCTTTGCTGTGTGTAGTTTGATTTCTCATGTCGTTCATCTGTAAGGCGGATGAACAAAACTTCAATCCCGATTGCGCGGGCAAAAACATCAATGATGCGCAGCATACGAGAAACGCTGCATTAACACATACCCTGTTTAGGGTATTCTCGTCTCCCCCGCGCCTTACCCTTTTGCATGAAGCGGCAGCAGCAGACTGACGACGGTGCCCTGGTCGTCGCCGCGAATATCCAGACGGGCCCTCAAATCGTTCGCCCGGGTTTGCATGCCGCTCAGCCCGCGAGAGCCGGGATGGCGGACTGTGGGGATCAAGCCGCATCCGTCATCGGCGATTCGGATTGCGATAACGTCATCCTCCTGGCGCACCGATAGGGTGATCTGGCCGGGCTGGGCATGTTGCAGTGCGTTATTAACCGCTTCTTGGACGATGCGCAGCACCGATAGGGCGGATGCGGGCGTCAGATACGGCAGAGCCGGAATCGGCGAAACGTCCCACGCCAGTGCGATTCCCAGCGCATGCAGTTGCGGCTCCAGCCGAAATCGCAAGTTTCCCAGCAGCGGCAGCAAATCGTGTTCGGTGATATCCAGGGAATCGATGATCAAACGCAGATCCTGCAGCGATTCTTCGATATGGCGCGCCAGTTCTCGCCGATCGGTATCGTTGCGGCGGGCCAGCCGGAGCGCGGTGATAAGTTGAGCGCCCATGCCATCGTGCATATCCTGCAGAATGCGGGTCCGCTCGGCGACGATGGCGGCGCGCTGTTCCCGCAAATTCCCTTCCCGATCGGCGATAAAACGTTCAGCGAAGTGATAAATCATCACCAGGGAGAAGGGCAGCGCGCCGGCAAAGCTGAGACGGAAACTGTCCCAGGGCAACCAGTCCATGATGATAAAGTAGGATTGCGCTACGGTGATATTCCAGAGCAGCGCGGTCAGGCCGAGCAGAAAAATTTTCATTGAGCGGCTTTGCCAGCCCTGGTGGAGCAAAAGCGCAATGGGCACAAGGCGGATGGCCACATGAGGCCAGGTGATAAGCCAAATCCGATCCGTGGCGTCGCCCATGAGCATCAGCGCCAGCATGGCCAGCAAGGTTGCGGCCGTCACGCTGTGCAGCAGCGGCGGATACCAGCGCAGTTTGATACCGGCCATGCGATAACCCGCCAGACAAAGCGCCCAGTACATGGCGGTGCTGACGATAGCCCGCAGGGCCTGCTGATCGCCCAGGGAAATCCGCAGATCCATCAGATAAATTAGCAGGGTAAGCAACGACAGCACCAACGCAAACTGGATAGTGAAGAATCGTCGCTGTTGCCAGGCGTAGGCCAGCAGGAAACACAGCGCGCCGATGATCAGCACCAGCATAATATAGGAAACGATCACTTGCAGCAGATAGCGGTGAAACCAGATCCGGTGCAAGGTTATGGCCGGCCCCAGGTAGATCTGCGACAAGCCGCTGCGCATCGCGCTGTCCCCTTGCAGACGGATGGACAGCACATTATTGCCGACGTGAAACAGCCCGGCGGGCAACACGATGTAGATGGGTTCGTCGCTCATGGCCACCGGGTGACGGCCGCCGGTGCCGAAATGCACGTTGGGATTAAGCAGTGAATCGTTGAGCCAGATCTCGCCGACGACGGAAAGATGCGGCAAATACAGCGCCAGCGGTTGCTCCGGTAATTGCGTCAGGTTGAAGCGCAATCGATACCAGGCGATACAGCTCATATTGGGATTATTTTTTTTCCAATTGTCCGGCAGCGTTCGCGTGACGCCTCGCCGCGTTGGCGGCTTACGCGCATTGTCGAACAGCACATCGGCCCGGTTCAAAGTGGTGATTTCGTCCTGTCGCAAAATCGGCGCGGCGGCGGCCCGGGAAGGAAAAGCGCAAAACAGCGACAGTAATCCGGCGAACAGGTACGAGCCATATTTGCGCCGCCATGGGGCATCCGCCCTCATAGCAGGCCCTGGTTTCTGGCCTGGATGATGGCTTCCACACGGTTGTGTACCGCAAGTTTGCTATAGATGTTTTTGATGTGCGTCGCCACTGTGTGGGTCGAAAGATTGAGCATCCGGGCGGATTCCGCCACGGTGAAGCCTTGCGAGATGTGTTTGAGAATGTCGAGTTCCCGGACGGTCAGACTGTCCGGCCCGGCGGTCGAGGATTTTTCAGCGGGCTCGAAGCGCTTGAGCAAATGACGCGCGATCTGCGGCGACAATGGCGCTCCACCCGCATGCACCAACTCGACGGCCCGGGCGAAGTCCTCAATGGAGGTGTCCTTAAGCAGATAACCGCGCGCGCCGGCTTCAATAGCCCGGATAACGTGCGCTTCATCGCCAAAGACCGTAGCAACCAAAACGGCGGTCGGCGAAGAGGGTTTTTGCAGGAATCGAATCAGCTCGATGCCATTACCGTCGTTCAAACCCAAATCGATAATGGCGACGTCCGGCACGGTGCTGCGCAGCAATTCCCTGGCCTGCGCCAGAGAGGACGCACTGCCCGCCAGACTGAGATTGGGATGGGTGACCACCATGGACTCGAATTCCAAACGCATGGACTCATCGTCTTCCACCAGTAACACCTGAATGCTGGTTTTCTTCATGATTGCGCCATATCAGTGAAATGACATTATTTTCTTTATTTGTCAGATAAATAGACGCGAGACCTGCTCATGCCGAGCGCGCGCCATTCCCGGCCTTGTCAGCGTCTGTCGCCTCATGAAAGAAAAAACAATGTCGATGGATAAGGCATCGCCAATCACTGACGTTATCGATTGGTCTCCAGTTTTACATGTATTAACAGCGCTTGAAAAGATGTTGCAACGACCGGATGTCGCTATTGTGCGACATATTTGGATTAAGGCAGTTAATTTTCAGATTTTACTGCCTATTTTCAGTAGGTTGAATTTTGCGCGCCTTCGCCAGCGCGCTGAGTACCACCATTGCGCATCATGCAACGAAAACCTCGCTGTCCGTTGCAATCCCCAGGCGTTGGCGGCAAATCCCATAATCCCCGCCGAGGCGCCACCGTGATGGGGCCACACGGCGGATGACGGTATTGCTTAGCGTAAATTTTCATTTTGAAAAAAATTCCTTCATAAGTTTTCATAATAAAAGTTAATTCTTTCGAAATGTGATTTATATCTAATAAAAAAAAAGATAGGCCCGCTAATTTAAGTAGCGAAATGAATCGGTGCGTAACGCTTTTACGTTTACCAGTGAATCAAGGAGAAGAAAATGATTGATCTGATCGCTCATGGCGCCGAGTGGTTTATCGGCTTGTTTCAAAAAGGAGGGTCGGTATTTGTCGGGATGGTGACCGGCATTCTTCCATTGCTGATAAGTTTGCTGGTCATTATGAATGCCCTGATAGTCTTTGTCGGCCAACACCGTATTGAACGGCTGGCCCAGCGCTGCGCCGGTAATCCGGTGTCGCGCTATTTGTTTTTGCCGGTCATCGGCACTTTTGTGTTCTGCAATCCCATGACGCTTAGCCTGGGCCGGTTTATGCCTGAAAAATACAAGCCCAGTTATTATGCCGCCGCGTCCTACAGCTGCCATTCCATGAACGGCTTGTTTCCTCATATCAACCCCGGCGAGTTGTTCGTTTATCTGGGTATCGCCAACGGTCTGACATCGCTGCATCTGCCGCTCGGTCCGCTGGCGGTGAGCTATTTGCTGGTGGGCATGTTCAGCAATTTTTTCCGTGGCTGGCTGACTGACCTGACCACCTCCATCTTTGAACGCAAGATGCGCATCCAACTGGAACAGCACGTTAGTTTGTAACCACCGGAGAGAGCCATGAGCACGTTTATCCGTATTGAGAAAGGGGAAAGCGGCTGGGGCGGCCCGCTGCTGATTGAAGCCAAACCCGGTAAAAAAGTGGTGTATATCACTGCCGGCACCCGGCCGGCCATTGTGGACCGATTAAGCGATTTAACCGGCTGGCCGGCCGTCGACGGCTTCAAGGAAGGCGAACCGCCGGCCGAGGAAATCGGCGTGGCGGTCATCGACTGCGGCGGTACGCTACGTTGCGGTATCTACCCCAAACGCCGCATCCCGACGGTAAATATTCACTCCACCGGCCGTTCCGGTCCGCTGGCCCAGTTTATCCAGGAAGATATCTACGTATCCGGCGTCCGGGAAAAAAACATTCAGATTGCCAATGACGACCTGGCGCCGGCCAATGCTAAAGCGGCGGAGCGCGACGCGCCGGCGGGCGGGCGGGACTATGACGCCAGCAAGAAGATCAGCGAACAAAGCGACGGCTTGCTGGCCAAGATTGGCATCGGCATGGGCTCGGTGGTGGCGGTGTTTTTTCAGGCTGGCCGGGAGACCATCGACACTGTGCTGAAAACCATCCTGCCGTTCATGGCCTTCGTATCCGCTTTGATAGGCATCATCATCGCCTCCGGACTGGGGGATTTTATCGCTCACGGCCTGACGCCCCTGGCCAGTAGCCCGATAGGGCTCGTCACACTGGCTCTGATTTGCTCCTTCCCGCTGTTATCGCCGTTTCTCGGCCCAGGGGCGGTTATCGCCCAGGTTATCGGCGTGTTGGTCGGGGTACAAATCGCGCAGGGCCACATACCGCCTCATCTCGCTTTGCCGGCATTGTTCGCCATCAATGCCCAGGCCGCCTGCGATTTCATCCCGGTGGGGTTATCGCTGGCCGAAGCTAAACAGGATACGGTACGCGTCGGCGTGCCATCGGTGCTGGTAGGGCGCTTTTTGACCGGCGCGCCAACGGTATTACTGGCCTGGGTGGTATCAAGTTTTATCTATCATTGATGCCGGCGACGGCGGGAGCGGCCATGCATATTTTGTATCAGAGCACCTTCACGCGTATCGGCGAGTGCGCCAGGGACGCCTTGGCGGACAACATGCTGATTACCTTTCGCGAGGGCGCGCCGGAAGATATCGAATCGTTTTGTTTTATCCACCGCCCCGGCCAATTAACGGGGGAGCTTCGGGCGGGCGACACGCTTGCCCTTGCCGATGTCCGTTATCCCATTACGGCGGTGGGCGAGGTGGCGACGGAAAATTTGCGGGAACTGGGACACATCACTGTCCGTTTCGACGGCGCCAGCCGGGCGGAATTTCCAGGGACGGTGCATGTGGCCGGCAAAACGCCAGGGGATATACCGCTTGGTAGCGCGTTAATGATTCTGGCTTAATTGAGCATTGCGGGAGAAGGTTATGAAGCAGGTTGCGGTAGTCATTGGCGGTGGTCAAACATTGGGGGCATTTTTGTCCGACGGATTGGCGCAGGCCGGTTACCGGGTGGCAGTGGCCGATTTGGATGCGCGCCATGCGCAGCAGGTGGCGCTGGATATCAATACCCGGTTTGGCGCCGGGACCGCCGAGGGTTTCGGCGCCGACGCCACTGACGAACAGTGTGTTTGCCAATTGGCCCGGCGGGTGGATGACGCCTTTGGACAGGTGAATCTGCTGGTGTATAGCGCGGGGATCGCCAAGGCGGCGCCCATTACCCGATTTGCCCTGGACGATTTCGATTTATCGTTGCAGGTTAATCTGGTGGGGTATTTTCTTTGCGCGCGGGAGTTCGCCAAGCTTATGATCCGCGACGGCATTGCCGGGCGGGTTATCCAGATCAACTCCAAATCCGGTAAGGTGGGCAGCAAACACAATGCCGGTTACAGCGCCGCTAAATTCGGCGGCGTGGGCTTGACGCAATCTCTGGCGCTGGATCTGGCCGAGTATGGCATTACCGTGCATTCGCTGATGTTGGGCAATCTGCTGAAATCGCCGATGTTTCAGTCGCTGTTGCCGCAATATGCCAGCAAATTGGCCATTCGGCCCGATCAGGTTGAGCAATATTATATTGATAAAGTCCCGCTCAAGCGGGGGTGCGAATATCAGGATGTGCTTGATGTCTTGTTATTTTACGCCAGTGATAAGGCATCCTATTGCACTGGCCAATCCATCAATATTACCGGCGGCCAGGTGATGTTTTAACGGGGGTCTGCCGGTCGGCGTCGAAGGGGGAGGCGATGAGTTCGACAATGCTGTTGACGCTCTGTGCGGCGGCGGCCTGGCTGGCTCAAATCGCGCTTGGCGGCTGGCAAATCCGCCGGTTTAATCTTGCCTACGACCGGTTATGTCGCCAGGGCGCGGTCGGCGTCGGCCGCTCGTCCGGACGTTTCCGGGCGCGGGTGGTGCTGGCGCTGGCATCTGACGAGGAAGGACGGGTTTGCGACGGTTTCATTCTGCGCGGCCTGACGGTATTCGCGCGTCCCCGTCCGTTGCCCATGCTGATCGGATTGCATAAAAATCAGCTCCAGGCAGACGCGCTTTTCCCGAAAGATCGCGCATGTCAAACCGCACTTTTATTAGCGATTAAACCGAAAACATGATATTTTCAATTTAAAAGATACTTCCTTTCATTTGAAATTTCATTGCTAATGTCTTACATGGTGGGGAAGCACTTAATCATGTCGCAGGAAAATCGTTATGAAACCAAAACAGCGCCACGCGGCGATTCTGGAACATTTGCAGGCCCATGGTAAAACCTCGGTGGAAGCGCTTGCCAGCCGTTTCGCCACCACCGGCACCACAATACGTAAAGATCTGACCTTATTGGAAGAAGAGGGCTCGGTTATACGCACTTATGGCGGCGTGGTTTTGAGCAGGGAGGAAGGCGATCAGCCCATCGATCGCAAAACCCACATCAATACCGCTAAAAAGAAATTGATCGCCCGCCGGGCCGCCGAACTTATCAATGACGGCGACTCGTTGATTTTCGACGCCGGCAGTACCGTGTTGCAAATGGTGCCTTACCTGGCGCAATTCAATAATATCACCGTGATGACCAACAGTTTGACCATCGTTAACGAACTGGTGGAACTGGATAATGACCAAACCATCCTGATGCCGGGAGGCACTTATCGGAAAAACTCCGCGTCGTTTCACGGCAGTTTGGCCGAGGCGGCGTTTTCCCACTTCAGTTTCGACAAGTTGTTCATCGGCGCCGACGGCGTTGATTTGGGCGCCGGCGTGACCACCTTTAATGAAGTGCATGCCGTCAGTCAGGCGATGTGCCGGGCAGCGAAGCAGTTGGTGTTGCTGGTGGATTCCTCGAAGTTCGGCCGCAAAAGCCCGAATGTGGTCTGCGCCCTGGACGCGGTGGATACCCTGATAACCGATAGCGGCATCAATCCGGCCTATCTCGCCGCCTTGCGGGAGAAGGGCATCAATGTGTTGCTGGTGGGAGACGACGATCCGCAGTCCTAGCCTGTCGCCGGCTCAAACGAAACCGGCGCCCGTACGGCGGTAAAACCGGCGGCCGTCGGGTTGTCGCCGCCGCCGGGGGGACTGGCGGTCGCTAGGCATTAAACGACAGGACCGCGGCCAGCGCGACGAGGGTCGCCAGCAGCACCGGCAAGGTAAGGGCCAATCCCACGCGAAAGTAATATCCCCAGGTAATGGTCAGATTCTTGCCGGCCAGCACATGCAGCCATAACAGCGTCGCCAGGCTGCCGATAGGGGTGATTTTCGGGCCAAGATCGCAGCCGACCACATTGGCGTAAATCATCCCCTGGCGAATTGTTTCCGACGCCGCGCTGCCTTTGATGGACAGCGCGCCCACCAGCACGGAGGGCAGGTTGTTCATCACCGAGGACAAAAACGCGGTCAGAAAACCGGTGCCAAGCGTGGCGGCCCACAGCCCCCGATCGGCCAATTGATTGAGCAGGCCGGACAGGTAGGCCGTCAGCCCTTGATTGCGCAGGCCGTAAACCACCAGATACATCCCCAGGGAAAACACCACGATATGCCAGGGCGCATGGCGTAATACCCGGCGGCAATCAATCACGCCGCCTTTGCGGGCGGCCAGAAAAAGCACTAGCGCGCCGAGAGAGGAAATCAGACTGATGGGCACGCCCAGCGGTTCCAGGCCGAAGAAGCCGGCCAATAGCAACAGCAATACCCACCATCCGGTTTTGAAGGTCCGAATATCGCGGATGGCCTTTCTCGGCGCCGGCAGCGAGTCCGGCGGGTAGGTGGCGGGTATATCGCGGCGATAGAACAGGTGCAGGACGGCAAGGGTGGCGATGACCGAAACAACGTTTACCGGCACCATCACCATCGCGTAGCGGGTAAAGCCCAGTTTGAAAAAATCGGCCGTGACGATATTGACCAGATTGGACACCACCAGCGGCAAGCTGGCGGTATCGGCAATGAAACCGGCCGCCATGACGAAGGCCAGCGTGGTTTTCCGGTCGAAGCCCAACTCCCGCAGGATGGCCATCACGATAGGCGTTAGGATAAGCGCCGCGCCATCGTTGGCGAACAGCGCCGCCACCGCCGCGCCGAACAACACCACATAACTGAAGAGCCGTCGACCCCGGCCCTGTCCCCAGCGCGCCACATGCAGGGCGGTCCAGTTGAAGAATCCGGACTGATCGAGCAACAGGCTAATGACGATTAGGGCGATGAAAGTGATGGTGGCGTTCCAGACAATCTGCCAGACCACGGGAATATCGCCCCAATGCACCACCCCGGCCAACAGTGCCAACGCCGCGCCCAACACGGCGCTCCAACCGATGCTCAGCCCCCGGGGCTGCCAGATAACCAATACAATGGTCAGGATAAAAATCGCCAGTGCTAAACCCATACGTCCCTCATGACATCCTGGCCGCCGGCGCACCCCTGTGTCGCGGCAATAACCAGCGCCGGGAGTTGCGATGCCCGGGCCAGTGAAGAATACCGGTCGCTATGTTGAAAAGCGTAGCAAATCGTTGCAGTTTTTTCGCCGTAAAGCAAATGCGGCGAAGCGGAATCGGCCGCCAGCGGGTCAGACGGGACGCACGGCGCCGAAACGGGCGGCCAGCGTGGTCAAGGCAAGGCAAAGCAGGTAGTAAATCACGCCGACGAACACGAAAATCTCAACCGGATAGATTTGCTCGCGGTTATTGACCTGACCGGCGACCGTGGTCAGTTCCGGCACATTGACGATAAAGGCCAACGACGTGTCCTTGAGCAACGCGACCATCAGGCCAAGATAAGACGGCAGCAGGCGGGGCATCGCCTGGGGCAGCAGAATATGCCGCAGGATTTGCCACTCGCCGAACCCCGAGGAGATACCCGCTTCCGTCTGACCGGCGGCCATCGCGTTCAGGCCGGCAAGGGTGGTATGCATGACCGCCGCCGACGTAAACCAGGCCAGAGCCAATATGACCGTCAGGGTTCCGGGAATGGACCCGCCGAAGACCGTCGGTAAAAGAAAGAACATCCAGAAAATCACAAAGATTAAGGGGATGCCGCGGACGAATTCCGCCCAGAGCAACAAAAACCGCCGGGGCCTTCCCGGATAACGCCATGCCAGGCAAGCCAGGGCGACGCCCGCCAGCCAGGCCAACGCGCCGGCGCTTATCGCCATGATGACGGTGAGTAAAACCCCTCCCGGCTGACCCTCGGCCAGCCGGCCCCAAAGCAGATAGGTCAGGTTGTTTTGTATGACATCCAGATTAAACGCCATCATCCTCATCCTCGGCCGGCGATTCCAGGGTATGGACGGCCGCCGGCCGCCGCCGGTCACGCCGTCTCGGACCGAGCAACGGCATCAGTATGCCCATCGCCATGCCCAACAGTAGATACAACAGTGTGCCCACCGCGAAGGCCTCCAGCGCGTGGGCGTTATAACTCTCTATCCGGCTGATCTGGTAGGTGAGTTCGGCAAAACCAATGCCGCTGGCCAGCGAAGACAGCTTCATCACATTCAGATATTGCCCCACCAGCGGTTGCCAAGCGTTGGCCAAGCCTTGCGGCAGCAAAATGCAGCGCAGAATTCGCCATCGGTCGAACCCCTGCGCGACGGCCGCCTCGGTTTGACCGGCCGGCACGGCGTTCAAGCCGGCCTGGACTTCCTCAACCATAAATGCTGCGCTGAACAAGGCCAGGCCCCAGGCGGCGCAAAGAAATTCCGGCGTTAGCCAGGCGACGTCGGGCGGCAGCGTCGCCCAGGGATGCGGCATGCCGATGTACCCGCGCCAGGTAGGGGGTAAAAGGCCCCAAGCGGCGAAATACCAGAACAGCAGTTGGACCAGCAGCGGCGTATTGCGGAAAATCGAAACGTAGAGTGCCGCCGCGCCCCGGGCTAGCCGGCCCGGCGCCAGACGCAGCGCCAGCATCGCCAGGGTAATCAGCGTAGCGAGCAGGCTGCTCGCCAGGGTGACATACAAGGTGGTCAGGAAACCTGTCATCAGCCAGGCCAACGGTTGGCCGCTGAGCACGCCTGCCCAATCCAGTTGCCAGTGCATCAGCACGCCTCCTTACGGGCATGCAGCGGATTAAGCACTTTTTCCAGAAAGCGCCGCGCGCGGGGATGGGTCGGCGCCGTAAAAAACTGTTCCGGATCCGCCTGCTCAAGGATTTCCCCCTGATCCATAAACACCACCCGATCGGCAATTTCTCGGGCGAAGCTCATTTCGTGCGTCACCACCAGCATGGTGATGCCGCTACGCGCCAGTTCCTGCATGACCTGCAACACTTCGCCAATCATCTCCGGGTCCAGCGCCGAGGTGGGTTCGTCGAACAAAATCAAGGCGGGATCGGTCGCCAGCGCGCGGGCGATGGCGACCCGCTGCTGCTGCCCCCCGGACAACTGGGCGGGGAAATGGCCGGCTTTATCGTACAGACCCACCCGGTCGAGCAGCAGAGCGGCTTTGTCGCGCGCCTTGTCGCGGGGCCAGCCATGGACATTGATCAGGGCCAGACTGATATTTTCCAGCGCATTGAGATGGGCATAGAGATTGAATTGCTGGAAGACAAAACCGATGCGGGTTCGCAATCGGCGCAATTCGCGGCCCTGCAGGCCGGAAGTGGGCCGGCCGTCTATGAGGATTTCTCCGCCGCACAGCGGTTCCAATCGGTTGACCAGGCGTATCAGCGTGGATTTGCCCGATCCCGAAGGGCCGCAGATCGCCACGACTTCGCCATTGGCGATCCGCAGATTCACCTGGCGGATGACATGATGACCGCCAAAAAATTTGTCGACCTGGCGAAATTCCACGGCCGCCAAAGGCGCGTCGGTTGACATTGTCGCTTGCATTGAACGACCTGCTTATTGCGCGGCGATTTTAAACGGACGCGGTTGCCCGGATGGGTTCCGCGGACCGAACCAGGTATTGTAAATCGCTTCCGCCTGACCGTTGCGTTCCAGTTGAAGTAACTCACTGTTTACCGCATCCAGCAAGGCGGTTTCGCCCTTTTTGACGCCGACGCCAATCTTCTCCCGGCTTAGCAGGCCGGGTAGGATCTTATAACGCGCCTTGTCCGGCGCGCCCTCCAACAGGCCCCTCAGAATGGTGCTGTCCTGGGTAATCGCCTGAACGTTGCCGTTACGCAAAGCGGATAGGGCGAGCGGAATGTCGTCGTAGGAGAGTACGCGCGCATTGGGGAAGCGCCGGTGCAGTTCCTGTTCGCCGGTGGTGCCTTTCACCGCGCCGATACGGGCGCGGGCATAATCTGTCAATATGTCTGAGCCGCCGGCGGGAACCAGGAATTGCTGGCCGGTGACAAAATAGGGTAGGGAAAAATCAATGACGTTGGCGCGTTCGGGGGTAATGGTCATGTCCGCGACGATAATATCAGCTTTGCCGGACTGAAGCAGCGGAATACGATTCGCGGGGTTAGTGGCTATCAATTGCAATTTAACGCCGAGGGACTTGGCCAGCGCGGTGGCGAAATCCACATCATAACCCATGATATCGTGTGTGTTAGGATCGATGGAACCGAACGGCGGATTGGAATCGAAGGTCGCGACCTTGATGATGCCGGCTTTTTTAATACTGTTTAATTGATCGGCGTGGGTGGTGAAAGAAAACAGGTTGACAAAGACCAGCGCAGAGAACACCGGCCAAAGTGATTGGCGGCTAAACAATGACAATGCCATAAGTATTTCCTTGAGGTTATATTTAGATTTTATCGCGAGGCAGCAGGTTATTCTGCCTGGCTGTAATTTTAAGGAATATTGCATAGCTTAAGCCAATAAACCACGTATAAAAAAGCATATCTTTATCACCTCTTAGCATAAGAAAACTCGATGGCACGGCGTCCGCCGGCGCATATTCGATAATCCCTGGCCTGGCGGCCCGCCGGGGAAAAATATCCGTGAAAATTCAGGTGGAAAAGGGTTTTGCAAAAAAAGCTGATATCATGGCAAGCGTCATCGCCCTGATGGGATAGGCGCTTATGGCCGATGCCCGTTGGATGCCGTGGGCCGCGGCACGACTACCAGGCTTTCATAACGACAGGAGCGGCAATGCAAGACAACGCTTTCGCTTTTATGCCCTATCCCCGGGTTGACGTCCGTCATGCGGCTGATGGGCCGCTTGGGGGGCAAACTTTTGCGGTCAAGGATTTGTTTGATGTGGCCGGTTATCCCACCGGCGGCGGCAGCCCCCATTTGCTGGCCATGTCGGGCATCAAGTCGCGCACCGCGCCGGCGGTGGAGCGGTTGCTGGAGGCCGGCGCGCGGTGCGTCGGCAAGACCCATACCAACGAGTTGGCGTTCTCGGTGACCGGCAAAAATATTCACTACGGCACGCCGCTGAACGGCGCCGCCCCGCACCGGATACCCGGCGGTTCTTCCTCCGGATCCGCCTCGGCGGTGTCCAACGGCTTATGCGATTTCGCTCTGGGCACCGATACCGGCGGTTCGGTGCGTGTTCCGGCCAGCTATTGCGGCCTGTTCGGCTTGCGCCCCACTCATGGGCGCATTTCCCTTGCAGAATGTCTGCCCCTAAGTCCCAGCCTGGATACCGTCGGCTATTTTACCCGCGACGCCGAATTGTTCGCGCGAGTGGGCGAATGCCTGCTGGGGGAGGACCCGGCGCCGCTGCCGCCGGCGCCGGCGCTTTTGCTCGGGGGGGCGTTGTTCGCCGCGTTGTCGCCGCTGGCCAGACAGGCATTGGCGCCGGCGCTGATGCACATCGCCGCCCGCGCCGGCGAGCCTGAGCCGTTGGCCGCGAGCATGCCCGATCAGGATCAGGTGTATTGGGCATTCCGTCATATCCAGGGTTTCGAGGCCTGGCGGGCGCACGGCGAGGCCATCAGCCGGCGCGGATTTGCGCTGGGCCCCGACGTGGCGGCGCGTTTCGCCTGGGCGGCCACCGTGACCGAGGATCAATACCGGCATGCGATGGCGGCGCGGGACGTGCTACGCGCCGCCTGGGATAAACTGCTGGGCAATCGCGTGCTGATATTGCCCACCGTGCCGGATATTGCGCCGCTGGTGACCGCCGGAGAGGAAGACATCGAGCTGACGCGCCGTTTATCCCAGCAATTGCTGGCGATTGCGGCGTTGAACGGCATGCCGCAGGCAACGTTGCCGTTGGCGCGAAAAGACGGCGCGCCGCTGGGGATTTCGTTGCTCGGTCCCCGCGGCAGCGATCTTGGCCTGGTGCGACTGGTGGCGCGTATCGGCGCGGCGTGACCGCGGCCGCGCTTGGCCGCCGTTGTGCCAGGGCCTTGCCGCGAATAGGCGCCGCTGGTGGCCGCTAGGGCGTATTGCCGTTCATCGGGTCCAGTTTATTAATGGTTTCCTGATAAATGGCATCGGGATCATCGCCCTGCCGCGGATGTTTAAACGAGACCTTGCCACGGTAAACGTCGCCATCGATTTTGATGATATCGGGACGCGTGCTGAGCGTGCCGGTTGCCACACAGGTTTGACTGTTCTGGCTAAGCTGCTCGTCCCAGACATCGGCCATTTTCGTGCATTCGTCCACCCAGACAAATTTATCATTGGCGTTCAATTTGGCTAACTGTTGATTCAACGGCGTGGAAAGGTAGACATCGAACAGGGGTTCGATTTTATTTTTCTCGACCTTGAGTATCAAGGGCGTCTTGAAACTGACGCCGCTAAAGCGAATTGTTTGCGTATGGGTGTCGATTTTATATTTCTTGATTTTGGTGGGAAAATCCCATTGTTTGATGACCGCCGGTATCCATGAGTTGATTTTTTCATTAATATTCATGAAATAAGTGGCCAGCGACTCATTAGACAGGCTGCTGCGTCCCAAACCGATAAAATTATCGCCGCCCATAGCATCCAATACCGTCGCGCCGTTATCCAGGGTACTGCGCTTGGCGTTGATTTCCTGTTTCTTATTGCTATCGCCGCGGATCATAAAAAACAGATCTTTGCGATCATTTTGGGTCAGAATGGAATAGGCGGTGTTGTTCATGGCCAGGTGATCGGATGAAACCACTATAATGGTATTCTTAAAATACGGTGAACGCTGTATTTTCTCAATCAAATCGGCGATATGTTGCTGGCTGCAAGAGACGGCGCTCAGGGATTTGTTTTCCACGCCATTATAGTCATACACTTTGCGGTTACAACTGCGTGAAATATATCCATCGGGGTGATGCGTGTCCACGGTGAGGGCGAACAAGGCAAAACGTTTATTCTGGCTGGACAGCGCCATAAACTGATTATAAACAATATCCAGCAGGGTATCGTCATACCAGCCCCATTCATTTTTGTAAGCGGGATCATCCACCATGCCGAGCAATTCCTGGTAGCCGTAAACATGATCGAATCCGTGGGATTTCAGGAACAGGCCCTTGCCGGCAAAAGCCAGATCAGCACCCTGATAAAAATAGTTTTCATAACCGGAATTGCGCAGGATGTCCCCCAGGCAGACCGCGTGCGGATAAAACGTGGACAGTGAGCTCGAGGCATTGCCGTCAAAGGGGGCGAACAGCGGAATGCCGCATTGGGAGGCCACGATGCCGGCGATAGTGTAGCCGGTGCCGGGCAACTGCACGGTATTGTTGAAAGAGATGGCGTTGGCCTTGGCCGCGTCGAGATCCGCGGTCAAACCGGGAAAGACCCGCTGGTTGAAATACGTTTTCTCCAGGCTTTCCGCGTAAATATAAACCAGGTTGGGTCTTTGTCCCGACATGATTTTGGTCGGCGTTTTATAATAGGTATAGAAATCCGATTTGTCCTGACTCAGTTCCGATTTGACCAAGCCGGCTATCTCGCCGAAGGCCGGGGTGGTGGCGACGGACGCGCAAGCGAAAAACAGCGCCAGCAGACTGTAGCGTACATTATGATTTCTGCCGTGGCTTCTGAGCAAAATCCATGACATCAGCGCAAATACCGACAACGAAACGGCTAAAAAACCGACAAAAGGCAAAATGTATTTATTAACGCCGGCGCCGGTCAGGTTGCTGGTGATGGTATAAAGCACGGAATCATCGATGCCATCGCCGGTAAAATAATTACTGGCCGCCCGGATTAAATTAAGAACAATAAACAATGCCAATATAAACAGCGTCAGGATAAACCACAACTTTCTTCTGTCGGCCCGGAGCGCGTAAACGATGATGGATGTCACAAATAAAAGGAGTGAAAATATTTCCGATGACATCTAAACCCCTCCGCCAAATGTTGCCATAGCGCCAAATACGTCGAGTTGCATCGCGGCGGCAAGCGGGCGAGTCCCCGGAAGCATAGCGGCGAGGTGGCCGGGGAGGGTGAAAACCGTTTATCTCTTAGCGAAGACATGCTGTAGGCGGTACACGGGTATTCCCGACGCATGCGCCGCAAACTTGCCGCCGCGCGGTAACTCGAATTAATGGGAATATATATAACAAGCTATTCTCCCCTCGACCAGGGAAGTTTTTGCCCCGGCGGCCGGCGGCGGCGAACCGGTGAGGGAAAAACAGTGTTTCACCGTGATGACAATCACGTTATTGTTGTTTGAATTCCGATTAGCGCCCTGAATTCATTGGGAAAAAAACCACTGCCCCGGCATAGGGGGGACCGGGGCGGTGGTTTGTGCAGACGCAAAAATTTACACATTTTTTGCCGGTGCCGTTATGCCTCTCTCGCCTTTAACAGGTGCCGGTCAATCCTGGCGTGCACGCCCTGGCGCCCGTCCACCACCTGGGTAACGGCGAAGTCCACGCCGACGCTCATCAGCGAATAGGCTTCCTCGCGGGGCATGCCGAAATGATCGGTCAGTAACGTCAGCATATTCAGGCTGGCCTGGCGCATGGCCAGATCAAGATCCTCATGGAAGCCATGGGTGATAAAAACATCGGGCGTTTCCAGCAGCGGCGAGGGGAAGGTGAAATCCTGGCGCAGGCGGATTTGCATGATGACGTTCAATGACGCCTCTATGGCGGTTCCGCTGATTTCTCCGTCGCCCTGAGAAATATGCGGATCGCCGATGGAAAATAGCGCGCCGGGCACCTGTACCGGATAATACATGGTGGCGCCGGCGCCAATCCGCCAGTTGTCGATATTACCGCCATGCACGCCCGGGGGAACGGTACTGACCCGCCCCGGCGCGTCGGGGGCAACCCCCGCGGTGCCCAAATGAGGACGTATCGGTACGCTGATGCCGTTCACTATGGCTTCCCGGCAGCAATCGCCGGCATGGGTGACGGTGCCGGGGGTTTCATAGCGGCCGGGAAAATCGTAGGCGAATACCGGCGCGGCGGTCTGGCTGAAATCATCCACTTGATAAATGGTGACGCGCTCTTTCTCGCCCATTTCCTTGAACAGATGTCCCCAGCTCGCGGCCAGATTCGAACCGTAACGGAAACGGGGCCTCATTTGCAGGTAGCGTACTTCCAGCATATCCCCTGGCCGGGCGTCGCGCACGAAAATCGGCCCGGTCATGATATGCACCCCCGGCGTACGATCGGCGGGCGGAACGTCCTGGTAAATTTTATCGATTTCCGGGTCCATCATGAGTTCCGGCGCATCGCCGGCATGCTGGGTGACCGCTTCGGCACAGATGATATCGCCGGAATCGACGGTCAGCACGGCGGGCAGCGAGGCATCGAAATAGCCCCAATGTACCGTCTCCGGCGTGGCTTCCAGCATATGGGTGCGCGGTTGAAATGGCCGGCGCAGGCTTTCGTACTCGGGTTTGATTAACGACATGCGTGATCTCCTGCGGTTGAATTCGGAATTCCGACAATCAAATCGATTTCTACCCGCGCGCCAACCGCCAGTCCGGTGGCGCCCACACAGGTACGGCTGGGCAGCGGCCCCTTAAACCAGGTGGCGTATTCCTGGTTGAAGACGGCGTAATCGTCGAACGACGTGAGATAAACCCGCACCATCAGGGCATCGTCCAGGGTGCAATCGAAATGCCTGAGCACTGCGTCCAGATTAGCTTTGACCTGGCGGCTTTGGACCACCACATCACCGGCAGCCATGGCGCCGGTATCCGGTCGGGTCGGCATCTGACCGGTAACGAATAACAGATTTCCCCAGCGGGTGGCATGAGAGAACGGACCGACTTGCGGTGGTACGCCGGAGTCGGCGTCGAACTGATAAGACGTTTTTTGCATCGTGGGCTCCTGGGATGGCTACTGAGTCTGTGCCATAAGGGATAAAAAGCGCTGCGTGCGCGGGTGGCGCGGCTGGTTGATGACTTGCCGGGCGTCGCCTTCTTCCACCACGACGCCGCCATCCAGAAACACGCAGTAATCGGCCACTTGTTCGGCGAAACGGATCTGATGGGTGGAAATGACCATGGTCAATCCTTCCACTTGCGCCAATCCGCGGATAATTTCCAGTACTTCCCCTACCAGTTCGGGATCCAGCGCGGATGTGGGCTCATCCAGCAGCAGGATCCGCGGACGGGTGGCTAGCGTGCGGGCGATCGCCACCCGTTGCTGCTGTCCCCCCGACATCTGTCCCGGCAAGGCGGCGTAGCGGTTTTCCAGGCCAACCCGTTTGAGCAGGCCATAAGCGTGTTGGTAGGCCGTGCCGCGGGATTCGCCATAAATCCACATAAGCGGCATCGCCACGTTTTCGATGGCGTTGATATGTTGAAACAGGTTGAAATTCTGGAAAACCATACCGATTTTGTTTTTGACCCGTTGACGGGCCAAGGCTTTTTCCAGTAAGGCTTCGCCGGATGAAGCGCGGCCTATCACGTCGCCGCCGATGGCAATTTCTCCCGCATCGTACTGATCCAGGCCGTTGATGCACCGTAGCAACGTGCTTTTCCCCGAACCGCTTGGCCCCAATAGCGCGACAATCTGCCCCTTGCGAATGTGCAGATCCAAGCCGTTAAGCACTTTGTTGTCGCCATAGGATTTGTGCAGCCCGCGGATATCGATCAGCACGTCCCCTGACGCATCGCCGGCGACGATATCCGCATCGCTCAGGGATTTGAGCCGGGTTTTCGGCAGGGTGTTGAGGATGGCGTCGATTTTGCCGGTTGTGCGAACATTCTTTACCTCGAAATCCAGCACCCGTTCAAGCAGCAATTGCAACGCGGCGATGATCCCGGTTAACGCCAGGTACATGACCCCGGAGGCAAAGAAAATCGAGAAAAAATCAAACGTGGACGAGGCCAGTTGCGTGCTGCGCAACGTCAGTTCCTGCACGGAAATAAACGAAGCCAATGAGGAATTCTTTAAGGCGGAAACCGCCTCGCCGCCAAAAGCGGGCAACATGGTGCGGATGGCCTGCGGGATAATGATTTTGTGGGTTATGACCGAAGGCGCCATGCCCAGCGCCTGTCCGGCCATGATCTGCCCCCGGTTGACGGACAAAATGGCGGCGCGGATGATTTCGGAAATGAACGGCGCCTCGTTGAGCGATAAGGCAACGGCGCCGGCGGCGACCGCGCTTAATTTGAGGCCGGCATAGGGCAGCGCGTCGTAAACGAACACCAATTGCAAAATCAGCGGCGTGCCGCGGAAAATCACGGCATATCCCCGGGAAAAACCCGCCAGCAAAGTGAACCGGGACAATTGCATGGCGGCCAGTAAAATACCGATGAGCGTGCCCCCCACCAGCCCGTACAAAGTGATTTGCAACGTATACAGGATACCCTGCAAGAGATAGCCCAGTGTTAGATAATGAAGAAAATGTTCCATTGCGTGCCTTTGAACCCATGGAAAAGCGGGGCGCCGTACCCGGCATCCGCCCGGTAAAATGGGGCGTGAGGGTACCCCGCCGCGAGGACGGGGCATCCTGGCTTAATTCAGTACCAGTTTCGGTTTTTCCAGATTGCTTTCGCCAAGCGACCATTTTTTGAGTAATTGGGTTTCAATGCCTTGATTCTGAATCTCCACCAGGGCGTCAAACATGGCCGTGCGGAATTTTTCATTGCCCTTGGGTACGGCAATACCCACCGAGTAAGGCAGCGTCACCGCGACGGCTTTAGCCAGGGCGGTGGGATTGGCCTTAACGGCCTGTTCAACGGTATTGATGTCATTGATATAGGTATCGGCCCGGCCGTTCAATACCGCCTGGATACAACTGGCGTTGTTATCGTAAAGCTGAATGTCCGGAGCCGGCTTGCCCGCGGCCTTACAGGTTTTTTCCAAGGCTTGGATAAGCGGTACCTCGACAAAACCGGTATTTTCCGCCGCGGTGGCGCCGCATAAAGATAAGTTGATGCCGGTTATTTTTTTCGGATTGCCTTTAGCGACCAATACGCCATCGAACACTTTGGAATACGTTATGAAATCGGCGGCTTTGGCGCGTTCCGATGTGGCATAGATATCGGAAATGACGAAATTCGCCTGGCCACTTTGCAGCGTGGGTAATAACGCGGCGAATCCCACCGATTTATATTCCACTTTAAAGCCAAGGCATTCCCCCATTTGCTCGCCAAGATCAATATCAAAACCGACATAATGGCTAGGGTCGTTGGGATCCAGCGCTTCATAACCCGGTGTATGGGGGTTAATGGCATTGACCAATGTCTTCCCTTGTAATTCGGGATTACTGGCCCGCAATTGTTTACATACCGCCGAGTCGGCAATGCCGGCGGCGAATACCGTATTGGAAATCAGGCCTGCGGACAATACAAAGCCGCCCAAGGCGATAAGCTTGAGGAATTTCATGGCACTCTCCCATCGAGTTTGTGTTGATACCCGTCACGATTCGAATGATCTGTTTGCCGGCCGCGCCCGCTTACTCCGGACACCACGTGGGTCCTGTGTCGCAGGATAAACGAGAGACATCCCGTCCGTTAACGAAAGCCTGCCGATGGACAGGAGGAATTCGCCGCATGGGGGCCGTCTTTAGGCAACTCGAAATCGAGTGGGTACAATATTGTTGTCAAACGTTCATTGGTATTTCACTCTTCATTTATTGCTTGCAATAAAGCTCGGTCAAATCCGGAAGCGTGTTCATAATATGCTCGCGCATAATCTGTTCGCACTGCTCGGCGTTTTTGTGATTCACGGCATCAAGAATTTCCCGATGGCCGAGTAAAGCATGTTGCTGGAAAACCGTATCACTGATCCAGACTTGCATATAAGGTTCAACCAGGGTCAGCAAATTGGAAATTTGCTGTAGTAGCATGGGGCGCTCGCAGTGACGGTAAATATCCTCATGGAATTGCCGATGCAGCAAACTCCATTGCGACGTATCGCCGATATGCTGCTCCATCGCCATCAAACGCGTTTCAAGTCGGCCCGTATGTGCGCTATTCATCTTTTCCCGCGCCAGTCTGATGGCCAGCCCTTCCAGCACGGCCCGCATTTCAAAAATTTCTTTCATGGCGGCCAGATCGATTTGGCTGACCACCAACCGGCGATTGGGCAGCGATGAAACGAACCCCTCGGTGGTCAATTTACGTAGCGCCTGTCGTACCGGCATTCGGCTAACGCCATGCTCCGCGGCCAGCGTCTCGGGAATGAGCCGCATACCCGACGGATAAATTCCCTTGCGTATGGCATTCTTGATGTGTTGATACAGCAGTTCTTCGGTTGTTTCCGCCATGTTGTCTCAACCCGATAGATTCACTAAAACTGGATCCAGTTTTTATGACTATCACTTAAGCATAATTTATGCCATTTATTAGCTTATTGTTTATATTGGATTATATCCTCTTTCATTTCGTTGGATGATTATTATTGGTGCAGATCATTGACAATGTGGTGCAGGGTGGCCGGCGTATGCTTCCGTTTATGTCCGGCGGCGGCAGACAGGGGGTAATGTGGCCTGCCCGGAGCCGCGCCGGTGAACGTATCGCCAAGCAAATTCGCGGCCGACAGGTTAGCCAGTCGCAACGACGCTGATGAAAACCGGCTTGATGGCGCCGGTGGGTGACTGTCTCACGGACGGACAATTAAGCGATGGTAATGAGAAGCGGCGATGGCAAAGGCGGGAGGCCTGGAAAAACCCGGCGATGCATGATGAAATAAACAGATTTGCGGCGGAAAGCGCCCGAGGGCCACAATGGTCGATAATGCGGGCAAAGGGAGTGTGCCCGCCGCTTCCCGCCGGAAAGCGGGTCGGCAAACGCCGACCCAATCCCTGGAGTTAGTGCTATACTTATTATATGTTTAGTTAAACTAAACAAAAAGGATGTTAAGTGATGCTAAACAGATAAACAAGTAAACAATGTTAATGTTTTTAAATGATCGCAAAACGTCTGAAAGAAGCCCGGAAACGGGCCAGATTGACCCAGGAAAAGCTGGCCGTATTGGCGGGAATCGACGAAGCCACCGCCCGATCCCGTATCAGCCAGTATGAGAACGGGATATACCGGCCCACGTTTGAAACCTGTTGCGCGCTCGCGAAGGTGTTGGATGTGCCGGAATGCTATTTCTATACCGTGGATGACGTTTTCGCCTCGGCGCTGCTTAACTTGTACGAGGTGCGGTTTTCTCCCCCGAAATGAATCGCCGCGGTTTTCTTGGTAAGGGTAAATTCCGGGAACGCCTGGTGTTGGCGGCAGAAGTAAGAGTGCCTTCTTTTTTGAGATTGATATACTGATATCGGCCCCGACGTAAGGAGCAATGGTGCGGTCACGGGTTGGCCTCGTGTGGTTCAGGGTCGGGCGAGCCTCATGCAGCAGTTCAGAGGCTATGTCGACAACATCAAGATCAAATCCGCGGACAATTTGCTTGTCAGCGGGGCGGATAACGGCCGCGTCGTCGCCATTGAATACGATATCCACGGGACGATTCTTGCGACCGGCGCAACATACGAAAACCGGTTCTGCTCGATTATTGCGCTCGCAAACAGGAAAATCACGCACTGGAGAGACTATATGGACTCTCACGCTGCCTGGAATGCATTGACCAACAGCAACCAGACGGTCATGGGGCGTCTTAATGAATCCGCCAGGTCCGTCGTTTCCCGCGCGCATCCGCCGCGGCGAGGCGGCGGGAAGCCATCCAAGGTACCGGGTGTTCGGCTCAGAGATAACGCGCGGTAAAACGATCGATATCGCGGAAATCCGCCAACCGCTGGCATAGGGTATCATGATCCCAGTACCACCACTGGCTTCGCTCGATCCGCGCTATCAACGCATCTGAAAAACGCTGGCCGATGGGTTTGGCCGCCACGCCCGCCACGATGGTATAAGGATCGATATCGCGGGTCACCACCGAGGCGCTGCCGACCACCGCGCCGTTGCCGATGGTGACGCCGGGCATGATGACGGCATTATGGCCGATCCAGACATCGTGTCCGATCGTTACAGGGTGTTCGCGGCGCCAATGAAAAATGGCCTCATCATTCTCGCCCATGCCGTAGTCGGCGCTGCGGTAAGTGAAATGGTGCTGGGCGATACGCTGGTAGGTGGGATGGTTGCCGGGGTTGATGCGCACATAACTGGCGATGGACACGAATCTGCCGATGGTGGCGTAACAGATTTGATTGTGGCCGGCGGTATAAGAGTAATCGCCGATTTCCACTTCTTCCAGAATGGCATCGTCGGCCAGATGGACGTAATTCCCCAGCCGGGTCTGGTTAAGAATGACATTGTTGCCGATTTTGGGTTGTGCGTAATCCGTCATGCTAACGGCTCCTGTGGTGGTGTGTGACGGCGTCCGCCGTGGGTAGCAACGCCTGGAAGGCCGCCAAGGTATCGGCGAGCCGCCCGTTATTGTCCAGCCAAACGACCTGGGCGGGCATATCCCGCTGGTACCGCTCGGCCCGCGCCAGACGTTCGACGATCTCCCGGTCGGTTTCGCGGCCGCGCTGGGTGAGCCGTTGGCGCAGGCTGGCCGGTGAGACCCGCAGGCACACCGGTAACAGGCGATCGCCGTAACGTTGTAACGCCTGGCCCAGGTATTCGCGCGATCCATTGACGATCACGTGCCTGTCGCGCAGCAGCCAGAGATCGATTTCAATCCCCAGCCCATAATAATGCTGGTGGGCTTGCCAGTGCAGCGCGAATAACCCGGCGGCGCGACGTTGCAGAAATTCGTCTTTGCTTAAGGCGATATGATTTTCGCTGCCATCGCCGGCCGGTCGGGTGATATAGCGGTGCGATACCAGCAGCGTCGGCACGGGGTTGGCGCGCAGGGAGGCCAGCAGGCTGTCTTTACCGGATCCCGACGGGCCCATCAAATAAATAAGCCGGGTCATCAAAACACCTGCCGCCCTTGCCGCCAGACATTTCTGACATAAACATGGCCGTCATGGTGACCGGCCAGCACCAGATCCGCCCGCTGGCCCTCCGCCAGCCGGCCCCGGTCGGACAATCCCAGCGCCCGTGCCGGATTGGCGGTGATCATCGCCACCGATTGGGGCAGGGTGAAAGGGTTGTTTTCGTCTTGCGCAATGCGAAACGCGGCATCCATCAGGCTGGCCGGATAATAATCGGAAGAAAGGATATCCAGTATGCCGAGCTCCGCCAGCCGATGCGCCGCCACATTCCCGGAATGGGAGCCGCCGCGCACAATGTTCGGCGCGCCCATCAACACCCGCAGGCCATGGCGGCGGGAGGCGACGGCCGCGGTTTCGGTGGTGGGAAATTCGGCAATGACGCTGCCCAGCGCGGCGGATTCCGCCACATGATCTTCCGTGGCGTCGTCATGGCTGGCCAGGGCCAGATTACGCTGGCGGCATTGGGCGGCGATGGCCGCGCGGTTCGGCACCGACCAGCGTTCGGCCAGCCCGCGTTGCTGCTCCTCATACTCAATCATTTGCTGATGGGTTAAATGATATTTCCCCTGGTGATATTCACGGTATTTTTCATACGAGACGAACTGGCGCTGGCCTGGGGAATGATCCATTAGCGAGACCAGCGAAACGCCGGGCCGATCCATGAGTTGTTCGAAAAGCGGCACGGTGCTGGCATTGGGCAACTCACAGCGCAGATGCAGCCGGTGCTCGGCCCGGTTGCGTCCGCTCTGCTGACTGGTAATAACCGCATCGATCATTTTTTGCAGATTTTCCAAGCGATGGCCCCCATCGCGCACATCGCCGACGGCGACCGCATCCAGTACGGTCGTGATCCCATTGGCCACCATCAGCGCGTCATGGCTGCTCATGGCCGAATGCGCGGGCCAATCCACATTGGGCCGCGGCATGAAAAACTTATCCAGATTGTCGGTGTGCAATTCGATAAGTCCGGGCAACAGCCAGCCGCCGTCGCCGTCCAGCGCCTGGGGCAGGCCGCTGTTGCCTTGCGCTATCCGGCAGATGACGCCGTCCTTTATCTCCAGCGACCCGGCGACCACGTCGTCCGCCAGAATCATTTTCACATTATCGATAATCATTGGCAGGCCTCCGCAGCCCGGTGAGGCGGCATAACATAAAGACGATCGGCCACCCGTTCGCGCACGCTGTCATCATGGAAGATACCCACGATGGCGGCGCCGCGGTCTTTGGCCCGTTCAATCAGGCCGACGACCGCAGCACTGTTGCGGCTGTCCAAGGAGGCGGTGGGTTCGTCAAGCAACAAGATCGGATAATCAACGATAAATCCCCGCGCGATATTAACCCGTTGTTGTTCTCCGCCGGAAAAAGTGGAGGGCGCCAGCGGCCATAACCGGCGCGGCACGTGCAATCGATCGAGCAGCGCCTCGGCGCGCGCTCGGCATTCCTGGCGGTCGACGCCCAATTCCAGCAAGGGTTGCATAACGATTTGCAGGGCCCCGACGCGGGGAATGACCCGTAAGAATTGACTGACCCAACCAAGGGTATGGCGGCGGACCGCCATGATTTGTCGGGCATGGGCCGGCACCATATCCAGCCATTGGTTATCGTGCCACAGCCAGATATGGCCGCTGTCGGGCAGATAATTCGCATACAGAGACCGCAAGAGAGTGGATTTGCCGCTGCCGGAATGACCGTGCAGCACCAGACATTCGCCGGCCTCGACCCTAAGGTTTGCGTTTTGCAGCACCGGCAGTCGCGCCCCGTCCTGGTTGTGCAGTACGAAGGTTTTACACAGGTCTTCCACCTTCAATCGCGTCGTATTTTGCAGCTTTTGCATCATAAGTCTCGCCAAGCGACTCCGTCAGGATAAAATGGATGAAACCAGCAGTTGGGTATAAGGGTGACGCGGATCGTCCAATACTCGGTCGGTCAGCCCGCTTTCCACCACCTCGCCTTGTTGCATCACCAGCAACCGGTGCGCCAATAGCCGCGCTACCCCGAGATCATGGGTCACTATCACGACCGCCAGTTGCATGTCTATCACCAGTCCGCGCAGCAGGTCGAGCAACCGCGCCTGAACCGAAACATCCAGCCCGCCGGTGGGCTCATCCATAAAAATGAGTTTCGGGCGGGTCACCAGGTTGCGGGCGATTTGCAGGCGTTGCTGCATACCGCCGGAAAAGGTGGTGGGCAGATCGTCAAGACGGGACAAGGGAATTTCCACGTCGTTCAGCCAGCGGCCGGCCTCCTTGCGGATGTGGCCGTAATGGCGCTCGCCGGTGGCCATCAGGCGTTCGCCGATATTGCCGCCGGCGGAAACCCTGGGGCGCAGGCCGTCAAGGGGATGTTGGTGAACTACGCCCCACTCGGTGCGCAGCAGGCGGCGGCGTTCGCTCTCCGCTATCTGGTAAAGATCATGTTCTTCGCCAGGGCGCGGACGGTAGACAATCCGGCCTTGCTGGGGGGGCAGCCGCGCGGAAATGGCCTTGAGCAGCGTGGTCTTGCCGGAACCGGACTCGCCGACGATCCCCACGACTTCCCCTGGGTAGATATCAAACGAAACGTGATGGAAGCCTTTGCCCGGCGTGTAGAAATACGTTAATTCGTTCACCGACAATAGCGGCGTTGACGATAGCGCGGCGAGAGTCATCAGCGTTTCGCCTCCTGCGTGGCATGTGATTGTTCCAGCCGTTGCCGGCAATAATCGGTATCCGAACAGATGAACATCCGGTTGCCCTGGTCGTCGAGCACCACCTCATCAAGGTAGCTGTCCCGCGAGCCGCAAAGGGCGCAGGGCTGCTCCCAGCGCTGGACGGCGAAAGGGTAATCATCGAAATCCAAACTTTCCACACGGGTAAAGGGCGGCAGGGCATAAATGCGCTTTTCCCGGCCGGCGCCGAACACTTGCAATGCCGGCATCATATTCATCTTGGGGTTGTCGAATTTCGGAATCGGCGACGGGTCCATGACATAACGGCCGTTGACCCGGACCGGATAGGCATAAGTCGTGGCGATATGACCGTAGCGGGCGATATCCTCATAGAGTTTCACCTGCATCACGCCATATTCTTCCAGGGCATGCATCTTGCGGGTCTCCGTTTCGCGCGGCTCAATAAAGCGCAGCGGCTCGGGAATCGGTACCTGGTAGACCAGGATCTGATCTTCCACAAGCGGTGTTTCCGGGATGCGGTGGCGGGTCTGGATTAATGTGGCCTCGCGGGTGCGTTCGGTGGTGGCCGCCCCGGCCACCCGTTGGAAAAACCGGCGGATCGAGACCGCGTTGGTCGTGTCGTCCGCGCCCTGATCGATGACTTTTAGCACGTCATCGCAACCGATAAGGCTGGCGGTCAGTTGGATACCGCCAGTGCCCCAGCCGTAGGGCATCGGCATTTCCCTGCCGCCAAACGGCACCTGATAGCCGGGAATGGCCACGGCTTTCAGGATGGCGCGGCGAATCATGCGCTTGGTTTGCTCGTCCAGGTAGCCTGGATTGTAGCCGGTGAGTATCTCGGTCATTTTCCCTGATCCCTAGTGGCGCGCGCGTCGGCGGCCTCGGTTTGCGCGTCTTGCCGCTGGGCGTATTCCCGGCGCAGACGGTGAAGTAACTCCAGCTCGGCCTGGAAATCGACATAGTGGGGTAATTTCAAATGGGAGACGAAGCCCGACGCCTCGACGTTATCCGCATGGGAGAGCACGAACTCCTCGTCCTGGGCCGGTCCGGCCACGGGTTCGTCGTAATCGCCGGCCTGCAAGGCGCGATCCACCAGGGCCATCGCCATGGCCTTGCGTTCGGCGCGGCCAAAAACCAGGCCGTAGCCGCGGGTGAAATGTGGCGGCTCGTCGCCACAGGCAACGAAACCATTGACCATTTCGCATTCGGTTAGCAGGATCTCGCCCACATCAATAGTGAAACCCAGCTCTTCCGGCGTCCATTGCACGGTGACGTAGCCGGTGCGGATTTCCCCGGCGAAGGGATGGTTGCGGCCATAGCCGCGCTGCGAGGAATAGCCCAGGGCCAGTAGGAAGCCTTCGTCCCCCCGCGCCAGCTGCTGCAGCCGGGACGCGCGGGAGCAGGGGTAAACCGGCGGCTGGCGGGTGATATCATCCGGATCGCCGCCGTCGTCTTCTTCCGCCGGCGCGAGTTGCTCACGGCCGAGCAGGCTGAACACATGGGCGCAGGATTCCGGCAAGGGTTCTTCGGCGCGAGGCGCCGGCGGCGCCTCGCCTTCGGCCAGCAGGGCGAAATTGAGTAGCCGGTGGGTATAATCGTAGGTGGGACCGAGCACCTGGCCGCCGGGCAGATCTTTATAGACCGCCGATATCCGGCGCTCCAGCCGCATCCGCTCCGTGTTCAGCGGTTCGCCGACGCCCAGGCGCGGCAGGGTGGTTCGATAAGCCCGTAGTAAAAATATCGCCTCGACCAGATCCCCGCCGGCTTGTTTAATGGCCAGCGAAGCCAACTGTCTATCGTATATTCCCCCCTCGGTCATGACCCGATCGACCGCCAATCCCAATTGCTGGTCGATTTGCCCGCAATCCAGGGCCGGCAGGCCGTTGTCCCCGCGTCGTAAATGTTCTTGCAACTGGTGGGCGGCGTCGATGGCCTTTTCGCCCCCTTTCACTGCGACATACATCAGCACACCTCCACATGGATGGTTCTCGGCACGGCCATTAACCGGTCTTCGCACAGCAGTATAAAATCCAGCCCCGCTGGGAAAGGGTGCGGCCGGCGCAGCAGGTATCGCAAAACCGCCGGCGGCAGCGCCGGCGCGATAATCCGCTCATCCCGAATACCCGGTCCGCGCAGCCTGAGCGGCGTGCCTTCCGCCAGGCTGTCGATTTGCACCAGGACGGTAACGCCGTTTTCCGGCGAAAGCGCGTCGCCGCACGGCAACGTCGCAAGGATCGCGTCATCCATTTGGCCATCGAACAACGCCAGGACCGCCTGTTGCGGCTGTTCGGCGAGCGGGGCGCCGGTATGGAAGCGCACGCTGGCGGCGACGCTGTCCCTTGACAGCGCGGGGGCGATATAGACGGCCGTTTCACCATCGGCCAGCGTCAGCAATAGGGCGCTGGCCGCCGGTCCGATAGACTCCCAGCGGGGACCGTCCGGTAGGGCGACGACGTATCCCGGCTCACTCAGCGCTTTGAGGATTCGGCGAAAGGAATGCTGCGCCGCATCCACAGGTCGGCTAAAACCGTTTAACAAGGCCATTAATTATCCCCTCTGACCAGCGTAAAGAAATCCACCCGGCTGGCGGCGATGGCCCGTCCACGCTCCTCTTGTCGTTCCCGGCGCCGGGCCGCCAACGGCTCAATGATCCGATGCTCTAGCCGTTGCCGATGTTCGGGGGTTTGCAGCAGCGCGTCGAGCAGGGCGCAAAGCTCGGCGTGGTCCTTGTCGCGTCCGGCCGTATAGCCGTAGCCGTAGGTGCCGTTTTCCAGCCGGATCACCGCCCGGGTTACCGTCATGTCGCCCAGTACGAAACGACGGCCGGTCGCGCCCATGCGGCCTTGCAACTGGGTAAGGCCGATTTCCGGCGCCCGGACGCGCTCATAGTGGGGGAGAAGCCGCAACGCCTGCCAATGGGCGCGCAACACCTCCGCGGGGCTGGATGATAAAACCGACATCCAGTGTTGTCTGGCATTCGACGTTTGCATTCAATGCTCCATGGTCAGTTCAATCATGTCGGCGCGCGTCAGGGTCACGGAGTATTCCGCCGGCGCGTCGCTATCCGCGCGGGTATTGAGCGTGCGCACGCATAACAAGGGTATCTGGTTGGCCGCTTCAAGCAGCCGGCTTTCTCTGGCGTGGGCGCTGCGGGCGCTGATACGCGTTTGGCGGCGGACAAGGCGCTGATTCAATTCCTGACGAATAAAATTGTGCAGCGAACCTGAGCGAAATTGCCGCAGGGCCGGCCACCAGTCCAGGTCCGGGAGATAATGGTCGATGACGCTAAGCGGAACGGCATTTACCCGGCGCAGGGTGCGCAAGTGGATGACGTCCCGGCCTTCCTCGCGGCACAGCGCCGCGGCGATGGACGCGCTGGCCGGCCGTTTGACCGCCAACAGCAACTCACTGGTGGGATGGCTGCCTTGCTCCATCAAATTCTGGCTGAAGTGGGCACGGGCATGCAGCGGGTAATCAAATGGCCGCATCAGCACCAGGATACCGATGCCATGCCGCCGTTGCAGCCAGCCGCGCTCCACCAGTTGATCCACCGCTCTGCGCAAGGTATGGCGATTGACCTCGAAACGTTCGGCCAACCGTTGTTCGGACGGCAGGTAATCGCCGGTACGGTAATAGGCCCGCAATTCCTCCTCCAGCAAGGCGGCGATTTGCTGGTAACGGGTGGGGTAACTGGTCGGATGTCTAGATAAGTCCATCATAATGAAAAACTCCGCTGACCGGATAGATCGGATGCCGACAGGGCATGGCTGACGCTGTTTTACTGTCCGACATAATGAGTGCCTTATGGAAAACACGACCTGAGCTCGTCATACATTATTACAGGGGGTATATTGCGACGATTTAGGAAAAGGATCGTATCGGCTGAAAATGACAATAACGTTAATGACAGATGACTGAACAATGAACTATTTTTTATCGAAAGCTAAAACCCGGGAGATATTCCGCCGGAATATCCCTTTATTTGGAATAACCTTATCAACTATCACGCCGCTTTTTTGCCGACGGTGTTCATTCACCCCCGCCACCCTTGATAAATAGAGCATAGGGACGTCATCGGCGGGTCATGTTTTTATCATCAAATTGTCATATTTTCATCCCTTAATACCAGCATATCGCTGACCTATGGAGAAAAGACATGGCACAGCCACTTCTCAAACTTGCCGAGACGCGAAATACCGGACCGCAAACGGAGCGGCAAAAGCAAGTATTGGCGGTAAAAGGGTTGCAAAAACACTATAATAGCCGTCAGCAAGTATTATCAGATATCAATTTCAATCTTCACGCCGGCGAATTCGTCGCGGTTATCGGCCGCTCCGGCGCGGGTAAATCCACCCTGCTGCATATTTTAAACGGCACCCTACCGACTTCCGCCGGCCAATTGCTGCATTTTCGCGATGAAGGGGCGGTACAGGATATTGCCCGCCTGACGCCCCGGCAAATGCGGCGATGGCGGGCGCAATGCGGCATGATCTTCCAGGACTTTTGCCTGGTGCCCCGCCTTGATGTACTGACCAATGTGTTGCTGGGCCGTTTGAGTCAGACTTCCACGATTAAATCATTCTTCAAAATATTCACCGATCAGGATCGCGCCAGGGCCATCGAGTTACTGGAATGGCTAAATATTTTACCCCATGCCCTGCAACGGGCGGAAAATCTCTCCGGCGGACAAATGCAGCGGGTAGCCATTTGTCGGGCATTGATGCAAAATCCGAAGATTCTGTTGGCTGATGAGCCTGTTGCTTCGCTGGATCCGAAAAATACCCGGCGCATCATGGATGCATTGCGGCATGTCGCCGAAAGGGATATCGCGGTGGTGGTCAACTTGCATTCCGTCGAATTGGTGAAAGAATATTGCTCCCGCGTTATTGGTATTGCCCAAGGGAAAATCATATTCGATAATCATCCGTCGCTATTGAATGAGCAAATTCTTCATCAGCTCTACGGCGAAGAAAAAGACCAGATTCATTAATATTATTGGGAACATCCCTTAAACTTTTTTTATAAACCTAAAAGTTCATTAAATGAAAAAAGCATTAACTCTGGCTGCTTTGCTGCTCGGTACCACAATACAATTCAACGTGTCGGCGGCGGATGCGCCGAAAGAACTGAATCTGGGAATATTGGGTGGGCAGAATGCCACACAGCAAATTGGCGACAACCAATGTGTAAAGGATTTTCTTGATAAGCGCTTGCACGTGGACACAAAATTACGAAATTCCTCCGATTATTCCGGCGTTATCCAGGGGTTATTGGGGGATAAAGTGGACCTGGTGATAAGTATGTCGCCGTCTTCTTTTGCGTCGGTTTACCTGGCTAAACCCAATGCCGTCGATTTGGTCGGTATTGCCGTGGATGATAAAGATCACTCCCGCGGCTATCACTCCGTGATCATCGTTAAAGCCGACAGTCCCTATAAAAAGCTTGAGGATTTGAAAGGCAAATCCTTCGGGGTCGCCGACCCGGACTCCACTTCCGGCTTCCTGATTCCCAATTTTGCGTTTCATAAGAAGTTTGGCGGCAACATCGACAACAAATACAATAACTTTTTTTCCAGCGTGACCTTTTCCGGCGGCCATGAGCAAGACATCCTGGGCGTGTTGAACGGGCAGTTCGACGGCGCGGTAACCTGGACTTCCATGGTGGGCGACTACAATACCGGTTATACCAGCGGCGCCTTCGGTCGGCTGATTCGCATGGATCATCCTGATTTGATGAAACAGATTCGCATTATCTGGGTGTCGCCGTTGATTCCCAATGGCCCGATCCTGATCCGTCATTCCCTGCCGGCCGCGTTCAAAGCCAAACTGGTGGATGCCATCAAAGCGCTGGATAAAGATGATCACGCCTGCTTTGTCAAAGCGGTCGGCGGCACGCAGCATATCGAATCCACCTCGCTCAGCGAATATCAAAACATCATTGATCTGAAACGCGCCCTGACCCAGGGTAATCGTTAAGTCTACGGCTTTCTCTCCTTCCGGCCCGGTATTATCGGGCCGGTCACTTTTGGTGAAGCATGTTGAATACCGATTTCGATCATTATTACCAGCGGATACGGCGCCGCCAGAAACGCGATACCGTTCTCTGGTCGCTCGTGCTGGCGCTGCTGTACATTGGCGCCGGCAATATCGCCGAATTCAATCTGCGCACGGTGTGGGACGCCGCCCCGCACTTTTTCGATTATCTGGGCCAGACCTTGCCGATACTCCATTGGCGGCAACTGTTCGATAACCGCCACACCGCCGGTTCTCTGGCTTATTGGGGCTATCGGCTGCCCATTCAGCTTTCCCTTATCTGGGATACCCTTCACCTGGCGCTGGCCTCAACCATTCTGTCGGTGGCCGCCGCCGCCGTATTGTCGTTCCTGGCGGCCGGCAATACCTATACTCCGCCCTATTTGCGCTTCGTGATTCGCATGCTGACGGCGTTTTTGCGCACCATGCCCGAGCTGGCTTGGGCGGTGATGTTTGTCATGGCGTTCGGCATCGGCGCATTCCCCGGTTTCCTGACGCTGGCCCTGCACACCATCGGCAGCCTGACCAAGTTATTTTATGAGGCGGTGGAAAGCGCCTCGGAAAAACCGGTGCGCGGGTTGGCCGCTTGCGGCGCGGGTCCTGTGGCTTGTATTCGCTTTGGTTTGTGGCCTCAGGTCAAACCGGTTTTTCTGTCATACAGCTTTATGCGCCTGGAAGTGAATTTCCGATTATCCACCATTCTGGGTTTGGTGGGCGCCGGCGGTATCGGCCAGGAATTGATGGTAAACATTAAGCTTGATCATTACGATCAGGTCAGTATGACGCTGCTGCTGATTGTGTCGGTGGTGTCGCTGCTGGATTACCTGTCCGGTAAATTACGTAAATGGGTAGTGGAAGGAGAGCGGGGATGATAACGGCAATACCCACGCCGCAATCGGTACACGAACTCAAGCGGCAACATCGGCATATTTTTTCCCGGCAAAAAACCGACCTCTTGAAACTGGCGCTGATCGCGCTGGCCGTGTTGCTGTATTACGGGTATTTCTTTTCGCGCTACGGTGTCTCCTGGCCGCACCTGGCGGCGGGTTGCCGCCAGCTCGGCCATTATTTTCTGCGGATGTTCGTCTGGCATGATTTCGCCAACTGGCCCTTCCGTTACTACCTGAATCAGGTGTTTATCACGCTGGCCATTGTATGGGTCGGTACCTTGAGCGCCTCGCTGGTGGCGTTGCCGGTCTCGTTCCTGGCCGCCCGCAATGTGATGGCCGCCGCGCCATTGCAACCGGCCGCGCTGGTGGTGCGGCGCCTGCTGGATATTTTTCGCGGCGTCGACATGGCCATTTGGGGTATGGTGTTCGTGCGGGCGATGGGCATGGGACCGCTGGCCGGCGTACTGGCGATTTTCATGCAAGATCTGGGCTTGCTGGGCAAGCTGTATGCGGAAGGGCACGAGGCCGTGGAAAAATCCCCCAGCCGCGGTTTAACGTCCCTCGGCGCCAATAGCTTGCAAAAGCACCGTTTTGGCATATTCACCCAATCTTTTCCAATATTCCTGGCGCTTACCCTGTATCAAATCGAATCCAATACCCGCTCTGCGGCGGTGCTGGGGTTTGTCGGGGCCGGCGGCGTGGGGTTGGTGTATGCGGAAAACATGCGCCTGTGGAATTGGGACGTGGTGATGTTCATTACCCTTATCCTGGTGGCCGTGGTTATGGTAATGGATAAAGTCTCTTCCGTTCTGCGGAAAAAATACATTATCGGCGAGGAGGTTCCTCTTTACCGCAAATCTGAAAAGCCGTGCTCGGTAAAGTGAGCCGGCTCTCTGCGCCGGACATGGATTGACGCCGCGAGCCACTTGCCGTGCCGCCCGGCGCCGAGGCAACGTTACCCGACCGCGTGTTCCCTAGCGCTGGGTGGATGCGATAAGCCCATTGTCGGCCGATGACGCCACCGAATTTTCGCCGCCGACCATCGCCAGATAAGCGGTATTCACCTTCCAGAGATAACGCGGCGCTTGCGGCGCCGGGTGCCGGGTTTGCACATGCCGATAGAATTGCGCCGGGGTCAGGGTGTTTATCATGGCGATGGCGCGGTCCCGATCCCGGGAGAACGAACGCAGCAACGCGCCGGCGCCATTGACATAGGCGACCGTCAGAGCATAACGCAGGGTTTGCGGGTTTTTGATGCCGGACAACTGGCGTTTGAGGATACCGAGATAGGCGGTACCCAAATCAATGTTGGTGGCCGGGTCTTTCAGTTCAAACGTGCTCGGTTGACCGTACCGACCCTTAAGCCGATAGGCGTCGCGGCCGGCGGTGGCCGCCTTCAGTTGCATCAGGCCGATGGCATTGGACCGGCTGACCGCATCGGGATTGTAGCCTGATTCCACCTTGATAATGGCTTTGACCAGGTTTTCGTCTATACCGTAAATACTGGCGGACGTATGAATATAATCGCCATATCGGCCTTTTGGCGCCGGAGCGGGCGGCACTTGCGGCGGCGCGCTGGTTACCAGGCTAATCGTTCGCTCGGGGGGCTGCCTGGCGCAACCTGCCAAAATCAGCGCAGCCATGAAAAGTAGCATTTTATGCTTCACGGGTGGTCTCTCGCGACGGGAATGTTCGCCAGCATAACCAACATTTGCCGCTTGCAGAATATTTTTTTCGATTTCTAGGATTATTCCTCAAAAAAGTCAGACTCCTGTCACAGTTTATTTATTCAACACATCCTATGGGCGGTCGGACAACGTTTGTTTTCGACCCACGCTTCGCACGATAGGTTCATCCCCCGGTGGCAAAAATAATTGTTATGTTATAGTGTACCAGCTCGCGGCGGGAGCGGAGCCGCATCGACCCGCCAAAGCCCCGACGCTTTGGCGCCGCCGCCGGTCCGCGCCCGGCCCTTGAAAATCGGCATCGCCGCCCCCATATGGTAAAGAAAGGCGGATACCAAAGGCCGGAGGTCGGTTGCCGTAGGGGGAGTAAGGATTGCCGGTCACTGCGGCCGTGCCGGGAAAGCCGGGCGGTCGGAAAATGAAGTGATTAAGGACGGAGAATCATGACAAAAATCATCCATGATGAAGAAGCCCTGCTGGCGATGAGCGAACAGGACTATATGAATGCGGCCCAGCTTGATTTCTTCCAGCGGCGGCTGATTGCCGAGCGCCAGGACCTGGTTGAACACCTGGAGTCCCTGAAGTCCGAAATCACCAAAAGCGACGACGCTATCGGGGACGAGGTGGATAAAGCCATGCGTGAAGAGGAACTGCGCTTCCTGTTCCGGCAAATCGACCGGGCAAGTCGTTTGCTGCCGAAATACGACGCCGCGTTAAACCGCATCAAAAACGGCAACTATGGCTATTGTATCGAAACTGACGAGCCCATCGGCCTAAAGCGGTTGCTTTTGCGGCCTATCGCCGAAAGAAGCATCGACGCCAAAGTCACCCAGGAAATGCGCGAGCCGCTGTACCGCAAAGTGGCGGATTGATCATCAAGGCCGGGGGAGGCCGCCATCGGGACCGCCCCCGCGCGGCGCCTGTTCAGGCCAGATGCGTCAGCCAGTTCTTGATATGAATGGCGTCGGTATAGTGGGTATAGCTGCCGTTACCGCCCAGGATCACGATGTCATAGGTATGGCGGCCGCTGGTGGTCCGGATGAGCAGGCAATGACCGGCTTCGTCGGTAAAGCCGGTTTTCTGCAATTCAATATGCCAGGTGGGGTTATTAATCAGGCCATCGGAGCTGCGATAGACCAGCTGCCCCTCGCCGGGAAAGACTGTATAGGTTTTGTCGGTGGAAAATTGCCTGATAAGCGGGAAGCGATAGGCATAATTGAACATCTGCAATAAATCCACGGCGGAAGAAATATTGCGGGGCGTTAGGCCGGTGGGGTCGTTAAAGTGCGTATGATGCATGCCCAGCTGTCGCGCCTTGAGGTTCATCCGTTTGACAAAGGCGGGCCGTCCGCCGGGATAGGCCCGGCTCAATGCCGAAGCGGCCCGGTTTTCCGAAGACATCAGAGCAATATGCAGCATATCACGGCGGCTCAAGACCGAACCCACCGTCAGCCGGGAATGTGTTCTTTTCAGTAAATCGCGATCATCCGACCGTACCTCGATTTTCTGATCAAGCCGAGGTTTGTTTTCCATTACCACAATGGCTGTCATCAGTTTGCTCAGCGAGGCGATGGGATAGGCCTGGCGGGCGTTTTTCGCCAATAGCACCCTACCGGTATTTTCATCAACAACCAGTGCGGCGCGGGATTGCACCGTCGGCGGCGCGAGCGGCGCGGCCACGGAAGAAAAAGTACTGGCGAGACCCGACAATAGCAGGGATAGCGCGCAACATCCCCGGCAAACAGAGTTAATCCTTAACATGGAGATTCGAGACCTGACGTATACGAAAAATAAATGTCATATCGAAGACGGCCATTGGCGCGCATCGATCAATTCCGGCCCTGGTTCGGCCCGGGGAGAGATTACAATCAGTGGGCAAACTTGTACACTAACACGCTAACTCATAAAACCATTTAAAATGTAACGTTACGTTAGCGCTGATGACCAAACCGGCGTGAAAGGCTTGGCAAATTCGAGGTGGGATGTTATGTTATATTGTATCATTAACAACGCATCCCTTCAAATAATGAAACCGACCTCTTTTCCCCGCTTTCCGCGGGAATGTCCACACTTACTCACGGCCTCCGGCGGTATGCGGTTGCTGGGCGCCGGCATGGTCCTGCTGGCGCTGTGGGGCGTAATACATTGGGCCTCGCTGCTGCCATGATTACCCTTGATAATCTCGTCATGGGCTACCGCGGCCTGCGCGTGGGTCTCCCGGTCAGCGGCACTTTCCAAAGCGGTAGTCTGACCGCCATTATCGGCGCCAATGGCACAGGGAAATCCACCCTGCTTAAGACCATCGCCGGCTTGCTGCCGCCGGTGGCCGGCCGGGTCCTGTTCGCCGACGGACGGCGCCCCCGGATAGCCTATTTGCCGCAACAAGCGGAAATGGACCGGCAGTTTCCGGTTAATGTCATCGAAGTGGTCGCTATGGGCTGCTGGCCGCGCACCGGGCTATTGCGCCGTATCGGGCCGCGGGATCAACGCCGCGTTCTGCGGGCTTTGGAGCGCGTGGGACTAAGCAGTCTGGCGAACCGCTCCATTGAAGCGCTGTCCGGCGGCCAGTTTCAGCGCATGCTTTTTGCCCGTCTGCTGGTGCAGGAGGCGCCGCTGGTGCTGCTGGACGAACCTTTCACCGGGATTGATATCCAGACCTGCGATTTACTGCTGGCGGTGATTGAACAACTGCATCGCGACGGCCGCACCGTTTTGGTGGTATTGCACGATCATCAGCAAGTGGCGCGGCATTTTCCGGAAACGCTGCTTTTATCGCCGGAATGCCCCGTATGGGGCAATTCCGCCGATGTTCTGTCCCGTTGGCGGGGCCGGACGGAATCCCGTTTCCACTCCACTGCTTATATCCGGGCCGTCTGATGATAATGCATTTTTTTCTCGACCCTTTCCAAAACTTCGGCTTTATGCGTCGGGCGCTGGCGGCCTGTTGCGCCTTGTCGCTCAGTACCGCGCCGCTGGGGGTATTTTTGCTGCTGCGCCGCATGAGCCTGGTGGGAGACGCCTTGTCCCATGCCATTCTCCCCGGCGTGGCGATAGGCTACCTGATCTCCGGCATGTCGCTCCTGGCGATGGGGGTGGGCGGATTCATCGCCGGTCTTCTGGTCGCGCTGCTTTCCGGCTGGGTAAGCACATTGACGCCGTTAAAAGAGGACGCCACCTTCGCCGGTTTTTACCTGGGTTCCCTGGCGCTCGGCGTCACGCTGGTGTCGTTGCGGGGCTCCAGCGTCGATTTGCTGCACCTGCTGTTCGGTTCGATTCTGGCGGTGGATATCGCGGCCATTCGCTTTGTCGGCCTTATCGCCACCTTTACTTTTCTTTGTCTGGCGCTACTGTATCGCGCCTTGGTCATCGAGGCGTTCGATACGGCCTTTTTGCGGGTGAACGCCCGCGGTTACCCCAAGCTCATCCATGGCGCCTTTCTCGGCTTGCTGGTGTTGAACCTGGTGGCGGGTTTCCAGATCCTCGGCACCCTGATGTCGGTGGGTCTGATGATGCTGCCCGCCGTGGCGGCGCGTTGTTGGTCGGCCCACCTGCCCGCGACGCTGCTTATCGCCGCGGTCATCGGATTGCTCAGTTCCTGGATTGGCCTGATGTGGTCGTTTTACGCATCGCTGCCGGCGGGACCGGCCATTGTGCTGTCGGCCAGCGTGATCTTTTTTCTATCGATAGTGTTGGGCCCGCGCGGCGGATGCGCGCAGATGCTGCGGCGGCGGAAAGTGGCAATCAACGAGGAGAGCGAATGAAACGTTTAGCGTTATCACTGGCGATAGGCATTGCCCTGGCCAGTCCCGCGGCCATGGCCGAAACGGTCAATGCGGTGGCCAGTTTTACCGTGCTGGCGGATATCGTCAGGGAAGTGGGCGGCGAGCATGTCAACGTCACCAGCCTGGTGGGACCCAATGGCGACCCGCACAGCTTCGAGCCGGCGCCCAAAGACAGCCAGGCGCTGAATCGGGCCGATGTGGTATTCGTCAGCGGCCTGGGATTGGAAGGCTGGATGAATCGCCTGATCAGCGCCTCGGGCTATAAGGGTAAGCCGGTGGTGGCCTCGGATGGCGTGGCGACGTTGCATATGGAAGAAGACGGGAAAACCATTACCGATCCCCATGCCTGGAATAGCGCGAAGAATGGCGCCATTTACGCCCGTAACGTGATGAACGCCTTGATTGCCGTTGATCCCGCTGATGCCGATTATTTCCGCAAGCAAGGCGGCGCGTATATCCAGCAATTGGAAAAGCTTGACAAATGGGCCAAAGCGCAATTTGCCGCCATCCCGCAAGACAAGCGTAAGGTCATCACCAGTCATGATGCCTTCGGTTATTTCGGGGCGGAATATGGCGTGGAATTCATGGCGCCGGTGGGCTATTCCACGGAATCGGAAGCCAGTGCCAGCGATGTGTCCGGCCTGATTAAGCAAATTAAAAAAGAACACATCAAAACGTATTTTATGGAAAACCAAACCGATCCCAGGCTGGTCAAACAGATTGCCGCCGCCAGCGGCGCGAAACCGGGCGGGGAGTTATACCCGGAAGCGTTATCCACGGCCGAGGGTCCGGCGTCCACGTATATTTCGGCATTCAAGCATAATGTACAAACCATTGTCGATAGCATGAAATAACGCCTGCGTTTATACGCTAATCCCTTGCCGTCAAGCCGATGGACGGCGTTCCAACGATGCGTTCAGTGTTTCCTGAGGTTCGATACGGTGATGGTTGAATACCATCACCGCGTTGATAAGTCGCCGGGTTCGTTCCCGTAGACCGTCCGTGACCGAGGCCGTTTCGCCCACCAATAGCGCATTTTGCTGCATGGCTTCGTCTAACCGGGCCACGGCGATATTCACCTGATCAATGCCCACCGATTGTTCCGCGGTCGACAGACTGATTTCATCGATCATTTCATGAACCCGGGTGACTTGCGCCACAATGTCGTTCATCACGTTGCCGGCGTTATTGACCAGATCGCTACCCGTGGTGACTTTCTCCACACTGTCGTCGATAAGCGTTTTGATCTCCTTGGCCGCATTGGCGCAACGCTGCGCCAGCGAGCGCACCTCGCCGGCCACCACCGCGAACCCCCGTCCCGATTCGCCGGCCCGGGCCGCCTCTACGGCGGCATTCAACGCCAGAATGTTGGTTTGAAAGGCGATACTGTCTATAACACTGATAATTTCGCTGATTTTTTTGCTGGACCCGGCGATATCCGCCATGGTGGTCACCACCTGTCCCACCACTTCGCCCCCCAAGCGGGCGGCCTCGCTGGCGGATTTGGCCTGTTGGCTGGCATTATGGGCGGTATCGGCGTTATTTTTAACCGTGGCCGTCATCTGCTCCATGGAGGCGGCCGTTTGCGTCAGACTGGACGCCGCGTCCTCGCTGCGCGAACTGAGATCGCCATTGCCTCTGGCGATTTCGTCGCCGGCGCGGTGCAACCCGGCGATCTGTTCGCTGACATCATCGGTCAGGGAGCGCAGGTTCAATCCGGACTGGTTCAGCGAGCGCAAGATCATGCCGATTTCGTCCACCCGATTTAGCGAAACGCCGCTGTCGAACCGGCCGGCGGCCACATCGAGCGCTTGGCGCAATACCCGCTCCAACGGTCGCGACACCATGGCTTCGGTCCAGAGCGTGGCCAAGAGCGTGGTCATCACAACAGGCGCGGCAATCAACGCCATGCTTTTGTCGGGCACGCCGACGATATAAGCGCATAACAGACTGAGCAGAACGACCGCCGCCATACCGCAGCGGATCCGCCAGCGCACCGGCATGATTTGCCGCCATGACATCCAGCGGGCCAAACCGCGCCGCACCACCAGTCCTTGATGGAAAACCACGCCGCGGGCGTTGCCCGCCTTAACGTCGCGATAAAACCGTTCGGCTTTCGCGACATCATCGCGGGTTGGCTTGGTGCGCACCGACAGATACCCCGTCAGATGACCATTACGTACCACGGGCGTCACATTGGCCCGCACCCAGTAATGATCGCCGTTTTTGCGGCGGTTTTTCACCAGCGCCGTCCACGAACGGCCGGATTGAATGGTTTTCCACAAATCGGCAAAGGCCTCGGCGGGCATATCGGGATGCCGGACGATATTATGCGGCTGCCCCAGCATTTCCTCCGCGCTATAGCCGCTGGCCTGTATAAATGCCGCGTTGGCGTAAGTGATATGGCTTTGCGGATCGGTGAGCGACATCAACGTGGCATCATCGGGCAGGATATATTCATTCTGGGTAACAGGGAGATTACTGCGCATGCTCGGGACCTGGCGTGAGAGGAAACAGCGTACTGAATCAGCTTATCGACTGTCGCCGCCGAAACTTTACAGGCTTGTCCCGCGCCCCGGGCAAATAGGAAAATACGCATACCCGAGGCTACGCTTGTCGCCATCATCCCGGATGACGGCCCCCCGGCGGGCGTATCGCACAATCCGGCCCCTTAACACGCGCCGGCGGGCTAACCCGCCAGCGCGGCGAATTGGATATTGCGCTCGGTGGGCAGCGCATCGAACTTGATCGTGTAGTAACGGTCCTTTTGCTGCACGGCCATTACCGTACCGGCGCCGAATACGGGGTGGGCAACCCGTTCGCCGACGGCATAACGGGCCGTCAGGGAATGCAGCCGTTGCTGATCGGAGGCGAAGGCGCGCCGCCACAGGGTTTTTAGACCATCGTCCAGCGGCGCCGCGAAATCGATATTCTCCTCGCCGGCATCGAAGATGAAACGCGATGGGTATTTCACCAGGCCGTCATTGGCGACGCCTTCCGCATCGCTCAGGTATAACCGGTCCATGGCGCGGGTCATGGCCACATAGGCCAGGCGCCGCTCTTCTTCCATTTCCTCCTGGGAGCTCACCCTGCGACTGGGAAACACGCCTTCGTTTAAACCACAGAGAAAGACACAGGGGTATTCCATGCCTTTGGCGCTATGGATGGTCATGAGTTTGACGGTATCGGGTTTTTCCTCGTCGTCGAGATGGCTGAATAAGGCCACCTGCGCCAGAAAATCCTCCAACGCCGCGTCGTCATCCTCCGCGGCCCTTTGTACCGCGCGCTTAAGCTCCGCGACGTTATCCAGCCGCTCCTGATCCCCCTGTAGCCGTAAATAAGCCTCATAGCCGCTGCGGTCCAATAATGTCTGGAGAACGGTATCCAGCGCCTGCGAGCGGCGATGCTCCCGCCCATGCAGGATGGCCGCCAGATAATGTGCCGCGCCGGTGCCTTTAAGCAGCGGCGCGTTGATATTGTCCTGCAGCGCCTGGAACAGGCTGGTCTGATGTTGTTCCGCATACGACCGCAGCGCCTCGAGCTTCTTTTTGCCGATTTTGCGCGGCGGGACGTTGACGGTGCGCAGGAAGGCCAAATCATCCCCGACGGTCACCATACGCAAATAGCAAAGGATATCTTTGATTTCCCGTCGTTCATAAAATGCGCTGCCGCCGAAAATCTTATACGGCAGTTTGTTCGCTACAAACCGTTCTTCCAGCATGCGGGTCAGATAATGCGCGCGATAAAGCACGCCGATATCGCCGGCCGGTATGCCGTCGGCCAGCAGGCTGTGGATTTGCGCCACAATCCAGTCCGCTTCTTCTTTATCGTTTTTGGCATGAAAATAACGGGGTTTCGGCCCATCGGTTTTGACGGCATGCAACGCTTTGGGAAAACGCACGGTGTTTTTTTCAATAAGCGTATTGGCCGCCGCCAGGATGGCCGGCGTGGAACGGTAATTGGCGGTCAGCGCGACGGTGACGGCCGCGGGATACGCCTTGGGAAAATCGAGAAACAACCGCAGGTGCGAACCGCGCCAGGAATAGATGGTCTGATCCGGATCGCCAACGATAAATAAATTGCCGTGCTTCCCCGCCAACAGTTGCGCCAGCTTATACTGTCTTTTACTCACATCCTGAAATTCGTCCACCATGACATATTGCATCCGGTCCTGCCATTTCCGGCGAATATCGGGAAAGTGTTCCAGGATCCAGGTGGCGAAGTTAATGAGATCGTTGAAATCCACCCCGAAGCATTTTTTTTGTTCATACAAATAGCGCAGAAAAATTTCTTCGTCCCGATCGCCGGCCTCGGTAAACCGGGTTTTCAATTGTTCGTTATCCAACTGATAGATATCATCGATATAGGTACTGGCGTGCAGTTTCCGCGCTTCCAATACCTCATCCAGAGTACGCTTGATGGTCGTGTCCCGCAGAGTCAGACCCATATCGCTGAAAATTCTTTGCAGGATCTGTTTGAGATCCTCCATATCCAGCAAGGTAAAATCCCGGGGAAAATGCAAGACGTGAATGTCTTCTTTGAGCAATTGCACACAAAAGGCATGGAAGGTACAGATATAACCCAAATCCTGATCGCCCAATGCCTTGCGCACACGGCGTTTCATTTCATTGGCCGCCCGGTTGGTGAATGTGACGCAGAGAATGTTTTTAGGCGCTATCCCAAGGGTTGAAACCAAATAGCAATAGCGGTCGGTCAGGGTGCGGGTTTTACCCGTGCCGGCGCCGGCCGCGACCCGTACCGCGCCTTCGGTGGTGGTGATGGCGGTTTGCTGTTCGTGATTACTGCCGTTTGGCGGATGTTGCAAAAAAATAACCTCATGATTTTATCAAGTGCCGTGCGCTTGCGCCATGCCTTACGCGCCGGAAGATGGACCCAACCGCGCCGTTTATTCAGCCGGTCGTGGCGTGCCCCGTTAACGGAGCAACGCCTCATTTTCCGGCACGTCGGGATAAACCGTTAAAAACGAAAATTGCAGATGGTGCATCAGTTCACGCAGGATCAGCAACGTGGCGGCGAAATCTTTGTCGCCGGGTAATCCCTCCCAGGCGGCGGGCCGGCCGCGGATGACCGCCGCCAACCGATCGAAAGTTCTCTCCGCCGCCTCCAGCGTGAGCATCATCTCCGGCCGGTCAGGCAAGCCCGCCAATAGCCCTATGCGATACAACGCCGAATCGGTTGTGCAGAGAACGGCCCCGTGGGGAATATGCCGGCTTAAGGGCATTATCCGCTCTTCCACCGCCATGATGGCGTTTTCCATTTCGTTTTCGGCGGGCGGGCGATGGTGGAAAAAGCGCGCGGCGATAACCCCGTATCCGTCAAACGGATACGATGACGGCGCCTTTCCGTCCGCGGCGGTAATAAGCCAGCCGGTTTGGTCGCCGATATGCAGCAGGGCCGGCACAGAGGGCAGGCGTTCACTGAATTGGGCGAACCGACGCAGCAGGGGTTCCCCGGGTAACGATACCGGGTTTTCGCCGGCGTTCAAGGTGGGCGGTGAAGGCGGCATAACGTCCTCAAAAGCGGCGAATGATGCCTGCCACTTTACCCCTTGCCGCGGCAGAGTCAAACGTCCTTGCGCAACGCGAACCCTCAGCGGCGGGCGGGCAACGCCAGTGTCTGCAGATTTTGCCATTGGACGGGCAGGGTCATTTTCGCCTGCGCCGCCTGGGCCGCCAAATAGCCGCGCACAAAACCGATACTTTCCGCCAGGCCGGGATTCTGGTCGCGCAATTCGCCCAGCAGCCGGTCGGTGGTGGCGGCGTCGTTTAGCCAACCCAGCGTCTCCTGCATTTCCCGTAGGGCGGCGAGATAGGCGGACAAGGGTTTACGACGGTAGAGACAACCGAAAAATTCCGTGGTGTAACGCAGTTTTTTGGCGGCGATGCGCATCCGGTGGCGTTGATGAGCGGTCGCGTCGGTCTGGACGGCGGCTTGATGTTGCAGGCGCTGCCGACGCTCGGCCAGCATGGCGTCGGCAAAGGGGGGGATGGGGGTTTTCAGGCGGGCGCGCTGGCGCGGCGTGACATTTTCCCGCCAGCGGCGATGTTGTATCCACAGCCGTAAGGCGGTGGTCAGGCGTTCATAGCGCGGCGAACCTACCGCGTCGGCGGCGGCATGGTAATAAAGCCTTGCCCGCAAACGGGCCGCGACGCCGATTTCCTCAAGGGCCGCCGGTTCCGGCGCCGCAATGGCCGCGGGCGCCACAACCGTGCCGGCCAGAATATCCCAGTCCCTGGCCGCCCCCAGTACGCCGGTTAGCCATAGCAGGTCCGCCTGCAAGGCATCGCCGGGAGACAGCGGCTCTTTGAACAAGCTAAAGGCCGATCGCAACCGGCGCAGCCCCACCCGCATCTGATGGACGCATTCCGCATCTTGATGCCGGACGCCTTCGGCATTGGCCTGGATTTGCAGCAGGCAGTTGATGACAATGGCCTGGAACCCCTGGCTCACGGTCATGGCCTCGGTGAGCCGCAAAGGTTCCGCGCGCACCGCCTCGATGGCCGGGCCGGGTAACGGAGAACGCGCGGCCGACTCCACTGTATGTTCCATAATCTGTCCTTAACGGCGCCGGGCGTCGCCAAAGCCCGTATCTTACAGCATTTCCGGCCGGAAGAGATGCCGCCGACTGACGATCTTGCCCGACACCATAAATACGCCGTCGCCGGTATAATGCAGGGTCTCGGGATGTTTCGGCCGCGTCGCCACATGGGCCTTGACGATTTCAAAGATAAAAAAATTATACTGTTCAACCAGCGTTTCGTCATGGAGGCGACATTCAAAATTGGCATGGCATTCGCCGATAAGCGGCGAATCAACGCATTGCGCGGCAACGGCCGTCAAACCAAAATGGCTGAATTTGTCGATATCGGCGCCGGAGCTGTTGCCGATGCCGACCACGGTATCGGTTAACGCGGTGGTGGGGAGGTTTATCACGCATTCGCCGCTGTCGCGGATCATGGCGAAGCTGTGGTTGGCGGATGAGATCACGCAGCCCACCAGCGAGGGGGTAAATTCCATCACCGTATGCCAGCCCAGCGTCATGATATTATTCCGTCCCTTGCGGCGGGAGGAGACCAATACGATGGGACCGGGTTCCAGATAACGACGCGCCAGATGGGGCGACAAATCGACCTTATCGGGAAGGGCGTTCATGATACATATCCTCCTGCGCCGTGATAGAGCGGTGGCCGTCCCATGTCATTCAGTCTCTGTTATTCAGTCTTCGTCATCCGTATCCACTGCTGACAGTGAGCCATATACCTTTCTAACGGAAAATAATGTGAAACATATCACGCTCTGCCGATGAAGTGAATCTATCAGGGTATTGTGAACGATTCAGCGCCTTAATTTGCTCAAATTATTTGATACCCATCACATTAATCCGACCTTGCCGACGGTAAACGGGCCTATTCTCTAATGATTGGCGAATGCGGCAAATAATGATTGCTGAGCGTGCATTTTTTGAGGGCGCAAACCTGGCGGGAAAATGCTATCACTATTTCCAGGTATTTCATTGGCGGTGAAGGTTTTATTGATGAATTAATTTTTGGAATTAAGAAATTTATTTTCTGAACACGACGATGATATTTCCCTTTGACCCATCCAGGTCGAGGAGGGGAGGTATTACGCCCCGATGCCGCGTGAATGAAATAAAAATTAGCATATCCTATTCGGAGAACCACAATGGCTCAATTAGAGGCATGGGAAAAGCTTGCCAATAAAGAATTATCCCGGTTGGGGAAAAGTGTCGATGATTTACACACCCCGACTGCGGAAGGCATTACCATCAAACCGCTGTATACCGGAGCGGATACGGCCGACCTGGAGGTCACCGGATCATTGCCGGGCATCGCTCCCTTCGTCCGCGGTCCGCGGGCCACCATGTATGCCGCCCAACCCTGGACAATCCGCCAGTATGCCGGCTTTTCCACCGCCAAAGAGTCCAACGCTTTTTACCGCCGAAACCTGGCCGCGGGACAAAAAGGCCTCTCGGTGGCTTTCGACCTGGCCACGCACCGGGGCTATGATTCCGATAATGAGCGGGTGTCCGGCGACGTGGGCAAGGCCGGCGTGGCCATCGACAGCGTGGAGGACATGAAAATACTGTTCGATCAGATACCGCTGGATAAGATGTCGGTGTCCATGACCATGAACGGCGCGGTCATCCCCATTATGGCGTTTTATATCGTCGCCGCCGAGGAACAGGGGGTCAAACCCGAACAGTTAACCGGCACGATCCAAAACGATATTCTGAAGGAGTATCTGTGCCGTAATACCTATATTTACCCGCCGAAGCCGTCGATGCGGATTATTTCCGATATCATCGCCTATTGCTCGGCCAATATGCCGAAGTTCAACACCATCAGCATTAGCGGCTACCATATGGGCGAGGCGGGCGCCAATTGCGTCCAGCAGGTGGCTTTCACCATTGCCGATGGCATCGAATATATTCAGGCGGCGCTCTCCGCCGGTTTGCATATTGATGATTTCGCGCCCCGTTTGTCGTTTTTCTTCGGCATCGGCATGGATATGTTCATGAATATCGCCATGCTGCGGGCCGCCCGGTATTTGTGGAGCGAAGCGGTGGAAAGTTTTGGTTCCACCAATCCGAAATCCAAGGCGCTGCGTACCCATTGCCAAACCTCCGGTTGGAGCCTCACCGAACAAGATCCCTATAACAACGTTATCCGCACCACGATAGAAGCGCTGGCGGCCACTCTCGGCGGCACCCAATCCCTGCACACCAACGCTTTCGACGAAGCGCTGGGGCTGCCCACCGATTTCTCGGCGCGGATCGCCCGCAACACCCAGATCATTTTGCAGGAAGAGTCGGCCATCTGCCGCACCGTCGACCCGCTGGCCGGCTCCTATTATGTGGAATCCCTGACTGACCGGATAGTAAAGGAAGCGCGTAAAATCATCGCCCTGATCAAGGATGCCGGCGGCATGGCCAAAGCCATCGAGGCGGGTTTGCCAAAACGGATGATTGAGGAGAATTCCGCCCGGCAGCAGTCGCTGATCGACCAGGGCAAACAAGTGATCGTCGGCGTCAATAAATACAAGCTGGCGCAGGAGGACGTGCCGCCGGTATTGGAAATCGACAATATCAAGGTGCGCGGGGAACAGATCGCGCTGTTGCAGCGCATTCGCGCCACCCGAGACAATGCCGCCGTCGCCGATGCCCTCGGCATGCTGACCCACGCGGCGGAAAAAGGCGGCAATTTGCTGGAAGCCGCCATCCAGGCGGCCAGGCTGCGGGCCACGTTGGGCGAGATTTCCGATGCCATTGAGACGGCGTTCGGTCGCTATCTGGTGCAGACCAACTGCGTGACCGGGGTCATCGCCAACAGTTATCAGCAAAGCGCCCAAGGCGCCGCCGAATTCGAGGCCATCAAAAACGAAACCGAACGATTTCTCAATGAGTACGGCCGCCGGCCGCGGATCCTGATAGCCAAGATGGGACAAGACGGTCATGACCGCGGCGCCAAGGTGATCGCCAGCGCCTATTCGGACCTGGGATTCGATGTGGATCTGAGCCCGATGTTTTCCACGCCGGAGGAAATCGCCAAACTGGCGGTGGAAAACGATGTCCACGTCGTCGGCGCCTCATCGCTGGCCGCCGGCCATAAAACGCTTATTCCGGCGTTGATTGAGGCGCTGGCGCGTTACGGCCGCCAGGATATCAGGGTGGTGGCGGGGGGCGTGATTCCGCCGCAGGACTATGATTATCTCTACCAGCGCGGCGTGATGGCGATTTACGGGCCGGGCACGCCGATGCTGGCCAGCGTGCGCGATGTCCTGAAAAAAATCAGTGACCATCATGATTAGCGCCGACACGCTGGATAGCGCCGTCGAACGGCTATTGGCCGGCGACCGGGTGGCCCTGGCCCAGGCGATGACGCTGGTGGAAAGCACCCATCCCGCCCATCAAGCTCTGGCCGCGCGGCTGCTGGACACGATCATGCCTCACACCGGGCAGGCCAGGCGAATCGGTATTACCGGCGTGCCGGGCGCCGGTAAAAGCACTTTCCTGGAGGCGCTGGGGGGCTACTTGCTGCAACGGGATTTCAAGGTGGCGATCATCGCCATCGACCCCAGCAGCCCCCTGAGCGGAGGCAGTATCCTCGGTGATAAAACCCGGATGCTGACTCTCGCCCGGTCTGAACGGGCCTTTATCCGGCCGGTCCCCGCCGGCGGACATCTGGGCGGCACCAGCCGTCGCACCCGCGAACTGATGCTGTTGTGCGAGGCGGCGAAGTATGACGCGGTAATCGTAGAAACGGTGGGCGTGGGGCAGTCCGAGGTGGAAATCGCCCATCTGGTGGATTGTTTTCTGTCGTTACAACTGGCCGGGGCCGGTGATGAATTACAGGGCATCAAAAAAGGCATCATGGAGATGGCCGATATCATCGTCATCAACAAGGATGACGGCGAAAATCATTCCCGAGTCATGCTGACCCGGCAAATCTATCAGGCGGCGCTGCATATCATGCGGCGCAAATATCCGGACTGGCCCGTGCCGGTGCTGACTTGCAGCGCGCTGGAACAGCGGGGGATTGACGAAGTCTGGCGTTACACGGATGCATTCTATCAGCAAATGGCGGTGGACGGGCAACTTGAGGCATTGCGCAGAAGGCAATATCTGGAATCCATGCATAAGCAAATCGAAGAAACGGTTTTGCAGGCGTTATTCGCCCGGCGGGATATTCAGGATTGTTATCAGCGGGCATTACAACAAGTGGATAATCATCACTTGTCGCCGCGCGCGGCGGTGAATGGCGTTGTCGAATTTATTTGCGGAAAAATTTCGGACTAAAGGTAAAAATAATGGCTTACGACTATGTGAAAGTGATGATTGAAAACCGTGTCGGCATTATCGAGTTCAATTACGGTAAAAAGCTGAATGCCTTGAGCGCGGTATTTATTAAAGATATTCTTCAAGCCTTGGAGGATTTGAATAATATTGACATCCGTTGCGTGATAATCCGCGCCCCTAAAGGGGCCAAGGTCTTTTCCGCCGGGCATGATATTCATGAACTGCCGAAAACCCGGCGCGACCCGCTGGCCTATGATGATCCGCTGCGCAAGATCACCCGCGCCATCCAGAAATTTCCCAAGCCGGTCATTTCCATGGTGGAGGGCAGTGTCTGGGGCGGCGCGTTCGAATTGATTATGAGTTCGGACATCATTATCTCCAGCAACAAATCCACTTTTTCCATGACGCCGGTTAACCTGGGCGTGCCCTATAACCTGGTGGGCATACACAACCTGACGCGCGACGCCGGTTTCCATATCGTCAAGGAAATGATTTTCACCGCGTTGCCTATTTCCGCCGAACGGGCGCTGGCCGTCGGGATTCTCAACCATATCGTCGATCCGGCGGAACTGGAGGATTTTACCATGCGCATGGCCAACACCATCGCGGAAAAAGCGCCGCTGGCCGTTGCGGTCATCAAGGAAGAGCTAAGGGTATTAGGCGAGGCGCACACCATGAATTCCGATGAATTCGAGCGCATTCAGGGGCTGCGGCGAGTGGTGTACGACAGCCAGGACTACCAGGAAGGCATGGCGGCCTTTATGGAAAAACGCAAGGCGAACTTTATCGGACGGTAATTCTCTTTCGCACACCCAATCATGGAGCAAACAGGATGGATCAGAACTTTGCAGTGATGACCGCGGACGAGGCCGCTGCCTTGATTTGCCATGGGAATATGGTGGCCTTCAGCGGGTTCACCCCGGCCGGCGCGCCAAAAGCGCTGCCGGAAGCCTTGGCCCGGCGGGCAACGGAACTGCACCGCCAGGAACAGCCTTTCAAAATAAAATTACTGACCGGCGCGTCCATCGGCGCGCTGGCCGATAATCAACTGGCGCAGGCCGATGCGGTTGAATGGCGGGCGCCCTACCAAACCGCGCCCGCTTTACGGGAAAAAATTAACCAGGGAGAAATTAATTTCGTCGATCTCCATCTGAGCGAAGTGGCGCAGATGGTCAACTACGGCTTTTTCGGTCCCATTGATGTGGCGGTTATCGAGGCGTCGGCCGTCACTGACGATGGGCGCGTCTACCTGACCAGCGGTATCGGCAACGCGCCGGTCTACTTGCAGCAGGCACGCAAGATCATTATCGAATTGAATCACTACCATTCGTCCCGCGTGTGCGAAATGAGCGATATCGTCACGCTCGGCGCGCCGCCAAGCCGCAATATGGTGCCCATATTCCATACCCTTGATCGGGCCGGCGAGAATTTTGTCCAGATCGATCCGGCAAAAATCGTGGCGGTGGTGCACACCGAACTGGCCGACCAGATAAACGAATTCGGCGAGGAAAACCCCCTGTGCCGGCAGATAGCCCATAACGTAGAGCGGTTTTTGCTTGGCGAGCTGCACGCGCAACGGATTCCACCGGGATTCCTACCGCTGCAAAGCGGGGTCGGCAATATCAATAACGCGGTGCTGCGGGCTTTGGGCAGCAACCCGGATATACCGCCGTTTATGATGTACTCCGAAGTGCTGCAATCCTCGGTGGTGGATTTACTGGAAAAGGGCAAAATTCTTGGCGCCAGCGCCTCTAGCCTGACCGTACCGCCGGACATTCTGCAACACATCTACGATAATATGGATTTCTTCTGCGAGCGTATTGTGCTCAGGCCCCAGGAAATTTCCAATAACCCGGAAATCATCCGCCGGCTGGGGGTCATTGCCCTGAATGTCGGTCTGGAATTCGATATTTACGGCCATGCCAATTCCACGCATGTGGCCGGGGTCAATCTGATGAACGGTATCGGCGGCAGCGGGGATTTCGAACGCAACGCCTATTTGTCCATTTTTATGGCGCCGTCCATCGCCAAAGGCGGGAAGATTTCCACTATTGTGCCGATGTGTTCCCATGTCGATCACAGCGAGCACAGCGTCAAGGTGATCATCACCGAAAACGGCGTGGCCGACTTGCGCGGACTGTCGCCCATGCAGCGGGCCCAGGCCATCATCGCCCATTGCGCGCATCCCATGTATCGGGATTGCCTGTACCGCTACCTGGAGCTGGGTAAAAAAGGCCATATCCACCATGACCTCAGCCATGCGTTCGATATGCATCGCAACTTGCTGGAGCACGGCAGTATGCTGGCTTGACGGCGAGGGTGCCGGCCGTCGCCATCGTTGTGCGCGGCCGGTCCGGTTTAAAGGCGCCGCTTGGCGAAGCGACGCCCTTCGTTGCACGGGGTCCGGACGGAACAAAACGGAAAGCTCGCGCGGGGGGGTTATGCCGGCGGCGAGACATTGCCGCTGCGATCATCGCGCACCGCCGTCACCAGTTTTCCGGTCATTTTGCAGCTTTTAAGTGAATAGAGGTATTCCGGCATATACATCGGCTTGTTGGGGGCATCGAAGTATTTCAAGCTGGCGGGGTTGACGAACCGGTAGGCAAAATGGGGGACGACGGTGATAAATTGTCCGCGATTGACCGCGCTGATCTTGGCCAGAAAACTGTAGGGCCGGTAGATAATGGTGGGCGTGATGCCGGCATGGCGAAAGTGGGCGTCGATGAGCGATTCAAAATTCGCCCGGTGCTGAAAGCGCATTTGCAGCCACGGCAGACTGTGCAGCAGCTCGTTTGGCGGTACGTTGTCATGAATGCGCGATACCAGGAACCCTAATTTGAGCGGTTCAAGGGGAATGACCTGCATACTGGAAATTTCGCTTACCCGCGGCGAGGCCTGCTGGGGGGAAATGATCATGTCCATGTCGTGATCCAGCAAGCTGGACACCAGATCGCTTTCGTTGAAATCAAACGGCTTGGTGGTGAAACCGTCGAATTTGTCTCCCAGGCTTATCAACTGATCAAAAATTATCGTGGGATAGGCAGTGTCGATGCCGATAACGCAACTACGCTGACGATGGTAGCCGGCCAGCATAATTTCCGTATCGATGCCGGCCAGCCGCTGGTAGATGGGATAGAGCATCTGATACAGTTCCTGTCCGGCCTTGTTTAGACTGATGCTGTTATCCGTGCGTGAAAACAGTTCATAGCCCACCATTTCTTCCAAAGCGGCAATACTTTTGCCAAACGGCGAAGCGGTCATATGCAACTTTTCGGCGGCTTTGGCAATATTGTTGGTTTGTGCCAGCGTGATAAAATTAATTAACTTTTTCGATACGAATATACCCATATCTGTTCTCAATTACCGCAGGTTATTAGCATAATGATCGCTTATACTCTACTGACTTCGCGCTGCGGCGCGCCAGCGGCACATTGGTCGGAAACGCATGTGAACCGCCAACGGTGGGCCTTGGGTGAGAGACAGTCGGTCTCTCATGCCCCTATACAACGCTGTGACTGAGATGAGCGAACGTAGTCCACAAAAAGCAACATGAAGTATAACGGGCATTTCCGCTAAACAGGATGCGCTTATCTCTTTAGCCCTAGCATTAACAAAAAATTGTTTGATTTTCGCGAGATCCGTCACAGTCCATCATGCCGGGGGAAACCAGATGCGTTGACGCTTGCTATCTCATACCGAGAGACATGGCCCAAGAGGGTTTGCCAGTAAAAATCGCAGATTTGTAGAACAAACAATCCTCAAAACCCCGATAAACACTTTACTATCACATTGGTCTTTCACCCGATCATGTCAGTTGGACCGCCGAATATCACCCGTGTGTTATCGGGCAAAAACCGGAAGTTAACTGCCTAACGCCAACGTGAAGGTTATGAACGGCCTTTGCTTAAGAATAGCATTCGGTGTGTTAAAAATTGAATTTTTTATTGCTCATCTGACTGTGATATATGTTGATACACATGGGATGCTCAGTAAACAAACGTATCGGACAGTTTGATAACTTTTCAATCGGGTAAGCATATGAATATCACGTCGATAGCGGCTAATTTCTCTGAGGATGTACAAAATCATGTTGACCTGCGTACTGGGCAGTTTATATCAAATATCATAATTTATAGATTTGAACCCAAAAATGGTATTGGCGGCGCTCGCGAACTCCGTTTGTCTTTCACGCCAGCAACGAGTAGTGATTTAAGCCCCTACGGTATTGGTTGGTCGATGAATATTCCTTTTTATGATGATAAATATATTATTAGTCAAGATTTGGGGCGGTTGGGTACATTGTCAGGCCAGTTTTTTGATATTAAGGTTGGCTGGGAGAGTATGAAAAATACCATACTCGGACATCATCAGAAAGATCTGATGCTTTGGCAGATAAATGAAACAACATGCCATTTATATAGCATCGACGGTGTAACGGAAATACTTGCGTACAATGACTACCTAGGGGTTTACCTTCTTGATAAATTAGTCATGGAGAATGGCGAAACATATTACTTCTATTATCGATCCAACGAGAATAACCCATCCTATATCACTGATCATGAAGGTAGAATTATAATCAGTTTTCATTATTTGGAAGTTGCAGGTAAAGGACCATTTTTAACTCATATCAATTTTATCGAAGGAGACAAAGATTTTTTATTGAAGACTGAATATGATGAGCTTAATAAGCTTAATGCCGTCAGTATTGAGCCTGTCAATAGTCAAAGATTAGACGTTAAAAACACCATCAGTAAATTCAACACAAGTTATTTATATCATACTCTTAGCAATGACTTGATGGTCATATCAGATGTATTTGGCCCGTTAGGCGCGCATGAAATAATAACTTACGATGAAAATGCTATACAGATTGATCATGATACTACTCTTGCAGCAGTTAACAGTTGGACAACGTTGCCGAACCATGACAGCATAATTGCTTCGGCCGAACAGGGAATCAAAAGAGTATATAAATATGGTCCCTTTATTGAAACATCTGGCGGTTTGCACTTTCAAAGAAACTTTACTGGGTTTCCGTTAGTAATTAATGGTTATTCCCATAATGATCTTCTTGAGTCAATAGATGATAGTTACACATACTATGTCACTGAAACCTTCGAAAGTTCAACTAATCCGCCTATATATAGCCAGTATGTCTATAACCGATTTCATCTACTCACGGAAAAGAGTCGAGAACAAGATGGCAATGTAACAAAAACAACTTATGATTATTTTTTGCTGAAGAGCAATACACCGTATTCTGCACAACCCCCTGGTAGCATGTCAAGCTTCAAAGAACATACAGTCTATTCAGATATGTATAAAAATAATTTTAGAAAAACTCTACTGAAAGAAACACGCTGTGACGAGTTTGGCAACGTTATAGAATACCGAGAGCGAAATATGGTGACTCGGAGAATTTACAAAGATAATAAAGCGTTTGCACAATGGCGTGATGATGGGTATAACGATATTTTCAAAAGAAATTTACTAACCGAGGAAAGATTTTGCAGAACAGGAAATTGTGAAACATCCCGTGACGTCGTTAATTACGACTATGACTTTATGCCCGCATTAAATAATTCATCAAGAAAATATTTTGTCATGAGGAGAGAAGAGACCAGAGAATTATTTGGAATGAGAAATGATAAAATAGAAATCAGAAATGGATACAGTTATCAATTAGCCCTTTCAGAACCAGAGTTACATGGCAGAACCGAAAAAATCTCTTCAATAGTTGACACGTTGACATCAACGGCAACATCGACCCAAACCTCGGAACAACGCTATCTTTGTAATATAACACATTATCGCTCAGGTCAAAAAATTTATGAAAATAGAAGCTTTGACTTCACCGGGAAAGGGCAGACGCTAATTTTTAAGTTCGTTTGGTCACTCGCTCCTAATCGACTTTTATCCATAACCTCACCAGAAGGGAGGGAGATTGTTTATGAATATGATATTTGGGGTAACTTGACAGGGAAAAAAGTCGCTGAAGGGTCTGCATTTCAAGCGAAAAAAAGTTATCTTTTCCAGAAAGCAGAGGATATCTCAGAACTGTGGACCATGACTATTACCGATTCACTCAATCAAAAATATCGAATCCTTTATGATGGTCTCGGAAGGATAAGTAAAAAGTGGGATGTTAATAACAGCAATTCCGAATGGCCCCTTCTGTTAGAAGAGTATATCTATAATGATCAAAACCAACTGATCCAGAAAGTAAAGCATGATTATCATATTCATGACCTGTCAGAGGGGGTTGCAGAGGCACAAAGTTCGACTACGCATATCGAGAGGTATATATATGACTATTGGGGTAATATGGATTATATACAGTTAGAAAATGGCGTTAAGATTTTCCAACGGTATAATCCTATCGAAAATACACGTATTAATGGCATCGAAGGGTCCAATCTGAAGCGTTATACCTACAATGCATATGATAGAGAGACTGAAGTGGCTAAATTATCAGGGTTGACCGATTGGGATCCTCTGATATTAAAGAAGAAAATATATGATAAATTTGGCAGACTTTCTAGGGAATTTGATGATCAAGATAAAGTGACAACACTGACATATGACATGTGTAATAGGATAAGTAGAATTGTCGTTAGGGGACGCAACAGGAAAATTACATCTGATGTTTTTTTGAAGTATGTTTCTTCAACATCAACTTCTTTAACTTCTCATGTCAGGGTCAATGGAAGAAGTATTTATTCAGCATATTATGATGATTATCTCCAATTAACAGATGCCTACTTTGAAGGGGTGGGTTCTGGCCCAAGAGAAAGATATTCTTATCATGAAAACAATCCTTTCCGGCTGAAAAGGATTGTCAAAGCTAATGGGGAATATATCGAATATCAATATCATCCTTCTGTGGATGAAGTCATCAAAGAAAAGCGCAGTCTTTTGCATGAAAACGAGTTCTGCGACTATGATTACGATCCTCAGACAGGAAATGTTACTTCACTGATAACGCAGGTGATTCCTATTACCTCCAACGGCATGTCTTATGATACTTCACTTAATTATACTTACAATAGCAAAGGATTTCCTTCGAATGAAACAACTCGGCTAAATGGAAATACTATCAATGATATTGATATGGTTTATTCGTTAAATGGCGTGCCTTATTCAATGAGAAATAACATCGATGATTTTTACGAAAAATTTTCTTATAAGAGCTCAGGGGAATTAACATCTATCGAAATAAATTCCTCCACAGAACTCATGTTTGAATATGCCCTACCCGTGCCACAAATTGCGAAAGTGACGATTTACAATAAAGGGGTTATATCTCCAGAATCACTCTCTATTAGTTATGATAAATATGGGGATGAATATCAGCGGACGTATTTTACAGCCCATGATAGAGTTCTAGTTGAGGTTTCCCGTAATGCGAATAGCTCACTTAGTTCGGTGGATACAAAAAGCTATGATCACGATACCTTAAGCACAATTGTCTATGATAATGAAGGCAGAATAAGTCAATTTGTTGCATCAGGGAGTCTTTTGCCACGGGATGAATCGGGTAGAGAAGTTACTCGACAAGATTTTAGTTATGATAATTTCTTCAATTTAAAAAGTATTTCATCAAATTACCGCGACAATGGCAGAGCAACGACACATTTTCATTATAACCAAAATCATTGTTTTCAACTTGAAGGTATTACCGGACCCGAGTCCGGCTTTGCTTGTCATATCACATATAATTCAAAAGGTGATGCTATTGGGAATTTGCAGGCGATTAACGGCATCATTCTTGAAAATCAGTATTTTGAATATAATGGCTTGGGGAAGCTTAAACGGTGGGGTGAACACCGTTCAAATCGTTTGTTTGAATATTATTATGACCCTTTAGGCAGGCTTCTCAGGAGAGTCGATGTGAATCGTACTTCATCACAAAGGGTCATTAATTTAAGGCATTTTAATGATAAAGTACGTGTCATCAAAAGTGATCAAAGTGGCGATGAAGGAAATGTAATAGGGTATCTCGGCGATACGCCGTTAATGGGTAGGCGAGGACGCGAGCAGACGTTATTCTGCGCTGACAGCGAAAGTTCGATTATTATGAGCGGACGACAGGAGTTAAGGTGTTATTTACCCTTTGGGTTCACGCAAACGGGTGACGTAAATCCCTTAGACCTGTTATATAAAGGAGAGCTTTATGATAGGGACTGCGGTATTTATCACCTTGGCGCCAGACCCTATGATGTGCGATTAAAGAGGTTTCTAACACCAGATTCCACTAGCCCACTGGGAGTCGGAGGCATCAATCCCTATATTTATTGTTATAATGATCCGGTGAATCGGAATGATCATAGCGGTTTGGCCGCCAGAAGCATCAAGGGGAGAATCAGCCAGGGAGTTGATTCGCCTGGTGAGTTATCGTTTCTGTTAAGTTTGGTCAGCTTTGCCTTTATGGCCTTTGGCCCAATCGGCGCCATTACCAATATAATGTTGCGTAATATGGCTACGCTGAGCGCCATGGCGGGTTTAGTGGGGGCCACGTCAGGCACAATGCAGGCATTGATCGAGCGAAAGGGCGTGGCGAATTCGCCCGGCACAAGGCAAGATCAGGAATTTTTGGGTAATTTAAACGTGTATTCGACCCTTATAAGCCTGGCGATTTCGGGTTGGCAAGGTTATAAATTGGCACGCATGGCGTGGACGCCCACTAAAGTTGCGGCATTGATACGAAACGCCGGGTTGCCTTACAGGACAGTACGAGCGAACATCATCTCGGCATTTGGTGGCATAAGGATAATCGGCGAAAATGTGGTGGGTTTTGCAATGACCCGCGCGGCTTTTCCAAGAACATTATCAGGATTTTCCCGTCTTGTCGTTGAATCCTATCTGAATGTTGACGGTATTATATCAAGCTTGAATTCTGCTGCTACAAAACTGAGTCACGAGCATGCGGAAACAACCAGTATTTTCAAAAGCAATTTTGATATTGATTCCATCCAAACTAAGTATCAAGAAGATGAGATATTGGAGATTCCTGCCTTTTTGAAGGAACATTATGAATTCATGTCTTCAGAGGAACGGGAGATTAGAAAACCGGAACGAGTAAACTAATGAGAATAAATGGTCTCGGTGACATTGGAAGCGTTGTGGAGACGCCAAAAGTCAACGGTACTGCACTGTGATGAGATGATTACCGGCAAATTTCTGGTTGCCTCTTAATGCTGTCGTGTTGCAGTCTGGATTGTTATAATCTAATCATTAATTAGCATGCTAAATTTTGATGGGATCTCTAGCGAAAAAAACAATATCATAGAAAATGAAGTTATGATAAATAATTGAGTAAAGCTTGGGGTTTTATTGCCGGCTTAGGAGAAAGTTCGGTTACCTATAGCGCCGATAGCCCAACAATATTGAATTGCTCACAGCATTATGCAATAACGTCGAAATGAATTTAGTTAGATCATAATGTGCATTTGAATGACATGGTGATTACCCAGATGCGATGACCGGCTCATTGATGTTAAGTAATTCAAGTGACATCATGGCCAACATTGAGGTAACCCGAAGTCTGTAGAATATAATCGCTTGTGTCTGCAATAAGATAATTTTTGGTATAAAACACGACTTGATGACTGCATTTAAAATACCCGTGAGCGGCTACTCCCATCGTCGGAGCAGGACCGTGTCAGACTCATCTAACAATAGGAAGAGTAGCGATGGCCAATCGGATACCCAGCGAAATCATATTTGGTGATGGGGATATCATTCTGCAACGGGGGAGTCTCGTCAGTACGATTTCTGTCACTAACCAGGGCAATCGTGTCATTCGCGTCAGTTCCCATTGCGATCTTGCTGAAGTCAACCCGGCTTTATATCTTGGTTTGGCCAGAGAGCAGCTCAGGCATTTTCGTTTTAATATTCCCGCTAATACGGTGTTGTCATTTTTACCTGGCGAGACCCGCCAAGTACCGGTCACGATACATCGAGGCGGTGCGGTACCTGGTCCGGGCGTCAATAATATCAGTAATACCAGTGCGGAACAGACATTATCGCGGGAGACTTATGCTCGACTGTATGGTCCCACCTCTGGGGATAAAGTACGCCTGGGAGATACTGATATCTGGTTTATGATAGAGTGGGACCTGACGTCAGGCAGCAGATTATCCGACCAGGGAAATTTCTATGGCGATGAGGCAAGCGCAGGACTTGGCAAAGGTATTCGCGATAGCATCATGATGTCGGGCCGCAGCGCACAACAGGTCCCCGATGCTGTAATAACCAATGTCATTCTCATTGATCACCACGGCATTCGCAAAGCGGATATCGCTATACGAGACGGCAGAATACAGGCTATCGGCAAGGCCGGCAATCCGGATATCCAATCCAATATAACCATACCTATCGGCACATCAACAAAAATCGTAGCCGGAGAAGGCTTAATTGCCACACCGGGGGGCGTGGACATACATACCGATTTCAGCAAACCACAGCAACTGGCTGACGCGCTGATGTCGGGCATAACCACCCTGTTCGGCGGGGAAGGAAATGAGGCCATCGCACCGGATATTGTATCGGATATTTTATTGCATACGGACTCTTTGCCGCTCAATCTTGGGATAGTCAGGCGGGGTAATCACAGTGGAAGGATAGATGAACAAGTGTCATTGGCGTTGATGGATGAAATGACCGACTTTGGCGTCGTGTCGCTTGATATCAATGCTTATGCGGGAGTGAGTCTTAATGCGCTGCATTCGGCAATGATGTCTATGCAAAATAATCTGGGGGCGGCCGTATGCCTGTCAAGCGACAGCCTTAACGAACGCTTTAATGTCGATTGCTTAATATGGCACAGCGAGTTCTTCTCAGCGGAAACCGGCATTACGGCCATTTCGATTGACACTGCGGGAGGCAGCATTCCCGATGGCATAACGCTAGCAGACTCTGAATTAATTATATCAAGTTCATATGCTAGCGAATTGCCTTATACAGCAAATTCCTATACAGATATCAAAAGCCTTTATCCTTATGGAAGCGGGACATTTGGCGAATTGTATAAGCATGCAAATTTGCTCAAGGCACAGACTGTTTTACAACATCAGGGTGTGCTTCCAGTGGTGACTTCAGGTGAAAACGGAGAGCGGGTGGCACAAATGATTACACGTTGTTGGCAATCTGCCGACCTCATGAAAAGAATGGCTGCTCCTTTGCAAGAGCAGGGTATTGCGGACAACTTTCTTATTCAGCGTTACATTGCTAAATACACGATAAACCCGGCATTATGCATGGGCGTAGCCGATGATGTCGGCAGTCTGGATGAGGGGAAGTTGGCGGATATTATTTTGTGGCAACCGGCGTTATTCGGCGTACAGTGTGAAATGGTGATTAAATCGGGCATACCCATTAACGTCAATGAAGAGTATAGGAGCCAACCATTAGATTTTTATGATGATTTTGGTCTCTCCGCAGCTTCGCAAAGTCTCGTTTTTATCCGGGATGATGGAAGAGAAGATATTAATCGGTCGATGTTGACTAAGACCTTAGCCAAGGTTTCGCAACAGAATAGCCTAAAGACAGATATGATCTTCAACGATGTGGTGAAAGAAATCACAGTCAATCTTGAGACGGCAAAAGTTGCCGCTATGGGAGAAGAACTGGGTTATGATGAATATCAAACATTACCCTTGGCTTTGAACTTTTCGTTATTTTGATTGATGGTAAATATGATAATATACCGAAGAAATTGAAAAGCGCTGGTCGTATGTTTATGTGCCAGACAATGTTCATCACTTCGTGATCTCTAAAAGTTCTCGATGCTGATTTGACATCTTGCAAATTGACATTTGGACAAAAATACTTCCTGTATCAACAATAAATAGGAGGCAGTAATGCGATTGAGCTCAAGAGATATAGAAAACCTGCTGATTTATCTGGTGGGCGTGATTGCCAGAGAGCGCCTAAATCGAGGATTAAGGATTAATTTCGTCGAGGCGGAAGCCTATATCATCGCGGCGGTAATGGACTATGTTCGCGAACAAGGAGCCATACCCAATGAAAGCAATTATGCGCCTAATCAAGGGGCCGGCCCCAGCAATATTCCCAACAACGGCTGGAGACTGCTTTTCAAGAGCGATGTCAAAGAAAAGGTAGCGGATATGCTGACTTCTGTGAGTGCCGAACTGACCTTACCTGACGGTATAAAACGGGTTACACTCAACCACCCCATTATCCAATAGGGCTTATTATCATGGCAAACCGTATTCCCAGTGAAATAACATATGGTGAGGGTGACTTAACACTGAATGCTGGCCGTCCAGTATTTCAGTTGGAAATTGAGCATCGGGGTAACAGACCGATATTTCTTAGTTCTCATGTGAATCTCGCGGATATCAACGACGATTTGCAAGTGAATGTCTCTAGGGAAAGTTTGCGTGGATACCGGTTGAATATACCGGCTAACACGGTGGTAAAATTTAATCCCGGACAACGTATAACCCTGCCCATTGTTCCCTATGGCGGCGCCAGCCGCCCGGTCGAGGGCCCCCGTTTGCCGGCGGGGGGGACGGTGCAGATAACCCGAAAGGATCACGCGCTTTTGCATGGGCCGACTCACGGAGACGGCATCAGATTGGGGGATACGAATCTGTGGGCGGTGATCGAGCGGGATTTTACCCTTTATGGCGAGGAAGTGATGTCGGGGCTGGGCCGTAACCTGCGTTCCGATATGGCGATGAGCAGCATGGGACGTAATGAAGTGGCGGACGTGGTTATCACCAATGCTGTCATCCTCGATCATTGGGGTATTGTAAAAGCTGATATCGGCATCAAAGACGGTAACATACAGAATATCGGCAAAGCCGGGAATCCGGCAATACAACCTGGTGTGAATATTCCTGTCGGACCGACAACACAAATTGTTTCTGGCGAAGGATTGATCGCCACGCCTGGCGCAGTCGACATTAATTTTGACTTCCATAATAATTATAACGTTATCAATGCCTTTTTTTCCGGTGTTACCACATTGGTAGGGGGTGGCAACGGCACACTTTCCGGTCCGCAACAAATGAGGGAAATGCAGAGTTTGCTGGCTCAATTACCCGTCAATCTTGGCTTTACCTTACGGGGTAACGCTGGTCATCTCAATAACGATTTTGCGGAGGTATTGCGAGATCAGATGATTTCTGGGCCTTTGGCCCTCGACATGAGCGAGCAGTTCGGCGTCAATAAAGCTTCACTTGAAGCCTATATTTCCTTCCATGAACAAGAGAACATTCCTCTTTTTATCTCTTCCGATACGCTAAACGAAACCCTTTATAATGAAGAGTTTGTCCAACTCAGTAACTTATTTAGCTCGGCAAGCCCACCAGTCATATTACGGAATGTCGCAGGGGGGCATCGGCCTGATGGAATTGCCGCCCTTAATAGCCAAAAGTTCATTACCGGATCTTTTATCTCGGAAATGCCTTTCACCGATAATTCTTATCAGGATAGCAAAAATATTAATCGCGAAGGGCATGCGTTGATAGGCAATGAATTTACCCTTCCTTCTGTTCTGCGTGCTCAAGCGCTGTTGCATGACCGGGGCGCCATTGCATTGGTCATGTCCGGTAAAGAAGGTTTCCGCTCTGACCAAATGGTGATGCGGTGCTGGCAAACCGCGGCCATGGCGAAGGCGCTTCTCGGTCAGCTACCCGGTGATAACACCAATGATAATATGCGGATTAAAAGGTATCTGGCTAAATATACCATCAACCCGGCGATTGCCTTAGGCCTCCGGCAGCATATCGGCAGTATTGAAGAGGGGAAAATTGCCGATATCGTTCTTTGGCAACCGGCGCTATTTGGCATCATACCCGAGCGGATTCTCAAGTCCGGCACTGTCATAACCCCGCCTAATTTTTCCATAAGCTGGGCCATGTCACGCCAGTTTGATTATCATATCAGACAGGCGGTGAAAAAAAGCGTCCTGTTTACGACAGGACAAGGCGAGGCCTTCTGGCAAAGCCTGTCGGTGGATAGGCGGGTGGCGATAGCGAATTTCGCGAATGTTACCAAGCACAGTATGGTAAACCACGCCATCACTCAGGACGATAATGTTGAGGTCAATGCGCAAACGGCCGAAGTACAAATCAATGGCGAGCATTTGACATATGGTAATGTGTCCGAACTGCCGCTCAGTACCTATCATTTTCTTTTTTGACATATTATACCGCTGTCGTCACGGATAAACGTATCTTTCCGTTGAAAACACCTGGTAACCTATTTTTGTTATGCAGCTTCCCGTGGCAAGACGTAGACTTTTTGCAAGTCGGCAGCGCCGCAATGCCGGCCACGCCTGTGTCGGCATTGACGGGCGTTGTCTTGTCTGAACAGCCAACCGTTGGCACAACGCATTAGCCGTTTGTTGCGTCCCCGGTCCCGTTATCCCGCTTCTCTAGGAGGTAACCGGCACGCTTGCCGCTTGATTCGCCTGACTGTCAGGCCGAACACATGAAGGGCGTATCATTAAAACCCGACGCAGGCGTGAGGTCATCGTCAGACTAAGTCAATAGCAAAAAGGAGCTGTAATGAATGAACTTCCAGTGGTGACTGTACTTGGGTTGGGCGCTATGGGCCATGCTTTCGCGGCTAATCTGGTTAAAAAAGGCTTTACCGTATCGGGTTGGAACCGGACGCGGCAGCGGGGTGAAGACCTGGAGCGCGCCGGCCTGAGATTGTGCGATACGCCCCATGAGGCGGTGCGGGGAGCTGATGTGATTATCGCCATGCTTACCGACGCTGCCATCACCGAAAGCGTGCTGGTGGGAAAAGACGGTATCGTCAAGCAGGCAAAATCCGGCGCGGTTGTCGTGCAAATGGGCACTATCGGCCTGGTGGCCACCGATCGTATCAGCGCCGCCATCGCGGCGGCCCGCGCCGATGTGGTATTTCTTGACGCGCCGGTATCGGGCACCAAGGCGCCGGCCGAGCAGGCGCTGATTACCATCCTGGCCAGCGGCGAGCGCGAACGCGCGGCAGCCGTACGACCGGTATTCGACGCCATCGCCAAATCCACACGCTGGCTGGGCGCCGCCGGAGCGGGATCGCGGATGAAATTGGTGGTCAATGCTTGGCTGATCTCCATGGTACAGGGCATGACGGAAAGCGTGCAATTGGCCGAAAAATTGGGCTTCGCCCCGGAAAATGTCTGGCAGTGCCTGGATGGCGGTCCCCTGGCGGCGCCTTATGTCAAAAACAAACTGGCGGCCATTGAGGCGGGCGATTATACGCCGCAGATGCAGCTATCGCTGGCGCTGAAAGACGCCAGGCTGGCGTTGGACGCTGCCGGCGAGCTGTCAATGCCGGGGTTGCGCACCATCGCCGAACTGTGGCAGGACGCCGTGGCCGACGGCCTGGGCGAACAGGATATCATCGCGATTCACCGCTACCTCAACGCCCATCGATAATCCTTATCCCGCGCCCGCGGGATGACCCCCGGCTATTTTCCGGGGGAGGGGAAGGCGCCGATTTGGTTGAACAACGAAAACCAGTCCTCCATATGCCAGGTTTTCGCGACCCGGCCGTCGCGAAATTCATGAAATTCGTGCAATGCCACGGTGAATGTACGGCCGGTGGGCGGGATGCCAAACAGTTCGCCTTGGTGCACGCCGGACATGGCGGCCCGTACCGCCACGCGATCCCCTTGCGCCAGGACATCGAGTATCTCGATGCGAAACTCGCCGAAGGAGGAAGAGAGCATAGCGAATACCGGCGCCACGCCCGTCGGTCCGGGCGTTTGTCCACCATGCTGGGGTGTTCCCCTGTCCGGTATTTGACCGCCTGGCGGATGCAAGTGGCCGAGCAGTGGTTAAGAGAAGAGAAATACACCCTTGCCGCCGTGGCCGAGAGGCTTGGTTATGAATCCGAGCCGGCATTCAGTCGCGCCTTTAAACGGCACCGCGGCATCTCCCCCGGCGCGGCGGCGACCGACTGAAAACGGCACGTTAGGATAACGACAACCGGCAATATCCCTTCTTATGGCCCCACCTGGCAAAAAAGCGCGCTGCCGGCCCGAAGTAGGCATATGAATAATTAACGCACTAAATATCATTGATTAAATATTGAAATGGATTTATCACTAAGAACTTATTAATTATCCAATATCATGTCTTCTACTAACAATTTCATCAGGGGATTGTTTTGATAAGAAAAATAGGCTTGGGTAAAAATGTTCTGGTGGCCGCTAAGGAAAGAATAGCCTGGGTTTTTGATAATTTTCATAAGGTTAATGTGTCATTTTCCGGCGGTAAAGATTCCACGGTATTGCTGCATCTGGTGGCGGACACGGCCCGCCGGAAAAAGCGAAAGTTTAGTGTGTTGTTTATCGATTGGGAGGTACAGTTCAATCTAACCATTAATCATATTCTGCGTTTGAAAGCGTTGTATCATGACGACATCGACCAATTCTACTGGGTCGCGTTGCCGCTGACCACCGTCAATGGCGTGTCCCAGCTCCAACCGGAATGGGTGTCCTGGCAGCCGGGCGCCGATTGGGTGCGCTATCCGCCGGTCGATGCCATAACCGATTACGATTATTTCCCGTTTTACCGCTATGCCATGACCTTCGAGGAATTCGTGCCCGCTTTTGCCCGCTGGTTCGCCAAAAAAACCAGTGCGGCCATCTTGATAGGCATTCGTACCGACGAATCCCTCAATCGGTTTTCCACCATCAGTTCCGGCGCCAAAATGCGTTATGCGGACGATAAGCCCTGGACCACGGCTTCGCCCGGCGGCTATTCCTATAATGCCTATCCCATATATGACTGGCGTGTTAAAGATATCTGGCATTATTTCTCCGTCACCGGCCTGCCTTATAATCCGCTCTATGAGTTGATGTACCAGGCCGGCGTGCCGTTTCGCGCGATGCGCATCTGCGAGCCGTTCGGACCAGAACAGCGTCAGGGATTGTGGCTTTATCATGTTCTGGAACCCGAAACCTGGGGGAAAGCCTGTCAGCGGGTCGCCGGCGCGCATTCCGGCGAGCTTTACGCTCACCAGTCAGGTAATTTTTACGGGAAATACAAAATCACCAAACCCGATCATTTCACCTGGAAACAATATGCGCTGTTTTTACTTGAGAGTATGCCGGAAAAAACCGCCGAGCATTATCGCACCAAAATCGCCATATATCTTAAGTGGTATCAAACCCGCGGGTTCCCGGTGGATATTCCCGAAGAGCAGGACAAAGATCTTAATGCCAAGGATATTCCCTCATGGAGGCGCATTTGTAAGACACTTATTCGCAACGATTTTTGGTGCTATACCTTATCGTTCGGTCCCAACAAAGCTCAGCATTATGACCGGTATATGAAACGCATGCAGGAAAAACGCAAAGAATGGGGAATTATATGAAGGTGGAAGAATTTTTCCGGCCGTTGGCCGACACGCTTGGCGCAATGGATCGTGAAGAGCGTATTGTCGCCATTAATCGACTGAAACAGTTTTTACACGAACAAAGTCCGTTTGGCGACGAGCCGACGGATTGCGTGCTGTGGGTTAAAGCGGAACAGGTAAAAGCCAATGACTATAATCCCAATAGTATGGCGCCGACGGAAAAGCGTTTGCTGGCCACCTCCCTCAAAACAGACGGTTACACCCAACCTATTGTGGTTTGGCAGGAAAATGCCGCCGACGGCGAATACGTTGTGGTAGACGGTTTTCACCGCAGTCTGCTGGGCCAGGAGCAGAAAGCCTTGCGTACCCGTCTCTATGGCTATCTGCCGGTCACCTGCGTTAAAACCGGCCGGGGGGAGAAAACCGATCGGATCGCCGCCACCATTCGCCATAACCGGGCGCGCGGCAAACATCAGATCGCCGCCATGTCCGATATTGTCCGGGATTTGGCGCGGCTGGGCTGGCAAGATGACAAAATCGCCAAGGAGCTTGGCATGGATGCCGATGAGGTGCTTCGCTTAAAGCAGATCTCCGGCCTGACCGAACTGTTTGAATCGGGTACGTTTTCTGAGGCCTGGACAGTGGAGTAAGCGCAATAGCATCACATGTTGTTGTCAAAATGTAGGGACGTGGTTAATATTTTTAACGCGAACGTTCCTCGCCTGCCCCGTCATTGCTTATGGGCTTCGGCAGGCGCTATCCCGACCGATGCTCTCCGACGGCGAGCGGAGAGGTAACCCACCGGCGGAGACCGGGTGTGCGGTGCCGCCATCCGCGCCCGGCATGACCGTAACCGCCGGTCTTCAAAAAGTTATTCCATCCTCGCCGCGTTGTGCTTGGCTATCCTTTCATCGCCCGCGACCGTGCGGTCCGGGGACAATGTGATTGTTACGATGACAAGTCATTCGGGGCCGATATGAAATATTTTATTCTGCTGATGTTTATTCTTTGCGCGGTTTATGTGCATTATCGCGGCCGGGTCCGTTTCGGTTTCTGGCGGCAGCTGGCTGATCATTCCACGTTTGTTTCACCCATCAATGTTTTTATGTATTCGTTTTCCGCCAGTCCTTTGACGCCGTTTCTCAAACCGGAAGTGTTGCCGGAATTGGCGGCGTTGCGCGCCAACTGGCGCATGATCCGCGACGAGGGCATGGCGCTGATGGCGCTAAGGGAAATCAAGGTCTCCGACAAATACAATGACGCGGGATTCAATTCATTTTTCAAAACCGGCTGGAAACGCTTTTACCTGAAATGGTATGAGGAAAGCCATCCTTCCGCCGCCGCACTGTGTCCAAAAACCACCGCGTTGCTGCGCGCGCTGCCATCGGTAAAGGCCGCCATGTTCGCGGAACTGCCGGACGGCAGCCGTTTGCCCCGCCATCGCGATCCCTATGCCGGTTCGTTGCGCTATCACCTGGGACTTATCACCCCCGAGGATGATCGGTGTTTCATTGAGGTGGACGGCCAGCGCTACAGTTGGCGCGACGGGCAGGATGTCCTGTTTGACGAGACCTACATCCATTACGCGGAAAATCAGAGCGGCCGGCCGCGGTTAATCCTGTTTTGCGATATTGAGCGTCCCATGCGCCACCGCTGGGCACAGTCGGTCAATCATTGGCTGGGACGCCATTTACTCAGCGCGGCCGTGGCGCCCAATAATGACACTGATCGCACCGGCGCCGTTAACCGGGCGTTCAAATATATCTATGCGGTGCGCAAAGTCGGTAAAGCCTTGAAGAAAAAAAAACCGTGCGCTCTATTATGTGGTCAAGTGGCTGCTGTTCGGCGGCATCGCCCTGGCGATTTTCGTCAATATTTAAGCGGTGTCCCGCCGCTGTCGGGCAATGTCGCGATAGTTTGATTCCCCCACGCCGAGGGAACCGGGGCGCGCGTTGCCCTAAAGAAGGGCGAACGCGCCGAAAGGGTGCGCAATGGTAAAAAACAAGCCAAACGGCGCATGGTCACCAAGCCGCCGATTTCCTGGCGTTGGTCAGACTGGCACGTATCCTGCTCCGGACTCCATGTGGCTATTTCGTCTGCAAAAGACGGAATGTGTAGGCATCCCGTTTAGGATGCATGTCCTGACTTTTTCCAGGTGGTGTCATTATGGCTCAGGGGACATTGAAACAAAAATTGGGTTTGGTCGATCTCACGCTGCTGGGCGTGGGGTCGATGATAGGATCGGGCTGGCTGTATGCCGCGCTCACCAGTTCGGGTTATGCCGGCGCGCTGACGGGGTACGCCTGGCTGCTGGGGGCGGTCATCGTACTGCTGATAGGGCTGGTGTTCGCCGAGCTTTCCGCCGCGCTGCCCCGCGCCGGCGGTTTCGTCCGCTACCCCAATTACACCCACGGCAATGTGGTTGGATTCGTTATCGGCGTCAGTTCGCTGTTGGCCTATACCAGCACCGCCGGCGTTGAAGTCGAGGCGGTCAGACAATACGCGTTGTACTGGTGGCCGGCTCTTGGCCATGGGGACGGCAGCCCCAGTATGCTGGGATTTCTGGTGCAGATTCTGCTGCTGGTGGTGTTTTTTCTGCTCAACTACTGGAGCGTCAGTTTTTTTGGCCGGGTGAATACCATTATCACCACCTTCAAATTCATTGTCCCCATCATGGTGATAATCACGTTGTTCGGCTACTTTAACCGGGCCAATCTGGCTGTACCGGCGCCGCCGCCGGGCGGCGCTCATGGCGTATTTTCATCCTTAACCGGCGCCGGCATCGTTTTCGCCTATCTGGGTTTTCGCCAGGCAGTGGATTTCGCCAGCGAGGCAAAAAACCCCCAGCGCAATGTCCCGGTAGCCATTATGCTGGCCATCGCCGTCAGTTTCATTATCTATCTCTCCCTGCAATTCGCCTTTATGGGGTCGGTGCCGTCGGATATCCTCTCTGCGCATGGCTGGTTGGGACTTAAACAGATTTTCCAGTCGCCTTATGCCGATTTGGCGCGCAGTCTTGGCATCACCTGGCTTATCAACCTGATCCTGGTTGATGCGGTCATCTCTCCCGCCGGTACAGGGAATATCTATCTGGCCGGCGCCAGCCGGGTGTTGTTCGCCTGGGCGCGCAACGGCCATCTTTTCCGGGTTTTTGGTAAAGTGGATGAAGTCTCCGGCGTACCCCGCGGCGCCTTATGGCTGTCACTGGTGTTGGCCATCGCCTGGACGCTGCCTTCCGAGTTCCAGGTGTGGGGCGGCCTGATAGGCGCGGTGACTTCCGCCACGGTATTCACGTATATGCCCGGTCCGATATCCGCCGCCGCTTTTCGCCGCCGCATGCCGATGATGCAACGGCCGTTTCGGCTACCGCTGTTTGGCATCTTGAGCCCCCTGGCGTTCATTGCCAGTACCCTGCTGATCTTTTGGAGCGGCTGGTCCGTTAACGAAATCCTGATTCCAATTCTGACGGTCGCTTGGGTGGCCTACGCGTTGTTGGGCAAGAAGAACGACAGATTCAGTCAGGAGCTGTCGGGCGCCTGGTGGTTACTGGCTTATTACATCGGGGTGTTCCTGATATCCCGATTCGGCACTTACGGCGGCACAGGCGCCATTGGCGCGCCGCTGGACAGCGTACTTATCATCGCTCTGGGTCTGGTCTGCTATTATTGGGGCATCGCCAGCAGTTTGGTTGAACCGGCCATAACCAGCGAGGCGGAAGAAGTTCCCCTGGATATCCAGAGCCCGGCGCACAGCAAAACCTCCGGGTCGCTGCCCTAATCGGTTGCCGTTGCGGCGGGCCGGCGCCCGCCGCGAAATCTAGGCATAACGATCCAGCCAGTCTTGATAATAGCCGGGCCACGCCAGGGTGGGCGTCCCGGCTCGGCCCATGCCGAAACCGTGCCCGCCGCGGGTAAAACGGTGCAGTTCCACCGGCACATGGGCGCGTTCGCATGCCGAGGCCATGATCAGGGTATTTTCGGGATTGGCGATGGCATCGTCTTTCGCCTGCGCCATAAAGAACGGCGGCGAATGCGGCGAGACAAAATTTTGTACCGACCAGCGCGCTTCCTCGGCTTTCGTGGCATGCGGTCCGAGGAGGACGTTGTGGGTGGAGGTGTGGGTATAAGGCGCCTGCAACGTAATGATGGGGTAGATAAGCGCGGCGAAGTCCGCGCGGATGGGAATGTCGTCAAATGCGTCCTGCGGCGGATAAGCGGCAACATCGCCAAGGGCCGCGGCCAGGCCAAGCAGATGCCCTCCGGCGGAAAATCCCAGTACGCCCAGGCGCCGCTCGCGGGTGCGCAGCAACCGCAACGCCCGTTGTGCATCCTGCAGCGCCACGCGATTACCGTCATGCCAGCCTTCGTTTGGCAAACGGTAGCTTAACACATATGCGGTATAGCCGCGGGCCGTCAGCCACGCGGCGGCCGGCCAAGCCTCTTGCCGCATTTCTATCCGTCGATACCCGCCGCCCGCCGCAATCAGCACCGCCCGCCCATTGGCCCGTAAGGGCCGGAACACCCGGACACAGGGACGCGCTATTCCCATGAGGGCGCCGCGCGGCGTCAGCACGGGTCCGCCCATGGGACCGCCGCCGCCGGGCGGCGCCATGGGCCACAAAGGGATATCGTCGCCGCTGGCTTCCTGGGGCGACGCCCTGAGTTCGCCGGCCCGCAGGGTAAATAACGCCACGGCGCCCAAGAGTAATTGCCTGCGATTCATCCGCGCTGCCTCTGGTTGGTATCCCGTCTGATGATGTTACGAAAAAGCGCATCCGATCGAACGGGGTTTTTTGTATCCGTACATTACCATTGGCCGACACTTGCCAGATTTCCCGTTGCCGGATGGCCGGCGATGTGAATTCGTTTCCGACCAAATCATTTCTCACCGAATGCCGAAAGGGTATTGGAAAGAGAGCGCGTATCGTGGGTCTATTATTATTTATTGCCTAAATAAGCCCTTCGCTAAATGGATAAAAATGTCATGGAGGGAAATAATTATTCATGAAGACGGTCCCGTTATGTTTATACGCGGCATACTTAACGTTGCCTCTTCGTCGGCTACGCGTCATTGCCGCATGATAACGGCGCGGTTCACCGCAGACGACCCAGCGTTTAGGCCCGGAAAAATCAAATAATGCTAGACAATGACTGGCCTAACCCGATAAGTCAATGCTTGGCTCTCCCGTTTTTCGACTCTTGTCGGTAAAGAGAATAAGGAAATGACTTAACTGAAATTTGCGCAAGCATAGGCTATGATTTATATCATTATGGAATTTTGCGCTGTCATATCTGTATGAAATTTAGTCACATGTTCATTTTTGATCGTTTATAACAATAGTTAAACAAATATTGATAGAATTTATCTATCGTTTTGACAATTACGATCGATATAAACGATTAGATAAAACGCTAACCAAGGTGTTTACTTCAACATTAAACTATTGACATCAGTTGTTAACGCTATGGCGTTATCCGATGAATTTCACATTGCATTAGGAATTTACGGATAAGAATATAAGAATATATGAATAATAACTCTATTGTATTAATAATAAGATGTTAAAAATGTTATTATTTAATTAAGGTGCTCAGGAATGGGGATTTTGACACAGGGTTTTGCTGTCTTTGTTACCGCCTGTACTATTTACGCCACTTTATCAATCGCCTATTTTTTTTTAAGCCGACATACCGCCTTTTCGTTTTCATCTTCTTATCAAAAACGGCTTTTTTTTGGCGCCGTAGGCGGCGTTATTTCGTTATGCCTTCGCCAGCAGTTTATCGGCCATCCAGATAATATCATCAATAGTTTCGCCAACCTGCCGCTTATAATGACCACTATCATCGGCGGTTGGGCCAGTGGCCTGTGCGCGCTGCTCCTCTCGCTGGCGGGTCCGCAAGCGACTTTTTATGACCGGATGGTGAGTCTGCTGCTCTTTGTGTTGTTGTTGGCGGTAAAGATTTGGCAAAAGCCCCCGCTGAAAACCGCTTTTTTCATCGCCGTACTGATTATCGCCGTGCAGTTAAGCCTATTGCCGCTGGCGACGCCGTGGCCAAGAGATCTCAATGCCGTCCCGGGTTATCCCTTCCTGGAGTGCCTGTGTTTTCTCATCACATATTATGCCCTGGTGATTAAAAAAAACTTTGTGGAAAACAGCCTGGCTATCCGTGATTTCGCCATGATAGACAGTGTCACGACCTTGAACAACCGAAAACGGGTCGATCAGGAGATCACGCGATTATCCACTGAAAAACAATCTTTCGGTGTGGGGCTTATCGATGTGGACGATTTCAAACAGGTCAATGACCGGTTTGGGCATCTGATTGGCGATCGACTTTTATTCGAGATTGCCGGCGTGCTGCGCGACACCCTCCGCGGCAAGGATTTTGTCGGACGGTACGGCGGGGAGGAATTCCTGATATTTATTCGCAGCCAGGATCCGGCGGTGGTATTGCAGGTTTGCCAGCGGATCCGCCGTACTGTGGCCAATACGCTGTTTTTGGCGGATTCGCCGCAGCCGTTTACATTGACGGTCTCCATCGGCGTAGTGATGTATTATTACGGTAACGACCTGATGAATTGTATTCATCAGGCCGATATCGCCTTGTACAAGGCCAAGCGGCGCGGCAAAAACAATGTGTCGATGGCAAAAAGCTCCCTGGCCTGATGCCGCCATCGTCCGTCGGAAAGGGTCAATCGCTATAGCCTTTAATGCGGGCGTTTAACTGCCAGCGCAGTAACGCGGGATAAGCGATCAGGCGTTGCCTCAGGGTTTTGTCCACCGGCAACGCCCGGGATTGCAGAAGCAGACTGCCGTCCGTCGCCCACGGATAGAAGGCCGGTCGGCCCGCCAGGGGATAAGCGCCTTTATCATCCACCCATAATTCGACGTTATAGCCGAACGCCCGGCGGGTATCGTCCGTCGGCGCCAGCATATTGCGACCGCCCAGTGCCTGGTAGGGGGTATCCGACAGGGAGTAGGCATACAGGGTGGGCAAAATATCCTTGTGGGAACCGACCCGCGCCGGATCGTAGCGCCAGGCGCAGTGCGCGAGGATTTGACGCGGCACATACAAATAGAAAGGCACGCCGCGATCAAGAAACTGCTCCCGCGGATATACGGCTTTCAGCCGACGCATTTGATGGTCGCCGCTGGCGGCGATAAGGGTATGATCGGCCAAGGGCGAATTTTTGATGGCGGCGATAAATCGGCCCAGCGCATCGGTACTGTATTGGTACGTTTGCAAAATAATTTTCTGCGCCGGCGCGGAAACTTCCGCATGGGCCATCATCTCCGGCGTGGCGTCCACCGGTAGCGGCCGGTAATGGGGCGGTACGATATAAGGCGGATGATTGGTGACCGTCAGGATGCTGATAAACATCGGACGATTGCTTTCGGCCAACAGTTTCGCCGCCAGACGAAATGCGTACTCATCCGGCACGCCCCAATCGGTTATTTCCCGTCTTGATTCAGGATAAAGGCTTTCCAACGTTTCCTGGCCATACACCTTGTCCACTCCCTGATAGGGCAGATAATTGCCCAGGTTGCGCCACATCAGGCTGCCTGAGGTGATAAATACCACCTGGTAGCCGGCCCGCTTATAGAGGGCATAGGGCGTGTCGGTCAACACCACGTGTTGCGCCGAGGAATGGCTGATATTTTGCGCGGGGCTGTGGAAGAACAGGGCGGCGAAGGAGGGCGCCGTGCCGTTGCCCTCCGAAACGAAACGATGGAAAACAAAATCGTTGGCGAACGGCTCGCGCAGGGCGCCAAGCAAATCGTTATCCGGCATCTGATCGAAAGCCAGCATGTTGCTGCCCATGCTTTCCATCAATACCATGACCACATTGGGGTGGTGAGCCGCCAGCCATGGATTGGCCGGCGTGCGTTCTTGCAGCGAATCCAGCCCGGCCTGGCGCAACAGTTGCGCGCCGGTTTGCCGTGATACCGGTTTGAAACTGACATCTTCCTGGTAATCCCCAAAGGCCCAGGAAGCGGCCATCAAACCGTTGGGGGCGAGTTTGTTGAGCGCGGTGATAGTTGAGATTTGCGTATCATTGCGCCGCAGGGGAAAGGTACTGAAACTGCCGCGCGCCATGGCGGCGAACACCGCCAGGTTGAACAGCAAATAGAGGACGAAAAGGCCGGCCGGCCAAGGCCTTTTTATCGACCGGCCGGCGGTGGACAGAAAAAACCGGATTAATAGCATATCAAGGACGGTTATTGCCAAGACCGCCAGCATTCCCCGGACAATGGGGTAGTCTTGCCAGAGGGTTATCAATACCGCGCCGGCATCATCATCCTTGAGACCAAAGGCAAAAATATCAATAAAATCATGAAAAGTCTGGTAGTAATAAAAGTTGACAACGGAAAACAGGAGAATGATAAACGCCACTAACCCGCCATAGACGTAAATGCCGCGGGTGAGCCAACCCCAGCTTCGTTCTCCCATGGCGATAATCAGGCCAAACAGGAGACCGGGAAGCAGCAAAATGGCGATGACCCGCAAATCAAAACGGATCCCGGTCAGCCACAGGGTTTCCATAGCCCCCGGATGGCCGGCCATAAGCCGCGGGTCGACGAAAACACGCAGCATCCAATAACGAGACAGGAGCAAAACCACGGCCAGGATGCCCAATTGGCACCACAGTGTGCGTAATAACGTGCGGATACGGAGCTGATACATTGCTTTTCCTGATTATCGACTCATCATCTTTTTGGATTATTCGAGGTGCATGAGTAATTGATTAATTGTAATAATATTTATTTTGTAAATAGTTTCACAAACTCAAGTTCTACCAAATATCAACAAGAAGAGGATAAAAGCGGGCGATTTTATCAATTCGTGCGAAACGGCGATGGGCCATACCGGGGATTATTTCGCGGCCCCTTCACCCGGCGGCCGTTTTCGTGTTTAGGCTGGGAAAGGCGTTTGGTGTCAGTAATACGCCAATAGCGGTTTATTATTCCGGCTTTTAATGATGGTCTTGAGAGAATAAAGATATAAATTTTAATTATTGCATTTATGATAGTTGATTGTTTGTGATGTTATTCAAGGGTTACTAACGGGTCGCATTGACATAGAGGGGACGCGCTCGCTTAACCCGCGTTATTGTCGCCACCATGGCGGCGGGGTTCTCCTGCCTCAAAACCGTAGGCGGAACGGGGGAAGGTTAAATGCCGGCGCCCGTCCGATAGCAGGCGGGCCGACCCTGGCGCCCACCGCCCGGTCTTAATTGTTACCGTTGCAATACAAAGTTGTTCGCCTTTCTGCCGACGCAATGTTATATAGTCAAGCGAGATTGAAGCATGCCGCTTCACTCGCCGCCGACGCGTTACACCGTTCCCGCGATATCTGGCGGGCGCCGGAGTGCCAAGCCGCGCGGTAAAGCGCTATGCGGCGGAACAAGGATCCTCTTTTCCATGCAGCCATTATTCGAGTAGTCATGCGCGTTGATCTGGATAATCCCGATGGGGATATCGCCGCGTTGCCGCGTTTCCAGCGCGCCGCCCATCAATCAGTGATATTGCGCCGGCTTACGCGCGTGCTTGCCGTGATCGCCGCCGCCCTGTTGCTGCCGGCGCTGCTTTTCGATTGGATTGCCCCTGATTCGCTTTGGTTGCCGCTGGTTTGTAATAATCTTGCAGCCTTGCTGGCGCTGGCGACCACCGTCCAATCGGCGCGTGGGGTGACTTTGTGGCGATCCGCCGCGCTAAACGCGACAGGTTCCGCGGTTGCGCCGCCATCGGGCGGGGAAACGGCGCCGGACGATACCAAGCCGTCGGCCGAGGTGTCCCTGGGCAAGGTAGGTAACGCCGCGTGGGCCGCGGGCCCGTTCGGCCGTTGGCTGCGCGACGGGTTGCGGCGGGTGGATATCGGCGCGGTGTGGCTCTGCGGCGGGTCGTTGCTCACGCTGCTCATTGTCCGCGCCGGCTGGAATGCCGTCGGCGCGCCGCAAAATCCCGATCAGGGCGCGTATGTCGGTGTCGCCTTACTGGCCGTGGCCGTTTTCGCGCTATTGGTGCTGGAGCGGCATCTGGCGGCCTGCACGGCGGGGGAATGGCCGGAAAGCGCTACGCTGGCCGCCATGGCGCGCCTGGTGATGGGCGTTCAACTGCTGGGAATTCCCTGCTTGCTCTTTGCCGGCGCGGCGGTGCCCTGGCCGCATTATCTGGCGCTGGCCGCAGGTCTGTTGCCGGCGCTGGCCGCGCTGGAATTGCTGGCGCGCGGTTTGTTCACGTTCTTCATTCCTCTGCGCGCGCGGCAAGAACCCAGGATGACGGCCGAGAGTCTGATTGCAGCGCAGTTTTGCTGGCCGCCGCGGCCGTTTGGCCTGCTCCATCGGGAATTGCAACAACGATTTGGCATCGATCTGCGACAGATCTGGGCGTTTACCTTTATGCGCCGGGCATTTCTGCCAATAGTGGCCGCGCTGGCGCTCATTGGCTGGCTACTGACCGGTGTGACTCAGGTGCCGCTGGACGCCCGTGGTATCTATGAGCGCTTCGGCAAACCGGTGAATGTGCTCGCGCCGGGACTGAATATCGGCCTGCCCTGGCCGTTCGGCCGGGTGCGCATGGTGGAAAACGGCGTGGTGCATGAACTGGCCACCGGATCCGACGGCGGCGGGCCCGGCGATGAACCGGCCCCGGCCGAAGGCCCGGCGCCGGAGAGCGCCAATCGGCTGTGGGACGCTTATCACCCCAGCGAAAAGTCACAGGTCATCGCAAGCGTGGCCGGCGATCGGCAGAGCTTCCAGATTGTGAACATGGATGTACGAATTATCTATCGTATCGGCCTGAGCGACGAGGCGGCGCTGGACGCCACGTATCACACCGCCGACGTGCCGGGATTGATTCGCAGCACCGCCAACCAGGTGCTGGTCCATGATTTCGCCTCTCGCACCCTGGATGGCGTATTAGGGGATCAGCGGGCCGTGTTGGCGCGGGATGTCGGCAAAGTGGTGCAGGCCCGGCTCGATCAGATGCGCAGCGGCGTGGAAATCATGGCCATCGTCATCGAAGCCATTCATCCGCCGGCCGGCGCGGCCAATGCTTATCACGGCGTGCAGGCCGCGCAGATTGCGGCCCAGGCCCTGATTGCCCGGGAACGGGGCCGGGCGGCGGAACAGTTGAATGCCGCCCAATTGGCCGCCAGCCTGGCCGCCGATCGGGCCACCGCCGCCGCTCATGAAAACCTGGCGCAGGCGCAGGCCGCCGATTTGCGTTTCGCCGCCGAGCGTACCGCCTGGCGCAAGGCCGGCCAGGCCTTTCTGACTGAAAGGTATTTTACGCAACTGGGGACGGCCCTCGATAAAACGCCTTTGCTGGTACTTGATCACCGTATCGCCGGCGGGCAACCGTCAACCCTGGATTTACGCCGTTTCCCCGAGCCCCTTGTCGACGCCCCCGCGCCTGGGACCGGACACTGAATTATTGCCGGAGAACACCTTTGAGCCCGTCACATCATCACGATCATGATGCTCCCGTTATCCGATCCGGACTTTGGCGCCGAATCGGCCTGGCATTACTGTTATTGATTTTTGTCGTCGCGGCGGCTTGCCTGGTGCAGGTCCGTTCCGGCGAGGCCACGGTCATTACCCGTTTTGGCAATCCGGTGCGGGTATTGATGAAGCCCGGCCTGGCCTGGCGGCTGCCGGCGCCGTTCGAGTCGGCCGTTCCGGTGGATCTGCGGGTGCGCACCACGTCCAGCGGCTTACAGGATGTGGGTACCCGGGATGGCCTGCGCATCATCGTGCAGGCCTATGCGGTATGGCAGGTGCAGGCCGATCCTGTCCATGTGCAGCGTTTCATGCGGGCGGTGCAGAATCAACCTGATGAGGCGGCGCGCCAGATCCGTACCTTTGTCGGTTCGGCGTTGGAAACCGCCGCCAGCGGTTACCCCCTGGCGGATCTGGTGAATACCGATCCGTCGCGGGTGCGGCTGGCCGATTTTGAACAGCGGGTGCGCGGACAAATCGCCCAAACGCTGGGGCAGACTTACGGCGTGCGTTTGGTGCAAGTGGGCATCGAGCGTCTGACCTTGCCGTCGGTGACGTTGGGCGCCACGGTCGATCGTATGCGCGCCGAGCGGGAAACCATCGCTACCGAACGTACCGCCGAAGGCAAACGCCGGGCGGCGGAGGTCCGTTCCGCCGCCGAGCGGGACGCCCGCATCATCCAGGCCGACGCCTCGGTGAAAGCCGCCGATATTGAAGCCCAGTCCCAGGTGCAGGCCGCGGAAATCTACGGCAAGGCCTACGCCAGTTCGCCGACACTGTATAATCTGCTGCGCTCGCTGGACACGCTGGGCACCATCGTCAATGGCCGTACCCGACTGGTGTTGCGCACCGATGCCGCACCGTTCAGCGTGTTGGTTAATGGTCCGCCGCAATTACCGCCGCCGACGACGACGCCGACGCCGCCCGCTTCGGGATGCGCGCGGCCATGACAGGCCCGACGATGCGGGAGCCGGGCCGGGACGGCCCCTGGCTACAGGCCGGTCGCCTGGCGTTTTGGGCATTGTGCGTCGTGACGCTGCTCACCGCCGGCGACTGGCTGCTGACCAACGTACGGCAAATCGGTCCCGACAGCCAAGCCGTGGTGTTGCGTTTCGGCGCATTGAACCGGTTGCGGCACGCCGGACTGCTGCTGGCCTGGCCGCGGCCGTTTGAAGACGTGGTGGTGCTGCCCGCGGCCGATCGGATACTTGAACGGCGGGTGGTCGGGCTGTTGCGTTCGACCGAGGCGCAACAGGCGGATTACAGCGGCGGTTTGCCCAACGACACGCTGGCCGGGTCCGGCTATTTGCTGACCGGCGATGCCGGCGTGGTGCAATTGGATGTGCGGGTGTTTTATAAGATCAATCGGCCCTATGAATACGTGGTGCAAAAGACGCATGTCGGACCGGCGCTGGATCGACTGGTGGAACGGGCGGCCGTGGTGATTTGCGCGTCCCGCGATCTGGACGCTATCCTGGTGGCCCGCCCTGAGCTGGTAAGCAACGACAGCGCCGCGGTGCAAAGCCGCGAGCGGCTGCGTGGGGATTTACGGCAAAATATCAACCAGAGCCTGCGAACGCTGGAGGCCGATGGCCTGGGCCTGGGGATCGAAATTGAACGGGTGGACGTGCAATCCTCGCTGCCGGAGAAAGCGGTCAGCGCTTTCAATGCCGTGCTCACTTCCAGCCAGTTGGCCGAACAAGCTATCGCCAGCGCGCAAAATGACGCCACGCGCCAGTTGCAAACCGCCAACCAGGCCGCCGACCGGACGCTGCGAATCGCCCAGGCCGCGGCCAGTGAACGTTTGGCCAAGGCCCGGGCGGATACCGCCAGCATCAGCAGCCTGGCGCATACGTTGGCCACCGGCGCGGATCCCGGTATCCTCTGGCGCTTGTATCGCGATCGGATTGCGGCGATTTTCGCCCAGGCCGGCTCGGTGACCGCTGTCGATCCCCATGAGGATGATCATTTGATTCTACAAGGCGTCGACGTAAACGATGGAGCGAAAAAATGAGCGAACCGGCCGCGTCTTCCCACCATCACGCCCATCACGATCATCACGGCCATCATCACGCCCCGCTGACCGGCGCGGCGCTGACCCGTGGAGAACAACGGATCATTGCCCGCCAGCTCGGCCTGGCCATGGGCGCTTTCGGCTTGCTGGCGCTGGGGTTGCTTTGGCGCTGGCTGGCGCCGCAACAAGACGGGGTGGGGCAGTTGTTGCTGGGTATCGCTTCGTTGTTGGTGGCGGTGCCGGTATTTCGCTCCGGTTGGCATAGCCTGCTGCATCCCACGCTGCACGGCATTACCGACCAACTGATCGCCCTGGCGATGATCGGCGCCTGGGCGACCGGCGATTTACTGACCGCCGCATTGTTGCCGATCATCATGATCTTCGGCCATGTGCTGGAAGAGCGCAGCGTTATCGGCTCGCAGGAAGCCATCGAATCCTTGGGGCGTCTGACGCGCAGTCAGGCCAGAAAAATCGGCGTCGACGGCGAGGTTCAGTCTATCGATAACGATCAATTGCGCCCCGGCGATCGGGTGGAGGTGCGCGCCGGCGATCGCGTACCGGCGGACGGGGTGGTGCTGGAGGGGGCGGCCAGCCTGGATACCGCGCCCATCACCGGCGAGTCGGTGCCGTTGGAGGCCGCCGTCGGCATGGCGGTCTACGGCGGTTCCATCAATCTGGACGGATTGCTGCGTATCGAAGTCACGCGAATTGGCGACGATTCCACCCTTGGCAAGGTCATCGCCCTTATGCAACAGGCGGAAGGTGCGAAGCCGCCTATCACCCGGCTCTTGGAGCGTCATGCCGGCCAATACCTGCTGCTGGTGTTGCTGATTGCCGCGTCCACCTGGTTTGTGTCCAACAATGCCCAGGCGGTACTGGCCGTACTGGTGGCCGCGTGTCCCTGCGCGCTGGTGCTCTCGGCGCCGGCCACCGCCATTGCCGGCCTGGCCGTGGCCGCGCGTCACGGCATTCTTATCCGCGGCTCGGCGTTTCTGGAGGAACTGTCCTCGCTGACATCGCTGATTATTGATAAGACCGGCACGCTGACCCATGGCGCTTTGCGGCTACAAGAGATCCGCGCCGAACCGGGAATGCCCGTCGACACCGTCCGACGTCTGGCGGCCAGCCTGGGCGCGACCAGCAACCATCCGGTCAGCCGGGCGCTGGCCGGTCTGGCGCCGGCGGCGGACTTCATTCCCCTGCGCGCCGTCGGTGAACAGCAGGGGTTTGGCGTTAGCGCCGACACCGCGCTGGGTGAAGCGTTACTGGGACGGCCGGAACTGTTCGCCGGACGGGGTATCGCCGCCTCGCGCCCTCCCGAGCACGACGGGCCCTTGGTCGGCCTGGCGCTGAACGGCGTATTCTGCGCCTGGTTATTATTGGCGGATAAGGTACGGCCGGAGGCCGGCGACGCGCTGGCGGATCTACGGCGCCTCGGCCTGGGGCGGCAGGTTTTGCTCACCGGCGATCGCCGCGCGGTGGCGGAGGATATCGCCGGGGCGGTGGGCATTGGCGAAGTCATTGCCCAGGCATTGCCGGAAGACAAACTCGTGCGGGTCGGCGCGGAAATTCGTCAGGGGTTCCGTCCGCTGGTGGTGGGTGACGGCATTAACGATTCGCTGGCGCTTAAGGCCGGCGTGGTGGGGGTGGCCATGGGCGCCGGCGGCGCTGATATCGCGCTGGCCTCGGCGGACGTGGTGCTGATCGGCAGCGACTTGCGCCGCCTCGGCACCTGCGTGCGTTTGAGCCGTCAATGCCGGCGCACCCTGCAAATCAATATTTTCATCGGCCTGGGCTGGACGGTGCTTATCGTGGCGGCGGCGGCTTTCGGTCTGCTGGGCGCCGCCGGCGCGATGATCGCAGCGGTGCTGCATAATCTCAGTACGCTGCTGGTGCTGGGCAATGCCGGCCGGCTGCTGCGTTTCGATGAGCCCTTGGGGCCGACGGATAACGGCAAAGCGGCGTCCTCACGCTAACGGGCGGAATATCCCTTTGCGTCGCGCAAAGGGACGGGCGGTCCGGCCCCGCCCTCGCGGCGAAGATTCGGCGCCCGGGGCGAATCGCGGTCGAACGGTCTTCTACAGGCTGTCTTCCTCAAACCAATTGCGATAACGCTCTTCCACCTGGGTCAGGGAGAAGATCATTTCTTTGAGATGATGGCGCATGGCCTGCTCGGCGGCATCGGCATCACCGGCGATGATCGTCTCAAGGATCCGGCTGTGTTGTGCTATCAGGTCCGCCGGCGGCGATTCCTTGCTCAGGGTAAGATAGCGCACCCGGTCCATGCCCGCCTTGATGTTTTCAATGGTTTCCCAAGCCAGTTCACAATGCACACTCTTGGCCAGACCAAGATGAAACTCATCGTCCAGCAGCAGAAATTCGTAAGGATCGTTTCTGTCCGCCGCCCGTTTTTGCTGCTCGATCATCGCGCCAAGCCGGGCGATATCCTCCGCTCCGGCCTCCTGGGCTACCCGCCGTACCACGGCGATTTCAATGGCCTCGCGGATAAAGCGTCCATCGGCCACATGACGGGCGGAAATCTTGCGCACAAAGGTGCCCCGTTGGGGAAGAATTTGTACCAGGCCGGTTTCCGCCAATTTAATGAAAGCTTCGCGCACCGGCTGCCGGGAAATTTTATAGCGGGTGGAGATTTCATTTTCCGACAGGGTGGAGCCGGGATGAATAGTGCAGGACACAATGTCCAGACGTAAAAAGCGGTATATCTGTTTGCTGACTGATTCGTAGGGTGTGATCTCTCGGGTCAAGGGCATAAGAATTCAATTTTAAAAAGACAAAAAGGAATTCGGTAAGTCTAAAGAAGGGGGCCGTTCAACGCCAGTTCTTTAACCTCCCCTGAGGTGATCGGGTCGCCGGGCGCCAGCCGAACGCCAATGCCAGATAGCCCACGATTGGCCCGCTGACCGCGCCGCCCAGCGGTGAGCCGGCGCTGAGAAATCCCATGGCGGTGGCCGCCTGTTTTTGGGGAGCCAACCGTTAATCATTTTATTGGCCGAGGCGCAAATCGGTCCTTCGGCCATGCCGAACAGAATGCGCAGAACCAGCAACGACCAACAAAAAAACGATTATCCAGCGTAGATGACGAAACATGGCAACTCCAGTTCAGCATAATGGTGTGTAGGGCGACCGAGGCGGTTAACAAACGATAGGCCTACCGGTCGAGGGTTAATATCACCTTGCAGCAGTGCCGCGGATCCTTTTCAAAAAAGGTCATGGCCTCTTCAAGTTGCGCGCTGCGTGGTTAGCCTCCGGTCAGGCCCCATGGCATGACCGACGGGAAATTTAACGGAAGGGGGGTTCGTTGAAGGTGCGCAGTTTGCGCGAATGCAGGCGATCGCCCTCGGCGCGGAGTAAATCAATGGCGGTAATGCCGATTTGCAAATGCTCGGAAATGGCGCCTTCGTAAAACCGGTTGGCCTGGCCGGGCAATTTGATTTCGCCATGCAATGGCTTATCCGATACGCATAACAACGTACCGTAGGGTACCCGGAAACGGTAGCCCTGCGCGGCGATGGTGGCGCTTTCCATATCCACCGCCACCGCGCGGCTGAGATTGAAACGCAACGCCGAGGCGGAATAGCGCAGCTCCCAGTTACGATCGTCGGTGGTCACGACCGTGCCGGTGCGCAGCCGTTGCTTAACCTCTTCGCCCGGCATGCCGCTCACTGTTTTGGTGGCATCGTATAAGGCCCGCTGCACTTCGGCGATACTGGGAATGGGAATGTCCGGCGGCAACACCGCGTCCAGCACATGGTCGTCGCGCAGGTAAGCGTGCGCCAGCACATAATCGCCGATGGACTGGCTTTCGCGCAGACCGCCGCAATGGCCGATCATTAGCCAGGCGTGCGGGCGAAGAACCGCAAGATGATCGCAGATGGTTTTGGCATTGGAGGGACCGACGCCGATATTGACCATGGTGATACCCCGGCCGTGCCGGGGTATCAGATGGTAAGCCGGCATCTGGTGCTTTTTCCAGGCCAGATCCGACACCGCCTGCGCGGGGTCGGCGGTCTGGGATGTCACATATTTGCCGCCGGCGCAGGATAAGGCCTGATAGGGACTGGCGGGATCGGCGATTTGCCGGCATGCCCAATCAACAAACTCGTCCACATAGCGGGTGTAATTGGTAAACAGGACAAAGGGCTGAAAATGCTCCGCCGGCGTGCCGGTATAGTGTTTGAGCCTGGCCAGGGAAAAATCGGTGCGCAAGGCATCGAAGTGCGTTAAGGGAAAATGCGTGGAAGAGGAGAACACGCCGTCCGCGGTTTCATCCCCTATCTGGGAGAGCTCGGTCGTGGGAAAATGCTGGGCGAGAACAGCGCTCAGGGAGCGGTCAAGGGCCAGATCGGCGCCGTCGATAACATAGGGAAACGGAATCTCGTGCCGGGATGGCGCCACTTCGATAACGGCGGCGTATTCCCTTTCCAGCATGAGCAGTTGATCGGACAAATAAGGCCGAAACAGTTCGGGACGGGTGATGGTGGTGGCGTAACAACCAGGATGGGTGAAACGTCCCCAGGCGCGATTTTTGGGCTGGCCTGTCGTTACGCCATCCCAGGTGACGCGCAATTCGGGGTAGGCAAACAGCCCCGCCGCCCGCGCCTCGGCGTTGGGGAGCCGATTGTGACGGACGAATTCCTCAATGGCGTTACGTAGCGCCGATACCGAGTGGTCATACAACGTATGCAGTTTTTCAATGGCCTGAAGAGCCGTAAGGCTGGTGCCGGACGCAGTGTTGTTCACGCTTTCTCCTTGTATACCCTGAAAACTTTGAGTCGCTTCTTCGCGGGCGGCGTTCGGCCCCCTGGATAGCAACGGCCGATGCGCCCGAGTGAGCGCGCCGGTCGTCGCGAGACAATACGAAGCCGTTAGCGTACATGCTACCACTACTGTAGATCGTATCGCGGTATTATTCCTGGCCGGCGGGCGTCGAGATCTGATTTCGCCCTGGGAAGGCGTGAGGGTCTCGGGCGGCCCGGAGCGGGCCGCCCCTGCATCAATAGCGTTCCAGCCAGTGGGCGTAAGGCGCGGGAAGGGTCCAGGAAGGGCGGTCTATGCCCAATTCCCGGGCGGCGGCGTAGCTCCAGTGCGGATCGGCCAAATGCGCCCTGCCGACCATCACCAGATCCAACTGGCCCTCGGCGACGGCCTGTTCCGCCAGCGCGGGCGTGCCGAAACCCCAGGCGGACGACACGGGGATATCCGCCTCCTTCCTGACGCGCTGGGCAATGGGACCCATGAACGCCGGCCCCCAGGGAATATTGGCGTCCGGTATGGAGAAACCGATGCTGACGCTGAGCATGTCCAATCCGGCTTGTTTGAAACGCCGGGCCAGTTCGATGGATTCGGTAAGGGTCTGTTCGTCACGGCCGTCGAATTCGATAACGCCGAACCGGGCGGTCAAGGGTAAATGCTCCGGCCAGACTTGCCGGACGGCCGCCAGCGTTTCCAACAGAAAACGGCCGCGGTTTTCCAGGCTGCCGCCGTACTGGTCGTCCCGCTGATTGGAATGCGCAGAGAAAAAGCTTTGTCCCAGATAGCCGTGGGCGAAGTGCAGTTCAAGCCATTCGAAGCCGGCATCGCGCGCCCGTCGCGCCGCCGCCGTGAAATCATCCCTTACCCGGCGAATATCGTCTAAGGTCATTGCGCGGGGCACTCTGGGTAATTGAGCGCCGAACGGGATGGCTGATGGCGCGATGGTCTGCCAACCGCGCGGATCGTCGGCGGGGATATGATCATCGCCTTCCCAAGGACGATTGGCGCTGGCCTTGCGGCCGGCATGGCCGATTTGGATGCCGGGCACCGCGCCGGCCGCTTTGATGGCTTTTACCGCCGGCACGAAGGCTTCTGCCTGGGCGTCATTCCAGATACCGGCGCACGCCGGGGTGATGCGGCCCTCGGGAGACACCCCAGTGGCCTCAACGATCACCAGACCGGCGCCGCCGCGGGCCATGGAAGCCAGATGTACCAGATGCCAGTCGTTGATAACGCCGTCGACGGCGGAATATTGACACATGGGCGGTACCGCGATGCGGTTGCGCAGTGTGACATCCTTGAGTTTGAAAGGCTGAAAAAGAGCTGACATGGATATTTTCCCGGTTGGTTGGAGGATATTTTTGTAATTCGATAATATTCGAATTATAGATATCGGGCAACCGGTTTGCTATCATTCGTCCATGCGACCTTTCAAACACCCCGCCAGCAGTGAATTCGCCCTTGAGCGCGTGCTGTACGCCTTAAGCGACCCCTTACGCCTGGAAATCGTCCGGCGGTTGGATCAACTGGGAGAGGCCAGCTGCGGCGAACTGGACGGCGGCCGCCCCAAATCCAGCGTTTCCCATCATTTCCGGGTATTGCGCGACGCCGGCTTGGTCTTCACCCACAGCATAGGCACCACCCATATTAACCGGCTGCGCCGCAGCGAAATGCAAGAACGCTTCCCCGGGCTGCTGGAAGCCATTCTCGCCCAGCGTCCTTGAAACGCCGCCGGACGGGAAAGCATGGCGATATCGCGGCTGGCGCGGCCACGCGTCATCAGAACGTCCAACTGCGATCGATCGTGGCGATATCGATTTCAACGCCGTCCGGATCCAGGAATTTGAAAAAACGGGGGGGGACCTGCGCTTTATCCTCGCCGTAGTACGCGATCCCGTATTCTTTCAAACCTTCGATAACGGCGACGATATTGTCGGTTTCCACGCCGATATGGTTCGGGCCCAGGGTACCCTGGGCCCAGGGCGCGAACGCCACGCGCTCATCGGGGCACAGGAGTGAATAATTGACTTCCCCGTCGCTCATGTCGATGGCTTTTCCCGGGTAGTGGCCTGGGGTACGGACCGGACCCAGGCGCTTAAAACCGAGCACCTTTTCATAGAAGGTCGCGGCTTTCTCAAGATCTTTTGTGACGACACCTATATGGCGAATACGCATCCCAACTCTCCTCTATGATGATAATGTCTTCTATAAGGAAATTATGTCCTCATTAAGGACGAATCGGATATTGCAACGTACATTTTACAAAGTCAATAGTACTATGTTCTTCTTGTGGACAAGGGATCACAAAATTGACAATATTGTCTGGTATACAGAATACAAATCAAGGGGTGATATGTGCGTGATGTTCCAAATACCACTGGCGGCGGCGAGCCGAGCTACCCCATTTCATCGGTGGACAATGCACTGCGCCTGCTATTGCTGTTCAGAGAACAGCAAAGCATGCGTCTGACCGAGGCCTGCACTTATCTCGGGGTGGCGCATTCCACCGCGCATCGCCTGCTGGCGATGCTGATACATAGGGGATTTGTCCGACAGGACGACACGAGGGCCTACCGGCCAGGCCCGATGCTGGTGGAAATCGGACTGGCGGTGGTGCAGAAAATGGATGTGCGTATGCAGGCGCGTCCGTTTCTGGAAAAACTGGCGTCCCGATTCGGCGAAACCGTTCATCTGGTGACGCTCGAAAGCGATAAGGTCCGCTATATCGACGCGGTGGAAAGCGATCGCACCCTACGGGTTATCGCCAGGACCGGTCAGGTGCTCTATGCCCATTGCACGTCGGCGGGCAAGGCAATGTTGGGAGAACTGACGCCGCAGCAGGTGCGAACACTCTACGCCGACAAAAAATTACCGCCGCAGACCGCCAGTTCCATCAAATCCCTCCAGGCGCTGGAAAGCGCCCTGGAAGACGTGCGTAATCTGGGCTATGCCACCAACTATGAAGAGAGCGAGGAAGGGGTCGGGTCGGTGGCCATCGCACTGATTAATGGCGCCAATCGTCCCATCGCCTCCATCGCCGTGGCCGTCCCGGTAACCCGGCTGGTGCCGGAAATGCAGGCCAACATCGTTAAGGCCCTCAAAGAGGTGCGCCAGCAGTTTCGCGATCTGTCCACCTGAACAAGGCCCCCGCCGCTATGTTCGGCGGGGGATCGAGTCTTTGCGCGCGGCGCGTCGGGTTTTCCCGTCGGCGCCGTTTTTTTTCGCGGCGGGGATCGGGGGCGCGTTGCCGGTCTCGGATACCGTTTACGCCAAAAAGGCTTGTTGTATCACATTGTCGCAACGATTCCGGCGACGGTTCTTGACGCAGAATGGAATATCTCTTATATCTCGCGAGGTGATGTCGATAGAAAAGAAACTATGTCTGGTATACGGAGGTATGGAATGCATCGTACTGATGTTGCTTTTGGAAGCGTAGTCACCGCAGTGGCGGCCGCCGTGTTGATCATGGCCTGGCAATTGCCGTTTTATCTGAACAATGTTCCCGGTCCGGGATTCGTGCCGCGCATCGTCGCCATTATTTTATTGGTTCTTGGCCTGATACAGGTCTGGCAAAGCCTGAGACCGACCACGCCGGAAGTTCGCGCGGTGGGGGCGGTCAACCCCATCGAAACAAAAACGCACGGGAAACCGGATCCCGCGGAAATGTCCCCACGTTTTTTTCCTAAACGCACCCTGGCGGTTTTTCTGGGATATGTGGTGTCTGTTCCGCTTTTTGCACTGTTGGGATTTGTCGTGACGGGTATGCTGCTCATGGCCTACTTGCTGCTTTGGGTAGAAAAGCGGCGCCACATGTTCGCCTACGCCGCCATCATCGCCGCACCTATCGTCATCTATATCCTGTTCGTCCAGATACTCGACATCGAGTTGCCCACGGGGTTGTTCAATACCGGGATTTTGGGTATCTGACGATTAAAAGAGAAAATCATCATGTCCCTACTCTACAATATGTTCGATGGCTTCGCGACGGCGTTATCTGTCATCAATCTGATGTGGATAATCCTTGGCGCGCTGCTGGGAACGCTTATCGGTATTTTGCCCGGCCTGGGCAATCCGGCGGCGACGCTGGCCATTTTACTGCCGCTGACATTGCGCTTGCCGCCCACCACCGGCCTGATCATGATGGCTGGAATCTATCACGGCTCAAAATTCGCCGGCGCGACCACGGCAATTTTATTGAATATTCCCACCGAAACCTCTTCAGTGGTTTTGTGCTACGACGGCCATGCGATGGCCAAGCAGGGACGGGCGGGCGCGGCGATGGGCATGTCGGCGATTTCCGGGTTTATCGCCAGTACCATCGGCGTCATCGGTCTGACCTTCGCCGCGCCGCTGGCCGCGCGCCTGGCGGTGGAATTCGGACCGCCGGAATTCGCCATGTTGATGCTGTTCGGCCTGCTGCTGGTGATCTCGATGGCCGGCAAGTCCCCTGTCAAAGGCCTGATCTCGATGTGCTGCGGGCTGCTGGTATCTACCGTCGGCGCGGATATTTTTTCCGGCGCCCAACGCTTTACCTTTGGCAGCGTCAACCTGTACGACGGCATCGAATTCCTGGTCGTGACCCTGGGATTATTCGCGGTGGGCGAAGTTCTCATCAATACCGGCAAAACCTTGAAAAAGGCCCAATCGGTCAGCACGCCGAAAAAACTGCGCGAATACCTGCCCAACTGGAACGACATTAAACAATCGCGTCTGGCCATCGCCATCGGCACCCTGGTCGGTTTTTTTATCGGTGCCATTCCGGGCGGCGGCTCGACTATCGCGTCGTTCGTGTCATACGCCATGGTGAAAAACACCGCCAAGGAACCGGAAAAATTCGGCACCGGCGTCATCGAAGGCGTGGCGGGCCCCGAAGCGGCCAATAACTCCGAATGCGGCGGCACCATGATCCCCCTGCTCAGCCTGGGTTTGCCCGGTAGCGCCAGCACCACGGTCATGCTGGCCGCATTGTTGCTATACGGCATTCAGCCGGGTCCGCAGTTATTCACCGTTCATCCCGAAATCGTCTGGCCGGTGATTGCCAGTCTTTATCTCGGGACCCTTGCCTTGCTGGTGCTTAACCTGCCCATGATCCCGCTGTGGGTGCAGATATTGCGCATACCCTACTGGTTCTTGTATCCGGTCATTTTGCTGCTGGCGGTGGTCGGCGCCTACAGCGTGCGCGGTTCGATTTTCGATGTGTACCTGTTGATGGGGTTTAGCGCTTTCGGTTATTTATTCCGCCGGCTGGGCGTGCCCGCCGCGCCCATGCTGATGGCGTTCGTGCTGGGGCCGGAGGCGGAACTGGCCTTCCGCCAATCGCTGATGCTGTCCAATAACCACCTGTCCATCTTTATCGATCGACCGATATCCGCGGGGATCCTCGGGGCGATCGTGCTTGTGGTGCTGCTGTCGGTACGCAGCCGCATCAAACAGCGTCGCAAGGTCGTCATCGCGCGCTGAGATTTCATTTTGACCTAAAACGGGCGCGCTTCCCGCCGCCGTCCGCATAACAGGAGATCACTATAATGAAGAAACTCTGCCAAGCGGCATTTTTGGCCGCCATGGGGGTAATGCTGACCGCCATGACGGCCTGTAATGACAGCGATGATGCGGCCAAACCCACCAATGTCCAGTTCGTGGTGGACACCGGTCCGGGCGGCGGCAGCGATCTGTTCGCCCGGCAAATCGTCAAGATCGCCCGCCAGAACAAAATAATGGATGAAAACTGGCCGGTACTGTCCCGTCCGCAGGGCGGCGGACTGGGCGCCATGAATTTTATGGGCGAAAAAAAGGGCCAGCCGAATTACATCGCGGCCTTCACCTCCAAATGGATTTCCAGTGGATTGACCGAGCCTAACGCCACCACCACCCTCAAGGATTTGACCGTAATCGCTATGCTGGCGGATGAACAGCAACTGGTGGCGGTCCCCGCCAGCTCCCCATACAAGACCTTTAAGGATTTCCTCGACGCGGCGAAACAGAATCCAGGCCAGTTGGTGCAGGTCGGCGGCGCCTATCAATCGGTTGATAATCTGGCGGCGTTGCAGATCCAGGCCAACACCGGTACCCGATGGAAATATCTGTCCTTCGCCGACGGCGGACCGCGCATCACCGCGCTGCTGCGCGGCGACGCGCAAATCATGATTGGCGCGCAAACCGATTTTTCCGAACAGGTGGCGGCCGGCAATCTGCGGTTGATCGGGGTGCTGGGGGATGCGCGCAATAAACAGTATCCCGATGTGCCGACGCTGGCCGAACAGGGCATACCGACGCAAGGCATACCCGATCAGTTGCAATTTCGCGGCATCGCGGCGCCAGCGGGTATAAAACCGGAAACCGTCGCTTATTACCGGGATATTTTCGCCAAAATGGTCAAAACGCCGGATTGGGAAAAGTACATGCAAGAAGAGGGCGAGAGAACGCAGTTCATCACCGGCGATGACTTGCAGCAGAAAATGGGTCAATACACCACGGATATCAAACAGTTAATCACGTTGTTGAAGAGGAATAAATAATATGTCTGTTGAAACGACCGATGTATCGGGGCCGGTCACCAAAACGCGGCAACTCGGCATATTCGCGGCCTCGATGACCTATGAGTCGCTTCCGCCGGAAGTGATCCACTATGGCAAACGGGCCTTCGTGGACTGGAGCGCGGCGGCTATCGCCGGCGCCGGCCAGCCCGGCGCGCGTAAACTGCAAAACGTGATCTCATCGCTGACCCAGGGCGGGACGGCGAGCGTGGTCGGCACGCGGTTGCGTACCAATGCGCCGTATGCCGCGCTGTGCAATGCTTATGCATCGCATTTGCTTGATTACGACGATGTCTTTAATCCCATCGAAACCACTATCCATCTCAGCTCCTGCGTCTGGCCGACGGTGGTGGCGATTGGTCAGTTGCGCGCCTTGAACGGCCGGGAAATGATCGCCGCCTATGTCGCCGGTTTCGAGACGGGGGCGCGAGTGGCGCAAGCCGCCGGCAATAGTCATTACCAAAGCGCCTGGCACGTCACCGGCACCATGGGGCATATCGCCGCCGCCGCCGCTGCCGCCAATGCCTTGAAACTGTCCGCCGAGGCGGCGACCCACGCGCTGGGTTGCAGCGCCACCCAGGCGGCCGGCATCCGGGAAATCTATGGCAGCGACGCCAAGGCCATTCATCCGGGAAAAGCCGCGATGGATGGCGTCATGGCCGGTCTGCTGGCCGAAGTGGGGTTCACATCCATGGATACGGCCATAGAGGGCCAACGCGGGCTATTAAACGCGGTCAGTCAGGATCCGGACTACGCTTTGCTGGTGGCGGGACTCAATCATCTTTGGCATTTGCCAAACAACGGACACAAGCTGTATCCCACGGCATCGCTTACCCATGCGCCCATTGAGGCCGGGATCGCGGCCTCCGCAGATTTGGCCGTCAAAGGCGAACCCGATGCCATTGAATTGCGGCTACATCCGTTTTCCGCCGCGGTAACGGCGCTGGCGCATCCGACTACCGGTTCCGAGGCCCGTTTCAGCACGCCGCATTGCCTCGCGGTGGCGCTGGCGAGGGGGAGGCTGGGGTTGGGGGATTTCGACGATGCCACCCTAAACGATTCCGCCATTGTCCGTTTGCGCTCACGGGTACGCATCCATGGGGATTCGTCCATGGACAAACGTGGCTGCAAGTTGGTCATCCACTGGGCCGATGGCAGACATGCCGATTATGCTATTTTGCGCAACCGGGGAACGCCGGATGCGCCGTTATCGGATCCAGATCTCTCGGACAAGCTGATCGCCGCCGTGGGCGGCCTGGGGGATAGCGATACGGCAACCGGATTGGTGGAGCAGTGCTGGGCGCTGGACCAGGCGCGGGATATCAACGGGATAATGAAAAAAATGACTGACGACTTGGCCGGGTGAATGGCCGGGGGAAAGTAAGACGGTAAAACGCGGCGCCGGACGTTCCGTCAGGCCGACCGGCGCCGGCGATAGGCCGCGGCGTGGCGCGCGAAGACGACGATTTGTTTGACATGGCACAGGATTTCCTTTGCCGACAAAGCATACAGTGGAAAGCAGTGGTGAGGTCAACGCCTTGCGTCAGGTATAGGCCGCGTCAGGTGAAATGCGCCGAGGCGTTAAGCGCGCAAATCATGGGAAATATGACCGGCTCTCGGAGTTATTCACGGCGATAGGGCGTTCGCGGATATTTCACGGCGATACTTCTAAGCGAGCCTATCATGGACATCTCCGTATTCGATTCTCCGGCCGCGTGGCGGCTATCCAGACGACGCCTATTAAAAAACATGTCGTGTTGCGGCCTGGCGCTGGCGGCCGGCGGCATCGCATTGCCATTCGCCGGCGAAGCCCGGGCGGCGTCGAAGGCCGATTCGAGCTTACCCGCAACCGATGTGGTCTGGAGCGCCTGTACTGTCAACTGCGGCAGCCGTTGTCCCTTGCGCATGCATGTGCGGGACGGTGAAATCGTCTATGTTGAAACCGATAATACCGGCGATGACGCCTATGAAGGGCTGCATCAAGTGCGTGCCTGCTTGCGCGGCCGCTCCATGCGCCGCCGGGTTTATCACCCCGACCGGCTTAAATATCCCATGCGGCGGGTGGGCGAACGCGGCGAAGGCAAATTTGAACGTATCAGTTGGGACGAGGCGTTTGATCTGATCGCCGGCAATTTGCAGCGCATCATCAAGACCTACGGCAACGAGGCGGTTTATCTTAATTACGGCACAGGAACCCTGGGGGGAACCCTGACCCGGTCCTGGCCGCCGGGCAAAACGCTTATCGCCCGGCTCATGAACTGCTGCGGCGGCTACCTGAACCAGTATGGCGATTATAGCGCGGCCCAGATTGAAGCCGGTCTGAACTATACCTATGGCGGCTGGGCGGACGGCAACAGTCCTACCGATATCGTCAATAGCAAGCTGGTGGTCATGTTCGGCAACAATCCCTGCGAAACCCGTATGAGCGGCGGCGGGGTCACCTATCTGCTGGAGCAGGCCAGGGCGCAAAGCCATGCGCGGATGATCGTGATAGACCCCCGCTATACCGATACCGCCGCCGGACGGGAAGACGAATGGATTCCCCTGCGTCCGGGCACCGACGCGGCGCTGGTGGCCGGTCTGGCCTATGTGCTTATCACCGAAAACTTGATCGACAAGCCGTTTCTGGACACATACTGCGTCGGTTATGATGAAAAAACCCTGCCTGCCGGCGCGCCCGCCAACAGCCATTATAAAGCCTATATATTGGGCCAGGGCGAGGATGGCGTCGCCAAAACGCCAGCCTGGGCCGCCGCCATCACCGGCGTACCCGCCGCGCGCATCATCGGGCTGGCCCGGGAGATCGGCTCGACCAAGCCGGCCTACATCTGTCAGGGGTGGGGACCGCAGCGCCACGCCAACGGCGAGCTTACCAGCCGGGCTATTCCGATGCTGGCCATCCTGACCGGCAATGTCGGTATTTCGGGCGGCAACAGCGGCGCCCGGGAGAGCGGTTATGAAATTCCCTTCGTGCGGATGCCGACATTGGATAACCCGGTAAAGACCACGATATCCATGTTTACCTGGACCGATGCCATTGCGCGCGGCCCGGACATGACCGCGCTGGCGGACGGCGTTCGGGGCCGTGATCGGTTGGTGGCGCCGATTAAATTTATCTGGAACTACGCCGGCAATTGCCTGGTAAACCAGCATTCGGAAATTAATCGCACCCACGACATCTTGCGTGACGATAAACAGTGCGAAATGATCGTGGTCATTGATAATCACATGACCGCGTCGGCCAAATATGCCGATCTGTTGCTGCCGGATTGCACCGCGTCTGAACAGAGCGATTTTTGCATGGATGCGTCCAGTGGCAATATGGGCTATGTGATCTTCGCCAGCCAGGCCATCGCGCCGCGATTCGAATGCAAAACCGTCTACCAGATGACATCGGAAATCGCCCGTCGGATGGGGGTCGGGCAACAATTTACCGAGGGCCGCAGCCAGGAGGAATGGCTACGCTATCTTTACCAGCAGTCCAAGGCGGCGGTGCCGGGATTGCCGGCCTATGAGCAATTTCGCGCGCAGGGTATTTACAAACAGCGCGATCCCGCCGGGCATTTCGTGGCTTACCGGGATTTCCGGGCCGATCCGCAGGGGCACCCGCTCACCACCCCGTCGGGGAAAATCGAGATTTACTCCGACGCCTTGGCGAAAGTGGCGGCTCAATGGCAATTGGCGAAGGGGGATGTGATTCATCCGCTGCCGATATACAGCGCCGGTTTCGAAAATTACGATGATCCGCTGGCGGCGAAATACCCCTTGCAGCTTATCGGCTTTCATTACAAGTCGCGCACCCACTCCACCTACGGCAATGTCGCCGTTCTCCAGGCGGCCTGTCGGCAGGAAATATGGGTAAACCCCCTTGACGCGAGCCGCCGCGGCATCGCCAACGGCGATCTTATCCGGGTCTACAACGATCGCGGCGAAGTGCGCATCAACGCCAAGGTCACGCCGCGTATCATGCCCGGCGTGGTTGCTCTGGGGGAAGGCGCCTGGTATGCGCCGGACGCCGACCGTATCGATCACGGCGGCAGCATCAATGTCCTGACCACTCAGCGGCCGTCGCCGCTGGCCAAAGGCAACCCTTCCCATACCAACCTGGTGGAGGTGGGTAAACTTTAAGGGCCGTTTATGGATAATGCCGCCTCAAGGTTTTAACGGATGACGGAAGACGGCGGCGCGCGGGGAGGGGGCGAGAGGCCAGGGACGGCTGAGACCGGGAAAATCTTTGCAAAGCATGAACATTGATATCCGATGGTATACTGGGTAACGCATAAAATCGTTTCACAGGTGGGCGACCCGCCATGATGCCCGCAAAAAAAGGAAGGCATATGTCCGAACTTACAGAGATGCGCTGGCAGCGCGTGGCCCTGAGCGGCCGGGTGTTGGGCCAGTTGTTATCGGCGCCGCCCGATGCGCCGGCCTGCCAGTCGCTATTGGCAAACATGCTGGATGAGAGTTGGATTGACGAGTGGCCGTATGGCGAGCCTGATGATCTCCAGGAAATAGCCGGCTTGTTTACCGCCGGATTGGCCGACAATGTCGCTGAAACGCCCCAGGAGGCTTATCAGCGGTTATTTATCGGCCCTTATGCTTTACCGGCGCCGCCCTGGGGCTCGGTGTATCTGGACAAAGAAAGCGTTCTGTTCGGCGAATCGACCCTGGCGCTCAGGCGCTGGCTGCGTGAAAACAGCGTCAGCCTGGAGCGACAGGGCAACGAACCGGAGGATCATATCGGTACGCTACTGTTGCTTGCGGCCTGGCTGGCGGAGCAGGGACGGACCCGCGAGGGGGATGTGCTGCTGGCGGAGCATCTCTTTCCCTGGGTGTTTCGCTTCCTGGCATTGCTGGAAACACATGCCGCGCAACCGCTCTATCAGGGCACGGCCGCCCTGACCCGGTTGACGCTTACGGCCTGGCGGGCGGAATGTCCCCTGGCGGTTCCGCCCCTTGAGCTGTATTTCTGACTTGCCGCCGGGCGAGCGGGCGTCTTACCCCATTCCCGGCAGGGGCACGCCGAAAAACTGCAATACCAGTACCAGGTTGAGCAATAAAATAATCACGGTTGCCGCCGTGGCGACCAGGCCGGTCAACCGCGAGTTGGCGAACGATCCCATGATGTCCCGGCGGCGGGTGAACAACACCAGGGCTATCATCGGCGCCGGCAGGGCCAGGCTCAGCACCACCTGGCTGTAAACCAGGGCCGTGGTCGCATTAATGCCCATCGCCACCACCGCGAACGCCGGCAGCATGGTGACCAGCCGGCGCAGCCAGACGGGAATGCGGAAACCGACGAAGCCTTGCATGATAATCTGGCCCGCCATAGTGCCCACCACGGAACTGGAGACGCCGGAGGCGATAAGCGATACCAGAAAAATGCCGGCGGCCGAACCGAGCAACGGGGTCAAGGTGTGGTAGGCGCTTTCAATTTCCGCCACATCCGGGTGCCCGGCATGGAAAGCGCTCGAGGCCATCACCACCATCGACAGGTTGACCAGGCCGGCCAGCGTCAGGGCGACGATCACCTCGATATTGGAAAAACGCAGTAGAATGCGACGTTCGCCGGTTTTCTGCGCCAGGCTGCGCCCCTGGCTCAGCCCCGAATGCAGGAAGATGGCGTGGGGCATGACGGTGGCGCCGATAATACCCACCGCCAGGGTCAGCGCGCCGCCATCCGGCAGCCGGGGGATCACCATGCCCATACCGGCGGCGGACCAGTCGATGGGCACGATGAACATCTCCAGCAGATAGCACAGGGCGATAATGCCCACCAGACCGCCGATGATGAGTTCGATGGGACGAAACCCCTTGTTTTGCAGCAATAACAGCAGATAAGTGACAACGGCGGTGATTGCCATGCCCCATAACAGGGGTAAGTGCATCAACAAGGACAGCGCAATGGCGCCGCCAAGGAATTCCGCCAGATCAGTGGCCATGGCGGCGATTTCGCTGACAATCCACATTAGCCATACCACCGGCGCCGGGAACTGATCGCGGCACATTTCCGCCAGATTGCGCCGTGTCACGATGCCCAGTTTGGCCGACAGGGCCTGAAACAGAATGGCGATCAGATTGGCCATGACCACCACCCACAGCAAGGTATAGCCATAGCGCGCGCCTGCCTGGATATTGGTGGCGTAGTTTCCCGGGTCCATATAGGCGATGGAAGACACCACCGCCGGGCCGGCGAATAAAAAAGGCGTCAGCAGGCCGCGCTTGCCGCCTGATAACACCCGGCCGATGGCGGCATTGGTGCGTTCTGTCAAAGTGGGCCGTGCGGCCGGTTGATGCATGCTGATCCCTTTAGATTGCCTTTTTGCAAACCGGTTTAATTTTGTTCTATTCTATGCTGATAATGTAGCTGATGCTACATTTCGTTCAAGGCGTAACATTCCTATTTTTATTCACGCCGCTTGTCTTGTGAAAGACTTTAGTGGTCGAACGATGGAATAATGGCGTCCGTCCTCCGTTGCGGCGCGGTTGGGTTTGCCGCATCGACTAAAGGAAAAATGACCTATGACTGAGTCTGAATACATACCCCCCCCGGACGCGGCCCCGCGGGGCATTCCCAACGAGGCCGAGCACGCATTGCGTTTTAGCCATGCGCGGGAAGCGCAATCCAACGCGCTGATAGAAGATTATGTTGAGTTGATTGCCGATTTATTGCTGGCCACCCGGGAAGCGCGCACCACGGTCATCGCGAAACGGTTTGGCGTTTCCCATCCGACGGTAATCAAAAATATCGCGCGCCTCAAAGGGCTGGGGCTGGTGGAATCTCAGCCCTACCGGGGAATTTTCCTGACCGCCGAAGGCGAGAAACTGGCGAAAAAATCCCGCGAACGGCACCGGCTGATCGTGAATCTCCTGTTGAAACTGGGCGTGCCCGCCGATGCGGCCGAATTGGACAGCGAAGGCATCGAGCACCATGTGTCGGAAGCGACGCTTAAGGCATTTGAGCGGTTTTTGAAATCCTGAAACCCCTACCGCCCGGCTCTCAGGTGATGAGGCTATCGGCTTCGCTATGCCGTCCGCGCGCCGTTATGGCGCTGCCCACGCCGGCGGCGATGGATAAGACAATGGCCATCGACTGCACGGGGGTAAGGGTTTCCGCCAGCATGAAAAAACCGATAATGGCGGCGACGGCGGGTTCCATGCTGACCAGGATGCCGAAGGACTTTTGCGGCAATCGGCGCAAGGCCGCCATCTCGAGGGACATGGGCAGGGAACTGGAGATCAGGGCGATAAGCAACCCCATGGCCAACAAGGAGGGATGCACCAGCAATGCGCCGGCCTCGCGGATGCCCGCCGGTATGGTGATAAGCGAGGCGAACGCCAGGCCGATGGATACGGTCTGTCCTGAATGCAGATGACTGACCCGCTTGCCGAATACGATGTAAAGCGCCCAGCAGAACGCGGCGCCCAGGGCGAACACTACCCCGGACAGGCTCAATCCGCTGCGATTGCCGTGCAGCGGCAGTATCAGCAAAATACCGGCGGCGGCCAGGGCTATCCAGATAAAATCGATTCCCCGGCGGGAATACAGCAGCGTCACGGTCAACGGCCCGATAAACTCAATGGCTACCGCCAGGCCAAACGGAATCTTGTTCAAGGCCATGTAAAACAGCAGGTTCATGGTACCGAGCGTTAAGCCGTACAGGACGATAAAAGTCATATCCCGCCGGCGGACGGTTCTTTGCCACGGACGCCACAACGCCAGCAGCAGCATGGCGGAAAAGCCGGTGCGCAGCGCCGTGGTGCCGGCGGGGCCGGCCAGGGGAAATAAAAACGCCTTCGCCAGCGACGTGCCAATGCACAATGACGTGATGGAACCCAATATCATCAAAAAAGGCACTAACCGATTGACGGCGGATGGCGGCATGACGGAAATTTCCATGGCGGGACCGAAGATAACAAGCCAACGTTTCTATCATGCCGATGGGTTTTTTGGCAATGAAATTCCTTGGCGGCGGCGCGACGGCGGGCGGGGAATACGGCCGGCCGCCGCCGGCCGTGCGGGGGGAGGGATTAGCCCAGCGGCGCGGTGAAAATCCGGTTATCGATCGTCTGCAATTCGATGACCGCGCCGGAAGGCGGCCGCACTGTCGCCCCTGCGGTGGGGGGCAGCGTGATGTGCGCCCTGGCGCCCATGCCGGCGGCAAGACTCAGCAGCGCCGGCTTGAATTTATTGTAGGCATAGTCATTGACAATGGCGCTGGCGGGCAATTTGGCCAAATCGGCGGCGCTCCAGGTTTCCAGTACCGAGCCGTTCGCGCCGAGCAACCGGATGCGGACGATATGCGCCGGTACGTCCGGGGTACCGCCGTCCAGGTAAACGGTAAAGCTCAGGTTTCCATTGTCGCCGATGCCGGCGTCGCTAATGGACAGATGGTGGATGGACGGACTGGTGGGGCCCGCATGATAAGGCGTCAATACCGAGCCGCGATAGTAGTTATAGGTCGCCACGATAAACACCACGGTGACGGCTGCCAAGCAAAGACTGAATTTTCGGAAAGCGGCCTCGGGAAAAGGACCGCTGGCCAGCCAGCGAAACCATGGCTTATGCGTGATGGCCGGATTGCGGCGCATCCAGCGGGCATCCAGGGAAAAGGCGCTGCTGCCGCCCAAGAGCAGGGCGGTGCCCATGGCGAAATTGCAGGCGGCCATGGTCCATTCGTCGATACAGGTGGCGCCTTGCCAGCCGTACAACATCATCAATACCGCGCTGAGCCCCAGCGTGCCCAGCGCGGCCAGACGGGTGAAAAAGCCGAACATGAGAAATACGCCGGCCACCAGTTCAATCAGGCTAAAAACGATAATGCTGATATACAGCAGGGTGAAATGGCGCAATAAAAAGTCGACGATATAACCGGTGCCCAATATGGCGCCCGGCATGGCCCCCTGGAATTTGTTGGCCATCCAATTGGCCGCGTGGGGATCGAGTTTGGCCGGCGCATAGATGAAACGGCGGGATCCGCCGCCCCAATAGATAAACCCCTGCGCGAAGCGCAATCCCAACAAAATGAACGCGGCCAGCGACCACGAATCGGCCGGGGCGACGGCGCTCCGGGGCGAGGTTCTGTCTGTCGTTTCTGTCAGCATGAAAGACATCCTTACGGTTTGCGGGTTCCGATGGGCGGGTTTGACGCGCGGCCGCTCGGCTCCCTTATATGAATTGCCGTCGGGAGGCATGCCAAAGCGGGGCTTCGCGCCTTTAGGGCAGAAGGCGTAACGCCATGACCGTCCCCGGCGCTGTTGGCCGCGGACGCCGGCGCATTCCTTCCGGCGTCCGGTCGCGTCATGACAAAGGGCGCGATAAGTGTCCGGCTACCGTCCTGTACCAGGACGTGAGCAAAGTGTACTGAATGGCGCACCGGGCATTAAGATTATCTGGACATATCGCCGGCCGGCGCAAAATCGGAGCAATTAGGGGTAACTAAAAATATTTACCTGTAAAACAATGCGATACGAAAGTCATTTGCGCCGCATCCTTCGACATTAGATCGGCGGGGAATAAATTGAGCCGGTAAACCCCTGACCAAGCCGCTGTATATTCCAAAAAAATATATTCATATGCGTGACGGATATTACAACGTGTATCGCGGCAAGACGGCGATGCGCTCAGCGCACCGGTAGTGCCGCGACGGCAGGTTCGTGGACTACTGGGGATACGGTACCCAATCGCCGCCATCAAGCTGGATATAAGGATGGCCCTGGTATTCCATGACGATTGCGCCTGCGTTTTCCGACACGGCGGCGGTGTGGGGCAAATCCCGGGTCAAGGCGGTCCAATCGATTTGCGGCGCGGCAAACAGCTTGCCGTCCGCCAACCGGGCCACCAGCTCGGACAGCGCCAGATAACTGGTCGGTCCGGTGATGTGCAGCGGGGGCCGCGCATGGGGCGCCTCGATACCGATAAGCTTGATGCCGACAGGGACGTGGGTAATCGACGGGCTGGGAATATCCCGTAAACCGGGCATTTGCAATTTATCGCCTACCAACGCGGCGCCGTGTTCCGGCACGACCACCACCGCCACTCTGCGACCGGATTGTTGTAGTTGCCGGAAAAATTCGTCAAGTTGGCGAAACAGGGTACTGGCGCGGACGGCGTACCCGGCGGCGGCATGGGCGCCGGGATAACGGTTGCCGTCATGCAGGGTGATCAGATTAAAAAAGGTGGCGGAGCGGGTGTCGCCATTATCGACCCGTTGCGCCAGCCAGCGTTGCAAGAGTTGCAGGTCATCGTAGATGGGTTCGCCGTCAAAGGCCACCAATGGATGGCGGATCCCGGCCTGGGACATTAGCGGCGCCTGCAGATCCGCGTCATCGCGCAGGTCTTTGAGAAAATTGTCGAACTGACCGGAGTGATCCAGCATCAATTGCGGCTTAAAACCCAGTTTGGCCAGATTATCGAATAAGTAGCATTGCCGATTGGCCGGCGAGTACAGGTTTTTATGGCTTTCCTGGCCGCAACTGGCACGCAGCAGCCGGATGGAGGCCGGACCGCTGTAGGCGGTGGCGGAATTGAAATCATCGAAAACGATGTCGAATGTGTTCCAGAATGGCGCGTTTTGCAAATTCACCGCTTGTAAATCGGACCAGGACAGCGAGCAAATCTGGATGATCAACAGGTCAAAAGGCTGCGCGTCGGCGGGCAACGTCTGCGGAAACGCTGTGACCCGCCGGCTCTCCCGCTGATAAAACGCATCCAGCCAGGCGGTCAGGTTGCCGCTGGTGGGCGGCGCGGACGTCGACGGTTGGGCCATGTCGTCTGGCGTGTCGGCCGGACGGGCGGCGACCGGCGTCGGGCTGAGCATGCGCCATTGAAAACGTGGTCCGCCGAGGTTCACGATCGTCAGGCCAAGTAGAACGGCCAGGGTGAATACCGTCACTCTGAGCCATTGGGCGATAAACAGATAAGCCACCAGCAGCACGAAGGCCGCACCGACCCATTGCCAATCAATAAAACGATTAAGCAGTTCCAGCAGATAGGCGGCGCTAAAACCGCTGACTTGCGAGCGGGCGGCCAGGATGGAATGAACACCGGGCAGCCAGGTATCGTTATAAAAAACCATGAAACCCAGCGGAATGCCAAGGATCTGCCGCCAGCGGTGCAGGCGCGGCGAAGGCAGCGGAAAGAGCAGAAAGGCGGTAAAAACCAGGTTATCCAGCAAGTGGAAATTGAGGTAACCCAGCCACAGCAGCGTGAACTTCAGCAGAAAGTAGTAGTTCCAGACGCCCAGGCCGCGCCAGTGGCGCCAGGGTCGCGGATGTGCGGCGTTATTCATTTCGTGTCTTTGTCCGTGCGGTGTTCGTCGCGGATCCAGATTCCCGCCGATTTTAGATAGCGGGGCGACAACAGCCAAGATTGCAAGGCGGTAAACCAAAAAGGGAACCGGCGATGAAAAAGATAGCCCAACGGGAAAAACACGGCGGCGCACAATAGCGTCAATTGCCAGATATCATCAAGGTTCATGACTCCCCCTTTTCGTCGGACGGCAGGGTTAAGGACAACGGCAATGGCCGCCGTTCAACGACGCCGGGCACGGCGGCCGGCGGGGAGGGTAGCGGCCGGCTTTCGGCGACGGCGGGGCCGTCGCCATTGCCGATACGTTTGACCTCGGCGAGAATTTGCACATCGTGGGTCCAGCTCCGCTGATTGACAAACGCCTCGCCGACGGGCAGCCGGAAAATATGGCTCAACACCCCATCCAGGTCGGATACACGGCAATTGGATAAAAAGAGGTATAAGCACAGGGAGGTGGCGGTAGCCAGATCGCCGTCGCGCCGCAACCGGCACAGGGATATGGCCTGCCGAGGGGACCAGCCGGGCACAGGCCGCAAGGCCACCAGAATGCCCTTATCGTCTTCCGGCATCAGGGAATTGGCGATGAGGACCGGCACCCAGCGACGGAAGTCGTCGATCTTCACCGGCCCTTTGATGCGCGAAGGCGCCATCGCCGCCAGCAGTTGGTCGATATCCGCCGGCACAAGGCGGGTCAGTCTTTGGCCCTGCACGCTTTCGAGCAGGGTCAGAAAACGCGACAGCGAAGCCGGATGGGGCACGACCAGATTCGCGCCGCACATGAGCAGCAACCGTTCATCGGTATAACGCAGGCCGGCTTCCATTTCTCTGACCACGATTTTCAGCATGATGCCGCGTTGCCGGCGTAGGGCGTGAATTTGCCGGGCCAAAACCGCCACCTGCGCGTTCTTGCCCAGCGCGAAGATCAGCGTGGCGGCGTGCCGCAGCGCGCCTTGATCGGCCACATGATGGTTATCCTCCAGTAATCGCCAGTTGGCCGAGAGGGGCGGCGCGCCCTCCAATACGCTCTTTTCCGCCAGATACAGCAGTTCGTCGCTGATCGACGGCGAATAGGTTGGTAACAGCACACTCTGGCAAAAGCGATCGTTGCCGTCGATATCCCAGGTTATGGCCTGATTGGCCGTCAAGCCGCGGTCGGTATACCACCATGCGACTTGATAGCGCGCGCAATCCTGTAAAAAAGTCAGACTGGATAACCCGCCGAGTAAGGCAAAATGCGTTGCCAGGGTATTTTTTAAAAACGAGATCCCGCTGCCATAATTGAGAATGAGGAAAACTGTTTTGCGTTTAATAAGCCACTGTCGGGTCGCCGCCAGCCAATCTGCCATTTCGTCCGTCGAAAAATCTTTCCATGCACTGGCAGGCAATAAGAAAATAATGAGATATTTTTTGGCATTGAAAGATCGCATTATATCCGGCAGGATGTGACGGAGCGCAGATTTTTTTTCCGGTAAAGTGAAAAGACGTATTCGGGCGGGCGGCCCGGCCGCCTTGTCCCAAGATAGGGGTAACCCCTCCAGCGGCCCGTCGGAAATTCCTTTGCCGCAAACCAGGGCGGCGCGTGACGCAACGCTTTGTGCGACAAGGGTTTGCCGGCACAGGCGCCGGGCGTCCTCCCAGCGCGCGATATTGACCCAATAGCATCCACCGGCCTGAAGCGCCGATAATTCTTCATGGGTATGTGCGACACCGAACGGAAAGGTTAGCGTCATGGATTATTATGCCGCACTCGTCATGTTTCACGTCGCCCCTTTATTGGCTGCATTCATGCACTGGAGTATATTCAAATTAAGGAGTAAAATGAATTTAATTTTATGCTAGATTGTCACATCGTTATTAGCAATAACTAAATTGATTTCATTCATACTCTAAATACTTCAAGTCGCCTCTTTGTTGGCGGGGTTCGCTTACCCCGTCCGCATTGCCGGCTATGCGTTATTAAAAGGCGCTGATATGGGAAATAGGTTATTTACTGTACGCTACCAGCCGTTGGCCGATAGCCAGGATGATGTCATGGCCCTAAGACAGATTTTCGAGTTGGCGGATATCGGCTATGCCGACATTCGTTTGCAGGAACAGTTGCCGGGAATCCTGGCGCGCTGGCCGTTGCTGGCGGAGTTCGCCGAAAGGGACATGTCCGCCGGATCCCCCGGCGCCGCGGCGATGCCAAACGAGTAGCCCATGCCAATTGTTGCCTTGTCGGGATTGCACGGGGGGACAGGCGCCACGACGGTGACGGCCGGGTTGGCCTGGGCGCTGCATCAGGCCGGCGAATCCGTGCTGGCCATCGATTTGTCCGTGGATAATCTTTTACGGCTGCATTTCAACATGCCGTGGGAACAGGCGCGGGGATGGGCGAGGGCGGAGCTTGACGGCGAGGTGTGGGTACAGGGAGCGATGGCTTACGACGACCGATTGGCGTTTTTGCCCTTCGGCCGAACCACCGCCGGCGAGCGTCGGCAACTGCGGGCGCGAGACCTGCTTGGCGCCGGACATTGGCGCCGCCAGGCGGAGAGGCTGGCCGCCGGCGGGCGCTATCGTTGGATTTTACTGGATGCGCCATGGGAAAACAGCGACGGCGGGGGACTTGCCGCCGCCGGGGATTATCGGCTGGTGGTGGTCAGGCCGGACGCCAATTGCCATGTGCGACTGCACCAACAACCCTTGCCGGCTGGCTGCCAGATACTTATCAATGATTATTCCCCCCTCAGCCGATTGCAACAGGATATTCATCAATTGTGGTCGCTGACGTTGACCGGTCTGGCGCCTGTCGTGATTCACCGCGACGAGGCCGTGGCGGAGGCGTTGGCGGCGAAACAGCCGCTGGGGGCGTATCGACCGGAAAGCGCCGCCGCCGCTGAATTCGCCACCCTGGCCGGTTGGTGTCTTATCCACTACGCGGATGACGCGCCATGAACCTGCCGGTGAAGTGGCTGCTGGCGCCGCCGCTGGCCGCCGCCCTCGGGCGACGCTGCCGGCGTTATCGCGGCCGGGGCGCCTCGTCGTTCACCGCCCGGCTGATGACGGCGCAAGTTCTTTTGTGCTGGCTGGTGTTGCGCCTGGAATCGCCCGCCTGGCGAAGCGTAAGGCGGCAGCGCAAAAATTGGTTTCCGCATCTGTGCGCCGCCCAGCCGCGGCCGCTGGACGGGTTGCGCTATCTTATCCAGGGATTGTGGCTGCTGACCACGCTGCCCAGCAACGGGGGCGGTTCGCGGCGGTGGTCAGACAAAGCGGTGGTCAGATGGCGCCGGCGTTACCACCGTGAATTGCAGCGTCTGCCGCGTCGGTTGGCGCGGGCCGGGCTGGAGGCGGGGACCCTGCGGCGGCTCGGCCGGCTAAGCCGCGGCGCGTGGCGGCTGATGCTTGCGCTGCTGGTGGTATTAACGTCGGTGATGGCGCTGTTTTGTATTTCACAGCCGTTCAGCCTCTGGGGCCAGTTTGTTTTTGTGTTGTTGCTGTGGTGCATCGCCATGGCCGTCCGGCGCATTCCCGGACGGCTGCCGGCTCTGGTGCTGATTGCCCTGTCGATGATTATCTCCTGCCGTTATTTGTGGTGGCGCTATACCGCCACCCTGAACTGGGATGATCCGGTCAGCCTGGTATGCGGTCTGCTGCTGCTGGGCGCGGAAACCTATTCCTGGCTGGTGTTGGCGCTGGGGTACTTCCAAACTTTGTGGCCGTTGCATCGCAAACCGGTGGCGATGCCCGATGAGGTATCGTCCTGGCCTTCCGTGGATGTCATGATCCCGACCTACAACGAAGCGTTGTCGGTGGTGAAGCCGACCCTGTACGCGGCTATGGGCCTGGACTGGCCAAGGGACAGACTGGCGGTTTACCTGTTGGACGATGGCAACCGGCCGGAGTTCAGGGCTTTCGCCGCCGAGCTGGGCATTCATTACATCGGTACGCCGCCGCACAAATCCGCCAAGGCGGGCAATGTGAACTATGCGCTGCCACGCTCCTCAGGGGAATATATCGCCATCTTCGATTGCGACCACGTGCCCACCCGTTCGTTTTTACAACTGTGCATGGGCTGGTTTCTGAAAGATGCCCGACTTGGCATGTTGCAGACTCCGCACCATTTTTTCTCTCCCGATCCGTTCGAGCGCAATCTGGGCCGTTTCCGCCGCGCGCCGAACGAGGGCGCGTTATTCTATGGATTGGTGCAGGACGGCAACGATTTATGGAACGCCGCCTTTTTCTGCGGATCCTGCGCGGTATTGCGGCGCACGGCGCTGGAATCGGTGGGCGGTCTGGCGGTGGAAACGGTCACCGAGGACGCGCATACCTCGCTGAAAATGCATCGCCAGGGCTATTCTTCCGCCTATATCCGCATCCCCCAGGCGGCCGGATTGGCCACCGAAAGTCTGTCGGCGCATATTCGCCAGCGTATCCGCTGGGCCAGGGGCATGGTGCAGATTTTTCGCCTGGACAATCCCTTATGGGGCCGTGGGTTGACGCTGGGCCAGCGTCTGTGTTACGCCAATGCCATGCTGCACTTCCTTTCCGGCGTGCCGCGCCTGATTTTCCTGACCGCGCCGCTGGCTTTTTTGCTGCTGCACGCCTATATCATTTACGCGCCGGCCCTGGCCATTCTCGTCTACGTTCTGCCGCATATGGTTCATGCCAGCATGACTACCTCCCGGGTTCAGGGCAAATACCGCTATTCGTTTTGGAGCGAAATTTATGAAACGGTACTGGCGTGGCATATCGCCCGTCCGGCGGTTATGGCACTGATCAATCCCCGCGCCGGAGGTTTTGACGTCACGGCCAAAGGCGGGCTGGTTGAAAAACCCTATATTGATTGGCCGGTAACCCGGTCATACCGGCTTCTGATGCTGCTCAATCTGGCCGGTCTGGCGGCCGGCGCCTGGCGCTTGTGCACCACCGTCAATTTCAACGAAATCACTACCATTCTCATCAGCCTGCTGTGGGTGCTTTATAACATGGTCATTTTGGGGGGCGCCATCGCCGTGGCTTTCGAGGCCAGACAACTGCGTCAGGCGCACAGGGTGGAGATGGCGCTGCCGGCGACGTTGATGGATGGCGCGGGGCATGTTTTCGCCTGCACGCTGCACGATTATTCCGATTCCGGCGTCGGGATTCAGGTCTCCCGCGGCGCCACGTTCGCCATCGGCGATCCCGTGACGCTGATTTTGCGCCGTGGCCGGCAAGAATACGCCTTTCCCTGCGATATCACGCGGATTTTCGCCGACCGGCTGGGGATGAAACTGGATAAGTTGACGCCCGCTCAGCATGTGGAATTCATTCAATGCACTTTCGCCCGGGCCGATACCTGGGCGCTGTGGCAGAACAGTTTTCCTGAAGACAGGCCTATCGGCAGCCTGCGCGAGGTTATCGCGCTGGGGTTCAGCGGTTATCAGCAGATGGCGGGCCATGCGCCGCCCTTGCTCCGGCACGTGTTGATGGGCTTGACCGCGCTGCTGGCCACCCTGGCGTCATTGCTGCCGCAAAGCGTCAAATCGCCGCTGGCCGCGGCGCCCGACAATTCGCCCAATCCGGTGAAAACATCATGCTAAAACCCCTTGGTTGTCTGAGTCTGTTTATCGGTTCGTTATGCGCCGTTCCGGCCGCCGCGTTCGCGCAGCCGACGGATGCCGGCGAAACATCGGCGTCCGTCGGGGCGGGAACGCCCGATACCGCCCTGTCCCCGGCGCCAGTGCGGGAAGTGCGATTGCGTTTCGCCGACACCGCCCCGGCGCCGGGGACATTCACTCTGCGCGGCATCAGTCCCGAAGGGCAAATCGAATTCGGCGTGCGCAGCGACGAAGTGGTGACGCAGGCCCGGCTGGCGCTGGAATTCACGCCGTCGCCATCGCTTATCCCGCAGGAATCGCATCTCAAAGTGTATCTCAATGATCAATTGGTCGGGGTCGTGCCCATTACCAAAGACCAATTGGGGAAAAGCAATCGGACGACCCTGGATATCGATCCATTGTATATCACTGATTTTAACCGGTTACGGCTGGAATTCGTCGGCCATTACCAAGATATCTGTGAAAATCCGGCCAACACCGCGTTGTGGCTGGATATCGGCAAGACCAGTTCGCTGAACCTGCGTCTCCAGCGCCTGCCGCTTGTCAACGAACTGTCCCATTTCCCCGAGCCGTTTTTCGACAGCCGGGATACGCGGCCGCTGGTGTTGCCAATGGTTTTCGCCGGCGCGCCGGATACCGGTCAGCAGCGGGCCGCCGCGATCCTCGCGTCCTGGTTCGGTATGCGGGCACAATGGCGGGGCCAGACGTTTCCGGTGCTGTTCGACCAGGTACCGGACCGTCATGCCGTGGTCTTCGCCACCAACGATCGGCGTCCCGGCTTTCTGCGGGATTATCCGCCGGTCAGGGCGCCGACCATTGAAATGATTGACAGTCCCGGGGATCCTTATGTCAAGCTGCTATTGATCATGGGACGGAATGATGACGATCTGGTCACGGCGGTAAAAGGCATCGCGCAAGGCAATATCCTGTTTCGCGGCCAGCGCCTGACGGTGGAGCAGGTCCGCCAACTGGCGCCTCGGCGGCCTTACGACGCGCCCAACTGGGTGCGGACCGATCGGCCGATGACGTTCGGCGAACTGAAGCAATACCCTGAACAACTGGAGGCCAGCGGCGTTCAGCCCGCTCCGCTGACCATGAGGGTGAATCTGCCGCCGGATCTGTTCCTGATCCACAACGCCGGCATTGATATGCGGCTTAAGTACCGCTATACCGCCCCGCAGCGTAACAACGACTCGCGGCTGAACATCAGCTTGAATAATCAGTTTGTGCAGGGTTATACCTTAGGCCCCGATCAGGATCAAGGCAGCGCAATCGTGCATTTGCCGCTATTGCAGGGCTTGTTCGATTCGGCCAAATCGCTGACGATCCCGGCGTTAAAGCTCGGCGAGACCAATCAGTTCAAGTTTGAGTTCGATTATACCCAGCTTCTGGCCAGCGGCACCGAGGGACGTTGCGAAACCTACTCCATCGCCGGTAACCATGTGGTGATCGACGACAGCTCGACCCTGGATTTTTCCGGCTACCGCCACTTTATGCCCATGCCCGATTTGCACGCCTTCGTGAATGCCGGCTTTCCTTTCAGCCGAATGGCCGATCTGTCCGAAACCCTGACGCTGGTGAACCCGCGACCGCAGCCGGATGAAGTCGCCACCTTGCTCGATGCCCTGGGCAATATCGGCGCGCTGACGGGATATCCGGCCTTGGGTCTGCGGCTTGGCGACGACTGGCGCCAAGCCGGCGCCCTTGATGCCGATATACTGATAATAGGCGCGCTGCCGCCGTCGCTGCGCGACGATCGCCGGCTTAATCTCCTGGTGGACGCCACGCGCGGTTGGATAAAACAGCCGAACCGTCCAGAGGCGCCGGCCAATCACGCTCTGGCGTCGGGCGATGCGCCGCCGTACAGTGATACCAGACCGGACAGCCGCACGGTTATCGATGCCCGCGGTCCCCTGGCCGCCATTATCGGCGTCCAGTCGCCCACGCATGATCAGCGCAGCATTGTGGCGTTGTTGGCCGACAGCCAGGCCGGTTTCGCCTTGTTAAACCGGGCGCTGGCGAACAGTAGCGAGCGCGCGGCGGTGTATGGCTCGGTGGCGGTCATCCGCGACGCCGGCGTCAACAGCCTGCGAGTGGGGGAGACCTATTATGTCGGGCATTTGCCTTGGTGGGAGCGTATCTGGAACGCTCTGGCGACGCATCCGGTGCTGATGGCGTTTATGGCCATGCTGACGGTGATCCTGGCGGCGTTACTGTTATGGCGGGGGCTGTTGATTATCAGCCGCCGCCGGTTGTCGCGGGATGAACGGGATTGAACGGCGCGGACCGGTATCCGATTCGCCTCGCGTTGCTTGCCGTCTTTCTGTTAGCGCCGGTCGCCGCGGCGGATGAGGCGCCGCAACAATGGCTGCTGACGCAGGTCAGGGTAGGGGAAGCCGACCACAACGATGTCCTGGTGCGACAATCCCTGTACCGGCTGGAGCTGATTGCGCCGGAGAATCCCGAGGTGGTGGCCGCCGCATTGCGCCTGGCCCTTCGCCAGGGAAACCTGCAAGAGGCCCGGCGGCGGCTGGCGCGCTTGCGGCAACTGGCTCCCGATTCACCGCTGACCCGGCGGGCGCAAAACAGTCTGGCCCTCACTGAACCCGCGGGCCGGCAGCAATTGCAACAGGCGCGTTTGCTGGCCGCCGCCGGCCGCCTGGCGGAGGCGAAAAACCGTTACGACGCGTTGTTTCAGGGCGACTTGCCGACGCTTGATATGGCGGTGGAGTACTGGCGGCTGGTATCCCGCCTGCCCGGCCGACAGGACGAGGCCCTGCGCCGGTTGCTGCAATGGGATGCGCGTTATCCCGGCAATGCCGAGCTGCGCTTGCTGGCGGCGAAACTGTTGCTGGCCGAACACCGGAACGCCGAGGGATATCAGCTATTGGGCGCGCTGGCCGGCGATCCCGCCGGACGCGGCGCGGCCGCCGAATTGTGGTTGAACGACATTCGCGATAGGCCGGTATCGGCGGCAAGTCTGGCTGAATTGCAACGCTTCATCGACCGCTTCGAAGACGGGCCGCCGGTCGCGGACGCCAAGCGAGAATTGGCGCGTCGCCGGGCGCTACTGGCCGATCCCCGCTATCAGGCGCGATTGCGCGGAATGGCGATGGTGGCGCGCGGCGAGGGTCGGCGGGCGATAGCCCCTTTACAAGTCGCCCGGATGCAGTCGCCAAATGACGCGGATGTGCTGGGTGCGCTGGGTCTGGCCTATGCGCGCGCCGGCCGGCGGCAGGGAGCGATAGCCCTGTTCGAACAGGCGCAGCGGGTTGATCGAAATGGTTTTCGTGGCAATAAGTGGCGCAGCCTTATCGCCGCCAACCGTTACTGGCTACAAATTGACCAGGGCGATCGCGCCCTCAAGGCCCGTGATTATGGGTCGGCGCGCCGCCACTACGCCCTGGCGCGCACGCTTGACGACAGTGACGGACAGTCCTGGGTGGGATTGGGGCAGGTTGCGCAAGCGCAGGGCGATAACGTTCAAGCGCGTGACGCTTTCCAGCGGGCCTTGCGGATTGAACCGGATAATGGCGGCGCTTTGCGGGGATTGGCGGATATCTACCGGCGGCAATCGCCGGCCAGGGAACTGGCCTTTTTGGAGGGGCTTGGTCCGGCGCAGCGCGCCCTGATGCATGATGAAATGATCGCGGCGCGTGTTGAATTGCTGAGCCGGCAAGGCCGGCGGTATGCGGATTTGAAACAATGGCCGCAAGCGGAGGAGACTTATCGGCGGGCGCTGGACTTGTCCCCCGGCCAGGCATGGCTGGTATATTCGCTGGCGCAAGCCCTGCGCAATGATGGCCGCCTGGCGCAGGCGGATGCGCTTTTCCCCCCGTTGTTTATAAAATCCCCCATTGATACCGATGCGGTTTACGCCTATGGACTGTATTTGTCCTCGACCGGCAGACCCCGGCAAGCGCTATTGGCCTTGCACCGCGTGCCGGTCACGGGCTGGAGCCAGGGAATGCGTGAACTGGCTAACCATTTGCAGGCGCAAATCCGTCGCGACGACGCGGTGCGTTTGCGTGGGGATGGCCATGAAACCGCCGCCGTCGCCTTGCTGTCCCGCCCTCCCGTCTTGGCCGGTAATCAGGTATTGCTGGCCGACTGGGCGATGGCGAGAGCCGATTACGTCACGGCGCTGGCGGACTACCGGTATGCCGCCCGGCTCGATCCGGCCGAGCGCGACGGGCAATTGGGTGAAATAGACGCCTTGCTGGCCCTGGGACGCACTGACGAAGCCCGTCATCGCCTGGCCGCCGTTACCGCGGCGTTGTCCGGCGCCGACAGTTTATCTACCCGCCGACGTATCGCCGGGCAATGGCGTGACGCCGGCGAGCCGGCGAAAGGTCTGGCTTTGCTGCGTGAGCTGCGACCGGAAGCCTTGCGACAGGGCGTGTCTATGGACGCCGCTTTGACATTTCGCGACAGCGAGCGACTCGAGCGGCAGCAGGGTAAGCCGCGGGACGCCTGGCAAGACGCGGCGCGGGCGATGACGGCCAGCGGGATAACCGCCGCCCCTCCCGCGGACTATGGCGACTTTACCTTTCTGACCCGCACCCAGGCGAGCGACGATTGGCTAAAGCGCGGCATTCGTCGCGACGCGGCCGAACTCGCGCGGCAACAGGATGGGGTTGTGACGCTCGATCAGGATAACTCCACCTCCAACGGCAGTGGCGGCACGTCGGATTACACTGCCCGTACCACTCAATTGCAGGCGGATATGCCCTTCGGCGCGGGGCGGGCGTTTTTGCGCGCCGACCGGGTTCAGGTGTCCGCCGGAACGTTCGCCGCTTCAAACGGCGTTTATCATGAGGTTTTCGGTGCCTGCGCCGATGTCGGTTGCCGCGCCGACACCCGGCAAAACGCCGCCGGCACCAGTTTGGCCGCCGGTTGGGGCGATAGTCGCTGGCAAGGGGATGTGGGGAGTACCCCCTTGGGGTTCGCCGTGGAGGACTGGGTCGGCGGTTTGAGCTACAGCGATGATTGGCGCCATATCGGCTGGACGCTGACGGCATCGCGGCGGCCCCTGTCGAATTCGCTGCTGGCGTTCGGCGGCGCGCGTGATCCCGTTACCGGCATCACCTGGGGCGGCGTTCGGGCCAGCGGCGTCAATGCGGCCTTGAGCTACGATCGGGGCGGCGCCGACGGCGTCTGGAGCAATGTCGGCGCACAGCGATTAACCGGGCGGAATGTCGCCGATAATCAGCGTGTTCGTGTGATGACGGGCTATTACCATAAAATGATCAATGACGATGATCGCCGTTTAACGGTGGGTTTGAACGGGATGTGGTGGCATTACCAAAAAGATCTGAGCGGCTACGCTCTCGGCCAGGGAGGGTATTACAGTCCGCAACGCTATGTATCGCTCGCCGTGCCGATCAATTACCGCCAACGACGGGATAACTGGTCGTGGCAACTGGGCGGCACGCTGGGCTGGTCGGCGGCGAGAACCGACGATCATCCCCGCTATCCGTTGCCTGATCTGATTCCGCCCGGTACAAGCGATCGCAATGCCATTGAGGCCGGTGGTTCCAGCACCGGGGTCGGCTATACCCTACAGGCTCTCATAGAGCGGCGGCTCTCGGCGCACTGGTTCCTGGGCGCCGGCGTCGATATTCAGCAAGCCAAAGACTACACCCCCAGTCACGGTCTGATCTATGTGCGTTATTCCCTCGCAGGATGGCTTGGCGATCTTGATTCGCCGCCGCAACCGCTGACGCGGCGCCGCCGCCTTGTCCTGGGCGTGACAGGACTTGTGCCGGCGTTAATCATAAAGGCCGTCGTTTTGCACGGCGAAGCGGCTTTTATTGCCGCGGATTCGCCGCACGGAATCCCGAATCATCAGCGTGCCGTTCAGCAGCAGGTTGCCTATCGGGCTTTCGGGCAATCGCAACCGTTGCTGCAATATCCGCACCGCCTCCATCCCCAGTTCATCGCGGGGAACATGCACCGCGGTAAGTGGAATATCGTGAATCTCGGCCAGATTAAACCCGTCCATACTCATGACCGACACATCCTAGCGATGCCAGTTTCGGGTTGTTTCACGACAATCTCAGCCAAAGCGGGTTTGACTTGGGCAATGAACTGGACAATTATCACTCGCCTTACCGTCGCTATCGCGCCGAGGCCGGCGATCTGGATTATTATCTCTTTCCCGCCGATCGCGTGGCGGAGGTGACCAAAAGCTATGTGCGCCTGACGGGAAAAACCCTGTTCGGCCCGAAATGGAGCCTGGGGTACAGCGGCTCAACCATGCATTACACCGATGCGCCGGACGCCCAGCGGCAACTGATGCAATTTATCGCCTTGTGTCGGGAACACGCCATTCCTTGCGATTCTTTTCAGCTTTCCTCCGGCTATACCTCAATTAACGACAAGCGTTATGTTTTTAACTGGAATCGGGACAAATTTCCCCAACCGCAGGCGATGACGCGGGCGTTCCATGAGGCCGGGCTGAAACTGGCCGCCAATATCAAGCCTTGCCTGCTACAGGATCATCCGCGTTTTGCCGAAGCGGCGTCCCGCGCGCTGTTTATTCGTGACTCGCAGGACGCGGAGCCGGCGCGCTCGGTATTCTGGGATGACGAAGGCGCCCATCTGGATTTTACCAACCCGGAAACCGTTGCCTGGTGGCAGGAAAACGTTACCGGGCAACTGTTGGCAATGGGCATAGACGCGACATGGAACGACAACAATGAATATGAACTGTGGGACGGGGAAGCGCGTTGCTGCGGTTTCGGTCGGGAAATCGCCGTCAAGCACATCCGGCCGGTCATGGCGCTCCTGATGATGCGGGCATCCTGGGAGGCGCAATCGCGCTTCGCCCCGGATAAACGTCCCTACTTGATTTCGCGTTCCGGTTGTCCGGGAATGCAACGTTATGTCCAGACCTGGAGCGGTGATAATCGTACCAGTTGGCGGACACTGCGTTACAACATCCGCATGGGGCTGGGCATGAGTCTGTCCGGCCTGTATAACGTCGGCCATGACGTCGGCGGTTTCGCCGGCGATAAACCGGATGAGGAGCTTTTTGTCCGTTGGGTGCAAAACGGCGTCATGCATCCACGGTTTACTATCCATTCCTGGAACGACGATGACACGGTGAATGAACCCTGGATGTACCCGGCGGTTACGCCCGTCATTCGCGACGCGATCCGCCTGCGTTATCGTCTGATGCCCTATTTATACACGCTGTTCTGGCGGGCCTGCGACGAAGACGAGCCCATGCTGCGCCCGACCTTTCTTGATCATGAACAGGATGCGCGCACCTTTGAGGACACCGACGATTTTATGCTCGGCGGGGATCTGTTGGTGGCAAGCGTCGTGGAACCCGGCATGCGCCGGCGGCGGGTGTATCTTCCGGACAATTCCACTGGCTGGTATGACTGGTACAGCGGGCAATGGTATGCCGGCGGCCGGGAAATCGAACTGGATGCTCCTCTGGAGCGCCTGCCTTTGCTGGTGCGCGCCGGCGCGGCCATCCCTCTCGGCGAAAGCGATCAGTGCCAGGACAGCGCTCGGGACGATCGGCGGCACCTGGCGCTTTTCCCCTACCTGGGCGCGGGCCGCGGAACGGGTATGCTGTATGAGGATGATGGCGAAAGCCAGGGGTGGCGGGACGGCCATGCGCTCTGGCTGACGTGGGAAATGATTTGCGATGCCAGTCGGGTTACGCTGCTTATTCGCCAGCGTGGCGATTATCGCCCGGCCTGGCGCGAATTGACCGTTTCGTTGCCCGCAGGCGATCGGCGCGAGATCCATATTAACGGCGCCAGGACCGCCATCTATCCGTTGGCATGATCAAAGGCGCCGTCGGGCGGCGTTTCGGCCTGGCCGGACGCCGCTGCGCGTCGGTTACGTCCGATTTTCGCCAAGACTGGCTTAACACCTCCGGCGGAGTACGCTACTATGACCAGCATCGGGATGTAGCCAAGTTGGTTAAGGCAATGGATTCTGATTCCATGACCGGGGGTTCAAGCCCTCCCATCCCGTCACCCCTTTTTTGTCCGCCGCTCAGGTGCGCGCGTTTTCATCCTGGAGTTCGGCCATCGGGGCTTCCTGCGGTTGCGGAACCAGATGATTGAGTATTTGCCGCTGCACATTGAACAAATGATGGCGCATGGCCTTTTCGGCCGCATCCGGATTGCGTTGCGCGATGGCGCGGGCGATCTCGCCGTGTTCATGATTACGGGTAGTCAGGCGATCCGGGGAAAGCGGTTCATCGTTTTTCTGGATGCGCAGGCGCACATCGGAGCCGATTTGCCGTAGCAGACCGTAAAGCTCCGCCGCCAACCGGTTGCTGGACGCCGCGGCGATTTGCTTGTGAAAAGCCAGATCCACTTTGCCGTTGTCATGGCTGCCGGCCATGGCCGCCGTGCGCAGGATGCGATCAATATCCTGCTGCGAGGCGCGCACCGCGGCCAGGCGGACCAGCATCGGTTCAATCAGCAGGCGAAGCTCGATGACTTCCAGCGGATTGGTGATTTGCGCCAGATTCTTCTGGCTGGCTTTAAGGGACGTTTTGGCGCGGCCGGTGGCGGCCGCCGACAGCAGACCCGCCCCCCGCAACTGCTCCAGCGCCTTGCGCAGGGCATAGCGCTTGACGCCCAATTCCTCCACCAGCGCCCGCTCGGAAGGCAGTGTTTCGCCCGCCGCCAGCCGCGGAGAGAGCAGCGCCACAATATGGTCAATCAGGTCTTTCGAACTTTCATAATGTTTTGCAGGCATAGTTAAGGGTATTACCGTCAAAAGTCAATGGGAACATCCGCTAGCAGCATGAGCAACAGGACACGTCCGGATTCACCAGCCGGGTGGGGTGCCAGCCATCGCGTCCAAACCCCAGCGACGCTATCAACTGCGCGGCCGCGTCTTGCGCCGGCAGGGAGTCCTGTCCCGACGCGCCGTCTTCCAGCGGTACCAGGGTCAGCGGTATGCCTTGGCGCGTCAGCGCCGGCACGTCCAGGTCGGGATGAAGCCGGCCCAGCACGCAAACCGCCCGCAACATAGGCAACCGGCCCAGCATGTCGGCGTCAAGGTAATCCCGCTCGGTGAGCAGCACCGCCGCCTTGTCGCTGAGCGCGTCCGCCAGGCCCTCCCGGGACCGCGCCGCGCCGGAGTGCCGCCACGCGACCTGGAAAAAACATTGCAGGCGTTCCGTCGCGGCGTCCGTCAGCGGCGCGCAAAGCAGTATCGGATGTTTAGGTAGACTAAAACGCATTTTATACCTCAATGCAAGGTGGTTTCAGACCGCCGCCGCGACCGCGTGCGTCTGCCGGGCGGTCTGTAGGATCAGGTCGGCGGCGCGCTCGGCTATCATGATAACCGGCGCGTTGATGTTTCCCGACGGAAGATCCGGCATAACCGAGGCATCCACCACCCGGAGCCGCTCAACGCCCATGACGCGTAACTGTTCATCCACCACCGCCCCGGTATCGCCGTCGGCGCCCATCCGGCACGTGCCCGCCGGGTGATGTACGGTAATGGCGGTCCGGCCAATGAATGCGTTCAGGGCATCATCGCTGTCGCAATGTGGTCCGGGGGCGGTTTCCTCGGCGATAAACGGCGCCAGGGCGGGCTGGCGGCCTACTTCCCGGATGCGCCGGATAGCGGCGCGCAGCGTTCGCCATTCACTGTCGGCGGCGAGAAAATTCTGGAAAATACGGGGTGCCTCGCGTGGATCGGCGGATGCCAGGGTGACGTCGCCGCGACTTTCCGGATGCAATAACACGGCACGGCAGGCGAACCCGTCGACGAAGCTTTTGCGAAAAGGCGCGAAATAGGGCCAGGCGCCCAGCGGCGCCGCGGTCAGCAACATTTGCAGGTCGGGTACCGATTGCCCGGCGCCGCTGTGCATAAAGCCCACCAAGCCGCCGGGAACGTCCGCGGCAAAGCCGGTGCCGGTCATCCAGGCCTGCAACAGGGACGGCGCGATGCGATCCAGGCGCATGGCCCGATGGAAGGGGCCGGCTTCCTTACGGCGGTACATTACGATCACCGAGACATGATCCTGAAGGTTTTTGCCGACGCCGGCGAGCGCCACCCTGGGCGTGATGCCATGCCGCCGCATTTGCTCCGGACAACCGATCCCCGAAAGCATCAGTATTTGCGGCGTATTGATAACGCCGGCGCACAACAAAATCTCCGCTGCCGCCGTCGCTTTGCGGACCTGCCCGCGCTCGACATATTCGACGCCCTCGGCGCGCGCGCCGTTTAGCACCAAGCGATTGACGTGCACTCCGACGCGGACGGTCAGGTTGGGGCGGTCCAGTACCGGATGAAGATAAGCGGTGGCCGCGCTGCAACGCCTGCCGTCGCGGATGCTCATTTGTAGCCGGCCGAACCCTTGACCGGCGCCGTCGTCATTATAATCGTCAAGCCAACGAAAGCCGGCGGTTCTGGCGGCGTCGGCATAGGCGTCCACCAATGGATCGCGATAGCGGCAGAACTGGACGCTCACCGGACCGGACCGGCCGCGCCGCGCCGCCGGCTGCTCCGTCCAGGTTTCCTGGCGGATGAAATAGGGCAGTACCTGCTCCCAGCGCCATAGCGGCAAATGGTAATCCCGCGCCCAGCGATCATAGTCGGCCGGGTGGCCGCGCACCCAGGCCATGGCGTTGGTGGATGACGACCCGCCCACCACTTTGCCGCGCGCGCATTCCACCCGCCGTCCCCCCACATTTTCCTGGGCCTCGCAAAAATACATCCAGTCATGCAGGCGTTTTTGTAAAATGCGTCCCCAACCCAAAGGGATCCGTAGCCAGGGATCGCGATCCCAGCCACCGGCTTCCAGCAGCAGCACCCGAACATCCGGGTCGGCGCTCAGGCGATTGGCTAGCGTACAACCCGCCGAACCGGCGCCGATAATAATGTAGTCGTAGTGATTATCCATGGCTTATTTCCTGGCGACGCGGCGTAAATTGATGTGGATATTTTTCTCGGTGGTAAACGACAGCAACTCGCCCAGGCACTCCTCGCGGCCGATACCGGATTGTTTGACGCCGCCGAACGGCGCGCCGATAAAATGCTTGCCGACGTCGTTGATCCACACAAAACCGGCATCCACCCGTTGCGCCGCCCGATGCGCCTTTTCCAGATCGTTACTCCAGATAGCGCAGGTCAGGCCGTAATCCAGTTCATTTACCTGACGCAGCATCGCGGCTTCGTCCTGCCAGGGGAGCACGGCCAATACCGGTCCGAAGATTTCCTCCCGGGCGACGCGCATACTGGCATCGACATCGGCGAAAACCGTGGGTTCGATATAAAAACCGCCGGCGAGCCGCGGGTCGTCGGGCACGCCGCCGCCGCACACCAACCGGGCGCCTTGCCGTTTGGCCTCGGCGATATGTTCCAGAATGCGCCGATGCTGTCGCTCGTTAATGATGGCGCCCATGGTGGTGGCCGGATCGGTGGGAATTCCGGGCACGAAAGCCTCCGTCAGCCGCCGGACATGGCGCAGCACATCCGGGTAGATGGCCTGATGGACAAATGCCCGGCTGGTAGAGCCGCAGGACTGGCCGCACCAGGTGAAATTCATGCCGTCCACGATCCCTTGGGCCACCAGGGCCGGGTCCGCATCGTCATAGGCGATCAGCGCATTCTTCCCGCCCAGCTCCAACAACACCGGCTTCAGACTGGCGGCCCCCGACGCCATGACGCCGCGGCCGGTGGGGATGCTGCCCACCAGGCCCACCATGGCGATATCTTTGTGGCTGGTCAGCGCCTGGCCGATTTCGGCGCCGCCGGGCAAAACCGAAAACACCCCCGCGGGCAGTAGACCGCCAATGATTTCCGCCAGGCGCAGCGCCGATAAAGGCGCCTGCCGCGGGGGTTTGATAATCACCGCATTGCCCGCCGCCAACGGCGCGGCGCTTTTACCCGCGGCGAACAGCAACGGGTGATTAAACGCGACGATACGCGCCACCACCCCCAACGGTTGACGGACTGAAAAATTCACCGCATCCGGCCCCATGGGGATGGACGCGCCTTTCAGCTCGGTGACCAGACCGGCGAAAAACGAAAATAGCGCGGCGGCGGCCAGACCATCGCGCCCCATTTCCCGTACCGGGTTACCACAGTCGGCGGCGTCCAGCATCGCCAGTTCTTCAGCGTGCCGGCGCAGTACGTCGGCGATCCCCCGCAAGATGGCGGCGCGCTCCAGCGGCGGCGTATCCCGCCATTGCTGAAACCCGGCTTTCGCCGCGCCTATCGCCGGTTCGGCGTCGTCGGCGTCCGCCGTCGCCACCCGGGCCAACGGCGCGCCGGTACCGGGGTTAATCAGCGTTTCATAGCCGCCCGCCAGCGGCGCGTGCCAGCCGCCGCCATAAAACAGTTCCCGGTGTTCCGGCAATCGCCAGGGCTGCGTCTCCCCTGGCGCGTCAGGCTGATTGGCATTCATCTGGGTTCTCCCATAGGGGTTAGCGTTTGACCGGATTGGCCGCCAGCAGATACGAGGCATCGAACGCCGACCGGTAATCGGCGTCTTTGGCGAGCACGCCCTGGGTCATCAGGATATCGGCGGTCTTTTGCCACTGGTCCGCGGTAATGATCCCCAGCCCCTGGCTCTTGGTGGCGGGGCTTAGCATGGTGTGCTGAATGTCCTGCGCCAGTTCCTGCGCGAGCACCTGTTCTTTACCGCGGTACTCGGGATTGTCTTTCACCAGCAGGGCGACGGCTTCCTTGGGATGATCGAGGGTATAGACGAATCCCTGCATATAGGCTTTCACGAAGCGTTTGACCAGATCGGGGTGTTCGGCGAGGGTTTTATCCGCGGCGAACACCCCGGAACCATAGGCGTCATAGCCGTAATCCGCGCCGTACAGAATGGACAACGTTCCGGGGCCGCCGGCCTTTGCTTCCAGTTCGGGCACTTCCGCGTCCACGTAGCCCGGCACGCTGTCCACACGGCCCATCAGCAGAAAACTTTCATAGGGCGGTGAAACGGTACTTTGTTTGATATCATTCAGACTCATGCCGTTGGCGGCCAGGAATGCCTTGAGAAACACGAAGGTTGACCCGGAAGGATGTACGCCGATATTCAGGCCCTTGAGATCGGCGGGTTTGGTCAGGGGATGTTTTGCCTTGAGGCTTATCATTGCCAGGGGCGTCTTTTGATTTACCGCAATCAAGGCTTTATCGTCCACGCCCTGGGCCCGGCTGGTGATAAGCGTCGGCAAATCGCCGAAACCGAAATCGGCATTGCCGTTGGCGACCAGGCGCAGGGCATCCGTGGTGCCGGAACCTTTGCGGATGGCGGTGATATGGATACCGTTTTGTGTGAAAAATCCCTTGTCCCGCGCCACGAAAAAGGGCGCGTGATCGCCGCGCACCACCCAGTCGAGCTGGATGGCGACATCGTCCGCCGCCCGCGCTTCGCCAAAGGCGCCCAACAGCGTGACGGCCAAACCCGCACCGACGGCGAACCGCCTTGATGTGTCAAACAATGCCATGTTGTCCTCCATTGCCTCGATAACGTCATGAAACAAGAGCGCCGCGATTTTTTACGTTCGGGTCGCCCAGGATAAATACCGCCATTCAATAAGCTCGACGGCGTAATAAAACACCATGCCTAACAACGAAATCTCCACCAGCGCGGCAAACACCAGGTTGGTTTCCATCTGGGTGGAGGCGAACTGGATCAGGTAGCCCAGTCCGGCGGAAGCGCCGGCGAATTCGCCCACAATGGCGCCGATGACGCTTAACGTGACGGCGATTTTCAAGCCGGACATCAGATAGGGTAAGGAATGGGGGATCTGCACCCGCCACAAAATTTCCCCTCGGCCGGCGCCGACCGAACGCAATAGCGCCATCAGATTGGGATCGGCGGCACGCAGGCCAAGCAGCATGTTCAGCGCCACCGGAAAGAAAGCCATGACCACAATCAGCAGCAGCTTGGGCGCCAGGTCATAGCCAAACCACAGGATAAACAGTGGGGCGAGGGCGATTTTCGGCACGTTTTGAAACAGGACCATTAAGGGATAAACCGCTTTGCCGGCCAGCGCGAAACGGGCGATAAACAGCGCCGCCGCCACTCCCACCAGGCCGGATAACAGGATACCGTAGATGATTTCCTGCGCCGTGACCCACGCGGCCTGTGCCAGCATATCCTGCCGGCTTATCAGAATGTGGTAGATACCCGCCGGCGCGGGCAGCACATATTCGGGCAGGCGCCAGAGACTGGCAATGGCCTGCCAAAGGCCCAAAATGGCGACAATCAACGTCACCGCCGGGGAGATTTCCCGCAAAACATACCGCCAGCGGGACGTCCGCCGTTCCCTGGCCGGCGTCGGTTTGACCGCCAACGCGGCGCGAAGGGGATTGTTCATGCCGCCGCCCCCGCGCTATGGCCATGCTTGAGCAGCCCCCGGAGTCGCCCGGCGGTACGGCCGAAATCCGGCAGAGCGTAAGTGCTCTCGCCGCGAGGCTGGGGCAGGTCGACGGACAGGGTCTCGATGATGCGGGCGGGATTGGTGGCCATGACATAAACCCGCTGTGACAAGAAAACCGCCTCCTCAATGGAGTGAGTCACCAGCACCACGGTTTTACCGGTACGGGACCAGATTTCCAGCAAAAACTCACACATGTCCTCGCGGGTGATGGCGTCCAGCGCGCCGAAAGGTTCGTCCATCATCAACACCTCCGGGTCCAGGGCCAGCGCCCGCGCGATGGAAACACGCTGGCGCATGCCGCCCGACAATTGCGATGGCAGTTTGCCGGCGGATTTTTCCAGGCCGACCATCCGCAACATCTCCATGGCGCGCGCATCGATCTGCGCCCGGTTAAGGTCCTTGCGGGCAATTTCCATCAGCAATTTGACGTTATCCAGGGCGCTCTTCCAGGGCATGAGCGTCGCTTCCTGGAACACCAGGCCGATGCGTTGTTGACGCGCGGCCTCGCCGGGATCCACGTCCGCCACCCGGACTTGCCCCTCGGAGGGCGTCAACAGGCCGGCCAGTACTTTGAGCAGAGTGCTTTTACCGCAACCCGACGGGCCGATAAAGGAAACAAAACTGCCGCGGGCGATCTCCAGGGCGATATTGTGCAGCACCCGATGGCGGGCGCCTTCGTGGATAAAATCCACCGCCACGCCGTTGGCCCACAAATGCGGCCGCTCGGCGGCCTGACTATCTGAATAGGTCGAAGTCATATCAAGCCTCGCGAAGGTCAGCGAATCAGGCGCGGGTGGCGATTTGGAAAGCCGGCCGCTGTTCTAGCTTGCCGATCCAGCCGGCCAGCGCCGGGAAGGGCGGCAAATCAAACGGAAATTTGACGCAACGGCCGACGATGGGGCCCAGGGCGATATCCGCCAGCGAGAACGCTTCCCCCGCCAGCCAGGGCTGCGCGGATAAATGTCCCTCCAGGATGTTCAATTCGCTGATGAGCGCGGGGCGGGTATTGGCGTCCCATTGATCCGGCGTTTTCTTGGCATCGCGAAAACCGCCGAGGTAGGCCGGATTCAAGGATGCCAGCAGCCAGTCCATCCAGCGTTCAATCAACGTCCGCTGGCCGGGATCGGCGGGATAAAGCGGCGATCCGGCCGTCGCGGCCAAATAACGCAGGATGGTATTGGATTCCCAAATGACCAGGGAACCGTCAATCAGCGTCGGCACTTTGCCGGTGGGATTGAGCGCGGCGTATTCCGGCGTCGCGGTGTTGCCGAACTGGCGGCCATAGTCTTCGCGCCGGTAGTCGGCGCCCAGTTCCTGCAAGAGAAATACAACCTTCTGGACGTTGCCGGACGTGGCCCGGCCAAGCAGCTTATACATGGGCGGTTTTCTCCAATGGGGCATAAACGATGCAATCGATTTCGATACGGGTGGTGATGACCGCGCGCGCTTCAACGGTGGTGCGCGACAAACGGCCATCGGGGAAAAAGCTTTTGAATACGCCGTTGTAGCGGCCAAAATCCCGGGCGTCCGCCAAGTAAACCGTGGCCTTGATCACGTCGTTCAGGGCGCAGCCCGCCAGCGTCAAAATCCGCTCAATGGCCAACAGCGTGCCGCGGGTTTCTTCCTCTATCGTGCCGCCTATCATGTTGCCGTCGACGTCTTTAGCGACCTGTCCGGACACAAACAGATAATCGCCCGCGCGTACCGCGGGATAAAACGGCAGATTGGGATTTTTCGCGCCGAATACCTCGATTTCGCCGTCACTCATGGCGTCTCCTCATAGAATATTGCTTTCGATGATGTCCAAACCCTGCTGTCGGTCGAGCAGGTAGATCAGGCCGCGTTCGTCCATCGTGACGTCATTGGACGATACCCGTTGGCAGCCGGCGGGCGGATCGGGCATATAGAAGCCCACTTCTTTCGGCGCGAAGGGGTTGGCGATATCCACCAGACGCAACCCCTGGGCGAACCAAGCGAACGGCAGCACATGGCCAAAATATTTTTCCGCCGGTTGATGACAGCCGGTCATGGGTTCCTGCGCGCGCCCGTCCAGGTCCAGTCCTTCCACCTGGAACGTGGCGATGGGCATGGGCTGGCGTTCGTCGGAAATATCATAAAACCAGCAAAAGGACGGTGGCGAAGGGTAAAGCTTGGCCACATCCTCGTCCGCCACCACCATGATCCGCCGGCCGCGCAACAGATCGGCAATCGGTAAGGCGGTATGGGTGGGGTGCGGGTGGGCCGGACTGCTATTGACGCCGGATATCAGCGTCGGCTTGCGGATATCCGAGATATCCAGGATAAAAAAACCGTGGTGCCAGTAAGAGACGTACAACCGATCGCCTAGTCGTAGCGGGTGGTGGCAGCGTGGTTTGACGTAGTCATCCCAGGGATAGGTTTCGCCGCCGGCCACATGCTGACCCGGAATCCACCAGTTGGCCACTTCCTCCGGCCGGGCGGGATCGGCGAGGTCGAGAATTTTAACGATATTGCCGATATAGCCTTCCTCGGTGGGAGAGATATAGGCATAGCGACCGTCGTAACTGAAACGGTGTACGCCGCCGTGCCGGCCTGTCACCCGCCATTTGTTCAGCAAGCGGGGCCGGGATGGATCGGCGATATCAAAGATGCCCAGACCGCCGCCGAATTCGTCAGCCCCGTCGCGGAATTTTTCGTAGTTCACGATCATGATGCCGTCCTGCACCCGGACTTTATGCGAGTGCCAGCCCATGGGAATATCCATTTTGTGCAGCAGCCTGGGCCTTGTGGGGTCGGCGATATCGTAGATGGACGTGCCGTGCGGCGGGCGCATATGTGAGATATAAAGAATCTGGTTGTCCACCCAGACCTGCCCGCCGCCGGGGCAATCAATATGACTGATCAAACGGGTATTGAACGCTGTAGCCATGAATGCTTTCCTACGCCAGTCGAAGAATATCGCCGCTTTCGTTCTTGCCGAAGCGCTGTAGCAGGCCGAAGGCTTTTAACGCCGGTTCATCGCTGGCGATAAATAAAAAGGCGGTTTGCGTGGCGCTCGGATTGACCCAATACAGCCAATGGTTGCCCGGCGCCGCCAGGGTATCGAAGGGGTCGCAGGAGAATGTTTCATCGTCGATAACGCACTGGGCCGATCCTTCCAGCGGCGAGACGAGCAGACTGGCGGTTTGCTTCATCGGCAGCGTGCGCTCGCCCGGACGCAGCATCAACATGAAAAAGGTCATGGTCTTATAAACGGGACCGCCGCTAAGCGGGTCGGTATATTCCACCATCAGTCCTTCGTAAGGGTCGGCTGGCGCGTGCCGGTTACGCTCTAAGAGCTCGCGCATGGCGTCGTAGCGATAAACGAACATCGGCGAGGAACCGCCAACGCCGCGGTAGTGGTCGACAAACCGCGGCGTCATGCCGCCGGTGCCGTAGATGCGCGCGGAATAATGCGGATCGAAACGGGCGCTTTGCTGTTTCTTCGCAATGCCGTTTTCTTGATAGTCATGCTCGAACTGCAAGGCGTTGAGGGTCTCCACCAGCGGATAATCCAGTACCGAGAGATTAATGGCCGGTTCATCGCCGTGGTTGCCGTGGTTATGCCAGGTATCCCTGGGCGTCAGCACCATATCCCCTGGCCCGAATTGAATATCTTCGCCTTCCACGCCAGTGAAATTTTGCGTGCCGGTCAAGCCTAACCGGATGGCGCTGGCGGTATGACGGTGCGGCGGCATGATCTCGTTGGGGTCATTGAGGCGGTAGGCGGTATAGAGCGTCGAGACGGTGGCGCGCTGTGGTTTCAGGCCCGGATTGAGCAGGATAAGCGATCGCCGGTCGGAATCCTCGGTGGAAATAAGGCTGGCGGACTGATAGAGCAGCGGTTCCAGATCGCGCTTGTAGCTCCAGTGAAACGGCACCGCTTTACGGCCTTCCATCAGCGAAGCGATTTCGTCGTGCGCCACGTCCGAGCGTTTGGCCCAGAACGGGAACATATGTTTGCGGTTGATTTCGTCATACATGCGATCAAGGGCTTGCTTGCGCCCTGATGCGCCAGTGGCGGATTGCGTCATATCGGACATGCTGGGCTCCTGGTTGCGGCTCGGTAAAACGAACAACCAATTTTTAACCATAATTAACCATAATGCGCAATAGGTTGAGTATGGTTAAAAAATACCACCCATTGAGCAACTGCTTTTAATAGCCATTTCATGCTGGCGTGAGTGAAAAATGCGCTAAAAACAGGCGATGTCTGTAAAGATAAATTTATAACATACTGATAAAATTGATTTTTATAAAAAACATTTCGACTCAAAAAAACATCAAGGCATTTATTTTGGTCGAAATTGGTTGTCTTTTTTTTGTGATATGGTTTGTTTATGGTTGCACCGGGACAAGGCGTAAAAATCCCCATTACCCATTATCGCGCAAGATGATCATGGGGGAGCCGGCCGGTCCGTCCGGTGAAAATTTGTTCACATTCAAGCGGTATAGTGACGCCGTCGGCGCGCTGCGCCGCCCTTCGCCGGTGCAGCGCGCCGGCCGGTACGAAAGGAAAAAACGATGACCGATGCCTGACGCCGCGTCGCGCCATTGTCGAGGGGAAACCGCGGGAAATGCCCGGTTGGCCTGATGGGAAATTTTTTTGCGCGGGACGCAACGCCGGCTACCGCGCTGGTGGGATATTGATGATCATGGCCATCATGGCCATCATGGGCGGATAGCCTTATCGTACTAAAACCCGACTATCGTACAAGAAAGTCCCGCCGCATGCAGGGATGATGGAATGCCGCCGTACCCATTGTCAAAAGCGACAGCGGCCTGAATCAGGCCGCGTTTTCTTTTCGCATCAATGATAGGGCATATCCATGAACCATATTGTCTATGTTGTCGATGACGATTTTGCAGTAAGGCAGTCTATTGTGGGACTGCTGCGATCGGAACACTATCATGTGGCCGATTTTCCCTCTCTTTCGGCCTTTTTTGCCCGACGGGCCGAGCCACATCCCGGTTGCGTCATTCTCGCGATGAACAGGCCGGCCTATCTGGGTTTTGAAATAATGACGATTCTGGCGAAGATTGGCCGGACGCTACCGGTTATTATCATTACCGGTTTCGGCACCATTCCCTTTTCCGTGAAAGCGATAAAATCCGGTGCTCACGAGTTTTTGACCAAACCGCTGGAGTCGATGCCTTTACTGCGCGCGGTACGGGAAGGACTGGCGACCGCTGAAAAAAATCTGGCTTTCCTGCATGAACAATCGCGCCTGGCGCAGCGGCACCAAACCCTGACGCCGCGGGAACGCGAAGTGATGGAGCTGGCCATCGGCGGATTGCTCAACAAACAAATCGCCATGGCGCTGGGTGTCAGCGAAATCACCGCCAAAGTCCATAAACGGCGGGTGATGGAGAAGATGCAAACCCGTTCCCTGGCGGATCTGGTGCGGGCGGCCGAACGTTTGAACATCGTCAAATCGCAAAGCCGTTAGGCATGGCTGGCGCGGGTACGCCGTGCCGGCCCTCATCGCCGCCGGCGCGCGATGTCACGCCTTTTGCCGGCGCCGCCACTGGCCCGGAGAGGTCATGGTAAACTGCTTGAACACCCTGGAGAAATGGCTTTGGTCGGTAAATCCGCATTCCAAGGCAATCTGCGTCAGGCTGTAATCAGCGTGTCGCAAAAGTTCGAGCGCTTTTCGCACCCGCATTTTTTGCAGCCAGGTATAGGCCGGCATGCCGGTGGCGTTTTTAAAATAACGGGCGAAATGCGCCCGCGATAACCGGCATTCCCTGGCGATTTGCTCCAAGGAGACGCTCCCGGCGAGATGTTCCAGCATAAAGTCCTTCGCCCGCTGTTCCTGCCAGGGTGCGAGCCGGCCTTTGTCGCCACGCCACTCCCGGCGGTCCGCGCCATAGGTGCCGGTAATATGGGACAACAGCGCCAGAGAGATATGATCCAGCACAAAAGGATCGGGATCATTGCCCGTGGTCATAAGGGGTACCAATGCCTGGGCCAAATGGTATATCACCGGATCGCGGGTATCCCGCGGACACTCGAAGCGTTTAATGGGCGTTCCCCCACTGTTAAAGGTAAATTCGTCCAGCGCGGGGCGGGGAATCAGCAGGCGGACGTTGTCAAACGGACTTAGATGCTGGCAGCGCCAGTCTTCGGTGAGATCGGTGATGGCCACCCCCTGCCTGGCATGGCCGCCCGCATAGACCAGCCGGTTGCCGCGCCACAGCTTATGCCGCCGGAAATCCGCCAACTGGACGATGACCGCGAAAGCATCCGCACAGGGAATAGGGATAATCGGGACGGACGCATCCGGCCGTTCATTGCGCTGCCGAATAACCGACAGGCGAGCGCCGTCGGATATCATCGACATCCGTTGGGGCAACAGCATCACTTTTATCCTCCCCGTCGGGTATCCACCGATTTACCATTAATGTCACAATAAGCATCATTCCATTAACAGTAAACCGCTTGACAGCCTATTGGGGAGGATAGGAAAGGGCGTTTCGGCGCAAAGCGCGTCTTACCGGCCTTGGCGAGCCGCGGCCGTTCGATGAATCGGAATTTGGCTACTCTTTATTTGGACAATCTTCTTGCCGTGGCGAAGGCACGCCACTGATTTTCGGCACGCATTCGCGACGAAACCAGACCCGCGTCAGCGGCTGCCTGCGCATAAGCCGCTTGACCGTCGGCACCAGTTGCTCGCCTACCAGCATCCCGAGCAATCCCAGTAAGGCTATTGCCGGCGGCGCGGGCGAACGCACCTGCATGACCGCATAAAGGCAGCCGGCCAACGCGCCGACAATGAAGGAGATCAGAAAAGACTTCATCGCGACCCTCGCTACAGACGTTCAATCACCAGCGTGACGAGATGTTCGCCCGCCAGCATCCCCAGCAAGCCGAACAACGCAATGGCCGGGGGCGCCGGCGAACGGACCTTAAGCAGCGCGTAAACCGCGCCGATAAGGACTCCGGCGCCCAGGGAGAGCAAATAAACCGGCATGGTCAGACTCCCGCTGTCGTGGTTACCCACCCTATTCAGGCGGCCGGGGAGGGCGCCAGCGTGCGGTGCTCACCATGAATGCGCTGCGGGGCTTTATGCACCATGGTATAGGCATAATCGACGCCCATCCCATAGGCGCCGGAATGTTCCCGGACGATGGCCATGACGGCGTCGTAGGTGCTGCGCCGCGCCCAGTCCCGCTGCCACTCCAGCATGACCTGCTGCCAGGTGACCGGAATGACTCCGGCCTGAATCATCCTCTGCATGGCGTAGTCATGGGCTTCTTTGGACGTTCCCCCCGAGGCGTCCGCCACCATGTAGATCTCATAGTGTCCCTCGGCCATGGCGCACAGGGCGAAACTGTTATTGCACACTTCGGTCCACAAGCCAGAGACGACCACTTTTTTCCGGCCGTTGGCGGCCAGCGCTTCGCGGACTTTGCCATCGTCCCAGGAGTTCATGGACGAACGTTCAAGAATGTCTTTACCGGGGAAGACGTCCAGCAGTTCCGGATAGGTGTGACCGGAAAAGCTTTCCGTTTCCACCGTGGTAATAATGGCCGGGATATCAAATACCTTGGCCGCCTTGGCCAGTGCCACCGTGTTGTTCTTCAGCGCCTGGCGGTCCATTGATTGCACGCCGAACGCCATTTGCGGCTGCTGATCGATAAAGATGATGTGGCAGTTGGCCGGGGTCAGTACGTCGAGTTTGGGATCAATCATCAGGTTTTCCTTTGAGGTGAAAGAACAAAAAAGCCCGCGATTGCGCGGTCCGTCGTCACATTCTTCCGGCATGGTAGGGCGGCTTGCCTGATGAAACCATTATCTCTTTGTATAACTAGACGCCAAGCCGACCGGCCTACCATAATCCGGACGTATCCATGCCGCCCGCCGCCCAGCCCGTCCCGGCCCGGACGCGCCGGGACGGGCTGGCGGCCTGATGGCGGCGCCTGGCGTCGGTCCGGCGTACCGGGCTATTGCCGCCGAGATCCTCATTGCTCCGGAGGTTTTATGGTTTCGCATACTCAAGCAGAATTAATCCTGGTCAATGGCAAATTTCATACCCTCGATAAGCAGAACCCGCTGGCGGACGCCGTGGCCGTCAGCGGCGGCAAATTTCTGGCGGTCGGTACCGCCGCTAATGTCCTGCGCCATCGGGACGAACAGACGCTGATTATCGATTTGCGCGGCCGTACGGTGATTCCCGGTCTGAACGATTCACACCTGCATCTTATCCGCGGCGGATTGAACTACAACCTGGAGTTGCGCTGGGAGGGCGTGCCTTCCCTTGCCGATGCCCTGGGGATGCTGAAAACCCAGGCCGAGCGCACGCCGCATCCGCAGTGGGTGAGGGTGGTGGGCGGCTGGACCGAATTCCAGTTCGCGGAACGACGGATGCCGACCCTTGAGGAATTAAACGCGGCGGCGCCGGACACGCCGGTTTTCGTTTTGCATCTCTACGATCGCGCCTTGCTTAATCAGGCGGCATTGCGGGCGGTGGGTTATACCCGGGAAACGCCCAATCCCCCCGGCGGCGAAATTGTGCGGGACAAGTCCGGCAATCCCACCGGCATGCTGATAGCCAGGCCCAATGCCATGATCCTTTACGCCACTTTGGCCAAAGGGCCGGCATTACCGCTGGAATATCAAATCAATTCCACCCGGCAATTTATGCGTGAGCTCAACCGGCTGGGACTGACCAGCGTTATCGACGCTGGCGGCGGCTTTCAGAATTACCCGGATGATTATCGGGTGGTGGAACAATTGGCCAAAGACGGCCAGCTTACCCTGCGTATCGCCTATAATTTGTTTACCCAGCGCAAGGGTGGGGAACTGGATGACTTCCGGCGTTGGACCCGTACCGTCGCCCTTGGCCAGGGCGATGATTTTTACCGCCATAACGGCGCCGGGGAAATGCTGGTGTTCTCCGCCGCTGATTTCGAGGATTTTCTTGAACCGCGCCCTGATCTGGCTGCCGGTATGGAAGATGAGCTGGAGGCGGTGGTCCGCCACCTGGTGACCGAGCGCTGGCCGTTTCGCCTGCACGCCACCTATAACGAATCCATCAGTCGGATGCTGGATGTTTTCGAAAAGGTCAACCGGGACATCCCCTTTGACGGGCTGCATTGGCTATTCGATCACGCCGAAACCATCACCGATAGGAATATCGAGAGGGTCAAGGCGCTGGGCGGCGGCATCGCCATTCAGCACCGGATGGCGTTTCAGGGGGAGTATTTCGCCGAGCGTTACGGCGCGCAGGCCGCCAGTCACACGCCGCCGGTGGCGCGGATGCTGGAAATGGATATCCCGGTGGGCGGCGGTACCGATGCCACCCGGGTGGCCAGTTATAATCCCTGGACCGCGCTTTACTGGCTGGTTTCCGGCCGGACGGTGGGCGGTATGCGTTTATACCGGGACGATAATCGCCTATCCCGCGAAACCGCGCTTGAGCTGTGGACGGCGGGCAGTGCCTGGTTTTCCGGCGAGCAGGAAAAGAAAGGCCGCATCAAGGCGGGGCAATTGGCAGATTTGGCGGTAGTGACGGCGGATTATTTTTCGGTGCCGCAAGAGGATATCAAATCCATTACGTCTTTGCTGACGTTGGTGGACGGCAAAATTGTTTATGCCGCCGGCGAATTCACCCCCCACGGGCCGGCGCCGATCCCGGTTTTGCCGGACTGGTCGCCGGTCGCCCGCGTGCCGGGACATTACCGCCCGCTCGCCGACGCCGCTCACGCCGCGCCGCATGTCTGCCACGGGCCTTGCGGCGTCCATGGCCACGCTCACGACCGGGCCAGGCTGCCCTCGGTACCGGCGGCCGATCATCAGGGCTTCTGGGGCGCCCTGGGATGCAGTTGCTTCGCTTTTTAACGGAGGGAAATGATGAGATCGCTGCCGCCAATGATCGATATGGGCCTGTTGTTTCTCAGGCTAACGGGGTGTTTTATGCTGCTGTATGTGCATGGTATCCCCAAAGTATTGCATTTCCAGGCGCAATTGACGCAGATTGAGGACCCTTTCGGCCTGGGACCCGGCTTCAGCCTGCTGGCGGCCGTTTTCGCCGAGGTGATCTGCCCGGTGTTTATCCTGCTGGGCATCGCGGCGCGGCTGGCTTGCCTGCCCATCATTGCGGTACTGCTGGTGGCCATGCTGGCGGTTCATCCCGATTGGACGGTGGCGCAAGGGCAATTCGGCTGGCTGCTATTGATTATTTTCGTCACCTTGGCGCTATGCGGTCCGGGACGGTGGCGCATCGGCGCGGTAAAGGCGCAGGCGGCCCTATGACGGAGGCGCGCGCCGGACTCGCTGAGGTGGTCGATGGCGGCGTCGCAGCGGATACCGGTGGCCGTTCAGCCTGGCGTCCGCTGCGCCAGCCGGTATTTCGCCTGCTTTGGATAGCCACCGTGGTGTCGAATGTGGGTTCATGGATGAGCGATGTGGGTACCAGTTGGACCATGCTGATGCTGAATGCCGACCCGCTGTGGGTCGCGCTGGTCCAGGCCGCCGGCAGTTTGCCGATGTGTCTGTTCGCCTTGCCCTCGGGGGTGATGGCCGACATTATCGATCGTCGCCGTTACCTGTTGTTTTCCCAGTGCTGGGTGTTTGCCGTCGCCGCCGGATTAAGCCTGTTGGCCGCCGCCGGACAGGTGACGCCGGAGATACTGTTGGCGGCGGCTTTTTTGCTGAGTACCGGCGCCGCCATGAGTTCTCCGCCTTTTCAGGCCATTGTGCCGGATTTGGTGGACAAATCCGAACTGCCCGCGGCCGTCGCGTTGAATTCGCTGGGCGTTAATATCAGCCGCGCCATCGGTCCGGCCCTGGGCGGGGGGATTTTGTCCCTTGCCGGGCCTTGGGCGGTGTTTATGCTCAACGCGCTTTCAGTGATGGGGGTGGGGTATGTGCTGTATCGCTGGCGGACCGAACCCGATGCCCGGCGGTTGCCGCCCGAGCATTTCTTTTCCGCCGTGCGCGCGGGACTGCGGTATGTCCACGCGGCGCCGGTATTGAGGAATGTGCTGGCCCGCGCGGCGGCCTTTTTCCTGTTCGCCAGCGCCGGCTGGGCATTATTGCCGTTGGTGGCGCGGCGCGAGCTGGGGCTGGGTCCCGGCGGCTATGGTATTTTACTGGCGTCCATCGGCATCGGCGCAATAAGCGGAGCAATGTTGCTGCCCAGACTGCGCGCCCGGCTGGATCCTGATCGGTTGACGGCGCTGGCCAGCCTGCTCTTCGCCCTGACCATGCTGGCGCTGGCGTACTTACGTCATTTCTGGTTGTTGACCGCCAGCGAGTTTTTCACGGGCTTTGCCTGGATTGCCGTCCTCTCCACACTGAATATCGGCGCGCAGCGCAGCGCGGCACGCTGGGTCAAAGCCCGCGCCCTGGCGGTATATCTGACGGTATTTTTTGGCTCCATGACCCTGGGCAGCGCGGTTTGGGGACAATTGGCATCAAAGGTCGGCATATCCGCATCCCTCTGTTCGGCGGCCATCGCCATGATGGTGGCCGCCGTCGTCGCCCTGCGCTGGCGGCTGGATAAAGACGCCGACCTGAACCTGGAGGCCGGCGAACATCCCGCGCCGCCGGAGGTCGTCGTCGCCCATGAACAAGGGCCGGTGATGGTGAGCATCGAATACCGGATAGATCCGGCGCAACGGCGCGCCTTTCTGGCGGCTGTCCGGGATATGCGCCGGGTACGGCGCCGCGGCGGCGCTCTGAGCTGGGCGGTGTACGAGGATGTCCAGTCGCCGGGCGCGTTTATGGAAGTTTTTGTGATCGGCTCCTGGATAGAGCATTTGCGCCAGCACGAACGCCATACGGTGAACGATCGCTTGATTCAGGCGCGGGCGCTGGCTTTTCACCGCGGCGACGCGCCGCCCGCGGTCCGTCACCTGCTGGCGCCAGGCTGACCCTTTGCGCCCGCGCATTATCAACATCGAGACTCCCGATACGTTGAGTCGCATCGCGGCGGCAAGGGAGCGACAAACGGGTCGGGAACGAATGTGAACCGCCAACGGCGGGCCTCCGGCGAGAGACAGGATGTCGCTCATGCCTGCCCAGGCGCATGGCCAACGCTGTGACTGGGGTGAGCGAACGCGGCCAACAAAGCGGCAACGTGAAGTATGACGAGTATAAACCACACACCTGCGGAGAAACTGATGAATACTATCACCACAAAAGACGGCACACGTATCGCATACCAGGATGGGGGCGACGGCCAACCCATTCTCTTTAGCCATGGCTGGCCGCTGTCGGGAAACGCCTGGGACGCGCAGATGCTGTATTTCGGCCAGCGGGGTTTTCGGGTCATAGCCCACGATCGCCGTGGGCACGGCGCCTCCGATAAACCCTGGGACGGGAACAACATGGATCAGTATGCCGACGATCTGGCGGAACTCATCGAGCAGCGGGATCTTCGGGATGTCATCTTGGTGGGGCATTCCACCGGCGGCGGCGAAGTGGCCCATTATATCGGCAGGCACGGCACCGCCCGGGTCGCCAAGGTCGTGCTGGTCGGCGCCGTTCCGCCGTTGATGCTGCAAACAGCGGATAATCCGGAAGGCACGCCCCTTGCGGTATTCGACGGCATTCGGCAAGGCACGGCGCTCAATCGTTCGCAATTTTTTCGCGATTTGGCCTTGCCGTTTTACGGTTTCAACCGAGCGGGCGCGGAGATCAATACCGGCTTGCAGGAATCCTTCTGGCTGATGGGTATGCAGGGAGGGATCAAAGGGGAATATGATTGCATCTATGCGTTCTCCGAGGTGGATTACACCGGGGATCTGCGGAAAATCGATAAGCCCACGCTGGTGATTCACGGCGACGACGATCAGATCGTGCCGATTGCCGCCTCGGGGTTGAAAACCGCGAAAGAGGTCAAGGGCGCGCAACTGAAGATTTATCCGGGCGGCAGTCACGGATTGGCGCAATTGCAAGCCGAACAATTCAATGCCGATGTGCTGGCGTTTATCCGCGCATAAACCGGGAAAACGCGCCCAGTGGTAGCGCCCGCGCCGGGAGAATACCGGGGGATGACCGATCTTGGGCGGCGGCTTGACGCGGATTGTACCGGCGAAAGCCCTGGTATGCCCGGCGAGGCTGGATTATGCTGGTGGCTTTCCTTTGCCGGAGAGAGGATATGACCGCCAGTCTGATGATCGCCAACCGCCAAACCTGGTTCGGCGCCGGGAGTATCGGGCAATTGCTTCCCTTGCTGCAAGCCGAACGGTTACCGACCTTGTTGTTCAGTTGCCGTTCGTTTATGCAGGGGACCGCCTATGCCGGCCTGGCGGACAGGCTGGCGCCCTTGCTGACCGGCGTTGAAATCGTCGGTCACGAGGCATCGCCCGGGGATATCGACCAGTGGACGGCGCGCTGGCGCGGCAAGGTACGGCGGGTGGTGGCCATCGGCGGCGGCAGCGTGCTGGACGCCGCCAAAGCCTTCGCCGCCATGGTTGAGCACCCGTTGCCGACGCTGCGCTATATGGAAAAAGTGGGCGACAGCAACGTCACCGGGGCCACCCTTCCGGTTATCGCCATCCCCACCACCGCGGGCACCGGCAGCGAAGCGACGCAAAACGCCGTGATAACCGATACCGGCCCGCACAAGGTCAAAGCCTCGCTGCGCCATCCCGCTTTTGTTCCGGCGACGGCCATTCTGGATCCGGATCTGCTGGCGGGCGCGCCGGATACCGTGCTCGCCCACTGCGCCATTGATGCGTTCACCCATTTGTTCGAGTCATACCTGTCCGGCGCCGCCAGCCGTTTTTCCCGGGAAATGTCCCTGTGCGGACTCGGCTTGTTTCTTGAAGCCTGGCCGGCGCTTAATCGCGGCGCCGAAGCCCGCGAAGCCATAATGCAGGCTTCCTATCTGGGGGGGCTGACGCTAAGCATGGCGGGTCTGGGCGTGATTCACGGCATCGCCGGCGAAGTGGGCGCATTGCGGCCCTATCACCACGGCCAGGTGTGCGGACGGTTGCTGCTGCCCTTCCTGGCGCTGCTGGCGGACAGCGAACATCCTGAGCAGCGGGCGCTGATGGCGGCGTTGTCCGCCCGTTTGCTGCCAGGGGCGCCATCCGCGCCGGCGCGTTATCTCAGCGAGTTTATCACCGCGCGGGCCGTCGCGCCGTTCTGGCAAGACGACCTGCCGCTGAGCCGGCAGGAACTGGACACCGCCAAAGAGAAGTCCAACAGCAAGAATGCTGTGCTGACCTATTCCCCCGAACAGCGCCAAAGCCTGATCGAGCAGGCTTTTCGCATCGAATAACAATATCGCCGGTTAGCCGTCGCCGGCCTGGATGGCGCTAGCCATGGCGGATAAAACTGCCGTGCAGTTGGTGGCGCGCGCCAGGGTAAAGCAGTTGGGTGAAGGTGACCAATATGCCCTGATGGCGGGTATGGCGGCTGATAAGCAGACACGGGTCGTGTTTGCGCACGCAAAGCAGTTTGCATTGCTCGGCGGTGGGCGAAACCGCCTCGATGACATGCTCGCCGGAAGTGAGCGGCGCCGCCTGGTTCAGGTAAATATAGGGCGTTTGCCGTTGGTAATCCTGCGCCAGATAATCCGGGGCCATGGCCGGGTTGACCCAGCGTTCCTCCAACTGGACGGGAATGGCGTTTTCGTAATGCACGATAAGCGAATGAAAGAGGTTCTCACCGGGATGTATGGCGAATACCACCGCCAGTTGGCCGCTGGCGGGCACCTTATCCAGGGCGATGACCTTGCTGGCGTGACGGTGTCCCCGGCCGGCGATTTCATCGGAAATATTATGCACTTCCATAATGGTGGTATGGACTTTCAGTTCCGCCATATACGTCCCCACGCCTTGCATCCGCAACAGGTAGCCTTCGCTGGCCAGTTCCCGCAGCGCGCGGTTAATGGTCATCCGGCTGACGCCCAGTTCGGCCACCAGGGCGTGCTCGGAGGGGATGCGCTGATTGGGTTTCCAGGCACCGCTGCTTATCTGGCTGATAATGGCCTGCTTGACCCGCTGATACATGGGCGCGGGCTGCGTACTCATCGACCCGGCGAGTTGTGTGGCTTTTGACGGTTCGGCCATATCCCGTTTCCCCTGATTTATCCCCGACAACCGTCAGTGTACTGATAACCTTAGCGGATGTATATACAAGCAAATTACAGTACTGTCAGGCCTGCACAAATGCGGTGCGCCATTGCTCCGCCGTGGGGATTGGCGGGTATTCGGCCGTGCGCCCGCCGTGCGCAGGCGGCCGGAATTCGGCCATCCGAAAGACATGTGCCATGGCATAGACCTTGCATTAGTTGTATATACAAGAGTATACAGCAATAAAGGAAATAGCATGTCCGCAGAGTTGATCAGGGCGATGGCCCGAGGCGAGGCGCTGCAACTGGGCGCGTATAACGCGGGATTGTCCGATGAGGCCGTCCGCCGGCGGTTCAACGTCCCGCGCATCGCGCGACTGGCCAGTAATGAAAACCCCCTGGGCGCCGGTTTGCTGGCGCAAAAGGCGTTAAGCGACAGCGCCTCCCTCTGCGCCGTCTACCCCGACGCGGCCAGTCAAACGTTGCGCCAGGCCATCGCCCACCGCCTGGCCATGACGCCGGACCGGATCATCATGGGCAATGGTTCGGAAGATATTTTGAAGCTGCTTTGCCTGGCTTTTATCAAACCCGGCGATCGGGTGGTCACTTTACTGCCCTCATTCGGCCTGCATGTGCTCTACCCGCAGATGATGGGCGCCGATGTGACGCTGGTGCCCGTGGATGCGCGGATGCGTTATGATTTGCCCGCCTGGGAGCAGGCGCTGCGTTCGCCGGTTAAGATGATGATTTTCAGCAATCCTTCCAATCCGGTGGGCTGCATGCTTGATAACGGTGAATTCCGGCGGCTGATTGACGCGGCGCCCGCCGATTGCCTGCTGGTGGTGGACGAAGCTTATTACGAATATTGCGCCGACCTGGCCGATTATCCGGATAGCCTGGCGATTTTGCGGCGACAGCCCCGCCCGTGGATTGTCCTGCGCACGTTTTCCAAGGCCTATGGACTGGCGGGATTGCGGGTGGGCTACGGCCTGGCCGGCGACCCGGCCATCACGGATTTGCTCAATCGGGTACGCACGCCGTTTAATATCAATCGCGGCGCCCAGGCTGCGGCGCTGGCGGCGCTCGGCGATCAGGCGCACGTGCGCAAGAGCGTGGCGCATGTGCGCGCGCAACGGCGGGCATTGCAAAGCGCCCTGGCCGCCATGGGACTGGTCACGGCCCCTTCCCAGGCTAATTTCCTGTTTTGCCGCGTGCCGGAGGACGCCGCCGCCATTGCCGAAAAACTGCTGGCTTACGGCGTTATCATCAAACCCTGGCTGGAAAACGGCTACCGGGACTGGCTGCGGGTATCCATTGGCGACGAGGCCGATCAACGGCAGTTCCTGACGGCGTTGGCCGGGGTATTGGCATGATGGTCAATCTTGAGGATTACCGTCGACGCGCCCGGAAAATCCTGCCGTCATTCGTTTTTAACTATGTGGACGGCGGCGCGGACGACGAGCGGACCCTGCGGGATAATCGCGCCGCGTTCGCCCGCTGGCAGTTTTTGGCGCCGGTGCTGAAAAACGCCAGTGTCCGCAGTTTGACGACGCAATTGGGCGATACCGTCCTGGCGGCGCCATTTTTGATAGCGCCCACCGGCTATAACGGAATGCTGCGCCGCGGCGCGGATCTGATGCTGGCGCGCGCCGCCGGCCGCGCCGGCATCCCCTGGATTCAGAGCACGGTCTCCACCGTCTCGCTGGAAGAAGCGGCCGGCGGCCCGGCCGGCGCGCACTGGTTCCAGCTATATGTGCTCAAGGACCGTAACGTGACGAGGGATTTATTGCGGCGGGCCGAACAGGCCGGCTGCGCCAATCTGGTGGTTTCGGTGGATGCCGTGCATTTCGGCAACCGCGAACGGGATATCCGCCATTACCGTCGGCCGATGAAGCTGTCCGTGGGCAGTTATCTGAATATCGCCTGCCATCCCGGTTGGGTCTGGCGCACGCTGGTGCCCGGCGGCGTGCCGGGCTTCGGTAACCTGCGGCCTTATTTACCGCCGCAATACCAGCGCGGGGTCGGCGGCGCGACCTATTTTGCCCGGCAAATGGACGATACGCTGGATTGGGAAACGTTGCGCTGGATCCGGTCCTTGTGGCGGGGCCGGTGTTATGTCAAAGGCATTTCAACGGTGGAAGATGCGCTGGCGGCCGTGGCGGCCGGCGCGGACGGCCTGATGCTTTCCAATCATGGCGGACGCCAGTTGGACGGCAGCGTCAGTCCGCTGGCGGTATTGCCGGATGTCCGGCGGGCCTGCGGGCCCGCAGCGCGGATTCTCATTGATAGCGGCATCCGCCGCGGCACGGATATCATCAAGGCACTGGCGCTGGGCGCCGACGCGGTCCTGATTGGCCGGCCGTTGCTGTATGCGGTGGCCGTGGCGGGCGAGGCCGGCGCGGACCGGGCCATCGCAATGCTCAAGCAGGAGATCGATCGCACGCTGGCGCAGTTGGGATGCCGTAGCCTGTCGGAGCTTGGCCCGCATCTGTTGCGCCGGCGTGATGTCTGACCCCGGCCATCGCCATTGTCTTACCCATGGCAAATGCGGGATCCTTCCTGTCATCGGCTGACGCCCCCTGCGGGTAAAAAGCAAGCCAGACGATTTCTGGTCACGGCGTATTACGGAAGAACACCGATGGGTGTACGCATTTAGGCCGACGCACTACTGATTGCGGCCTGTCGTTACCACCAGTGTTATGACATCCGGGGCAGCGGTTAGCGGTCGAACGGCGGGGCGCCGGCCAGCACCTGGTCGATAATATCCAGCACCGCTTCGCTATTATTGTCGCCCGCCGGGTAACGGGCGATGCGTTTTATATCCGACCCGGCGTTGGCCATGGCGAAGCTATAACCGGCGCGGGCCAGCATTTCCCGATCGTTTCCGCTATCGCCCACCGCCACGACCTCGTCGTCCCGGATGTGCCAGCGCGCCTGCAATAATTGCAAGCCATGGCCTTTATGGGTGCCGGGAATGATCAAATCGACAAAGCCAAACCCGCTGGTGACCGGCGTGACCGTGCCGTTGAGCACCCGTTCCAGATGGGACTTGAGATCGGGAATACGCCGATCTGATAACGTCAGGGCAAACTTGAAAATATTATCCTCAATTTCCCGCCGGTCCTGATAGCGCTTGAGGCGATAATAATGCCGGGACATCAATTCGACGATGGGTTCCGGCGTTTGCCGGCGCATCCAGGCGTTTTCCTTACCACACACCACGGTATGCACATCGCCCGCCTGTTCCAGTTCATCCAGCACCGCGAAAACCGTGGACAGGGGAAGATGGCCGCAGAAGACCTGTTCCTTGCCGTCCAACACATAAGCGCCGTTCTCCGCCACGAAGGCAATATCGTCGGCGATTGCCGGGAAAAAACGCCTCAGCTGATAATATTGGTTGCCGCTGGCGACGACGAAGCGTATCCCCCGTGACCGCAAGGCTCGGTATTGCGCGGCAAATCGCGCCTGGTTGTAGTTTTTTTCATCATCAAGAAACGTACCGTCCATATCGACGGCGATAAGTTTTACTGTCACTCGGGCACCTTTGCGTCAAATTGAGACTGACCCCCTCGCCTTTATCTCCCGTAGGCATTGTACCCGGATCGCGACGGTTTGTGCGGGAAGAAAACGCATCGGCCGCTAAAGGCCCGCCATGGCGGACCTGTGGGAAATGCGGCGGGTGCCGTCATGGGCGGGCGCCCCCGGCCGTGGCGCGCCGCCAGGCGGGAACCCATGGCGCCGGATAGCGTATCAGAAAATAAAGGAGATCAGGGCGAAGCCGGCAAAGGTCATCAGCAACGAACCCAGCAAATGGGTAAAGACCGAGGTGATTGCCCAAAGATAATTACCGTTTTGCAACAGCGTAATGATTTCGGCCGAAAAGGTGGAAAAAGTGGTCAAACCTCCGCAAAAACCGGTGGTGATCATCACTTTCCAGGCCGGATCCAGTCCTGGGTATTTCACGAAAAAGGCCAGGGCCGATCCGATGATGAAGCCGCCCAGCAGGTTCACCATTAGCGTGCCGGGGGGCAGGGTGGGAAACAGGGGATTGATCCACATTGATATCAGAAAACGGGCCGCGCAACCGACGCCCCCCCCAATCATTACGGCTATAAGCGAATACAACATTGATGCCTCGAATAGAACAGTCAATAAAGCAATGTGATTTTTATGGGAAGATATTACATGAATTTACTACCGTTATTCCATTTTGAGATGTTTGATAAGAATATCCACGGACAGGTGATTGATGTAATCCATCGAGCCGGATGTCAATACACCCATAAAACGATTGTGATGACCGGTAATCACCAGGTCGATGGACTTGTCGGCAACCAGCGCCCGCAGTTCATCGAACCGGCGCATGGACACCAGCTCCAGGGTATCGACCGGATAGGCGACGGCCCCGGCCACCCGGCTTAGCATGTTTTTGGCGGCAATGACATCCTGGGCCTCGCGATCATCCATCAGGCTGTCAGAAACATAGTTCATAAGGCGCCAGTCCGACTGGATATGACCCAGCGTAATTTTCATGTCCGAATCGGCGGCCAGTTCAACAGCCGCGGCAAGCAATATCGCGCCGTCCTGCTCATCATGGGCCAATACCAGGGCGTGGTGGTAATACATAATAATCACCTTTCAGGTTGTGAAGAAAAATCGCCGCCGGCCGCGTCGGGATCGCGGTTAACCGCCAAGGCCGGCGCCGGCCTTGGCGAGCGGGCGGCGGTCGAAAAAATCCTGGCATACACATCCTCGCCATAACTGCTGTCCTCCGGCTCACCTGGACGGATGCGAAACGTGCGTTCACCGTCGCGTTTACGCTCGGCCACCAGGAATTCCGCGGCGGGATGACCGGCCTGATAGAGTTCGCCGGCGAATTCCGATAAATGCGTGACCATAAAGATTTTGATATGGTTTTCGGCCAGCGCGCGGGTAATTTCCCCGCAAATCAGCGACCCCTCCCGGCTGTTGGTGGCGGCGAACGATTCGTTGAAAAATACGGCGGCATGAGGCGTGACGGCATCGATGATGCCGTTCATCCGATCCAATTCCTCATCAAGCTTGCCGCTTTTCATGGCGGCGTCTTCCTCCTTTTTGAAGTGGGAAAAAAGCCCGCTGGCGACCCCGGCGCTAAAACGGCGGGCGCAAACGAACAAGCCGCATTGCATCATGAGATGGGCGGTGGCCACGCTCCTCAGCCAGGTGGTTTTGCCGCCCTGGTTGGCGCCGGTGACAATATAGACGCCATGCCGGCATGCCGCCAGCGAATTGGGCAACGCGCTGCCCGGCAACGTGATCGCCAGGACGGCCTCATACAAATCGTCAAATTCCAGCAGGGATTGTCCGGCGGGATGCGGGGTGGGGAAGCACACGGCGATGCCTTGTTCCTGTAACGCGGCGTAAAGGCGCGCGCCGGCCAGGTAAAACGCCAGTTCCCGGCGCAAGGTCTGCAAAAAAACCAGTATGTGCTCCACTGATTGGGATAAGGCATTGGCGATGAGGACAATTCCCCGATCGCCCAACTCGCTGAATATCCGGGCCCCGGCTTCGTCGCGATCCGCCAGGCGGACGGTAAACGCGGCCCGGCGGCGTGAAAACAGCGCCGTGCGCCAGGCAGCGAGAACCGCGGCGGGATGGCGGCAAAATCGCCAAAAGGAGACCGGCTCGGGAGGTTTTCTCAACACATAGCGCTCGCCGATGTTGCCGGCGCCAAGACGGGCGCCGACCTTTATCGCGCGGTATTTTTTCAACAGCGCGATATGCCGCCCGGCGGTGCGGAGATAATCATCGCCAACCTCGGCCATCAGCGTGGCGAACAGCCCATTAAAACCGGCGGAGCTGAAATTGCCGGTTTCGCTTTCGGCCACTCGCCTAAGTTCCGCCAGTTTATCGAAAAAGAAAAACAGCACATTGATGGAGCCGTACAGGACAGCGGAAGGGTAATTGCTGAAAATCCCCACATGCAGCGCTTTTTTTTCCATCTCGATACAGTCGGTCACGATGGCGTATAACCTGGCGATGGCGGCCTGGTTGCGGATACTGTCGGCCAGCGCCGCTTGACGATAAAGTATGGCGTCCCGCTCCGTAAGACTGTCCATTACCGCCGCCGCCACGACTTCGCGGGTAAATGTATCGCCGTCCGCCAGTCGGTCGAACAACGTATCCAGGGACAAATCCGCCATCAGCGTTTTCTGCCGGGGAGTGAATTGCCGAACGACGGTGAAATCGCGGTCTTTGAACATCAGATGGGATTGCATGATGCCAACCTCTGGCTGAGTATTTCATAGGTCAGCCCGTATTTTTCCACCAGCGTCCGGGAAAAGGCCCGGCCGTCCGCCGCTTTACGGCATATCTTGAAGGACCGTCGTTCGCTGTCGGCCATCAGGCTCATCATACTCACCACCTTGTCGCTGATGGCGGTCAATTCATCAATGAAGGTCACATACACCGCCAGCGCGCCGCGGGCAAGGATGCCTTCGATAACCTTGCCGCCAAGGAAAACGGCATCCTTGGCAGTGGTGGAGTTGAAAACTTCGTTAAGGATGATCAGGGAGGACGCGGTGCTGTCGGCCAGGATCCGCTGAATGCCGAGCAAGTCCTCTTCCAGTTTGCCGTGCAGATTGACCACCCGTTCCGATTTCTCAAACTGGGTGAAAATGTTGTCGCACAGCAAAAGCCGCGCCTGGCGGCCAGGCACGGGGCAGCCGATGGCCGTCAGATGGTGCAACTGGCCCACCATTCTGGCAAAGGTCGTCTTGCCCCCCTGGTTGGGGCCGGTGATAACCCCTATGCGCTCATTGCCATTCAGGGAAAAATCGTTACCGACCACCGCCATGTCCTTGGCGATGAGATTCCAGGCCAACATCGCATCAAACCCATCATGGCAAAAGATTGCCTTGGAATCGGTGGCTATCTCGGGGCGACAAAAGGGCAAGCCCGTTTTAATCAGCCTGTCCATAAAATCCGCATAACAGACGTAAAACTGGATCTCTTTATCAAAGCGCGCAAAGGTCTTTGGAATGAACTCGGCATAGTCATGATAAAATGCCGCCAGTTCCGTGAATTCGTCGTGGTATAACCGCGCCAGACAGTCGAGAATCTCCCCCTCAATGTGATTCATTTCCGCCGGCACCGGCGGCACTTTCAAGCGATCCTGCGCGGATGTGGCCACGAACGCCTGGAACAGATGCAAAATCTCTTCGCTGTAATTCACCGGGTCATCGTCCCGATCGATGTCTATCGTGTTGCCCCGGATAAGCAGGCTATAACGGAGTCGGGACAATGTCGCCGTCAACGCCGATGCCCGGCGGCAAAGCTCGCGGTAAGCGGTGCTTTGCCGATACGCCCGCACATAATCGGAAAAATGCCTTAGCCCCGCCGAGCGCGGAACCACGGCGGACAATCCCTCGCCCAGAGCGTCGATGGCGGCGCTGTAACGGGTGACCGCCGTGAGATGCCAGCGGGTTTGATTATGCAGGTACCCGCGTTTTGCGTTTTTGGCGAGAATGTCGCGCAGGCCTTGCATGTCGCGCGCGAAGGTTTTGATAAGCGCATTGACGGCCGGTTCCCGCACATCGTCCATGATTGCCTGGCGGTAACGCACCACGTCGGCCGAGGTTTCCCGGTGATAAAATACCGGCGCAAGGTGATATTCTTCCCGGCCTTCGGTAAGGACCGCAATCAACTGATCCAGATTGAGGTCGTGAAAATAGCCGGGGGGGCCGTTATCCGCCAGGGGTTCTGCGGGATAATCATCGGGGTAAAGAATGCTATTGAAGGACATGGCGATTCCTTAATGCCGGACAACGGACGACGGGCGACGGTGTAACTCTGGCGGGTTCGGCAATGCCGGAGGCGGTCCATAAGCCAACGACGGATAAACGCCGTGGTGGAACAGGCGTTGTAAAAAGGCAAAACGTGCTAACGCAGGCATGACCTGACATACATCCCCCTTAACGGTAAGGAACAGTGCATATCAGGTGTCATCAGCGGCTATTCGCGGTTGGGTAAGGCGAACACCATCGCCTTTGCTAATCAGTGTAGCCGGGCTTTGCCGCGCGTTCAACGGCATTTTTCCCCACAGGGAATTAAACCAGCCGCCCCTGGCCGCCGGACGGATTTTATGTTCAGCGGTCCATTCCATGGGATATTCTCCAGCCGTCCCTGGTCGCCGGACAGATTTGCTTGTGCGCGGTAAAAATCGGCCTGCCGTCGCAGTACGCGTTTTCCCCGGTGGCTACACTTAAGGGGTAGCGATATTCCATCTGAACGGAAACCCGGCGCCGGGAAGCATCGGCGCTCAGGGCGGCGCAGCGATAATCCGGCGTCCGGCAGACCGTCGTCAAGGTCGACGGTAAGGGGAGTGATGATGAACGCCTATAAGCACATCCTTATCCTGGTGCAGAATGAAAACGATGGCGCGGTATTGTTGCAACGCGCCGAATCCATTGCCGCGGGGCGAAAGGCGGATGTCCTGCTGGCGCATATCACGGAAAACTACCGAGCGATGAATTATGTCGGCGATTCCCTGTATAACGATGTGCAGTCGCGGGAAGTGATCGCCGCCATGTTCAGCCGGCTGTGCAGCAAAACCACCATCCCTTTTATGGTCAAGGAACTGGTCACGTTATCCCGATTCAAGGATATCGCCGAGCTGGTAGTCCGGCATAATATCGAGCTGGTCATGCTGGGACATCACAACCGGTCATGGGGCGTGTGTTCGTCTTTCTCATTCGAGTTCATCAATGAACTGCCGGTGGATTTTCTGGTCATTCATACCTGATGGCCGGTTTGTCGGCGCGAGAGCCGAAACAAGACATGACCCTCGCGCCAAACCGCGCTGATTAACGCCGCGCGGCGCTCAATCGGGCAAGCTCGTCCGTCAGCCAGGGCAGTACTTCCTTTTTGCGGCTCATCACATTGCGTAGCATGACCGGTTGCTGATGGCCGGGGAACTCCCGGGCGAAATACAGCCGCGTGTCTTTTCTGTCGATATCCGTCAGCATAAGCACAATATTATCCAGCCCGGATTGTTCGGCAAGCATGGCGCCCATGGCTGATTGCAGCCCGGGCAATATCGCCTGCCAGTCGGTGGTTTCGGCGACTTCGATCTGGGCGATTTTCACGGCCGCCTCGCCGATACGGTAAAACTTGACGTCTTTTTCCAGTAACTGGCGAGGCGTATAGCCGGTTAAATCGGTTTTGGCGGCCAGCAAATCCCGGCTGAATGACCGGCGATCCAGGCCGGCCAGGGCGCACAAGCTGTCGGCGGCCTCATGGTCCGTCGGCGTAGTGGTGGAGGACGTCAGGCAGACCGTATCGCTGAAAATCGCCCCCAGCAGCAATATCGCTTGGGCGGCGGATAACGGCATGGGGTACTCTCGCCGCATGATATGCCAGATGAGCGTCGCGCTGGCGCCGACCGGTTTAATCCAGACCTCGGGGGGCTGCCGGCTCACCACGCTGCCGAGCCGGTGATGATCGAAGATGCCGAGGATATTGGCGGCCGGCAGCGAGGGCGGGCCTTGTTCGAATTCGCTGAAATCCACCAGCCAGACATCCTGCCCCGCAATATCCCGATCCAGCGGCGGCGGGCCGTCAACGCCGGCGGCATGCAAAATGAAGCGTGTTTCGGCATTGATGTCGCCCAATCGGTAGGCGCGGGCCGCGCGGCCGGTGAACGTCAGCCAGTCCGCGGCCACAAGGGCGGAACAGACGGCATCGCTGTCGGGATTAAGGTGGCCGAAAACCGGGATCATGATCTCTCCTGTCATAAACAAGAGCGGCGAACGCGGGCTACGCCCGACCCCCGCCGCTCGGTGGCGACGAAACGTCAGGCGTCATTATCGCCGGCGGGGGCCGGCGCGGTTGGATAGGTGGTACGCCATCACCTGTGAATATACTAGCGGCTCCGCGCTTATCCCGCAACGGCGCCGGAAGGCCCGGGGGAGCTAGTCCGCTTCCGGCCCGTTTTGCAATGCGTCGTACAACCGCACCAAATCGGCCAGCGATTCGGCGTTCATCTTGCGCATCACCGCCGCCCGCCGCACTTTAACGGTAATTTCGCTAACACCCAGTCGCCCGGCAATTTGCTTGTTCAGCCGTCCGGTGACCACTTGCGCCAGAACCTGGCGTTCCCCCGGGGTCAGACTGTCATAACAGGCTTGCAGCCTGGACCGGGTCTCCGCCGCCTGGCGCTGTTGCCGATCGCGCGCTAATCCCTTGCCGATGGCGTCCAGCAGATCCTGCTCGCGAAACGGCTTGGTCAAAAATTCCAGTGCGCCGGCCTTCATGGCGCGCACCGACATGGGGATATCGCCATGGGCGGTGATGAAAATGACCGGATAGGTCATGCCCAGGCGCCGCATCGTCTCCTGGAATTCCAGCCCGCCCATCCCAGGCATGCGCACATCCAGGATCAGGCAGCCCGGCCGATCGGGACGGTCGGCGCCGATAAACCGCTCCGGCGCCGCGAAAGCGCGGCTGTCCAGCCCCACCGACGCCAGCAAATCCTCCAGCGCGCTGCGCATCGACGCATCGTCATCGATGATATAGACGAGGGGGGCGTCTTTGGGCTCATGTCCGCACATGCTCTGCTCCTTCCGTGCCCGGCAGGGTGAAAGAAAACGTCGCTCCGCCATCGGGGTTGTTGACGGCCCAAATCCGTCCGCCATGGGCCTCGATTATCGATCGGCTGATCGTCAGGCCAATGCCCATGCCGCCGGCCTTGGTCGTGAAAAAGGTATCAAACAGCCGCTCACCGTCCTCCGGGCGAAAACCGGTGCCATGATCGCCCACCGAAAAGCGGATATCTCCCCGGGCGTTGCGATCCGCATCCACCCATAGCGCCCGCCGTTCGGTATCCGCGGCGGCGATGGCGTCCGCCGCGTTAAGGATAAGGTTCATCAGAACCTGCTGAATCTGGATTTTATCCGCCAACACCGGTGGTAAACCTTCGGCGAGGGTCAGCGTAAAATCGATACGCTGTTGCCGCAACTCGCTTTGAATCAGTAGCAGGATTTCATTAATGGTGTCGGGGATATTCAACCAGGCTTTACGCTGTGGCGTGCGACTGGCGAATCCGCGGATGCGGGCGATGATTTCCCCGGCGCGGCCGGCGTCGTCGACAATTCGCCGCACCGCCGCTTCCGCCCTCGGCACATTGGCGGGCTGGGCGTCAAGCCAGCGCAAACAGGCGTGGCCGCTGGCGACGATGGACGCCAGCGGCTGATTGACCTCATGGGCGATGGAGGCGGTCAATTCACCCATAAGGTTAACCCGGGAGATATGCGCCAACTGGGCGCGCGCTTCGTGAAAGTCGTTAATGGCCGAAGACATTTTCAGCGCGAGGTAGGTCGTCAAAATGATCGCCACCAGACTGATACCGCAATTGATAAGACCGGCTTCGCTGCCGTCGGGCCGGCTGAGTTTATAGCTGAGCAGCGTCAGACCCATGCAAAACAGCGCCATGGCGGTCACGCCGCGCGGCGCGAGAAAACGCACCGCCAGCAGGACGATGGCTATCTGAAATACGCCCACGGCAATTTCCAGCTTGGTCACGGTATCCACCACCGCAATGGCCGCCGACAGCAGCATTAGCGGTACTATCCGCAGCGGAATCCGGTTATTGCCGGCGCGGCTATCGTCGCTCATTGTGTTACTTTCCTTTGGACCCCATCCGTCATCGCGGCCGGTTCAAGGCGTCACGACGGATTTTCCAGGCTGAACATATCATTGGTCTCATCATAGGCGAACAATTCGGCATATCGTCCCCATTGAGTGGCGGAGTCCAGCGTGCGCGCCGCATCGATTTCGGACATGAAATCCTCCAGCTCATCGCGAAAACGCCGGGCCGGCGCCGTATGCGCCGAACGTTCGTCCAATATCCGCCGGACGTGGGCGACCAACGGCACATAATTGAGCAGATGCTGGGCAAATAACTGCTTGCGTTCGTCCACACTGGCCTCGGCATACCGCGCGGCGGCCGGCAAGAGCCGGATGTCGCCGCCCTTCAACTCGGTAAAGCGCAGTAACTGCAGCACTTCCGCGACCGGAAACAGTTCATCGGCGGTATAGCGCAAGGCGTTGGCCAGCTCCGGCAAATCGGCTTTGCCGTGGTAGGGCGCGCCCTGTACCGCCTCCACCAGCCCGGCCAACGCGTTGGTGGAAACCGGCGGCAGCACCATGCCCAGGCCGGTGCCGGGAAAAATTCCTTGCCGGGCGGCGCCCGCGCCGCTGTCCGACGTCATTCTAACGTAAATATCTTCCACCAGCGCGCGAAATGCCGGATCTTGACGGCTGCGCGGCTGAGGCAGGCCGACTTTACTCTCCCAGACGATCCGTCCTGGATTAATGGAGAATAAAACGATCCTGTCGCACATCAGCACGGCCTCTTCGATATTATGCGTCACCATCAGGATGGATTTGATCGGCATCCGGCCTTCTATCCAGAGATCCAGCAGGTCGGTGCGAAGCGTCTCGGCGGTCAGAACATCCAGCGCCGAAAAGGGTTCATCCATCAGCAGAATATCCGGGTCCACCACCAGCGCGCGCGCCAGTCCCACCCGCTGCCGCATGCCGCCGGACAACTCTTTGGGATAGGCATTCTCGAAACCGTCCAGGCCAATCATGTCGATAGCCGCCAGCGCCCGTTTGCGGCGCTCTTCCAGGGGGGTCTTGCGCGCCTCCAATCCGACTTCGACGTTTTGCTGTACCGTCAACCAGGGAAACAGCGCGAAGCTCTGAAATACCATGCTCACCGAACTCGGCCTGCCCTCCGGCCCCGGCGGAAATTCCACCTGGCCGGCGGTCGGCGTGATAAGGCCGGCTATCGAACGCAGCAGGGTGGACTTGCCGGAGCCGGAGCGGCCAAGCAGACCGACGAACTCGTTATCGTCGAGCCGCAAATTAACGTCGTCCAGCACCAGCCGTTCGGCATTGCCCTGTTTGCCGTAGATATGCCGGACTTGGCGGACATTCACCAGACATTGCGGTTGATTCAACATACTGCGCTCCTTAACCCAGGCGTAAACGACGTTCGGCGAATTGATACAGCGGACGCCAGAGCAGGCGATTAAAGACAATCACAAACACCGACATTGCCGCGATGCCCAGCGCCACGCGGGGAAAATCAGCCGCGGCCGTGGCATTGGCGATATAGGCGCCAAGCCCCCTGGCTTGCAGATGGTGGCTGCCCCAGGAAATGGATTCGGCGACGATGCTGGCGTTCCAAGATCCGCCGGTGGCGGTGAGCGCGCCGGTGACGTAATAGGGGAAGATGCCCGGCAATGCGACTTGTCGCCACCATTGCCAGCGCCGGATGCCATAAACCCGCGCCGCTTCCAGCAAATCGTTGGGCAAGGCGCTGGCGCCGGCTATCACATTAAACAGGATATACCACTGGGTACCCAACACCATCAGCGGCGACAGCCAGATATCGGGATTCAGATTGTGTCCGGCTATCAGGATCACCGCGAACGGAAACAACACGTTGGCCGGAAAAGCGGCCAGAAATTGCGCCAACGGCTGAAAGCGTTGCGACGCGCCGGGACGTATGCCGATCCAGACGCCGATCGGCACCCATATCGCGCTGGCGAGAACAATCAATACCGCCACCCGCGCCAAGGTCGCCAGCCCCATGCCAAACACCGCGGCGATATCCGCGGGGCCCAGCGCCGAGCCGATGTAATGCGCCAGTTTAACCGCGCCGGCCAGCACGGCGCTCAGCACCAGGATCATCCAATACTTATCGGTCAGCCTGTCGTAGAGCGGGCCGGGCGGATTGCGCAAAAAACGCGGCCACCGCGGCCAGCGCAGTCCCGCCAGCAAATACAGCGGCCCGCCGACGGTTCGCGCAATGGCCGTTGTGATATGGCTGCGGCGAACGAGATCGTAAACCCAGGAGCGCGGCCGCTTTTGCGCGGCGGTTTGCTCGAAGCGGAATTTATCCGCCCAGGCCACCACCGGACGGAACAGCAACTGGTCGTAAAGCACGATCACCAGGGTCATGGCGAGAACCGCCCAAGCGATATCGCCCAGATTTTGCCGGGCGATGGCCAGCGCCAGCCAGGAACCGATGCCCGGCAGATCCACCGAGGTGTCGCCGACGGCGATGGCCTCCGAGGCCACGACGAAGAACCAGCCCCCGGACATGGACATCATCATATTCCACACCAGTCCGGGGATGGCGAACGGCAATTCCAGGCGAATAAATCGTCGCCATGGGGAGAAACCGAATTGTCGGCTGACTTCATCCAAATCGTCCGGCACGGCGCGCAGCGATTGATATAAACTGAACGTCATATTCCATGCCTGACTGGTGAAAATAGCGAAAATGGCGGCGCATTCCACACCCAGTTGCCGGCCGGGAAACAACCCCATGAAAAATGTCACCGTAAAGGTCAAAAAGCCCAGTACCGGCACGGATTGCAGGATATCCAACGCCGGGATGATAAACAGTTCGGCTTTACGGCTTTTGGCGGCCAATGTGCCGATAACCAGCGTAAAAAGCAGGGAAACGCCCAACGCCGCGAACATCCGCAATGTGGTGCGCAGCGCATATTGCGGCAGCAGGGCGAGATTGAGCCGAACCGGATTGTCATGCAGTTGGGAAAGCGGCAGGCCCATTTGTGCCACGCCGTAGGCCACCAGGACGGCGAGCACTGCCAGCAGGGCGAAAAACAGGATATCCGCCCGGTATGACGATGCAGGCCGCCGGGCCGGCGCTCCGCGCTTGTTCAACACCACGGTTTGCAATGGATGGCGCATCGTTTCTCCTTTACGACGGGCTGCCCGGCCCGATGAAAAGTGACGGGATATTCCCTCGCGATATTTCATCCACCACGCCGATACCCGCGCAATCCGCCGCAGGGCAAGTCAGGGGAAGTTTGTCGGTGAGCGAAGTCGCCCGGGTGACGCAAAGTATGACCGGTCTCTTGCCATAGGACCAATGGGGAATGGTATAAACGGACTATACCAAAGTATACTCGCCCTACTTCACGTCGCCCCTTTGCCGGCCGCGAGGCAACCCGATGTATTTGGCGTGTAGTCTCGAACTTTCAAGGCCCGGCCGGGAGGAAACACGCATTGAGTATCCTATGGCCAAAGGAAAGAGCGGCTATTTTTACAGGTTGGCACGTTAGATTTATATGTATTTTACACAAAAGATCGTTAAAGCCGATTAAGATTATATTTCGAATAATTCAAATTGCATTGGGGCCAACGAAGAGGCGATTGGCTGTATGGGGTTTCCATTAACCTGATATACGCGTCATACTTCGCGTCCCCTCTTTGTTGATTGCAATACCCGCGTGGAGGCCTTTGCCCGCCTCCATACCGCGACGGCAAATAACCTGGGTATGGATGGATAACCGGATCACGCTATGTTTCATAATGTCATGAATAATGCCCAGCTTTTATTATTGGCCAACAAGTTCAAGCATCTTAATAAACGCAGTTTTCATGAAGAGGTGGAGGATTACCTGTTGACGTATCCGTCTACCGAACAGATTGATATCTACCTCAACGATATCAATGGCGGTTTGCATCTCAAGTCCATTCCGGTGGAGGCGTTATGGGATCTGGAACACGGTTGCTATTTCCCGCTGTCCATTTACGCCCGGGAAAGTGTCGTCTCCGTTACGCAAAACAGCGGGCCCGCGAAGGATGACGACGAACTCAATCGATTGTGCATGCCGGTGAGCGGTACGCTAAAACCGCGCGCCGACAATCCGCAACGATACGCGCAGGTGATGATGACCATGAAAAACACCGACGGATCGCCCTGCGGCATTGAGCCGCGCGTCATCCTGCAACGGGCGCTGGCGGCGCTCAATGCGCGGGGGATCTGCCCCGCCGCCGAGGCGGAACTGGAATTTCGCCTGGACGGGATGACCGCGCCAGCCGCCCGACCCTGCGCGCCATCTCCCCAATTTCCGCATAGCGACGCCGCCGCGCCGGTCCGTCTTCTCGCGGCCATTGAAACGCAGGCCAAACGGCAGGGGTTGCCGCTAAGGGGCGTAACGTATCGGGATGGGGCAGGGAAATTCACCCTTGCTCTGTATCAGGACGGGGATATCGTCACTGTCTGCGATAACCTACAGGCCATGAAGCGGCTTATCGGGCATATTGCCGGACAATACGGCCGATCTGCCCATTTCAAGACCGGGCTTTATCCACGGGAGGGGGGATGCGGATTGCGCTTTCGCGTCGGTCTCAGCAATGTTGCCGGCGAGAATCTGCTCGCCGCCCCCGGCGGCGGTCCCAATGACGCAATGCACAGGGCGCTGGCGGGGCTGCTGGCCTTGACGCCCGCTTCATTGGCGTTGCTGGCCCCTGACGTGGGCGTGTTGCGGCGCTTGCGGGGGGGCGGGGAACGGCCGTTTTCTTCGCGCCGTGAATATCGCTGGCGCGATGGGGCATGGCGCCTGCTGTGCGCCGACGGCGCCTCACGGCGGATCAATTATGCCCTGGCCGGGGCCGGCGCCAATCCCTATCTGGCCCTAAGCGCGATTCTGGCCGGGATTGCGTATGGCTTTGACCCAACGCAGCAGCCGGCGGCGCTGGAAAAAGACAATGCGCCGTTGCCGCTGTCTCGGCGTGAGGCGCTAGACGTATTCCACGCCAATGAACCCTTACGTTACACGCTGGGCGCCGAATTCTGCCGGCTATGGTATGTCTGCAAAATGGCGGAACTGAAAACGGCCCGAGCGGCATAATAACCGCCGTTGTTTGTGCGAGGCCCTTTGACATTTTTTTTATATCCGCGCCCGTGAATTTTACAATATAAATACAGAAACGGTGATAGTTTTTGCAAATTCCAGGCTGCCTGTTTATTGGCGGCGTGGGTTTATCCCATTCCCGGAATTATCCATACTTCCGGGGCGGGTGAGAGACAGAATATCTCGGTTATTTTTGCTTTAACGCCACAGTACCGAATGGGGTGTCTGGAGGGTATATGAACCGTTTTACAGCCGACGCGTTAGCCCTAACCGCATTGCTAACGCTTCCCGGCATGAGTTATGCGGTGTCGCCGGTTCCCGCGGCGGACGACGGCGGTTTTAGCGCCGAACAGAAAGACGCCATCGGCATTATCGCCGGGCAATATTTCGTTGCTCATCCGGCGATGTTGCGCGAGATATTGGCGCGGATCGGTGAAAAACCGTGCCCGCCGCATGGCACTGACGCCGTTCGCCCGCGTTCCTGCCAGGCCGATATCCCCTCTGGCCGGCACGGCGGCGGGAATTCCCGTTGCCAGTTGTCTGGCCGGGTTGTCGGGGCCGCCGCGCCGTAACCGGCATCATTTTGCGTGTTTACCGCTATTATCAGGTTAATCAGCGAGAGATTAACCAGGAGGGTTATTTCGGTAACTTAATCACCATAAAAGACTTTTATATTATTTTTATACCGGCGGTCGCAATCTTAACAACTTTTTTATTTAACGTTTTTTACAGTTTATCCGCAGACAATAATTTCTGGAGAAACATTGTGAACGTCGCGATGATTGCCGGCATTGCGCTGGTATTTCTGTTATTGGGCTATTTGTTCTATGCCCTTATTCGGGCGGAGGATTTCTGATGGTCGCCGAAGCATTTTTATTGCTGGCCTGCTTTCTGGGGGTGCTGCTGGTCCTCGCCCAGCCGCTGGGGCGTATGATGACGGGTATGGTGCTCGACCGTCCGTTGCCGGGAACCGCATTCATTGAAAGCGGTTTGTGGCGGTTATGCGGCGTGTCGGCGCAGGAGATGAACTGGCGCCAGTACCTGTGCGCCCTATTGCTGTTCAATCTGGCCGGTTTCCTGACGCTGCTGGCGATATTAGTGTCGCAGGGCGTTTTACCGCTTAATCCACAAGGCTTTCCCGGTTTGTCCTGGCATCTGGCCTTGAACACGGCGGTCAGTTTCGTGACCAACACCAACTGGCAAGCCTATTCCGGCGAATCCACCATGAGCTATTTTAGCGAAATGGCCGGACTGGCCGTGCAGAATTTCCTCTCGGCGGCCACCGGTATTTCCGTGCTGTTCGCCTTGATACGCGGTTTCGCCCGGCACAACACCGACAATCTCGGCAATGCCTGGCGGGATCTGGCCCGTGTGACGCTGTTCATACTGCTGCCGCTATCGCTGGTTATGGCGGTGTTTTTGATTAGCCAGGGGACGATACAAAATTTCCACCCGTATGTGACGGCGACTACGCTTGAGGGCGCGCGACAGACTTTGCCCATGGGACCGGTGGCGTCTGAGGAAGCGATCAAGATGCTGGGCACCAATGGCGGCGGTTTGTTTAACGCCAACTCCGCCCATCCGTTTGAGAACCCCACCGCGCTGACCAATTTCATCCAGATGCTGGCGATATTTCTTATTCCGGCCGCCTTGTGCTTCACATTTGGGGAGGTGGTGCGCGACAGGCGACAGGGTAACGCCATTCTCTGGGCCATGGCGCTGATATTTGTGGTGGCCGCGGGGTTGGCGATGGCGGCGGAGGTCAAGGGTAATCCGCATCTGACGGCGTTTGGCGCGGACAGCGCCATGAACTGGGAGGGCAAGGAGAGCCGTTTCGGTATCCTTAATTCCAGTCTATTCGCGGTTATCACCACCGCCGCGTCCTGCGGCGCGGTTAACGCCATGCATGATTCATTCACCGCGTTGGGCGGCATGATACCACTGTGGTTGATCCAATTGGGCGAAGTGGTTTTCGGCGGCGTGGGCTCCGGTTTGTACGGCATGTTGATGAATGTGGTGCTGGCGGTATTCATCGCCGGTTTAATGATAGGCCGCACGCCGGAATACCTGGGCAAGAAAATCGGCGTGCCGGAAATGAAGATGGCGGCGTTTTATATCCTCATCACGCCCTCGCTGGTATTGCTCGGCACTGCGCTGGCGATGATGACGCCGGCCGGACGCGCCGGCATGCTCAATCCGGGCGCGCATGGTTTCAGCGAAGTGCTGTACGCGGTGTCCTCGGCGGCCAACAACAACGGCAGCGCTTTCGCCGGTCTGTCGGCCGGCACGCCATTCTGGAACCTGCTGCTGGCGGCGGTCATGCTCCTTGGCCGTTTTGCGCCATTTCTCCCGCTAATGGCTATCGCCGGCTCGCTGGCGGCCAGAAAAACGCAGCCGGCCGGCGCCGGAACGTTACCGACCCATGGCGCGCTGTTTACCGCGCTGATCATCGGCACGGTATTACTGGTGGGCGCGCTCACCTTTATTCCCGCTTTGGCCCTGGGGCCCATTGTCGAACATTTACAGTTGTTGGGTCATTAATTGCCGGAGAATTATCTTATGGGACATTCAATTGCCGCCCAGCAGCGTAACGCCTTGTGGCGCCCGGCGCTGGTCGATTCATTCAGAAAACTTGATCCACGGATACAGTACCGCAATCCGGTTATGTTCGTGGTCTATCTGGGCAGTATCCTGACCACGTTGCTGGCGGTGTTTATGACGGCCGGCAAGGGCGGTCAAATAGGCTTTACCGCCGCCATCAGCATTTGGCTATGGTTCACGGTGCTGTTTGCCAATTTCGCCGAGGCGCTGGCCGAAGGACGCAGCAAGGCGCAGGCGGAAAGCCTTAAGGGCATCAAGCGCACCCGCTGGGCCAAGAAGCTGAATGCGGCGGAACGCGACGCCCCGCAGCAAAAGGTGGCGGCCGACAATCTGCGCAAGGGCGATGTCGTGCTGGTGGAGGCGGGCGACATCATTCCTTGCGACGGCGAAGTCCTTCAGGGCGGCGCGTCGGTGGACGAGAGCGCCATTACCGGCGAGTCGGCGCCGGTCATCCGCGAGGCGGGGGGCGATTTCGCCTCGGTTACCGGCGGAACGCGTATTTTATCCGACTGGCTGGTGGTGCGGTGCGGCGTCAACCCGGGGGAAACCTTCCTCGATCGGATGATCGCCATGGTCGAGGGCGCCCAGCGGCGCAAAACGCCCAACGAAGTGGCGCTGACCATCCTGCTGGTCTCGCTTACCATCGTTTTTCTCTTGGCGACCGCTACGCTGTATCCCTTCTCCGCCTGGGGCGGCGTACCGGTGAGCGTTACGGTGCTGGTGGCGTTGCTGGTCTGCCTGATCCCCACCACCATCGGCGCGTTGTTGTCGGCCATCGGTATTGCCGGCATGAGCCGGATGCTTGGCGCCAACGTGATTGCCACCAGCGGTCGGGCGGTGGAAGCCGCCGGCGATGTGGATGTTTTGCTGCTGGATAAAACCGGCACCATCACGCTCGGGAATCGGCAGGCCAGCCGTTTTCTGCCGGCGCGGGGGATTGGCGAAGACGCGCTGGCCAATGCGGCGCAATTGGCCTCGCTGGCGGACGAAACCCCGGAAGGGCGCAGCATCGTGGTACTGGCCAAACAAAAGTTCAATTTGCGGGAACGGGATCTGCAAAGCCTGAACGCCACGTTTATTCCGTTTTCCGCCCAAACGCGCATGAGCGGCGTGAATATCGGCCAGAAAATGCTGCGCAAAGGCGCCGCCGACGCCATCCGCCGCCATGTGCAGAGCAATGGCGGCCGGTTCCCCGCCGATGTGGAACAACAGGTGGACGCCGTGGCGCGCAGGGGCGGTACGCCGCTGGTGGTGGCCGAGGGCAATACCGTAATGGGCGTTGTCGAGCTTAAGGATATCGTCAAAGGCGGCATTAAGGAGCGGTTTGCCGAATTACGCAAAATGGGCATCCGGACGGTGATGGTAACCGGCGACAACCCGCTGACGGCGGCGGCCATCGCCGCGGAAGCCGGCGTGGACGATTTTCTGTCGGAGGCGACGCCGGAGGCCAAGCTGGCGCTGATACGGCAGTATCAGGCTGAGGGCCGTATGGTGGCGATGACCGGCGACGGCACCAATGACGCACCGGCGCTGGCGCAGGCCGATGTGGCCGTGGCCATGAATTCCGGTACCCAGGCGGCCAAAGAAGCCGGCAATATGGTGGATCTGGATTCCAATCCCACCAAGCTGCTGGAAGTGGTGCATATCGGCAAACAAATGCTGATGACCCGCGGTTCGCTGACCACCTTCAGTATCGCCAACGATGTGGCCAAGTATTTCGCCATTATCCCGGCGGCGTTCGCGGTGACTTATCCGCAGCTCAACATGCTCAATGTGATGCGGCTGCACTCGCCGACCTCGGCCATATTGTCGGCGGTTATCTTCAATGCCTTGATTATCGTGTTATTGATCCCGCTGGCGCTGCGCGGGGTAAGTTACCACCCGATGCCCGCCGCCTCGCTGCTACGCCGCAATCTGTGGATTTATGGCGGGGGAGGCATCATTGTGCCGTTTGTCGGCATCAAACTGATCGATATCGTTCTGACCCTGTTGGGTTGGGTATGAGGAGCCGGACAATGAATGTGTTTCGACCCGCGATTTCACTTTTTATCGTGCTTTCGCTGATTACCGGCGCGGGATATCCGCTGCTGACCACGGGGCTGGGGCAGTGGTGGTTTCCCGATACCGCCAATGGCTCGCTGGTGACGCAAGGCGGCCATGTGCGCGGCTCCGTCCTTATCGGCCAGAATTTCACCCGCCCGGATTATTTTCAGGGCCGGCCGTCGGCCACCTCGGATGCCCCTTACAACCCGCTGGCGTCGTCGGGCAGCAACCTGGCGGTGAGTAATCCGGCCCAGGACGCCGCCATCAAACAGCGCGTGGCGGATTTGCATAAGACGAATCCCCAGGCCCAAGGACCGGTGCCGACGGATTTGGTCACGGCGTCCGCCAGCGGTCTTGACCCGCAGATCTCCCCGGCCGCCGCTGAATGGCAGGTGCCGAGGGTAGCGCAGGCCCGCCATTTACCGGAAGCCGAAGTCCGGCGTCTGGTGGCGGACCACATCCAGCGTCCGCCGGTGTATTTCCTCGGCGAGTCGGTGGTCAATGTCCTGGGATTGAATATGGCGCTGGACGCGCTGCAACAGCGCTAAACACGCGCTATCGCGATGCGCCCGCGTCCGGAACCGGGCTTACCGGCCGGCGTGGGCGCCAAGGCCGCGCTGAGCGCCTGCGACTACCAGATCAGGTCTCCGGCGTCGCCGCTCCAGGGCGGATTCCGTCGGCAGCGGCTGACGCTGAAAAAATGTCCATCATTCTTATAAAAAATTAAAATAGCATTTCATCTATTGTTTTATTAACGGTAAGGCACATAATGCCATGTTCTTCCGCCTGATGTGGATGAGGTGAATACGCCTGAGAATTCAAGTCGCATCCACGGCGGGCGAGGAGATCCCCGGCGGCATAACCGCTAGGCGGCCGGGGTATGCGAGCGCGGCCGACAACGCGGCGGCTTGAAGTATGACGAGCATTGAGGCTATGTGACAATGAGCAACAACCGGGAAGTGTTAACCTTTGGCGAAATGATGTTACGTTTGAAACCGCAAGGCAACAATCGCATCATCCAGTCGGATAATTTTGAAGCCACCTATGGCGGCGCCGAGGCGAATGTCGCCGTCTCGCTGTCCCTGCTGGGGGATGAAAGCGCTTATCTGACCAAACTGCCGGACAATCTGCTGGGCGAAAGCGCGCTGGGCACCCTGCGCAAATATGCCGTCGATACCCGACACGTTTTGCGCGGCGGGCGCCGTTTGGGCATCTACTTCTTTGAAAAAGGCGCCAGCGTGCGTTCCACCAATGTCGTCTACGATCGGGCCGGCAGCGCCTTCGCTGAAGTCCGCAAAGCAGAGTTCGACTGGGATGCGATATTCCGGGATATCGGTTATTTCTATTTTTCCGGCATCACGCCGTCCATTTCCGAGGAGTTGGCGCAGGCGGTCAAAGAGGCCTGCGTGTATTGCCGTGCGCACGCTATTCCGGTTATTTGCGATATGAACTACCGCGGCAAAATGTGGAAACCGGAAAAAGCCCAGCGGGTCATGTCGGAGTTAATGCATTATGTCACGCTGTGCATCGCCCATGATGAGGATTTCGAAGCGACCTTGGGCATCAAGGCATTCGATGGCGATATGACCCGCGGGATCGCCCAGGCAGAGACCTTTAAGGAAGGCATGCGGGAAGTGACCCGCCGCTATCCCGGCTGCAAGATGGTGGCCAGCGTGCTGCGCGATATCCATTCGGTGGAAAAAAGCCGCTGGATGAGCCTGTTGTACCGTGACGGCCGGTTCTATGAATCACGGGCCTATGATATGCATGTCATGGAAGGCGTGGCCGCCGGCGATGCGTTTGGCGCCGGCCTGATGCACGGCCTGCTGCATGATTTCGAACCCCAGGAAAATATCGATTTCGCCATCGCCGCCAGCGTGCTGAAGCTGACCATTACCGGCGATCTCAATCTGGTGCAGGAAGCGGATATCCGCGCGGTCATGAACAAAGGCGCCAGCATGAGCCGCTGACGCCGCGCCGCTCTCCCTGACCGCCGCTCACGGTATAGACCCCGGACAATTCCACGTTGCCTTGCCATCAACAAAAAGGCAACGAGGAGTATGACGGATTATTCACTCCTTCCGCCCCGCGCCGATTGACAGGGGCGCACGGGTGAATACCCCGTTTACCAGCCGGGGGATGCCTAGGGGATTGTCGTCTTTTAGCGCGTCCGGCAACATCGCCTGTGGGTAATTCTGATAACAGACCGGGCGCAGGAAGCGCTCAATGGCCAGCGTGCCCACCGATGTCCCCCTGACATCCGAGGTGGCGGGATACGGGCCGCCATGTACCATGGCGTCGCACACCTCCACGCCGGTGGGGTAGCCGTTAAGCAAAAGACGGCCGGCTTTCTGTTCAAGCAGCGGCGTCAGCCAGGCGAAACGCGCAAGATCGCCGTCCCCGGCGATTAATGTCGCCGTCAGTTGCCCCTGCAAGGCTTGCAGGGCACGCGCCAGCTCCGCCCCGTCCGCCACGGCGACCACGACGGTCACCGGGCCGAACACTTCCTCCTGTAGCAGCGGATCCCCGTCGCTGAGCAACCGCGCCTCGGCCTGGAACAGCTGGGGACAGGCCTGTCTGTTCTGCTGCCGCCGGCCGGCGAGATGGGTCACGCCCGTCTGGCGGCTTAGCCGATCGATCCCCTGTTTATACTGGGTAAGGACGCCGTCATTGAGCATGGTTTGCGCCGGCCGACGGGTTATTTCGGTCTGCAGCGCCGTTAAAAAAGCGCTAAAGGCGGGGGAGGCGATACCGATGACCAGGCCCGGATTGGTGCAAAACTGACCGCAGCCCATTACCACCGAATCGGCCAATTCCCGCGCGATGGCCTCGCCCCGTTCCGCCAGCGCGTCGGGCAGCAAAATCATCGGATTGATGCTGCTCATTTCGGCAAAAACCGGGATGGGATCGGGGCGGGATGCCGCCAGGTCGCATAAAGCGCGGCCGCCTTTCAGGGAGCCGGTGAAACCCACGCCTTTGATGGCCGGATGACGGACCAGCGCCTGGCCAATGGTATCGCCGTAAATCATATTAAAGACACCGGCCGGCATGGCGGTTTTTTCGGCGGCGCGGATAATCGCGTTGGCGACGCACTCCGCCGTCGCCATATGGCCCGGATGCGCCTTGACGACCACCGGACAACCCGCCGCCAGGGCCGCGGCCGTATCGCCGCCCGCGGTGGAAAAGGCCAACGGGAAGTTGCTGGCGCCGAAAACCGCCACCGGACCGATACCGCGCTTGACCTGCCTGATATCGGGACGCGGCAACGGCGTACGATCGGGCAGGGCCGTATCAATGCGAGCGCCGAGATAATCACCGCGGCGCAATACTTCGGCGAACAACCGCATCTGGCCGCTGGTCCTAGCGCGCTCACCGCGCAGTCGTCCTTCGGCCAAGGCGGTTTCGCGCATCGCCAGCGCGATGAAATCGTCATCCAGCGCATCCAATTCATCGGCGATGGCTTGCAGGAAACCGGCCCTGGCGGCAACTGGAATCCCCTGGTAAGCGGGAAAGGCGAGTTGCGCCGCCAGACAGGCTTGTCCGGCTTCTTCCTCGGTGGCCGGCGCGAAGGCATAAGGCAGCGCCTCGCCGGTATGGGCGTCGTGGCTTACCCGCGTGCGGGCCTGTTGCCCGCTCCGTCGTCCGCCGATAAAATTTTTTCCAAGAAGAGACATATCGTTACTCCGGGTGAGGGTATTGACGGGGTAAAGGCGGCGCTTCGTCTGGCCGGCACAGGGATGCGATTCGCGCGGGCAACAAGGGAGGACGCGGCTCCACGGCTTGCCAGCCTTGCAAAAAGCCCAGCGAAGACAGGCAGATTTTACCTTGGCAGGGGCCCATGCCGCAGCGGGTGGCCATTTTGGCCGCCGCCGGATTGTCGAATGCCCACAACTCGCCGTAGGTCACGTCTTCGCAGCGGCAGATAATCGTCTCGGCCGTCACCCCTTTTTTCAACCGCTCCGGCAGAACGAACGCCCGTTCGACGGCCTGCGCGAAGCGTTGCCAGTGGCGTTTCTCCGCCAGGCGGCCATTGGCTTCATTCTGTCGGCCCACGGCATGGGCGCCCGCTATGGCGCCTTCCGCCAACGACAGCTCGCTGCCGCCGATTCCGGTACATTCGCCGGCGGCATAGAGATTCGGCTGTGATGTCCGCTGGTACGCGTCGACGACAATGCCCTGTTCGCCCACATCGGCGCCCAGCATCCGGGCGATATCGGTATTGGGGATAAGCCCATAACCGCAGGCCAGACGATCGCAGGGAATGTCCCTGAGTTTGCCGTTTTGTTCAACGGTGATCCGCTGCAGGCGGTGTTCGCCATGCGCGGCGATCACACTACTGTTGAGGCGATAGCGTGGATGGGCCAGCGTGGCGGCCTGCCATAGTTTGCCCGGCCAGCGCCACAGGCCGTTGGCGAAAGACCACATGGCCCCCGGCCGCTGCGCCTCAAAAATGCCGGCGACGCGCGCGCCATGCCGACGCGCGGTATCGGCGCAGGCCAGCAGTAGTGGCCCGCTACCGGCAATAACAATCCGCTGCCCGGCGATATCGGTCCCGGATTTGACCAGCGATTGCAGGCCTCCGGCCCCGGTGACGCCGGGCAAGGTCCAACCGGGGAAAGGGATAAAGCGTTCCCGGGCGCCGCAACAGATAATAACTTTGCCGGCCGTCGCCTCGTAGGCCGAGGCATCGTCTTCCAGCAAGTAGCGCTGTTCTGCGGTTCTCAAAATCAGACGGGTACCGGGCGCGAACCGGATCCGTCGGTTCCCGGCCAGTTGCCGGAAATAACCTTCCGCCGTCGTCGTCGGCTGTCCGCCAGGTCCTTGGCGCCAGATTTGGCCGCCGGCCCGGGGATTATCGTCGATAACAAGCACTTCGGCGCCTCCTCGGGCGCAGGCGGTCGCGGCCGCTAATCCCGCGGGCCCGGCGCCGATCACCAGAATATCGGTTTCAATCCGTTTCATGGGTATTCACCCGCATGGCTGGCCGGCACAGGGTCTGGCAGGCCAGGCGCCGTTCGCCGTCGATAATGACCCGGCATTCCTGGCAAACGCCCATGCCGCACACCGGCGCCCGGCGCCGTCCCGTTACCGAGGTTCGGCTGCAACCGTCGCCGCGCAGCGCCAGCGCCGCCGCCACGGTAATCCCTTCGGGTACCGTTATTTTTTGCCCATCGACATCAAGTTCGATCATGATCAGGCTCCCTTTAAGAAACGTTCCACGCGATAGGGCGCGTCGGCCAGCGGCGGTCGTTCGCCGCAAATCGCGGCACAGAGCAGATCCGCCGTGGCCGTGGCCGTGGTAACGCCCAACCCCTCGTGGCCCACGGCAAGCCAGACGGCGGAATGGCGCGGATGGCGCCCGATGATCGGCAAACCGTCGGGGGTGGCCGCCCTAAACCCGGTCCAGGCCCGGATAACGGTTAATCGCGCCAGGGCGGGGACATACTCGCAGGCCCGTCTGAGCATTTTGCTCAGCATCCAGCTTTCCACCGCCGGATCCGTATTGCCGAACTGGCGCGTCGCGCCGATAAAAATCTGCCCCGTCGGCCGGGGTTGAATGTTGCAGGCCGCGGAGGGGCCGGCGGTATGATGAGCGCTGGTCACATAACCCAGCTCCACCAGGGTGTGTTTAATGGGATGGCGGCAACGCTCGGTGATCACCAGATGCCCTTTTTTCGGCTCGATGGGTAACTCGGGAAACAGCATCGGCGCCTGAATGCCGTTGGCGAGAATAAGATGATCCGCCGCCAGACAACGGCCGTCCTCCAGGATGACCCGCGTGCCGTCGATGGCGCTCACAGTGCCGGAAACCTGCGCCGCGCCGGCGCTTGCCAGCATCCAGCGCGCCACTGCCGGCGCATAGACTATACCGTCGTCCTCAATAAGCAGTCCGCCCGTCAGGCCCTCGCGCAGCCAGGGCTCGGCGGCGGTGAGCTGCGCGCCCGTCAACAACCGGCAGGTTTCGCCTTGCTCGCGCAACAGATGGTGTTTCCTTTCGGCCTCGGCCATTTCTTCCTGGTTGGCGGCCAGCCATAGCGTTCCGTTTTTACGGTAGGCCGCCGTGGGGGGCAAGTGCGCGGCGATGTGCTTCCAGCGCCGCAGGGCATAGCGGGTAAGGGCCAACTCGGCCGGGTTACCGTCGAGAATAAGCAGATGGCCCATGCCCGCCGCCGTGGCGGCGCGCAGACCGGCATCCATCACGGTGACCCGCAAACCCCGTTGCGCCAGCGTCCAGGCGCAACAGGCGCCGACAATCCCGCCGCCGATAATCAGCACATCGGATGCACCGACGGGCTTCACAGTGCGATCCCCCAGGCAAAAGGGTCTTGTTCTTCGATGATCAGCGTGGTTTCCGCACTGATATGCGCCGTTCCCCGTATAGTCGGCAGCACGCCGTGTTCGTGCGGCGCATAGTACCCCTCAAAAACGCTGTCGATAATGCTGGCTTGCCGCCAGACCTGGCCGGGGGCCAGCCTGCCGTCCGCCGCCAGGCAAGCCAATTTGGCGCTGGTGCCGGTGCCGCAGGGCGAGCGGTCATAGGCGCCGCCCGGACAGAGCACAAAGCTGCGGCTGTCGGCGCTGGGATGCGGGCCGAATAATTCGATGTGGTCGATAGGCGCGCCGTCTTCGCCGCTGATACCTTGCTCCTGCAAAGCGCGCCTGACGTCCAGGGCGTATGCGGTCAATGCCGGAATATTATCGCCGACGACCGACAGGCCGTGGTCGCTTATCAGAAAAAACCAGTTGCCGCCCCAGGCGATATCGCCGGTCACGAGTCCAAGCCTGCCGCTCGCCACCGTGACCTGTCGCCGGTAACGCCAGGCGGGCACATTTTCAACGCTGACCGACAAATCATCATGCAAGGTGGCATACACGTCGCCCACCGGCGTTTCAATTTTGTGCCTGCCGGCGGAAATGCGCCCCATCCAGGCGAGCGAGCGGACCAGTCCGATCGTGCCGTGTCCGCACATCCCCAGATAACCGGCATTATTAAAGAAGATGACGCCGGCGCAGGCCCCGGGGTCCACCGGTTCGCACAGCAGCGCGCCCACCAGGACATCGCCGCCCCTGGGTTCGAGAATACAGGTCCGGCGATAGCCGTCATAGCGTGCGGCCAGGATCTCTTTGCGCGCGGTGATCGGCCCGCGGCCCAGATCGGGAAAACCGGCCGTGACAAGACGGGTGGGTTCCCCGCCGGTATGAGAGTCGATAATGGAAATTTTGCGCATCAACACTCTCCTTAAAAAGCGTTATTTGCCGTTCAGATTATCCAGTAATGACTGGCAAACGCCGTAGATATGCGCTTTGAGCAAATCCACCGCCGCGGTCACATCGCCGCGACGGCACAGCCGCATAATCTCGGCGTGTTCCCGATCGGCGCGGGGTTTCCCGTCGGACAGACTGATCTGCATACGAAGATACCGTTCCAGCTTTTGATTAATGGAACTCACGGCGTCCAGAATAAGCGGCCGGTTGGCCGGCTGATATAATGTCGCGTGAAACCGCCAGTTGAGATAAGACCAATTGAGGATGTCCTGATCGGCGATATAATTCCGGTAGGCTTGCTCAATGGCGGCAAAGTCCTGTTCGCCCATATTGGGAATGGCCAGCTCCAGCAGGCGCTGTTCCAACAGGATCCGCATTTCAAAGAGTTGGGCGAGTTCGTTATCGGTCATACGGGTCACCACCGCGCCGCGATTCTTGATGAAAATCACCAATCCTTCCGACTCGAGCTTTTTCAACGCCTCCCTGACGGGAATTTTGCTGACATTGAATTTCTTGGCGATGTCATCCTGGCGGATGGGTTCGTCCATCGAAAAATATTCGTTAAGAATGGCTTTACGCAAATATTGCGTAATGACATCCGACGTCGAAGGCGCCTTACTAAGATCAGGAATGATCAGGTTTTCCATTGTGGTGATTCCTTTGATACAAGGTACGCCTTCGACCGACCCCCGCGTGGCGGGGAAAGCAGCGTCAAAGGCCGACATCCGGCAGCGTCGGGCGCGTAGCCAGAGCATTTTTCATCAGGGTTTGGACATGCTCGCGTTCATCCCCCTTAAGGGGTAGGCGCGGCGGTCGCGTCAGTGCCGAACCGCGGCCGGCGATCTCTTCGCATAGCTTAATGCATTGTACCAAATCGGGACGGGCATCAAGATGCAGGATTGGCATCAGCCATTCATAGAGCGGCATGGCGTCGGCGAAACGTCCGGCCTTGCACAGACGGAAAAGGGTTTCTCCCTCTTTGGGGAAAACATTCGACATACCGGAAATCCAGCCCTCGGCGCCGACGGCAATGCTTTCCAGCACCACATCGTCCAGGCCGGCGAACAAGGTAAACCGATCGCCCACCCGGTTTCTCACATCGATAAAGCGGCGGGTATCCCCGGAACTGTCTTTAAAACACAGGATATTCTCGCAATCGGCCAGGGAAATAAGAATGTCCGGCGTGACATCGTTTTTGTAAATCGGCGGGTTGTTATACACCATCACCGGCAGACTGACGCTTTGCGCCACACTGCGGAAATGCTGCTCGGTTTCATAAGGTTTGGACGAATACACCAAGGCGGGCATCAGCATGATGCCATCGACGCCCACCCGTTGCGCGCCCAGGGCCACCTGCGCCGCATTGCGGCTGGTAAATTCGGCGACGCCGCAAATAACCGGCACCCGCCCGGCCGCCGCATCTTTGGCGACCTCGGCCACGGCGATTTTTTCCTCGGCGCTAAGGGAGGTGTTTTCACCCACACTGCCGCAAACCACCAGTCCGGACACGCCATCCCTCACCAGGTTGGCGATAACGCTATGGGTGGCTTCGAGATTGACCGATAAGTCGGTGTTAAATTGCGTGGTGACGGCGGGGAATACGCCGGTCCAGTTGACTTTTTCCACCATTTTCCATTCCTCTGCTAACGTTGTATAACCGGCAAGTTACGAATTTTTCACCATGATTGGCTGCGTTTGGGCATACTGCTCTGGTAAAAAGTCGTCTTCGCCGGCGAAATCAATAAGCGCGCGCGGCGTCCCCGTCGCCGCTCCCCAGTAATAAATCACGATGGCGGCCACCGCCACGACCACGGTATCGGCTGGACGCGCCAGATAGCCTTTGCCGCCGAAATCGCCCGCCCAGGACAGCAGCAACATGACCAGGTAGTAGCCGATAAGCCAGGCGGAAGACGTTATCTGTTGCACCAGGGGGATCTGCTGTGTCGGAGCGAAACGGCCGCACAGGATGTAAATCACGAACATCAGGATTTGCAGGCCCAGCAACCAGGAAATGGTGCTCCACCCGGACCAGTAGACGATGAGCGAGGCGATAATGAAGGATAGCGGCCCGATGACGGCAAAGCCGGTGACCTTGAAGGGGCGCCGCAATTCCGGACAGTTTCGACGTAACGCCGCCACCGAAATCGGGGCCAGCGCGTAGCTGAGCACCAGGGCGGCGGATACCACATTGATCAATGCCTCCCAGGAGGGGAAGGGGAGCGTCCAGAACACCGACAGCAGAAAACTCAGCCACAGGGCGGGGCGCGGAATGCCGGATTGTTCGTCGATTCGGGTGAATATGTTGAATAATGTGCCTGACTTGGCCCAGGCGTACACGATGCGCGGCGTGGCGTTCATATAGATATTGCCGCAACCGGAGGGTGAAATAATGGCATCGGCAACCACCAGATAGCCCAGCCAGACAATACCGAGTGTGAGGGCGATATCGCGATACGGCAGGCTGAAGGTATGGCTGATGCCTTGCCATCCCTGGGCCAGCGTCTCAGTGGGGATACTGCCGACGAAGGCCAGTTGCAGCAGCACATAGATCAACGCCGAAAGCAGCACGGACAAGATCATGGCGATGGGGATGGTGCGCTGGGGATTTTTGACTTCGCTGGCCACCGAGATGATGGGCGTCAGACCCAGATAGGCGAAAATCACGCCGCCGGCGGAAACCGCCATTTCCACGCCGGTCATGCCAAAGGGGGCGAATCCCGCCGATGTCAGGTTGGCGGGTTTGAAAAAGCGGTAAAGGGTTATAATGACCAGCAGCGGTACGACGAATTTGAACATGCTGATGACATTATTGGTTTTAGCGAAGGTCTTGACGCTGTTGTAGTTGATGTAAAAAAAACCGCACAGCACCACGAACTGGAACAGCCAGCCGATAATGGTGGGGCTGCCGTTGCCCGGTTGGGTCAGGGCGGGAAACCACGCCGCCGCATATTGTCTGGCGGCCACCACCTCGATCGCCACCAGGCTCGTGAAGGCGATAACCGTGATGAATCCCATCAGATATCCTAGTAGCGGGCCGTGCGAAATTACCGGATAACTGATAACGCCGCCAGCGCGGGGCAGGGCGGCGCCCAGCTCGCAGAATACGATGCCGAGCAGTAGCACGGCGACGCCGCCGATCACCCATGAGATAATGCCCGCCGGCCCGGCAATGGATGATACATGGCTTGCGGCGAACAACCAGCCGGATCCGAAAATTGCCCCTAACCCGATAAAGGTGAGATCTGTCAGGGTTAACTGCTTTTTAAATTTTCCAGTCATACTTCCCCCTCGATTCCGCTGTATTCGGCGGTTTTGGTAGTCGATAGTTAAATTAACATATTTATAACAATATATCGTATACCATATTCCATTTTATGATCCAAAAACCATGCCAGGATTTAAGCTATTATTTTTTCGGGAAAATATAAAACAGCAGGATTTGTCGCGCATGAAAAGCACGGGAGTGAGCGGCAATTTGCACGCAAACAGTGCGCCGATGCGCCAGGAAGCGGCGCAAAGAGAAACAAAAAGCCCGCCGGCGGAGAATACCCTGGCGTCAAACCGATGTGGACACATGGCCTGAACACCGTCAGGGATAAGTTACGCTTATCTCTCAGGTCTCTCTTGATTCATTGTCGGCGCCAATGGGAGCCCGGCCGCCGTCGTTTGCCCGGACGGCGACCGGGCATTTAATAACCGTGCTGCTCGGCGTCGTGGATGCAGTCGCGACGAAACTGGAAAAAACGGGTTGAGCATCTAACGATATAACCGCTGTGCTCGGCCTGGCACCAGCCCCATTGGCCTTGGCGATTGGTATAAAAGCGCCAGTTCGGGGTGGCGGCGGAAGGATCTTCTTGAATTCGACGGGGTTGTGCTGTGACGGATCTGTACATGCGATTTCTACCTCTTGGAAGACGTCCTGTGCGGCTAGACGCCAGCGCTATGACTGAGTTACTGCAGCCGGCCGCGATTCTTTGGCGCGATCCGGTTCGCAATCACGGCGCAAGAGTAACGTCGAAAAAGGCAAAAGTCATTAGGTATGCAACAGAATTTTTTTGTCCGTTTGTCCAATGAACGCGATTTGGCCTTTCCCTGTTCACTGGCTCTGAACACGGCGGCGGCGGGTAGGGCCTGGTTTTGCCAGGCATAACGTTACCTTCCCGTTATAAAACAGGTGAAAATGTTAATTTTTAGAAATATAACCGATCAAAAACAGGCTTTTGCTGTTTTATCGAGCGGAAATGTCTTAAAAAACGCAGGACATGGCGGTTTTTATTCCATTATAATTATTTCATATGGAATATGTTACAGCGCCTAATTTCCCGAACGCGCGTTCGGTTCCCTAGCCTGAAATGCTCTTCCCCCTCATTACAAGAATGCTTTCCAGCATCAAGGCGGTCATTTCCCCATGGGAAAATGATCCGACAGAAAAGAGGTTTTCGTGTCCATAGCAAACAACACATCGGAAAAGGCGGGTTTGAATGCGTTCAGACAGCCTAAATCGTTCTATTTGATTTTCTCCATCGAACTGTGGGAAAGGTTTGGCTTTTACGGTTTACAGGCCATCCTGCCGGTATACTTAGTTCATATGCTGGGCATGTCGGAACGGGAATCCATTACCCTGTTTTCGTCATTTACGGCGCTGGTCTATGGTTTTGTCGCCATCGGCGGCTGGCTTGGCGACAAGATTTTGGGCACCAAGCGGGTGATCGTGCTGGGCGCGCTGGTGCTGGCCGCCGGCTATGCCGTTATCGCCGGGTCCGGCCAGCACACCGCGGCGGTGTATGTGGGCATGGCCTGTGTGGCGGTCGGCAGCGGCTTGTTCAAAGCCAATCCCTCGTCGCTGCTATCCACGTTGTATCAAAAGGGCGACCCGAAATTGGATGGCGCTTTTACCATGTATTACATGGCCATCAATATCGGATCGTTTATGTCGCAGCTCGCCACGCCGTATCTGGCGGATCGCTTTGGCTGGAATGTGGCGTTCTCGCTGTCGGTGGCCGGTATGCTGCTGACGCTGGTCAACTTTTTCTTTTTCCGGCACTGGGTACGCGGCCACGGCTCACAGGCCGACGGAAAGCCGATCCGGCTGGGATGTCTGGCAATGGTGCTGGCGGGTGTCGCTTTACTGATCTCGGCCTCCGCCTGGCTGTTGCATCACCAGCCAGTGGCGCGCTGGACATTGCTGGCTGTTTCCCTTTGCATCCTGTTCGTGTTCGCCCGCGAGACGTTGCGTCTGACCGGTAGCGCGCGCCGCCGGATGATTGTGGCGTTGCTGCTGATGATCGAGGCGGTGGTGTTTTTCGTCCTCTACAGCCAGATGCCCACGTCGCTGAATTTCTTCGCCATTCATAATGTCGGGCATGTGGTGCTCGGTTATACTTTTCAGCCGGAGCAGTTCCAGTCCCTTAATCCGATGTGGATCATGCTGGCCAGTCCGTTATTGGCGGCGGTGTATAACGTGATGGGCGATAAACTGCCCATGCCGCATAAGTTCGCCATTGGCATGGTGCTGTGTTCCCTGGCCTTTCTGGTACTGCCCTTGGGGGCGAAATTCGCCTCGCAACAGGGCATCGTCGCGATTAAATGGCTGGTGATAAGCTACGCCTTGCAAAGTATCGGCGAGCTGATGATTTCCGGTCTTGGCCTGGCGATGGTGGCGCAACTGGTGCCCCAGCGCCTGATGGGATTCATTATGGGCGCCTGGTTCCTGACCACGGCCGCGGCGGCGGTGATTGCCGGTAATGTCGCCGGGTTGACGGCGGTGCCCGGCGATGTCGCCGACCCCAAGGTTTCCCTGGCGGTTTACAGCCACGTTTTCCTGCAAATCGGTCTGGTGACCGCGGTCATCGCGGTGCTGATGATTGTGTTCGCGCCCAGGCTGGCGCGCATGTCGCAACCGGATGCCGATACCGCCCCACAAGCCGGTTATGAAGCGCTGGCTGGCGGACAGTCCTGATTACCTAATGCGCCATCCTGGAAGGGTGGCGAGGTCAGCCTTCCGTATGCAATACGAATAACCTGATGAAAACACTATAAATTATAAATCATTACATTTTTTTGCTAGAACATTTTTGAACTATAAACAAAATGATTCTCATTTGAATTCTCATTGTTATTTATAGAACTTCTCTTGGGATGACTTCATGGCTTCTTATTGGTTTGGATGGCACAAAAAACGGCACGTGCGAACACACGCCGGATATCAGACGCTGTTTCACCTTTCCCTGCTGGCGTTGGCGACGCCTATTTTGCTTAGCCCGGCGCCGGCGCAAGCCGCCGATAGCGGTGGCGATGACGCCGTAGCCGCCGCGGACAGGCAACAGAACAACCCGGCTACGGTTGTCGCCGCATCCCCGAAGGGGGCCGCGCAACAACAGATTATCGTTAAAGCCAAGACCGACGCCGCAACCGACGGGCAACAGGACTATAGCGCCAAAACCACGCGCGCCGGCACAAAGATGCTGCTCACGCCGCGCGATGTGCCGCAGTCGGTGAGTATTATCACCAAGCAGCGCATGCTGGATCAAAACCTGCAAACGGTGGGCGAGGTATTGGATAACACCACCGGCATCGAGACGGAAATCATCGACAGCGAGCGCGCCGCGTATTACTCCCGTGGTTTTTACATCAATAATTATCTGTATGATGGTATTCCCACTTCGGTGAGTGATACCTGGAATTTTGGCGATGCCGGCGAAGATACGGCCATTTATGACCGGATCGAAGTGGTGCGCGGCGCCACGGGCCTGATGACCGGCGCCGGTAATCCGGCGGCGGCGGTGAATATGGTGCGCAAGCATGCCGACAGTCGGGAATTCACCGGCAACCTCAGCGCCAGCTATGGCAGTTGGAACAACCAGCGTTACGTGGCGGATCTTGCCGGCCCGTTAAACGCATCGGGGACCGTGCGCGGCCGCATTATCGCCGGCTACCAGGACAAGGACGGCTGGCTGGATCGCTACCATAAAGACAAAAAGTTCCTCTACGGGGTTGTGGACGCCGATATTACCGACCACACCACGCTATCCCTGGGCTACGATTATCAGGAAAGTCATACCGCCAACCCCACCTGGGGGGGCTTACCCACCTGGTATAGCGACGGCACGCGCACCCATTTTGATCGCAGTACCAGCGTATCGGCAAACTGGACACACTATAATCTTGATTCACGCAAGGTCTTCGCCAATATCAAGCATGATTTCGACAATGGCTGGACGTTGCGGGTGAACGGCACCCATGCGGAAGAAAAATTCGATGACAAGCTGCTTTATATTGAGGACTTTCCCGACGCGATAACCGGCGAAGGCATCTCCGGCTTCGGCAGCCTCGATAGGGGCACGCGCAAACTGGATTCGGTGGATACCTACGCCAGCGGGCCTTTTGAGCTGTTGGGCCGTCGGCACGAACTGGTGGCCGGCGTGAGCTATAGCCGGCAACACAATGTCTATTACAGCGCGGACGGTGAAATGGATACCGAGCAGATGGGCAGTTTCAACGGCTGGAATGGCGATGTCGCCGAACCGGACTGGGGCGACTGGTATCTGGATAACGATGATGTGGTGCGGCAAAAATCGGCTTATGGCGCTGTCCGTTTTTCGCTGGCCGATCCCTTGGCGCTTATCCTCGGCGCGCGTTACACGCAGTGGAGTACGGTGGGCAGCAGCGGCAATGTGAGTAAAGATCGCATTGCGCCTTATGGCGGTCTGGTTTATGACATTAACGACGCCTGGTCGGCTTTCGCCAGCTATACCTCCATTTTTCAGCCGCAGACCAATCGCGATCGCAACGGACGTTATCTTGCGCCGGTCACGGGTAAGGACTATGAAGCCGGTCTGAAATCAGACTGGCTGAACGGCCGGCTGACGACGTCCTTCTCGGTGTTCCGCATTGAAGAAGACAATGTCGCGCAGGCCGATGGCGACAATTTTGTCAATAATACCAGCGAACAGGCCTATTATGCCGCGCAAGGCACGGTCAGCAAGGGCGTGGAATTCGAACTCAACGGCGCGGTGACGGAAAACCTGCAAATGACCTTCGGCGCGACGCGCTATGTGGCGAAAGATAATACCGGAAGCCGCCTGAACAGCAATATGCCGCAAACCTCGTTGAAACTGTTTACCCGCTATCGTGTGCCGATGCTGCCGGCGTTGACCGTGGGCGGCGGTGTCAACTGGCAAAATCGCACGTTCCAGGATGCGACGGGGCCGGACGGCGAGACCCACCGCGTTTACCAGGGCAGCTACCCGCTGGCCAATCTGTTTGCCCGCTACCAGATCAACAAGCAGGTAGCGGTGCAGGCCAATATCAACAACCTGTTCGATCGCGCCTATTATGCCTGGCTTAGCGATTATGCCGTCTATGGCGAGCCCCGCAATTATTCCGTCAGTTTGACCTATACATTCTGAGGGTGGCAATTGATGTCGAGACAGTACGGTATCGGATGGGCGAAGGGGGCGTTGGCGCCGTCCGGCGCGCCACACGGGCAAAATGGCCTGCTATCGGGGCGGATCCGTTAATGGCGGACCGCATGTCCGCCATGGATGCGAGTCGGCGTCGCCTGCTGACCGCGCTGATGTTGGCGCCATGGCTGTCCGGCGGACGGGTCCACGCCGCCCCGCCTGTCGCTACGCGTATTATCGCCCTGGAATGGCTACCACTGGAATTGCTGTTTGCGCTGAATGTGACGCCGCTGGCGGTGGCCGACACCCATGGCTACCGACAATGGGTGCGAAAGCCGGCGCTACCGGCCGGGGTTCTCGACGTCGGTCTGCGCACCGAACCCAACCTGGAGTATATCGCCGCGCTGAATCCGGATCTGCTCCTGTACTCTCAGGGGTACGGTCCGCGCGCCGCGCAACTCCATGCCATCGCCCCCGCCATGGCGTTCAATTTTACCGATGGGCGCGGTCAGCCCTTGCAAACGGTGCGTGCCGGGCTGTTGGCCCTGGCGGAACGTCTGGGGGAGGTGGCGGCGGCCCGGGCGCATCTGGCCGATTTCGATCGCCGGCTGGTGGAGGCCCGCGCGCGATTGGGTTCCTATCGGCGACAACCGTTGCTGGTGTTCACGTTGCTTGACGACCGCCATGCGGTGGTGCTTGGCGGCAATAGTCTGTTTGGCGGGGTCATGCGGCAACTTGATATTGATAATGCCTGGCAGGGGGAAAGCAGCTTTTGGGGCACGGCGCAAGTGGGTATTGAGCGTCTGGCGTCGCTGCCGCCGGCGCGGGCCATATGCCTGGATCACGGCGATGGCGCCGTCAGGGCGCGTCTGGCCGCAACGCCGCTATGGCGGGCGATTCCGTTTGTCCGCCGGGATAGTTTGCGCACCGTGCCCGCTATCTGGCTTTTTGGCGCCACCCTGACCGCTTTGCGATTTTGCCGTATGCTGCAATCCCTGGAGAGCCAATGGTAAAGCCCGCGTCCACCGGTTCGTTTACCCCCGGCGCATTCGTTCGAACGCGGGGATACCCGGCCGGCGATCACCTTCTCGGGCGAATGGCGACACCATGTTGAAACGATCGTTTTTTTTATCCGCCGCACTGCCGGCACTGATGTTCTTAGCCGCCCTGACGCTCAGTGTCATTAATGCCCGGCAGGCGCTGCCCTGGCGTTTCTGGCCTGAGGCGATCGTGCGGCCCGATGCCGCGGATATCCGACAGGTTCTGTTTCATTACAGCGTATTGCCGCGCCTGGCCGTTTCATTACTGGCCGGCGCCGGCCTGGCGCTGGCCGGTGTCTTGTTTCAGCAGGTCTTGCGTAATCCCCTGGCGGAACCGGCCACCCTGGGTGTTTCCAGCGGCGCGCAACTGGGGGTGGTTTTAGCGGGTCTGGGGTGGCTTCCCGGCGGCGCGGCGGCGCAACAATGGGCGGCCTTGCTGGGCGCATTGACCGTTGGCGCGCTGGTATTCGGCACCGCGTGGGGAAAGCGGTTGTCGCCAGTAACCCTGATTTTGGCGGGATTGGTATTCAGCCTGTATTGCAGCGCCATCAACAGCTTGCTGGCGCTGTTTCATTATCAGGATTTACAAGATGTGTTTTTATGGAGCAGCGGGGCATTGAATCAGCAGGATTGGCAATCGGTTCAGTTTTTGCTGCCGCGTCTCGGCCTGGGGTTAATACTGGCGTTATTGCTAAACCGGCCGTTGACGCTGTTGGGCGTCGACGACAATGTCGCGCGTCAGCTCGGCCTGGGATTATCCGCCGCCCGGCTTGCGGCGCTGGCGCTGGCAATCACATTGAGCGCCATGGTGGTCAATGCGGTGGGCGTGGTGGGTTTCATTGGTCTGTTCGCGCCGCAACTGGCGAAGTGGCTTGGCGCCCGCCGCTTATCCCAGCGTTTGTTGTTGGCGCCGCTGGCGGGCGCCTTACTGCTGTGGCTTACCGATCAGGCTATGGTGCTGCTGGCGCGGGCGTGGCGGGACGTGCCTACCGGCGCCGCCACCGCGCTGCTTGGCGCGCCGCTTTTGCTTTGGCTGCTGCCCCGTTTGCGCCATGCCTCGCCGCCGGGCTCCGGGGAACATGGCGAGGCGCGCGCCGAGCGCCGCCGGCCGGGATGGTGGATCGCGGCCGGCGTGGCGCTGTTGTTGTGCGGTCTGGCGGCAGCGTTACTGATCGGCCGCGACGGCCATGGGGTAAACTGGGCGGGCGGGGAAATAGGGCGCCTGTTGCCCTGGCGCTGGCCGCGCGCGTTGGCGGCGCTTAGCGCCGGTCTGATGCTGGCCGCCGCCGGCACCCTGACCCAAAAACTGACCGCCAATGTCATGGGCAGCCCTGAGGTGCTCGGGATCAGCGCCGGCGCGGCATCGGCGGTCATACTGTCGCTGTTTTTCCTGCCCGCCGAGGGATTCGGCGAAAAGTTGCTGGCGGGGAGCGTCGGAGCCGCGGCGACCCTTGCCGCTATTCTAGCGGCAAGCGGACGCCGGCATTTCTCCACTCAGCGTCTGCTGTTGGCGGGCATTGCGCTGGGCACGCTGTTTTCCGCGGTGATTTCGCTGTTGCTGGCCAGCGGCGATCCGCGGCTCGGCGACCTGCTGGACTGGATTTCCGGCTCAACGTATGGCGTGTCGGCGCCGCAAGCGGTGGCCGGCGCCGTTCTCGCCCTGTTATTACTGCTGCTGACGCCGCTTTGCCGCCGCTGGCTGAACGTGTTGCCATTGGGCCTGGACGCCGTTCGTTCGCTGGGCGTGCCGCCGGCGCTGTCCCGCCTGATCATTTTGCTGCTGGCGGCGGTGCTGACCGCCGGCGCCACCTTGACGGTGGGGCCGTTGAGTTTCGTTGGGCTAATGGCTCCCCATATGGCGCGCATGCTGGGTTTCCGGCGCGCAATGCCGCAGTTGGCCGCGGCGGCGATCATTGGCGCCGCCTTGATGTTGGCGGCCGATTGGTGCGGCCGAATCGTGATGTTCCCCAATCAGATCCCGGCGGGTCTGCTGGCGACGTTTATCGGCGCGCCTTATTTTGTTTTTCTGCTGCGCCGACAGGGCAAAGACACGCAATAAGGCCCCCGCCCGAGCACGTTGGAACCTGTACTGCCTCTTTGCCGGGCGCGCGATGCAACTCGAAGTATGTAGAGTCTATAACGTGAAATAGCGTGGGGCGGTACGCATAAAGGCTATTTCGCCGGTGGGATGGCGGCAAATAGACAGTCAGTTATTGCGGGCTTTTTCCTCTACTAATACCAGGGGTATTTTTCCGGCGCTGGCGGCAATATTGTATGCCAATAGGCAGACCTCGCCGCAACAGGTATTGTCACAATGATATTCGTAATCAATCCAGCAGCGGAATCTCCCGTCCCCAGGACGCTGTAAAGTGAAATGGTTTTTTGCCATAAGCTCCCGTAGCCGAATAAATGTCAGGGCCGAGGGATTATGGAAACCTATTCTTATACAGAATCGATTCATATATACCCCATACTTCAAGTTGCCTCTTTGTTGGCTGCATTCGCTAATATGATGACTGGGATCGGCATCGGCGGTTAATGGAGACAACGTGAATGAGCAGAGTATATCAAAGTCAAAAGACAATAGCAGTTATCATTACAAAAGGGAAAAGCAATCAGTTTAATCTTGACGAGGATATAACCCTTAAAAAAATACGGAAATAAACGCGCCATAGGCCACATTGTTTCTTTTCCATGCCGCCGTGTTATCGGCGGTGGATATTCGCTTAGGCAATAACGAATGCGGGCGCATCCAAAAGGGCGTCCGCCGGTAAAGCGATAGTAAACCGGTCAAGCAGTAGCCGGCGCAGTTCAGGATAGTCGGCTAACCGCCAGGTACTGCGCTCTTCGCCGTCCCATAAGGTCACGTCTCGGTTTATTACGGAAATACGGCCCTTCTCGGTAAAAAGGTTCAGCATGATATTGGTTTTGAAAATAGATGAATCGTGCGTTGCGACAAAATAATTAGACAGCTCAAAATCTATGGGGTAGTCAGTGGCGAGTTCCGATACCCAAAGATCCCTTTCCATTCCGTCGCTCCGGGTACGCAAAATCCAGTCTTGTTGTTCACGCGCGAACCAGTGGTCGCCGTTGTTATGGGCTGATCGCTGTTCGGTTTCGATAAGGGGAAGGGGGATAACCGATGCGGGGCCGCCAAAGCCGGGATCGGCGACAAAGCGTCCTTCCGGGAGGTGAACAAGGGCGAACATATGCGTGCGGGATGACTCGGTTTTCGGCGCCGCGAGCACCACCCGCGCCAGATGGCAGGACACCCGGAACCCGATCTGGCCCATTGCCGCGGCAAACAAGGTGACGTGCTCAAAGCAATATCCGCCGCGTCGCGCCTGGACCAATTTCTGTTGCAGGCTGGCCAGACCGAGGTCAATCCGCCGGCCGAGCAACACATCAAGGTTCTCGAAGGGGATGGCCCGCATATGCGCCCCTAATAGCCCCGTCAGGGTGTCAAGGTCGGTCCGGACGGTACCTTGCCAGTCGATACGCTGCAAATAGGCGTCAAGATCAATCATTATCGTCACTTCTCTCATGTTAGTGGGGGGAAAGCGCCGCCCCGCCCGAGCCAGTAGACGAGAATACTCTGTTATGCGGCGCCAAGCTAGCAGGCCGCCGTCCGGCCCTTTCCATCCCGGGCCGGCGTCGCTCATCATCGCGCCGGACCCTGTTATCCGACATTTAAGATTAATCGTCCTGGAATTGAAGCCACCCAGGTTCTAACGTGAGAATAAAGCGCGTTGTTTGACACGTCCCTACCCGAAACCGCGCGCGTTGCCTCGCGACGGTCAGCGGGCGGACGCCGTTGATGAAGAGGCGCTGTGAGGTATGACGGGTTTGTAAGGCACCTACACCTGGCAATGGAGTCATGAATATGACGCAGCGCAAACATCCTTTAGCCGGCAGCGAGAGAACAGCCCTCGCCGGCTCCCATTGCGCCGGACCGTTGGAGGATAACGAACGGTTCGACATCAGTCTCATTATCCGCCGGCCTGACGCGGCTGAATTTAAACGGCATCTTGTTGGTTTATGCCGAGATCACGTCAATGCCCCGTCGAATTCGGCGTATTTGAGCCGCGAGGAGTACGCCAGACGTTTTAGCGCCTCCCCGGAGGATAGGGAAAAAGTGCGCGGCTTCGCCCGGCGCTATCAGCTCCAGATGATAAAAGACGATCCGGTAACCCGTACCGTGGTGTTGTCCGGGACGGCACGTCAGTTTAACGATGCCTTCGGTATTCGTTTGCAGCGATACACTCACGCGGCCGGAAATTTTCGCGGCCGTACCGGGGCTATCCACCTACCGGCGGAGCTACAAGGGATCGTTACCGCGGTATTGGGCCTGGATAACCGGCCGCAGGCCCGGACCCATTTCCGTTTCCGACCGCCCATCCGACCTGCGGCCCAAGCCCCCGAATCCGTGTCCTATACGCCGTTGGTCCTGGCGGCGCTGTATGATTTCCCCGCCGGGGACGGCGAAGGGCAATGCGTGGCGATCATTGAGCTGGGCGGGGGCTACGACGAAAGTGATTTGCAGGCCTACTTTTCGTCACTGGGCTTGCCGACACCCTCCCTTAAGACTGTGTCGGTGGACGGCGGCAAAAACAGTCCGTCCGGTGGCACGGACAGCGCGGACGGCGAAGTGATGCTGGATATCGAAATTATCGGCGCTCTTGCTCCGCACGCCACGCTGGCGGTGTATTTTGCCGGCAACAGCGACCAGGGATTTATCGACGCCATCAATAGCGCCATTCATGACAGGGTCAATCGGCCCTCGGTGGTGTCCGTCAGTTGGGGCGGCCCGGAATCCAGCTGGACGGCGCAATCCCTTGATGCCTTCGATGATGCCTTGCAGTCGGCCGCCGCCCTTGGCGTAACAGTGTGCGTGGCGTCCGGCGACAGCGGCTCGGGCGATGGCGTCGGCGACGGCGGCGATCATGTGGATTTCCCCGCCTCCAGCCCTTATGCCCTGGCTTGCGGCGGTACCCGCCTGCTGGCCGCCGATAACGTCATCAAGGCCGAGACCGTCTGGAACGATGGCGGGCAGGGTGGGGCGGGCGGGGGCGGGATTAGTCGCCATTTTCCCTTGCCGGACTGGCAAAAATCCCTTGCGGCGGCTCGCGCCGGCGGTAAAAAAACCCCTTTGACCCACCGGGGCGTGCCCGATGTGGCGGGTAATGCCGATCCGCAAACCGGCTACCAGGTTCTGGTGCGGGGGCAACATACCGTGGTGGGGGGCACCAGCGCGGTGGCGCCGCTATGGGCCGGGCTTATTGCCCGGATTAACGCCGCCGCGGGTCAACCCCTGGGCTATGTGCAACCCCGGCTTTATCCCGCCGGCGTCTGCCGCGATATCACGCGGGGCGATAATGGGGATTTCGTTGCGGCGTCCGGATGGGACGCCTGCACCGGCCTGGGGTCGCCCGATGGCGCAAAAGTCGCGGCGCGTCTTGGCCAGAAGAGGTGAGGAAACGCTATGACGGAAAAGAAAGAAGATCCCAGTGATAAAGGCCGCCGCGACGCCGGCGGCAAGGCTACCGCGACCGTGCCGGATGATCGGCCTTTTTTCGATGGGCTGGCCTATGGCAACGGTCCGGACGACGGGGTGGCCGATAGCGGCGAGAATGCCGCCATTACGCACCATACCCTGACGCTGGACGGTAAAACCCTGCCTTATACCGCCACCGCCGGTCACCTGGTCGCGGTGGACCCGAGCAGTTCCAAACCGGCGGCAAAAATATTCTATGTTGCCTTTACCCTGGATGATGGGCAGCCGCAGGCGCGTCCGGTTACGTTTTTTTATAATGGCGGCCCGGGGTCGTCTTCGGTTTATGTTTTATTGGGATCGTTTGCGCCGAAACGCATCAAAACGGCCATGCCCGACTTTACGCCGCCCGCCCCCTACCAACTGGAAGATAACAGCGACAGTTTGCTGGATGTAAGCGATCTGGTGTTTATCAATCCGGTGGGCACCGGCTATTCGGCGGCCATTGCGCCGCGCCGTAACCGTGATTTCTGGGGGGTCGATCAGGATGCCCGTTCTTTATCCCAGTTTATCAAACGCTATCTGACCGCCAATGATCGCTGGAATTCGCCCAAGTTTTTATTCGGCGAGTCCTATGGCACCGCGCGCAGCGCGGTGCTGGCTTATGTCTTGCACGAAGACGGCATTGATCTCAACGGCATCACCCTGCAATCCTCGATCCTGGATTACGCCAAAGCCGGCGACCCCGTGGGACTGCTACCCACTTGCGCTTGCGATGCCTGGTATCATAACACGCTCACGAGCAAGCCCAGGCCGGCGGATCCGGCCGCCGTCGCGCAACAGGCGACGGTGTTCGCCAGCGGGGATTACGCCGCCGCGCTGGCCGCTTTTCCGAAGGTGGACGACGCGCTCTTGGCGAAACTCAGCGGCTTGACCGGCATTGATGGCAAAACCTTGACAGGCTGGGGCCTGGATGTGGGCGCCGTCAACAGCCGCGGCAATCCGCTGTTTCTGGTGACCCTGTTACAGGCGCAGGGGCTGGCCTTAGGCTCCTATGACGGTCGGGTCACCGCGGTCAATACCGGTATCGCCGCCGATATCGATCCAAACTCGGGGGGCAATGATCCCACCATGACGGCGGTGAACGGCGCTTACACCGCGATGTGGAACAGCTATCTCAATGACCAGTTGAAATACACCTCCACGTCCGCGTTCACTGATTTGAACGAACAGGCGTTTCAGTACTGGGATTTCCACCATATCGATCCCACCGGCGCGGAGAAAGGCGTTGACGGCAAAGGCAATGCCGTCCTCTATACCGCGGGAGACCTGGCCGCCGTCATGAGCCTGAATAGTGATTTACGCGTGCTGTCGGCCAATGGCTATTACGACTTCGTGACGCCATTTTACCAGACGGAATTGGACCTGCGGGCCATGCCGCTACTCTCGGCGTCGATTCGCCAAAACCTGACGGTAACTTATTATCCGTCCGGACACATGATCTACCTTAACGGCGACGCCCGAACTTTGCTAAAAGCCGACTTGGCCGCCATGTATCGCCAGGCGCTCGGCGATCAGGAGGCCATGGGCCGGATACGGTTGTTGCAACGGCGCAAGTCGGCGGAAGGATAGGGGGTTATGGCATCGGGGCAACAAGACATGGCCCATGGACAGGATCCGGCGCCGCGCTCAGCCGGATAAGATAGATATCGCCTTCTTTTTTGACCGAGCCGGCGGCGGGGTAGACCGGCATTTTATCAAACACAAGACTCAGGGACTTCCTTTCGGCAGCGCTGGGTATCACGATATTGGGGTAACCCATCACTTTCATAAAATTCGTGATCCGATCGATACTGTCCTCGCTCCAGGAAAAAAACGAACCCTGCATAGTCCCTTGCCAGGCGTTGGCATAAACCGTACTGAAGTGTTTACGGCCGTAAAAGTCCATTTTCAGCGGCGCGTCCGGGTTGAAATCAGCCGTTAATTCCCCGATCCTGCTATAAATATCCGCCGCCAGTATTCGATCATGCGCCTGGACGAGGGTGGCCGACGCGATGTATTGCGACGTCACGCCGATAATTTTGATTTGCAGCCAGCCGATGAGCATAACGCCGGCCAACAGGGATGTGGTCCGCCGGGCGGAAAGCAGGATGATACATGACAACCAACTTACGTAGGCGATGGGAATCAGGGTGCGCATCGGTAACGGCTCGCCTCCGGTGACCAGATGCAGAGCGAACGGCGAGAAGAGCACGCCGAGCCATAATATGAAATTCACCCATGAGGCGGCGATGCGGGTCCGTAATATCGCCAGGCTGGCCAGGGCGATGATCAGGCCATTGATGGTCAACGCCGCGCCATAACGTTGTGTCGCGCCGCCGTAGATAGCCGCCTGTTCGCGTAATATGGCCAACAGCACGGTTACAGGCTCTTTAAGCGTTCGGGTATAATTGAAAAAGGCTTTAGCAATATAACCGCTGTCGGTCATGATGAACTTTTGCGTCAATTTATTACTGGCTTCATATAAAACCAGGGATAATATAATCAGGCATGCCAATCGGCAAATAGCCATCGCCAGTGTTTTAAGGGGGGCGGTGTCCATCCTCCCGTCGGTATGCAAACGCCGGGTCAATAAAATACCGCACGCATAAGCGGCAAACATCAGGATCAAGGATTGATAAGCGGCAATGGCACATGAAAGCATGCCGATAATCACACTGTTTTTGACAATGGAATGGTGGACGGTTATGTTCCCGGAATATCCTTCGCCAAAATACAGATATGCCCCCAGGCTGATAAGCATCAGGCCTAGGGCTAATGCGGGGATGTTGGCGTAAAATGTCCCGATTGCCCACCAGGTGGGAAAGGCGCAGAAAACCGGATAGCAAAGATATGTGCGCCAACTCTCGCGATACCCATGGGCGCGCAGCAGCGCAGCATAGGAAACCGCGAAGGCAACGATGAGAATGACATAAGGGGCAAACGGGACTGAGGGTTGCTGTAATAGATATTTCTCAACCAGAAAAGTGAACCATCTTCCCTGACCGACCCATATTTCGGGATGGTGCCGCAGGGCGGCGGCCTCATTATCGATTGATAAGGAGAACGTGGTCAAAAAATACCCATAGCACACGGCGCCAATAAATATCAACACCCCCAGCTCACGCAGTCTAAAGCCCTCATGACGAGCCTGCGCCACCCTTGCGGCTAAATACAGGTCAATTCTATCCAATACGCTAGATATCTTTTCCATGTCAGATTATCCCTACTGTCGTGCCGATATGTTCTCGGTGCGGTTACGTGATATCCCTTGGTCGAAAAAGCCGCCTTGAAAGGCCGTATGTCATGGGCAGCGTGATGGCAATCGCCACCAGCGGGGCTGAACGCGTGGAGAAATCCAGTATTTCAACCCAGCACCAGACAATGGCGATGCTTGCCGAATACTGGAAAAAATAAACCAAGGGCAGCCAGATAATGGATTTCAATCCGCGATGATGTTTGAAAACGTAACAACGGTTCATGATATAGGCAAATACTATCCCCGCCACGTAGGCGACGGTATATCCTGCGGTGTAGCCGCAAACGTTAAGCAGCAACAGGTAAATAGCATAGGTCAGGGCGGTATTCAGGCCCCCTGACAGCAGGAAGCGGATAAAATCCCCCTTGCGCCATGCGAGTCGCGTCAATATCACGGTTGCCCGATATAGCGGTTGTCGGTCAGTGCCTTAAATTCGTCATAGTCGCGAATATAGTCCGCCGCGTCGTAACGATGGGAGGCAAATACCATCAAAATGGCATCGGATGAGTAGCGGTATTGAATGCCCCAGGTCATCGCCGGTAGATAAACCCCCTGGACGGGGGTATCCAGAATAAATTCCTGACGATGTCTTCCATCATCGGCCACGACATGCACCGACCCCTTAACCGCGACAAGGAACTGATGGCAAACGCGGTGCGCGTGTTCCCCGCGGATTTGTTCGGTGGGAACGCCATAGACCAGGAAATAGCGTAACGGTGTAAAAGGAATCACGCTGGCAAAATCACCGACGGACAAACTGCCGCGGATATCGGTAAAGTTGTTCATGGTATGCACGGTGACGTCTTTTACCAAGGTGTTTAATCGCGCCGGCGTCTTGTCCCTGGCGTGGTCCCCATTCTGGCAAAGGGGCAGGGCGTCGGCATAGCCGATAATCTTGGCGGGGTTGCCGGCCACGATGGCGTTGGCCGGGATGGAGCGCGTGACCACGGCGCCCGCGCCTATCATGGCGTTGGCGCCGATTGTCAGCCCAGGCAGTATGGTGCTGTTGGCGCCCAATGAAGCGCCTTTGCGGATCACCGTCCGGGCGAAGGTTGGCGGATAGGCTTTGCTGCGCGGGAAAGGATCATTGGTAAAGGTCACATTGGGGCCGACAAAGACATCGTCTTCGATACGAATGCCGTCCCATACCTGTACGCCGCACTTTAAGGTCACCCTATGCCCTATCCGCACGTCATTTTCAATAAACACATGATCGCAGACATTACAGTCACCGCCCAGGCTCGCGCCTGGCAAGACATGGGCGAACGCCCAGATACGCGTGTTTGCGCCTATGGCTTTCGACTCGCATATCGCCAAGGGATGGATAAAGACGTTGTCGCTGTTAACCATCCCCGCCTCCAAACACGTCTACCCGCATCGGGATGGCGAGAGGCCGATGCTTGGTGTTTTCGTAAGTCCGCCAGGCATAAGAGCCGACAGTGCCGAGACCCAGGAGGATCAGGCAACCTAAAAATGTGATGGTCAACATCATCATGGCATAGCCGGGTATGGGGGCGGCGCCGGAAAATTTCACGAACAAGGTCAGGATACCCAATACCGCGGCCAGGGCGGCGCCCAGCGCGCCGACCCCTATCAACAGTTTGATGGGCAGGTCGGTGAAGGAAAAGATGCTGTCCATCATATAGTTGACCTTCTTGCTCAATGTCCAGGCGGAATGCCCATGACGCCGGGCCCGTCGGGAATAGGTCACGACCTGGCGGCGATATCCAAGCCAGAAGATCTGGGCGATGAGCGAACTGTGGCGCTCTTCCAAGGCGAGCAGCGTGTCGCGGAATGTCCGGTTGCAGGCGAAAACATCCACGCCGCCGGCAGGCATTTCCGGTATGACGTAACGACGGTACAGGCCCCAGAAGAGTTTCGCGGTCAGGCGGCTTAACCAGGGATCACGGCGGTTTTCGCGCGTACCGACGACGACATCGGTATGTTGCTGCAATAAAATCCGATTCATAGCCAGAACCAGTTCCGGCGGCTCCTGTAAATCCGCGGCCATAACCGCGAAACGATCGCCGCTGCCATAATGCAGGCCCGCCCTGATGGCCATAAACGAGCCGAAGTTTTTCGACAGCAGCACCAGCGTCGACCGGAAAGACTGTTTTGGCAGCAGGTCATGCAGTTGTTCATAGCAACGGTCGGGGCTGCCGTCCACCACGAAAACCACCTCCAGCGCCTCTCCCAACTGGTGGCGCATGTCATTGAGCGACGCCAGCAAATCGGCAAGATTGCTTTCGTTGCGATAGACGGGGATGACAAGCGTCAGCACACGCGGTCCTCCTGCTGGAAATACGCTGTGGCCGAGGCGATCACGCGATCGATTTCATCGCGGGTCAGTCCGGGATAGCACGGAAGGGAAACCACGGTTTCACAGGCCTGCTCGGTAACGGTCAGCGGATAGGGCAGCTTGGCGGCATAGGCCGCCTGGCGATGATCGGGTATCGGATAATGGATATCGGTTTTGATCGCATTGCGCCTGAGGGCATGGATAAATTGTTGCCGGTCCGCCAGCCGGATGACATAAAGATGTGCGACATAGTCCGCTGCGGTGGAACATGGCAGACGGACATTAAACCTGCCGAACGCCGCGTTATAGCGTTTGGCGATCGAACGCCGTTGGGCATTCCACCGGTCCAGATAGGGTAACTTAACGCGTAAAACCGCCGCTTGTATCTCGTCCATTCGGCTGTTGCGTCCGCCGGGCAGGGTGACCTGATATTTTCGCCCCCAGCCATACTGCCGCAATTGGCGCATGCGCGCCGCCATTTCGTGGCTATGGGTGACCACCGCGCCGCCATCGCCCAACGCGCCGAGATTTTTGGTGGGGTAAAAGCTAAAACAGCCGACGGCGCCAAAGCTGCCCGCCAGTCTGCCGTTGCGCCGTGCGCCGTGCGCTTGCGCGCAGTCCTCGAGAACCGGTATACCCGCCAGCGACGCCAAACGGACAATGGCCTCGATATCGGCAAGCTGGCCATAGAGATGCGTCACGACGATGGCGGCCACCGGCGAATCAAGCACCGCCGCCAGTGCGTTCGGGCAAAGGGTTAGCGTCGTGGGATCGACATCGATATAAACCGGCCTGGCGCCCACGGCATGAATCGCGCCGCTGGCATAAAATCCCGCGTTGGCCGCCGTGACCACGCGATCTCCCGCCTTCACCGCCAGACCCCTGAGGGCAAGTTCCAATGCGTCCGACCCGTTGGCGACGCTAATACAATGGCCGACGCCAAGATAGTTGGCGAACTCGGTTTCAAAAGAGAGCATCTCCGTACCCATCACATACCGTTGGCTGGCCAAAATTTTGTTCAGCGGGGTACTGAAATCCAAACCCGCATTCGCCTTTACGGCGGAAAATAGTTCAAGTTCGCGCATAAAATAACCATGAGCCGGTTTTTCCGTCACTAAAACACTGCCTGACCCGGCGGCGCGCCGGGTTTTACGTGAAGCGGCGCGGTTTCGTCAATGGGCGTCGGCGGGATATCGCCTAATCACGCCGGTGAAAACGCCGGAACAACGTGGTCGTGAGAGGCGCGCGTCGGCCATTGCGTTCCGAGCGACTTGTCAAAGTGGTTTCGTTCTCGTTGAAGATTGAGACTGTCGGGTGTCAAGGTAAGCCATAAACAAATTCAAGCGAAAATCGTTTGAAAAATTCGTTTAGTGAATATTGATGAAAGAAGTGTTTTCCATGGAGGGTGTTGCCCTGTGCGGCTGGGTGCGTTCACAAGGCAAATCCCCATTGATGTCAAAGTCCATGCCGATGTGGATGCGCGCGGCGGCGGTCATCAACCGACGCCCGCGCCCGGCCCTCCGTCATGCCGGGCGCGGCGGGGCGCCCCGGGTGTCAACACCGCTCGATTATCATGGCGATACCCTGGCCGCCGCCGATACACAACGTGGCCAGGCCCGTGGTTTTGCGCCGTTGCCGCAGCGCATGAACCAGCGTCACCAGAATGCGCGCGCCGCTTGCGCCGATGGGATGTCCCAGGGCGATGGCCCCGCCATTCACGTTGACCCTCTCCTGTGGAAAATCCAACTCGCGGGCGACCGCAATATATTGGGCGGCAAACGCCTCATTGGCTTCGATTAAGTCTATATCCGCAACCGACATACCGGCTTTCGCCAGCGCCATCCGGGTTGCCGGAATGGGCCCCAGACCCATCATACTGGCGTCCACGCCGGCGGATGCCCAGCTTTTGACCCGCGCCAGCGGCATAATCCCTTGTTGGCGCGCCGCGCTTTCCGACATCAAAACCAGTGTCGCGGCGGCATCGTTGATCCCGGAAGCGTTGCCCGCCGTTACCGTACCCGCGCTATCGAAAGCCGGGCGCAGTTTCGCCAATGACTGTTGGGTCGTGTCTGCACGGGGGAATTCGTCCGTGTCGAATAAGCGCGTTTCTTTTTTATTCTGCAACGTTATCGGGACAATTTCCTCGCGGAAATAACCGGCCTTGATGGCGGCAACGGCTTTCTGTTGCGATACCAGCGCCACCTGATCTTGTTCTTCACGGCTTAACCGATAGCGTTTAGCGATATTTTCCGCGGTGATCCCCATAGGGTAGTGGTTGAAAGCGCACCAGAGCCCATCGTTGATCAGGACATCGATCAATTCGCCATTGCCCATGCGATAGCCTTGCCGGGCGCGGGGAAGCACATAAGGGGCGGCGCTCATGTTTTCCATTCCGCCGACGATACAGGCCCGGTTATCGCCGCTGAGAATGGATTGCGCGCCGAGCACAACGCTTTTGAGCCCGGAACCGCACACTTTATTAACGGTCAGGGACGAGACCGACAGCGCCATACCGGCATGGCGCGTGACCTGGTGCGCCGGGTTTTGTCCCATGCCGGCCTGTAAAACATTACCGAGAATCACCTCGTCAATAGCGATCTCATCGGGCAGATCACACAAATTCCCCCGCACGCTGGCGGCGCCAAGCATCACGGCCGGAAGTTCCGATAAACTGCCGGCGAATTTGCCGATCGGCGTGCGTTTCGCGCTAACGATAACAACGGAATCTTTCATTGCCGGGCCTCCGGTGTTGGCATTGCGCGCAGGCTGTCAGAGAGGTGAAAATCCGCTTCGGTCCAGGAGCGAAGCTCATCCAAGGTGAGGGTTTCATCGATTTCGTCCAGGCGCATTTCACCGTTAATGAAACTGAATACGGCATATTCGGTAATGACTTTGCTGACTTTGCCCACGGCGGTCAAAGGGTAGCTACAGCGGTGCAATAGCTTAGGCTCACCGTTTTTCGCGCGATGCTCCATGGCGATAATGACCTTTTTGGATCCGGCGACCAGGTCCATCGCGCCGCCCATGCCGGGGACGCTTTTCCCCGGGACTACCCAGTTGGCGAGATTGCCTTGTTCATCAACTTGCAGGCCGCCGAGTACGCAGACATCGACGTGGCCGCCGCGAATGAGCGCGAAGGAAAAACAGCTATCGAACATTGCCGCGCCAGGCACCATGCCACAGGGCTGACCTCCCGCATTCACCAATGCCGCATGGCTGTCGCCAAGCGGGCCGAGACCCAGAAACCCATTCTCCGACTGGAATGTCACCTGAATATCATCAGCCAGATAATCGGCGACCCGGGTCGGCAAGCCAATGCCCAGGTTGACGATGTCGCCGTCATGCAGCTCCAGCGCCACGCGGCGGGCGATACGTTCTTTTGCGTTCATCAGTCGGCCTCCATAAACAAATAGTCCACCAGGGCCCCCGGCGTGACGACATGCTCCGGTGCGATATGGCCGGCGGATTCAACACTTGCCGTTTCGGCCACCACGACATCGGCGGCCAGCGCCATAATGGGGTTGAAATTGCGGGCGGTCAGGTCGTAAACGAGATTGCCGATAACGTCGGCGCCACTGGCCAGCAGTATGGCTAAATCGGCCCGCAACGGGCGCTCCACCAGCCATGTTTCACCCTCGATAACCAAGGTGTGTTTATGCTCCGCCACGATCGTGCCCACGCCTGTTTGGGTGAGAAAACCGCCCAGGCCGGCGCCGCCGGCGCGGATTTGTTCCGCCAGCGTGCCTTGTGGAACCAATTGCACCTCCAGCTCGCCGGCCATCATTTTTTTGCCGGTTTCCGGGTTGGTGCCGATATGCGAGGCGATGACTTTTTTAACCTGTCCATTTGCGATAAGCGGCCCCACGCCTTTATCAGAAAAAGCGGTATCATTGCCTATCAAGGTTAATTCCCCGACGCCGGAGCGAATGATCTCAGCGACCAGATGCTCCGGCGTGCCGACGCCCATAAAACCGCCAAACATGATGGTCATCCCGTCATGTAATAATTCATGAAATTGCGCGGTGGTGATTCTTTTATTCTTCATACTCTCTCTACCGGATGTTTTCAGGCGTGACAACGCCAGGGCGGGATTATTATCCCGCCAGTGATTTTCATTAAGCCGTCAGAAGACGTTAAATTGACATATCCAGTAATGCGTAACTGAGGCCCTTGCCATGCATATCCAACGCCAACGAGCGTGTTACGCCGCCGCCGAGCGCTTGGTACATGACAAAATTCAAAGCGCCCAGCTCAGGTAATTCATAACGTATAACCTCACCGGCGACAATATCGCCAAACCAGGCTTTAACCTTTTCGGCGGTAACCTGTTCGACCAGCTTAGTATAATCATCGGCATTCCAGGCAATTAATGAAATATTGGAAATATTGCCTTTATCGCCGGTGCGCGAATGTGCGATATCGCGTAATTTCATTTTCCTTTCTCCAATACGGTTACATGATGTTGAACGTAATGACGTGGAATAAGCGTCGAGTCCATCGCCAAGATCTCTTTAACTGATTTGGTTACGCCGCCGCCGCCCGCCGGACCGTTGGTATAGAGCGTTTCCACTTCATCGCCGATATGTATTGCCTCATCGCGAGTGGCGCATCGCGCGGCGACCCGGGCGCGTACTTCGTAAGGATCGCTGTCATGTCCGCGGGTTTCACCGTGCAGGGCGTTGACGCCAATCAAGTCAAAACGCGACTCCAGCGGGGTGAATTGACACAAGGCAAAACGTTCACGCACAATATTCAGCGCCAATCGGCCACGATTTACGGCGCCGGGTCCAGCGTACGATATTTCCCCCTCGCCGATAAAACCATCCGGATAGCCCACGGAAACCTTCAAACTGTCTGTGCGCGGCATCCCGGTCGCGCCGTTGACGTATACGGCATCCTGGCCGCATTCGCGAAACCGCACGTGGCTGAAATCAGCCACCACATCGGGGGTGAGATAACGATCGGGACGGTGAATTTCATAAAGGAGTTGCTCTTTGCAGGTATCCACCGTCACGCGACCGCCGGAACCCGCGACTTTGGTTATTATCGCGCTGCCGTCTTCATTGATTTGCGCCAGCGGAAATCCCAGACGGGCCAGGTCCTCAATGTCTTTCACCCCCGGATCGGCAAAATAGCCGCCGGTGACCTGCCCGGCGCATTCCAGCAGATGGCCGACACAGGTTCCTTGTCCCAGTCGGTGCCAGTCATCCGCCGCCCAACCAAATTCATATATTGCCGGCGCAAGAAATAGCGAAGGATCGGCAACCCGGCCGGCGATAATGATATCGGCGCCGGTCGCGAGCGCTGCCACTAACCCCGCGCTGCCTAAATACGCATTCGCCGAAATAATCGTTTTATTCAAACGTGATACCGGCACCCCTGCCTCATCCAGGCATAAGTCCAGTCCTGTCATCAATGACAAAACGTCATCGCCGGTGACGACGGCGACTTTCAAGTCGTCCAGGCCAAGTTCATGGGCCACTTTACCTACCGCTTCTCCTGCGGCCAGGGGATTGGCGGCGCCCATATTGGAAATAATACGGATACCTTTTTCCTGGCAGGCCGGTAATACCGCGCGCATACGCGCTTCCAGCAGTTCGTTATAGCCTTTATGCGGATCCTGTCGTTTTTGTTTTTGGCCAATGGCGATGGTGCGTTCCGCCAGACATTCAAAAGCCAGATAATCAAGATTGCCTTTTTCCGCCAGTTCAACCGCTGGCTCAATTCTATCGCCGGCATAGCCGGCACCTGAACCGATTCGGATTGTTTTCATTCTATTTCCTTATTTACAGCATGAAATTCGAAGGTTAAAACGGGAATACACCAGTGAGCATGGCGATAAAGGTCATCATGACGCTGGCCGCCCACAACACCGGAATGGTAAATTTTTGATGATCGGCCAAATCAACCCCGGCAAGACTCACCAGCAGAAATGTTGCCGGCGTCAGCGGACTGACGGGAAACCCGGTGGTCATTTGCCCGAGCACGGATGCCTGAGCCACCTGAATTGCCGGAACACCCATTAATTGGACGGTGTGGGCGATAACCGGCATGATGCCGAAGTAATAGGAATCCGGGTCGAATACCATGGATAACGGCATGGAAATCAAACCGACAATAAAGGGAATATGCGAGGCCAGGGTATCGGGCATAATGACCACCGCGGCGCGGGACATGGCTTTTAGCATACCTGCGCCACCCATAATCCCGGTAAAGGCGCCCGCCGCGAACAATATGCTGGCCATCATCAGCGCCGCTTTCGCATGGGCGTTGATGCGTTCTTTTTGCATTTCCACATTGGGGTAGTTAATCATCAGCGCCAGCGTCAGCGCTATCATAAACGCCACCGTCGGCGAGATGCGCGTAAAAACCATCGTGCCGATAACGGCAATGACCAAGCTGATATTGACCCAAAAAAGATGCGGGCGGCGCAGCGCTTTTTCTTGATCATTGAGCGCCTTATGGTGGTGAAAATCACCGGCCGCCGCGGCGAAATGCGCGGCGCCCAGGCGTTTTTCCTCCCGTTTGCCCCAGTACCAGCCCATGGCCGCCATAAACAACAGACCTGCGGTTTGCGCCGGAAGTAACGGTAAAAAGAGATCATGAGTCGGTATGTTAAGCGCGGCGGACGCGCGGATCATCGGTCCGGTCCAGGGCAAAAAATTCACGCCCGCGCTCAGTGCCGTTATGCCCAACAAGATCCGTTTATCCATGCCCAAACGCGTGAAGAGCGGCAGCATGGTGGGTATGGTGATCAAAAAGGTCACTGCGCCGTTGCCGTCAAGGTGAGAGATAAGCGCCAGCACGCCCGTACCGATGATGATCTTGACCGGGTTAGTCCCGACGAAACGCAAAATCCCGCGAACAATAGGATCAAACATGCCGGCATCGGTCACCACGCCAAAAAATGTGATGGCAAAGACGAACATTGCCGCCATCGGGGCAAGTTTGGTTATTCCCTGGACGACATATTTTGCGGTATCGGCCCCGCACCCCGCGGCCAGGGCGCCAATCACCGGAATGACAATCAAAGCCACCAAAGGCGACAGTCTTTTTGACATAATAAAAAATAATAGGGTGGCTATGGTTAGCACACCTATCAATGCCAACATATGTTTCTCCTTAAACCCTTTTCATTGATCTCTTTTTTTGTTAAATGAATACGCGCAATGTGTTGTCGACTTGTAATGGCGGGCGATACTCATTTGGGATGCTCTTTTTTACCACGGGAAATGTGAATTAACTAATTTGTACTTTCGATGAGCTTATTGCTTATCAACGTAAACGAGATTAATTTGCGAAGAAAATAAACCTATTCGATTTTTCAATAAATATAGGTTCGTCAGAAAAAACATTCAGTTGAATAGAAATTTGGTATTCGAATTGTTGTTATTACGAATGAAATTCGTCATTTTGGCATAGAACCTGAGCACGTCAAATTGTGTTATGGCCGACAAAATAGGCGGCTTGAGGTATGACGGCCTAACAAGTATTCAGGCATCAATAATATTAAATGTGGCGTGGGTCATAAAACGCTCTATCGCGCATGTTTATTAAACGGTAATACCGATAGTATTAATGATTATGGCGATAATTGAGGTGGGGTTGTGAATCTTTCGGTAAAACAGTTGAGAGCGTTTTTGATATTGAGCGAGGCCGACAGTTTTACTCAGGCCGCCCGCCGCTTTAATCTTTCGCAGCCAGCATTCAGCGCGCTGATTGCCTCGTTGGAAGAGCAAATCGGTTATCGTTTGTTTGACAGGGATACCCGACGGGTGTTGCTCAATGCCGATGGGCTGCATTTTCTCGATCTGGCGCGCAATGTTGTGCAAAGTCACGATGACGCCGTCGGCGAAATCAAAGCGCGGGCGGCGGGCAATAGCGCTGATATTACGTTGGCGGTTTTACCGTCCCTTGCGGTGGAGTGGTTACCGGAGATACTGGTCAAATACAGCAAAACCGCCCCCCTGAGTAAAGTGAAACTGGTGGACACGCAATGGGATCGTTGCTTAAAAGCGCTGCTGGACGGACAGGCGGATTTAGCGCTTACCGCCGGACAGCCCTCGCTTACGACATTCAATTCGACCTTATTGTTTTCCGACAAGTTTTACTTACTTTGCCACCGCAATCATCCCTTGGCGAAACGGCGCTCGGTTTCGTTGGATCGGGTTTGCCGCTATCCGTTCATCGGTTTTAGCGTGGGCACCAGTATTCGGCAATACACCGACAAACTCTGTGAAAATCTCGCCTTGAGTTTTGACTATCAGATGGAAGTGCGGCAACTCACCACCATGATGGGGCTTATCGCCGCCAATTATGGTATCAGCATCACTACCGGGTTAACGCTGTTCCAGTTCCGTCATAAAGACATCGTTATCCTGCCTTTCGACGATTTGGCGCTTGAGCGGGCCATTTACCTTGTCACGCCCAAAGACCGTCACCTGGCGTCCGGCGTCGCATCCTTCGCTGAGTTTATCACCCGCCAGGCGCAAACGTTTGTTAATGAATAGGCTTAACGCCAAATTCCGCCAGGCGTTCCGTTTCGGTGCTGACGCGGGTTCGCCTGATGACGGATCGCCGTATGTCACGCCGGGGAATGTCAACCAGGCGTTGCTTTCGCGTTTATCCAAGCCGATAAACCCGTGCGGCATTATGGTAAAACACGGCCCGCGCCTCGCTGTCGCTTAAATTTGCCGTGATGGTATCAAAGGCCTGGTAGAGTTTAATAAGACCACCGTACAGTTTATCCACCGGGAAATTACTGGCGAACATGACCCGGTTGATGCCGAATACCTCAATGATCTCTTCTATCCACGGGCGTATTTCCTCTGTGGTCCAATGAGGGAACACCATGCCGGGACCGGAGATTTTCACTGTGACATTGTCATAAGCGGCTAACTGCCGTATCCCTTTTTGCCAGACACGCCATCCCTGCGCATCGCGCCACAGGGGCATCCCACCGTGATTGAGGATAACCGACGTCTCAGGGAAGCGGCGGACCAGCGCCGCCGCCGCCGGCATCTGCTGCGGCCAGATTTGCAAATCGAAGGAGAGGTTATATCGGGCCAGCAAGGCAAACCCGTTTAACCAATGGCGATCCTGCATCCAGTCGCCGCGTGAAGTAAAACGTTTTGCCGGGTCGGGGTGCCAGTTAAGGATATGGCGCACGCCGCGTATATTGGGATACTGCGTTTGGGCTTCCAGATTGGCCTGGATATCCGGCTGTTCAAGTGCCGCCCGCGCCACGATGCCGTGGGGAAAGCCGTATTTATCCGCCAGATTTTGTAAAAGGCGGGTTTCCCCCACCGGGTCGGTGGGGACATAGCCACTATCCAGATGCACGCTTTTCACGACCCCCGCGGCCTGTACATCTTGCAAATACTCATTCAGCCAGTAATCCCCCGCGATGGGGGCAAGATCGGGGAAAATATCCGTGGGACGTTGCGCATCAGGCTGTAGCCATGGATACGAGTACAATGAGGGCCGCCACAAATGGTGATGGCAATCTATGCGAGGGATGGCGCGCATCAGTTCGTGCCTCCGCCCTGTTTTTTCGCCATGGCCAGCACCGCAACAATAATCAAGCCGGTGACGAGATAACGGGTACCGGGACTTACCTGCAAAATATTGAGCATGGTGATGGTCAGCACCAGCAACATCGCCGCGCACCATACGCCGAGCGTGGTGGCATAGCCTCCGGATACCGAAGTGCCTCCCAGGATCACGCAGGCGATAGACATAAGCTGATAATCCTGGCCCAAATCCAGCGACGCCCCGCCTACGAAGGAAGAAAGCAGTAAACCACAGAGCGCGGCGAACAGCGCCGAGGCAATATATGCCAGGGCAAGGGCGCGTCGAACAGGCAGCGCCGTCAACTGCGCCGCGCGGATATTTTGTCCGGTCGCCAATAGCGTCCGTCCGGTACGGGTTCTTTTCAGCCATAGCGCGATGGCCGCGGCCAGCGCCATTATCACGATGGCCAGCAACGGTACCCGCAGCAATCGCATTCCAACCCAATCGCTCAGGTACGCGGGCGGTAGCGGGCTGGCGCCGCGCGACCAGGCGATAGCCAGGGATTGTGTAACGAACGCCGATGCCAGGGTGGCTATCATTGGCGGTATCTTCAATCCCTCAATCAATATCAGATTAAACACGCCACAGCCCACGCCGACCCCGGCGACGGCCAACAGCGCCAGGGGAATCGATGCGTTGCTGGCATGGGCAACCCCCAGGCCCACGTAGGCCGCAAGGGTCATCACGCCGGGAACGGAGAGATCGATGTTGCCGCTGCCGCAGGAGATAACCAGCATCTGCCCCAGCGCCACCAACACATAAAAAGTGGCAAACTGAAGCGAAATCAGTAAAATGCCCATGGCGCCCTGGCCATGGGCAAATACCATTGCGGCAATCCATACCGCCAGCGACCCCAAACAGGCCCAGATCCATGGGCGACCTTGTATAAATCTGACGGTCTGTATTGTGGCAAATTTCATTTTCAACTCCCTCGCCGTGCGGTAAACGCGCGCAGGCTCAGCACCAGGATCAGCAATCCGCCCTGTAGGCAAAGCTGCCAGTCGGTGGATACATTCATGAAAGAGAGTACGGACCCGGTCAGAAGCATAATGATCGCCCCCACCACCGCGCCGATGGGAGAGATGATCCCGCCGCTAAACTCAGCGCCGCCAATAATCGCGCCGGCAATGGAAAGCAGGGTATACTGATTACCCACCAGCGGATCGCCGGTGGTGTTAATGCCGGTAAGCATCAAACCGGCAATAACCCCCAGTATCCCGGCCATGCCGTACAGCACGGCCCGGATAACGCCCAACGACCAGCCCGCGCGGGCGATAGCGGCCTGATTGCCGCCTGCGCCGCGCAAAATAACCCCCAATGCGGTACGCATCATAAACACATGCCCCAGCAACGCCATCAGCACCGCGACCAGCGCCGGCAGCGGTATAAAGGGCGGACGCCAGCCGGTAAACTGAGATAACCATAGCGGGGCCTGGCCGCCGGGGCTGGGAAGGATCAACAGCGCCGCTCCAAGCCAAACAAAGGCGGCGCCCAACGTCATCACAATCGAAGGCAGTTGTCGCCAGTGGATGAGCACCCCCATTCCAGCGTAGAGCAATACGCAAACCGCCAGGGCGGCCCATCCCAGCAATGGCGCGCCGGGTAGCATCGTCGCCGCAATGCAGCAAACCAGGGAAATAAACGGACCGATTCCCAGATCAACATCGCCCAGCGTCAAGACGCACAACTGCGATAGCGTGGCGAATATTAACGGCAATGAGAATTTCAGCAATAATGTCCAACCGAAATAAGACATCACGCGCGGTTGTAGCCATAGGGTGACCGTGAGCAGCAACGCCAGGGCCGCCAGAGGGATAATGGTGCGCAGCGCGGACGGTGAAATACGGGATAAGGCAAATTGACCTGCCGGATTACTGGACACGCACACCTCCCTCATGAAAAGACGCGCGGATTAAGCGGTCTTCACTGTATTCATGCTGCGCAAAACTATCGGTGATGGCGCCTTCTTTAAAAACATAGATACGGTCGCATATCGCCAATTCAGCATTTTCAGTGGTAAACCAGACAAAACTGCAACCGCCGCCGAGCCTGCCGCGAACTTCGCGATAAAGTTCATTTTTGGTATGTACATCGACTCCGCGCAGCGGATCGTCGAGCAATACCACATCCGGCTCGCAAGCGAGGGCACGCGCAACCAGCACTTTTTGCTGATTGCCGCCGCTGAGTCCGGTAATGGCATCATCAATGGAAGGGACCCGGATATTCAGTTTTTCGCGCCATGCGGCGGCAACATCACGTTCCGCCGCAAGGTCGATCAATCCGCCCCGACTCAGCTTATCCAGCAGGCCAATCGTCAGATTTTCACCCACCGACCAGAGGGGAAACAGCCCTTCGTTTTGCCGATCCCCGGCAATGTATACCGCGCTGCCCGCAACCCGCATTTGTCTGTCTTTGCCACGGGCGCCGGCGAGAATACGCAACAACAGTTCACGCTGCCCCTGACCGGCCAGACCCGCCAGGCCTACCACTTCGCCTGGACGCACATAAAATGGCATCGCGCTGTCGCGGGTACTGAGAAGTTCGACGCACCTTTGCCCGGCATGTCCTAATGCCGGCATGGCAATGTTGTCCTGGGCACCGGCGGCCACCATGCCCATTCGATCAAGTAAATCCGCTTCTGATAACCCTTGCGAGGCCTCCACGGAGGAAATATGTCCATCCCGCATAATGACGATATCGTCACTGTAATCGACGATTTCGCGTAACTTATGCGAGATAAAAACACAGGCGATACCGTACTGACGAACTTTACGCGTGAAACTCAGTAACTGTTCCGCCGCCGAGGGATCAAGCGAGGAGGTCGGCTCATCAAGGATCATGACACGAACCGGGGTATCCGTGACGGTAAAGGCGCGAGCGATTTCCACCATTTGCCGCTGAGACAGCGTCAGGCTGCTTACCAGACAATTGACATCAATGCCATGGCCGGGGAAGATCAGATCCAGCGCGCCGGCAATCAGGGTTTTCGCCTGTTTACGCCACCCCAGACCGCGTAAGCTGGCATGCAGCACCCGGGTATTCTCGAACACCCGCAAATTAGGGCACAGCGACAGTTCCTGGAACACGCAGCGAATACCGCGCTGATAGGCGACCCGCATAGTGTAATGTCCCGCTATGTCTTCATCCTTAATCACTATGCTGCCGGAGGAAGGCGATAACGTACCGGCCAGAATCTTTATCAGTGTGGATTTACCCGCGCCATTATGGCCAAGAATGCTCAACATCCGACCTGCGCGAATCGTCAGGTCAGCCTCCGCCAGGGCTGTCACGGCACCGAAATGCCGCGACACCTTCGCCAGGGTGATAATTTCGTGTTCGGCATGCGGTGGGGCCGGCTCGAAATTAAACATCGCATTCATTTAATTATGACCGCCAGGCAGGGGGGATTCCGGCAGCGGACCGTTTTCCAGGTTGGCTTTTACCAACTGTTCAGTCCACTGGCGCGAATAGACAGAGGTTGCCACACTGCCATCGGGCGTTGCCGCAATCCATTGATCAATATCTTTTACATGAATTTTGAGCAATGGCATATGAATGACTTTTGGCACGTCTTTGCCTGCCAATACCATCTGCGCCACCCAGAAGGCCACGGAAGACACGCCGGGAACAGTGGATGAAGAGACGCTGTCATAGCCGCCGGCAGTCTCTTCATTGAGCTTCTTCCATAACGCCAACTCTTCGCTGCGTCCCCCCAGGGTAATCAACGGAATCTTTCGGCCAGCGGATTTGAATGCCTGATAGATGCCATAGCTGTCGCCGCCTTGCGCCAGGACCGCGTCCACCTGCGGCAAGGAGGGCAGAATCGCCGACACTTCTTTTTGCGCCACGCTTTCCGTCCAATTGCCATTAACCATACCCACTATCTTTATTCCGGGATAGCGTTTGAAAACACTTTGCGCCCCGGCGAATTCATCGGCATCAATGGAGGTTCCCGCCAGACCGCGAACCACCAGAACATTGCCTTTGCCGTTGAGCTTGTCTGCAACAAATTGCGCCGGGATTTCACCCACTTTTTTATAGTCATACACAACGTTGTAAGCACAAGGCGCCGTGACCTGGGCGTCGAACGCCACGACCACCACGCCCTGTTGACAAGCCTCCTGAATGGATCCATTCAGGGCCGTGGGGGAGGCGGCATCAATGGCGATGGCTTTCCATCCCTCCAGAATCAGATTCTCTAACTGGCTTGCCTGCTGCGGAGCGGAATTATCGGCATTGACCACTTTGGTTTTTGCCACCAGCCCTTGCTTGATGCCGTCTTGCGCGGACTGGTTCCAGATGGCGATCATTTGCTGTCGCCAGGTATTTCCCGCGAAAGAGTTGCTCAGGGCAATGGACGTCTGGGCCGGGCTGGTCGTCGCCATGGCGGAAAACGAAAGGATGGACAGTAGGGACAACGCTGCAACATAATGGTTTTTATATTTCATATTATGACCTTCCTATAATGTTTTATGCAGGGGTAAGCGTTCAGGTGGTGCTGGCAGTGGCCGCGCCGGATCAGGCAGGCGCGGCCATTGCCGTTACCCGAGGACTTCCGGGTTTACAACGTAAGGTTTCAGGGCGTTTTTCTCTCCCCCTAGATAGTCGAGAATGTTATTGATACAGCGTTCGGTCACCAGGCGCTCCGCCATTTTGTCCATGCCGGAGACATGCGGCGAAAGCAAAACATGGTCAAACTGACGCAGCGGCGAATCGGCCGGCAAAGGTTCCACTTCGTATACATCCATGCCCACGCCGCCCAGTTTTCCCGCGTTGAGGGCCGCGACCAAGGCGTTTTCATCAATCAGCGGCCCGCGCGACGTGTTTATCAGAATGGCGCCGGGTTTCATCATGGCCAGCGTGTCAGCATTGATGGTGTGGCGACTTTCCGGGGTCGACGGCGCGTGGATCGAAACGAGGTCTGACTGGCGCAGCAGTTTTTCCAGGTTGACACGTTCAGCGTTCACGCTTGCCAGTTGTTCATCGCTCGCCCAGGGATCGCAAACAAGGAGTCGCATATTCGCGCCATGGCAGCGACGCGCCATGGCATAACCGATGCGTCCAAGGCCGATAATGCCTGCGGTGCGTCCCCATAATCCGGGATGAAAACCATCGAAAAACCACTCTCCCCGTTTGACCATGGCATCTCGCTGAGGTAAGCGGCAGGCCAACGTCAACGCCATGGCGTAAGCAAATTCGGCCACACTTTCATGGTTGGCGCCAAACGCCATCGCGATGGGCACGCCGGCCGTGGTCGCCGCCGCGACGTTAACCTTGTCGTAGCCCACACCCCAACGCGCCACGATCTTCAAATTCGTCGCCTGAGTAAATACCCGCTCTGTATAAGGCTCGCCGCCGGCAATGGTGGCGACCACGTTCTGCTTTAGCTTGTCGATCAACTCCTGTTCCGTGGGGAGCCTGAAGGTTTCATTGACTTCAACGTCGTAACCGGCTCGACGCAGCGGATCAAAAATGGCATCACTGTTTTTAAATTGTTCTGTTAGCACCAGAATTTTTTCAGGCGTTGTTGCGTTCATAATGCTTTCCTTTGATTTCATAAATTTTCTTCTCCGCTGTCGGCAATAAAATGAAAAGCGCCACGGCAATCAGCGCGGCGATGGCCAACGCATAGAGACCGGCGACAGGGGTGTGAAAGTAGATTTCGGCCCAGGTGCGTAAATTGGGCGCGACGAAGCCTCCCACCGCGCCGCAGCTATTGATAACCGCGAAACTGGCCGCCGCCGCCGCACCGCCGTAGTAGCGGGTGGGCCATGTCCAGAAAATGGGTTGCGCCGTCATAATGCCCATGGTGACGAAACTGAGCGCCGCGATGGCAAACAGGGGGGAAGCATGACCCGAGGCGATAAGGCCCAAGGCGATACAGCACAGCGAAATCGTGCCGAACAGTCGCGGGGTGCCCTTCCGCGCGGCAAGTCCCGGCCAGGTGGCGCCCGCCACTAACGCGCATAGCCAGGGAATGGCGGTGACCAACCCAACCTCCAGGCCGATGTTGACGCCAAGCAGTGCGGCGACCTGCGTTGGCAGATAAAATGCCACGCCAAGGCCGGTGATTTGGATCAAAAAGTAGATGGCGGCAAAATGCAGCAGAATCGGACTTCTGGCGGCATCGATAAAGCGTGTGTGGCCATGGCGGGCTTTGTCTTCGTTTTCCGCATTCAACGCCGAGGTCAGCGCCCGTTTCTCGTCCGCGCTCAGCCACTTCACTTCTTGTGGCGAATTATGCAGGAAGAACCAGAGGACAACCCCCAGAACGGATGCGGCCAGGCCTTCGGCCGCAAACATAATCTGCCATCCTTCCCAGCCGCCCAGCCCGTGAAGATCCAGTAATAAACCGGAAATAGGGCCGCCGATGATCAGCGCGATAGGGGAGCCAAAATAGAAGATCCCCATAATGTGCGCCCGGGCGCTGGACGGAAACCATTGAGCGATAAAATAAATGGCCGTCGGGAAAAAACCGGCCTCCACTACGCCCAGTAATATACGCAGCAAATAGAAGGTGTGTTCATTCCAGGCGAAGCTCATGGCCGTAGAAACCAGCCCCCAGGTCACCATGATACGCACCAACCACAATCGCGGTCCGACACGGTGCATCAGCAAGTTGCTGGGTAATTCAAATAATGCGTAAGAAATAAAGAATATACCGGCCCCAAAAGCAAAGGCCGCGTCGGATAAACCGGTAGATGCCTGGTAGGCCGATTTGGCGAAACTGACATTAACACGGTCTAGGTAAGACATTAAATACATAAGGATGAGACAGGGTATAATCCGCCACTTGGCTTTATTTATTGCGCGTTGCAATACACTGTCATGGGAAACTTTACCGTTCATAGATTGCGCCTTTTTGTTTTGGCGCCAGAGTAATGCATGATCTCGGGTGCCTGCACAAGAATTGAATTAACCAATTTTATTTTTATAGAACGCCGTTCCGGTATGGATTTGATCGAGGATAACACTCAGGCCCCAATATTTTTCCAGTACATTGTCTTTATTCACACGGCAGACATCGTCATTGAAGGTTCCCAGTCGCTGGTGATAAATCTTGGCGTTTTTCGGATACCCCAATGTTTCAGTAACGGCCGACAGAGATAAAAAGATGGCAAGTTCATCCGCCAGCGCGGGATTTTTTGCATGGTGATGGTACAGCCAGACATAAAGCTCCGGATGGAAATTGGTGAATACGCCGCTAAATCCTTTGCAACCCGCCTGGATAGCCGGCCAGGCAATCGCGGCATTCGCGTTGACAACATTCAAGGACGTCCCCTGGGCCAATTTTACGCGACGTTTTACCGTATCCAAATCGCAACTGACGTCTTTTAGCACCACAAAACGTCCGCTATGGGCGCACCAGGAAAACTCATCGTCACTCAGCAGGCGGCGGTAAGGCGCCGGGCACTCGTACAGCCCTAGCGGCAAGGTTTCCGGCAAGACAGCAAGTAAATTGTTCAGTGTGGCGAAAAACACCTCGCTGCCCTGATTTTTCGGGTCAAGATGGTTGGTGACCAGTACTAGCGCATCAGCCCCTGTTTCAGCCATGGTCAGCAGTTCTTCCCGTTGGGCGCTAATATCATCGCTAATGTGCCCCGAGACAATTACCGGCACCCGGCCTGCGGTTTTCTCCACCACAAAACGCCCCAAGGCCGCCCGTTCAGCCAGTGACAGAAATTGCATCTCGCTGGACTGGCATACTGCGAATAGCGCATCGACTCCCTGTTGCAGATACCACTCGATAAGCTGCTCAAGACCAGGCCAGTCAATGTCATTTTGGGCATTGAATGGGGTTAACATGACTGGAATCACACCGTCAATCTTGTTCATTTCCTCTCCTCTTGGCCGCCGGGCGGCCTGATACACCATCAAATTTTGCTTTGCAGTCGGTTAAGCGCCTGCCGTCGGTCCGGCATATTCGCCGCGCCTTCACGTTCAACGGCCAGGGACGCAAACGCGGAGGCAAAAGTCGCCGCTTGCGCAAGGGGCTGTTTGTCGGCAAGGGAGGCCGCCAACGCGCCGTTAAAGGCATCACCGGCGCCTGTGGTGTCTACGCTTAGGGCCGGGAATGCCGGAATGTGTATGAAGTGTTTATTTTCATAAAGAAGCGCTCCCCGCGCGCCCAGCGTGATGATCACGCAACGCGCTCCAAGCTCCACGATGGCCAGCGCGGCGCGGCGGGCGCTATCCAGGTTTGTGACTTCAATACCGGATAACAGTGATGCTTCCGTTTCATTCGGGGTGATGACATCCATGTATTGCAGCGCCGGAATAATATCTGCGGAGTATGGCGCGGGGTTCATGATGACTTTCACTCCCAATGTATTGGCAAGCTTCATGGCATTTAGTGTCGCGGAAAAATTGTTTTCCAGTTGCAGTAACAACACCCCGGCGTCTGTCAGTTCTTTGGCTAATTCGGCGACTTCGTTATCTGTAACGGTCTTATTGGCTCCGGCGTATATGGCGATCATGTTTTCGCCATTTTCCTGTGAGACATAAATTACCGCATTGCCTGTGGGCTCTTCTTCTGATTGATATAGCTTGAATGAGTGGATACCCGATGATGAAAGATGATCCCTGGCAAATCGACTGAATTGGTCTTTACCCACTTTGGAAACGAAATGGACTTTCGCTCCGGCGCGGCTCGCGGCCTGTGCCTGATTTGCGCCCTTGCCGCCGGGTCCCAGCGTGCTGCCCAGCGCCATCAAAGACTCGCCTCCCCGGGGAAATCTTGCGACCCTCGCCACGATATCTACATTAAAGGAGCCAAGAATACAGACCTTATTTTTCATATATTTCATTGTTCCTTTTTTGTTTTTACGGTTGAAATGCCAGAGTGATATTCAAATTAATTTTTATTTCTAAAATAATTTTTGCCCAGGTTTTTCGGCCAGAGTTATACCCCGTCATAGCGGCGAAGAATAGGGCCCGGCTGGGTCAAGATCCACAGGACGCCCTGTATCGTTATTCAGATGCATGAAAGCATTTAAAGAAGGCTTCATCACCGCGTTATTATATTAGCCAGATAATTGGGATATCACGCCTCCTCGCATTTATTAATGAAGTTGACCTGCTCTTGTTGAATGAAGCATATGCGAGCCATGAAGCCCAAAAGGTGATTTACATCGTGTAACAATCAAAAAAACAAAAACAAACAAAAATGAAACATCCACACTTAACCTGCCAAATGTGAGAAATATGTGACATTTTTCACAAAAAAACCTCTATCGACAGGTTGCAAAACCGGGGGGTGAGAAAAGTTTTTTTTGATAAAAAAGAGAGGGTTGTGTGAGAGGTGCCGCAAGACCCCGACTTCAAAGATCGCTATTCCCTAAAGAATGGCCTACCGTGCAAAATCCTTGCTGAAGTGAATCATCATCAAAAGAAAGGGACAGGTCCCGGCAACTGGACATCGGGACCCCGGGGAAGGGGCTCGCGTGTGTTCAGGATGATGTCAGGACGGGCGACCTTGGCCGCCCACACTACAGTGTCAAGCGTGGCAGGATATAATGTCAGTTGGCGAAATAACACACTGAATAGACGGGTATTTCAATGAGTAAAATCAGCTATGTTCTGCACTGGTTGGCAAAGCAATGTGGCGGGTATCTGCCGCTGTTCCAATTTTATCTTTATTCTGTGCAGTATTCTCAGGAATAAATCCGATAACATTTGTGTTTTCCTTTTCGGTTTTGGCGATATTTTCCGCTTTTCCAACCAAGATCGCTCCCTTTTTTACCGTTAGCGAGGCATATACAATTGCTCCGCTAATATTACCATGTACATCAATGGTGAGCGCTTCGGCTCGGCATTCGCCATTCACCTTCCCATCAATAATCAGTTCTCGGCAGTTAATGTCTCCGTTCACCCAGCCATTATGCATGATTTTTACCATTCCGTCTCCGGCATCGATATTGCCGCACACTTGACCATAGATATACACCTGGCCGGATGCGACCAGATTTCCTTCGAATCGTACATCGCCGGAGATTACCGTGTTATTCTGTTTATCATCTACTTGGGTAGGCTTTTCCGGCACTACCGGCACGGGATCAACTTGCATTTGAGGAATATCCATCATTTTTCTATTTTTCCCGAACATATTTTCCATCTGCTCCTGAAATAATTTTTGGAATAAGATAAACACCACGGTCAACGAGCCAAAAATAGCCGCGCCGAAGATGAAATTCATGAGCCAGGCTAACAATGATAACAACCAAAAGCCCAGTGCGATAGAGAGAAAAAGGTAGTTCATATCTTAAAATCGGGTGGCTTTCAAAAGCCAGATGAGGCCACAGGTCAAACCCGGCCTGAGATTAATAAGACGCCTAACCAGCCAATGCATTGACTAAAACCCTTCATTACAGCAGCGTTAATTAAATCTATCAGCCAAGGCTGCCCTTTGCTAAGCTATTTATTTTTGTTTATTTATGGGTAATTTCTATCAGTTGACAATACTGATTTTTCAGTTGATTAGTCGTTGACGTCAATGGGTTTTGCTTAATTTATAAACTGATTCTTTTGCTTTTTGAGGAAGGATGATCTCTAGTATTTTTTATTATATCTAAAAATTTATTATTGTATCTGACAATTAGAGGCGTTCATGGAAAAAGTTTTTTGGTTTTTTTTCGCCGGCATGGTTTTAGGCTCAATGGCATTGCTTTTGTGTATCAATCTGGCTCAACGATTCGACCTGTTACACATGGCGCCAAGTAAATCAATGGTACAATTATTGAGTAAAATCGTCAGACGTTAACATCCCTATTGACATAGTGTTGTTCAATTGCGGTAAGGCGCAATCGGCAGCAAACCCCAGCTATCGGGATGCAGCCCTTGAGTGTTATCGCCATGACTGTTAGTTTAAGAAAACCTTCGCGCTATCTCTAAGGAAGCATGGTGTCAACCGTCATTGAAACGCCCCGACTTCTGCTTTGCCGGCATTCCCTTGAGTTGCTGGCGGGATATACGGCGTTCTGGGGTGCCTTGACGCCCACATCAAACACGATGCCAACCCCAGTACCGCTGGATTCCGAGGCGGCATGGTCCCGCCTGTTACGATTTATCGGCCATTGGACCCTGTTGGGTTTTGGTCCATTTATCGTTATTGACAAACATGATAATCGGGTTATTGGCGAGGTTGGATTTGCATATTTCCACCGTGGCAATGGCGCGATTTTTGATGAATACCCGGAGGCGATGTGGAAAATCGATTATCACTATCAAGGGAAGGGGATCGCTTCGGAGGCTGTCCGGTCGGCTATTGTATGGTTTGAGGAACAGCGGGTGGCGAAACGGATGGTCAGCATGATCGATCCTCGTAACACTGCCTCATTACGGATCGCGATGCAGTGCGGTTTCCGCCAATTTGACAGTACAACCTATAAAAATAATCCAGTGCTTTTGTTCGAACGATCGGTTTGCGTCTGAAGGGCGTTTTCAGACAGCCCGCAGGCACACACATGCGCCAAAATTTCCCGTTGTCTTCGCTATTAATGCCATAGAGCCTTTTTATCATTGCGTGCTGCATTGGTCGATAAGCCAGTACCGGCAAAAGCGCTTCCATTGAACCGCATCAGGCGCCGTCGCCAAAGAAATATGAAGGCCGCCATGCCATATCAGGCGGGTACCCGCCAGCCGTGAGGCTCGCGGTCAATCCTTTGCATGATGTCGTCGATATTGGCGTGGTTGTGTTTGTGTTTGTTGTTCGCCAAGCCCATGTTGACTGGGTGTGGGCGGCATGCGTTCACCCCGTCTGAAAGCACATTGCCAGCCATTGAGCCTGCTGTTGCGTGACCAGCACACGGTTATCCTGCTCGCGCCACTGAATATCGCCCAGGGCAAGGCATTGTTTGAGCTGGCTTAGCGATGCCACCTGAAAACACAGCGCCGCCATTTTCGCCGGGGCATTTTGCGCCACGGGGGGCAGGGCGAATTCCTGGCTTGCCTGGTCATGACGGATGATACGCAAACGACAGGTCCCAGAGTCCAGCACATAGCCGCCGTTAGCCTCCCGGCGCGGCTTGAGGCTGAATAATTGACGGTACAGCGTCAATGTACGCTCCGGTTGGGGCGTGGCGATGACAAATGCCGTCAGCGCCCGCGCGCCATTGGGATGCACTTGCCAGGCGGGCTGCCATACGGCCTCCGGTGTCTGCTGCTCGCAAAAAAAACTGAAGCCGTAATCCAGGGCGCTGGCGCGAATCCGTGAGATGCGGAATCTGGCTTCGGTCCGGCGACCATCCGGCAGGGTTACCGGGCGGGAAAACGCGGTGGGCGGTTCGCCGTCCAGTCCGCATTGTTGCAGGTGCCGCCATACGGCATGAGCGTCACGGGTTTTCCAAACCAGCCCGGCAAGGCCTGGCGCGGCCTGCCACAGCCCGCGCGAAGTCGGCTGCCTGGCGCTTTCATAACCCAGAAGTTCCAGGTAATTGTCCGCAAAAATAGCCAGATGATTGCTGGAGCCCATGGAATGATGGCCCCGCTCGCTGAGTTGAAAACCCATTCGTTGAAATAAGTGATGGGCCTGATCCAATTCGTGATCCACATTGATCACCGCATGGTCCATAACCGGGGTAATTGGCATGGGGTTATTCCTTCTGTTATCGTCATTATTCCTGTCAGGCGGCGCGGCCGCCAAAGTACAATTCCCGCATGCGCGGGTCGTCCAGCAAATCCCGCGCATGACCGCTCATCGCCACTTTCCCCAGGGCCAGAACATAAGCCCGGTCGGAAATATGCAGTGCTTCCATGGCATTTTGCTCCACCATCAAAATGGTCACTTTTTCCTGGCGGCGAATGGTTTGTATTGCCCGGAAAACGTCCGTGAGCATTTTGGGCGACAACCCGGCGGAAGGTTCGTCCAGCAGCAATACGGCCGGCTCCGGCATCAGCGCGCGGGCGAGGGCAAGGATTTGCCGCTCGCCGCCGGAAAGGGCTGAAGCGGCGCAATGCCGCTTTTTTTGCAGTAAGGGATAATGTTCAGCCAGTTGCGCCATCCGTTGCTTACATTGCCCTGGCGGTAAAAATTGCCCGCCGGTTTGCAGGTTTTCCGCGACCGTCAGGTTGTTGAATACGTTATCCAGTTGCGGGACAAACCCCAGCGCGCATTCGCGGATCTTAAGATGCGCCGGAATCCGTGCTGTTTCCCGGCTATCAATTTCCACCCGCCCCTCACGGGGGGAAACGAAACCGGCAATGGCTTTCAGCAAAGTGGATTTGCCACAGCCGTTAGGGCCAAGCAGCGTCACGATCTCCGCCTGCGCGACATGCAGTGAGATACCCTGCAGGATGTCAATCCCCGGCGTATAACCGGCCACCACGTTTTCGAGGGTAATCATATGGCCTCCCGTAGCGTCGCCGTGCCCTGTCCCAGGTAGGCGTCCAGTACCTGCTGGTTTTCCGCCAGTTCATCCGGGCGGCAGTTGGCGACAATCCGCCCGCGGTCCAGCACGACGCAACGCTGGCATAATGTGTTGATAAAGTGCATATCGTGTTCAATCACCAGTAGCGAGATCCCCTGGCGGCTCAGACTGACCAAGGTTTCCACCAGATCCTGACGTAATTTGGGGTGTACGCCCGCCATGGGTTCGTCCAGCATCAGTAAGGCGGGTTTGCCCATCAGCGCGCAGGCAATGCCCAGTAACTTTTTTTGCCCGCCCGATAGCGCGGCGGCCGGAAGGTTTTTGACCTTGCTCAACAGCAAATTATCGAGTAAATCGCCGGCGCGGGCCTTATCCTCCTGTTCAGCGATGCGCCCGGAAGCCAGGCCCAGTAAGCCATTGAGTAATCCATGCCGGCGAGTGCCGGCCGCCATGACAACTTCCATTACGCTCATTTTTTCCGGCATCACCGGTAGCTGGAACGTGCGGGCGATGCCGGCCTGGATAATCCGATGGCTGGCCAGCCGTGTAATGGGCCGGCCGTTAAGGGAAATGTTGCCGCCGTCCGGACGGGTAAAGCCGGAAATCGTATTGAGCAGGGTACTTTTACCGGAACCGTTTGGTCCGAGCAGGCCAAGAATCTCCCCCTTATCGAGACTCAATGACACGGATGTCAGCACCTGATTGCCGCCAAAGGCCTTGCTGACGCCAGCCACATCCAGCAAACGGGTCATGATAAGATCCTTAGCTTTTCCGGTAACAGGCCCCCTGGCCGGGTCAGCAGGCACAGTAACAAGGCCAGACCCACTAGCCCCAGACGCAGGGCGCCGGTCAGGTCGGCGCTGATATGAAAATAGTCTTTGGCAAAGGGGATGAAGTTATACAGCCCTTCCACCAGTAACACGCCCAGCAATACGCCGCGCACATTGCCGATACCGCCAATCATCACCATGCTCCAGATAAGAAAGGTTTCAGAAGAGAGCAGGTAATCCGGGCTGACGTAGTCGGTGTACCAAGCCAGCAACATGCCGGCCAGGCAGCACATGACCGCGCTGCTCATTAACGCGCGGCATTTCAGCCAGGGCAGTGCGTATCCCATGCACATCGCGAGCTGCGGTTGCTCGCGCATCAGGCGCAGCGCCCGGCCGAACCGGCTGGCGCCTATCCGCAGGCTGCAGAGCGCGGCAAGGACCACGCTGAGCAGGATGATGATGGCGAAAATACGCGTATCGGCCGCGACATCGCCGGTTGACCAGGGCGCGACTAATCCGCCGATCCCTTGCGCGCCGCCTGTCAGCGTGTCTTCATTGACCACGGCGATACGGAGAATTTCAGCCAGAGCCAGGGTGGCAATGCCCCAGTAATCGGCGGTTAACTGTCGGCCCAGCAGCGTCATCATCACGCTGATGGCCATGGCGCACAGCAGCCCGCAAGGGATCATTAGCCACAACGGCAAATCGAACCGGCTTCCCAGGCCAATAGCGTAGGCGCCTGTGCCGACAAACACGATATGGCCGAAATTCAACAAACCGGCGTAGCCCGCCTGCAAATTAAGGGCGAGGGCGACAACGGCGTAAATCCCGGCAAGGCAAAAGATATGCAGCACAAACTCAGACACGGCGTACCTCCCGGTTAAACAGACCATAGGGGCGCAACAATAGCGCTAGCAGCAGAATGACAAAGGATGAGGCGTTTACCCAGGTCACTGGAATAAACAGTAAGTCGCCGCCAAACAGCCAGCTCCAGTCAATATTGGTGACGGTAGTTTCGGTTGCGGCGATAAGTAATGCGCCGAAAATGGCCCCCATGGGGTTTCCCAGCCCGCCAAGAATGGCGCACGCCAGGACAGGCAGCATCAGATCATTGCCTTGGTTGACCCATGCGCTGGCGTTCATCGCCAACATGCTTCCCCCCACCGCCGCCAGCATGCCCGCCACCAGGTTGACGCTGTGAATAATGGCGCTGGCGTTTAACCCGCAGGCCGTCGCCAGATCCCGGTTGCTGGCCAGCGCGCGAATGGCGCGGCCCTGTGGCGTGCGAAACAGCAATAGGCTGAATACCGCGATCAGGGCGCAGGTAACGCCCAGGCTCCAGAGTTCATCCGAGGAGACGCGCGTGTCGCCAATTTGCCAGACCGCGCTTATCGGCAGAGGATAATTAACCGGGGCCGAACCTTCGACCCCCAGGGCCAGCGCCGTCAGTACCATTGAAACCGCCAGGGAGCCAATCATGGCGTTGGCCGTTCCGCTTTTCAGCAATGGCTGGAATACCCAGTGATGCAGCAGCGTGGATAACACGCCGCAGACAAGTGCGGAAAAGACTATAGCCAGGGACAGCGGCATACCCAGACGAAGCCCGGCGGCGGTGACAAAGGCGCCGACCATGGCATATTGCATATGGGCGATGTTGGCGAACCGAACCAGCCCATACACCAGACTTAACCCCAGCGCGACCAGCGACAAATCCGCGGCGCGAATCAATGTATCCATCAAAAACTGCAACATGTTTTTCCCCGATGATGTGGCCTGTACTGACGGGATGACCTGGCGCGTTACCGGGGAACCGGCACGCCGTTGCTGGCTTTCACTTTCAGGTATGGCTGGGTCTGGCGCTGGTTATCGGCATCCAGGTTTAGCGTGCCGGTAATGCCGGTAAAGGCGGGCGCGACGGTGTTCATCGCCGTTATCATGGCGGCGGGTTCCGCGCTATGCGCTTTGTCGATGGCCGCTGCCGCCAGCATTACACTGTCCCAGGCATAGCTGCCGTAGATCGAACGCGGTTTTTCATGGAATTTTCTCTGGTAAAGTTCGGCATAGTTCCCATCGTGCCCGACGGCGGCTTGCTGATCGATGCCGGCGACTTCCATGCCGACTTTCCCATTGGTGTACTGTGCCGGGGAACCATCGATGGCCATGGTGAGATACATGCCATACCAGGGAGTTTTATCCAGACCCAATTCCCAGGCTTCCCGGTTAAGCACAATGGCATCTTGGCCGTAGCTGGTATACACATAGGCCTGGGGATGGGCGCGGGAGATTTGCTCCAGTTCGCGGCGATAAGAGGGTTGCCCGCTGGTGTAGAGCACTTTGGCGACAACCTTGCCGCCCGCTTTTTCGAAAGCGTTGGCGAACTGCTCCGCCATACTCTGGCCATAGGCGCCATCCGGGGCGATAAAGGCCACTTTGCGATAGCCGAGTTGCTGCACATCTTGCGCCGCGAAACGGGCGGACAGGGAATCCAGACCAATCACGCTCCATGATGTCGGGCCTATTTTGCGTATATCGGTGCTGGTGCCGGAGATGTTGATGTGCAGCAGGTGATTTTTTACCAGGTATTGCCCGATGGGAATGGTAACGCTGGAGGAAAAACTGCCCACGACTAACGGCACATGATTAACCTGGGTTAGCTTGCGCACGGCGTTTAGGCCGGTCACCGGGCTGCCGGCGGAGTCCTCGACAATGACATGCAGCGGCTGACCATTGACGCCGCCGTGCGCATTGACATTCTCCACGGCCAGTTCAATGCCGCGACGCTGGTCTTCGCCAATGCTGGCACTGGTGCCGGTTAAGGGCAAAATGGCGCCAATGGTCACATCGGCCCGGGCCGTGTGCGTTAACCCCAACAACATCATGCCTGCTAATGCCGGCAGTGTCTTGCCCTGCCCAAAAAGACTGTTCATGTCGGTTCTCCGGTTTGCTGTTGCCGGCTGCCAAGGCCGGGAGTTTATAGCCCGCGCGGGTGTGCAGAAACATCCCTGTTAAGGGGAAACTGCGCGCTAAAGTGAATGTAAATGTGCATACACTTTTGTATAAAGCAAACTTAATGCCAGATAACCGGAAGGCCTCGCCATGAATAGGGATTTTTACAAGGTGCTGAAAGCAAATTAATGAATAAATACAACGATACGGGATAAAATTGAAAAAATCCCGCGCTCATCTTTTTTTGGTTTTCTCGGGCATTGCCTGAAAATATCTGTGCGCAAAAGTGAATACACTTTGATTCATTTTGGCGCAGCGGTGATGCAAAATGGTGCACTTCAATGGGTTAAGTCAACTTTATGAATATAATATTGCTAATAATCAATTGGTTATTCTCGATACGTAAGTGTATGCAATTTTGTGTTGAGTTGTTTTCTTCGCTGTGTTATCAATAAAAATAATAAGTGAAAAACCCCGTGCGATATTTTTATTTGCGCGCTGAATGTGCGGTGAATTGAGGGGGCGGAGTGATTGCCATTAAAAAGAAATCCCGTAGCGCCGACAGTGTGGAAAAGGTCTACGATAAAGTGAAGGGCCTGGCGATTGATTACCATTTTCGTCCCGGCGAACGGGTTAATGAAGTTGAGCTGGCCGCGCAATTGGGCGTATCGCGCACCCCGGTCAGGGAGGCGTTGAACCGGCTGGCGAAAGAGGGCTTTATGAACTTCGTGCCCAACCGGGGTTTTTATTCCCGGGACCTGACCCCGGAAGGCGTCAGGGAGCTTTATGAGGTACGTATGGTGATTGAACAGTCCACCTTTCGCTTCGCCTGCCAGCGGGCTACGGATGAGGAAATCGCCGCAACCACGGCTATCTGGGAGGAAGTCAGCCAGCATCGCCCGGCGCAAACCGAGCAGGACTGGGCGAAGATTGCCCAAATTGACGAGCGTTTTCATATGGAAATCGCCCGTATTTCCCATAATAGCCGATTATACGAAATGCTCGACAGCTTGAATTCACTGAGCCGTTTTTTCCGGCGCATCGATCTGGAAACGCCTGTTCGCCGGAATAACGCCTATGACGAGCATGTCGACATTATCGCCGCATTACGTCAACGGGATATCGCCAAAGGCGTAAGGCTGATCGAACAGCATATTTCCTTAAGTGCCGAGCATGCCGTTGAAGTGACAAAAGAAGGGCTTGCCCGAATTTATTTCGGCAAACCCTGAGCCAGTGGGGCAGTCCGCGCCGGAACCGGATAGGTAATCAGGTAACAGGGATCCTACGTTTTCCGATACCCGATTCTCCGCGCGAAGCCGTGGCGCTGCGCTGTAATAATGTAGAGGAAATATGCACTCCATTCCCGAGGATATTGTTCAACAGGCCATTACCTGGCGGCGCGAGATCCATGCGCATCCGGAAATCGGTTTACAGGAGTTTGCAACTTCGGCAAAAATCAGTGAATTATTACGGGAATTCGGCCTTGAAGTGCATACCGGTATTGCCGGTACGGGCGTGGTCGGGTTGCTTAGCCATGGCGAGGGGCCGTCAATCGCCCTTCGCGCCGATATTGACGCGCTGCCTATCCGGGAAAGTCATTCCGTGGCGTGGTGCTCCGCGTCGCCCGGCATTATGCACGCGTGCGGGCATGATGGTCATACCGCCATTTTGCTGGGGGCGGCCCGTTATTTAAGCCAGACACGGGCATTCAAAGGCACGGTCTGCTTTATTTTCCAGCCCGCGGAAGAAAACGCGGGCGGCGGGCGTTTGATGGTGGAAGAGGGCGTGTTTGAGCGCTTCCCGGTTGCCGCGGTTTATGCGCTGCACAACTGGCCGGGATTACCGGTGGGGGAGGTGGCGGTTAACGCCGGGCCCATGATGGCCTCCCAGGACAATTTTTTTATCACGCTGACTGGCGTGGGGTGCCATGCGGCGATGCCGGAAAAAGGCGCTGATCCGGTGTTGGCCGGCGCGCATCTTATAACGGCTTTACAAACCATCGCCACCCGCCGGCTTTCCCCGCTGGACAGCGCGGTGATAAGCGTGACGCAACTTCAGGCCGGCGAAGCGATAAATGTGGTACCGCAAACCATGCAGTTGTCCGGCACGCTTCGTTGCCTGGGCAATGCCGCCCGGACACGCTGCCAGACGCTGATGGCGGAATACGTGGAGCAACTGGCCGGACCGTTCGGCGTCAGTGGCGCGATCCGTTGGGAATACGGTTACCCGGTGACCGTCAACCACGAAAAACAGGCCGCCATCCTGGCGGACGCGGCCCGCCACGCCCCGGGGATCACTCAGGTACACACCGGGTTACCGCCTTCCATGGCGGCGGAAGATTTCGCTTATTTGCTGGAGGCCTGCCCGGGCGCTTATCTCTGGATGGGGGCCGATGGTCCGACGCCAAGCGCTTCCTTGCACAGCCCGCATTACGATTTTAATGACCAGCTTATCGCGCCCGGTATCGGTCTTTGGGTGTCGCTGGTAGAGCGGTCATTGAATCCAGTTTCAGCCACTCGGGAGAATAAATTATGAGCCATATCCATTTTATCGGCGCCGGTCAAATGGCCGAGGCCATCATCCGCGCCGCCTTAAAGCGCGGGGCAATCAGCTCCGACGCCGTAAGCTTATCCGATATCGACCCCGAACGGATAGCGACGCTGGAAACGCGTTATCAATTGGGCCAAACGCCGGACCTGCCCGATGCGCTGGCCGCGGCCGACTACATTGTCATGGGGGTACGCCCGCAGGATGATATCGCCGGCGTCGCGCAGTTGATAAATCAGCATGCCAATCCGCACGCCACCGTAGTGTCCATCATTGCCGGTGTTACCCTTGCCCGGCTGGCCTCGTTGCTGGGCGAGGGCCGCCCGATCGCCCGCATTATTCCGAATACGCTGACGGACACCGGCCTGGGGTACAGCGGCGTGGCCTTCAACGCCCATGTGGCGCGCGCGCCATTAATGCCGTTTCTAGAAAGCTTTGGCAAAGTGATGGTGCTGGAAGAGCGGCTGATTGACACTTTTACCGGGTTCGCCGTCGCCGGCGTCAACTATGTCTATTACTTTGTCGAAGCGCTGGCGGATGCCGGCGTGCTGGCCGGGTTAACCCGGGGCCAGGCAACGCAGGTGGTATGGGAGAACCTGGTGGGCGCGGTCGAAATGCTTAAGTTATCCGGGCGCCATCCACGTCAGCTGATGGACATCAATAACTCTCCCGCGGGAGTGGGTATCCATGGTTTATATGAGTTAAATAAAAGCGATTTCGCCGCCGGGCTGCAAAGCAGCGTTCTGGCCGCGGTACGCCGTACCACCGCGCTTTCCGGTCAATAATCATTTTGTCGCCGAACCCCGTGGAGTCTATGTCGGCAAGCGCTGCTTCCCGGGCGCCTTCCCGGCGCGCTTTGCGTGGCAGTGGCGCCCCTGCCGGCGGATGCCGATGTGCGAATCGGGGCCATGGCCGCGCGCCGTTAATGTCAACCGCGGTTTCTTCCCGCATACTTAGCCCAAACGCAATTTATACTTCAGAGACGTCGAGTTGCATTGCAGCCAACAAACGGGCAACGTGAAAGATATCGAGTATATCCAGGCCGTCGGATTTCAGATCTAAGAGGAGTGAGTCGATGACGGAACACGGGACCGAAAGTATGGAAACCCAGCTTTCAAGAATTCCGGAAATCAGCCTGCTCGCCAACGAGCAGTACAAAGGCGATCCTAATTTCATGACTTCCCTCGCCAGGGGGTTAGAGGTGTTGCAAACGTTCAGGCCGGAGTATAGCGCGTTGACGGTCGCGCAGATCAGTAAGATGACCCATTTGCATCGCGCGGTGGTCAGGCGTTGTCTCTATACCCTTGCTGCCTTGGGTTTCGTTTATTCCGCCGATAATCGTTATTATCATTTGCTCCCCCGCGTGTTGACCATCGGGCATGCCTATTTGCATTCGTCGGGGTTGGCGCGGCAGGCACAGACGGCCCTCGACTACCTGAGCCGGCAAATCAATCAATCCTGCTCGGTGGCCACCCTGGATGGCGACAGCATCCTGTATATCGCCCGCGCTTCCGTCAGCCGGATTATGAAAATAGATCTGGGTCGGGGCAGCCGTCTGCCGGCCTATGCCACCTCAATGGGGTTAGTCCTGCTGAGCGAACTGAGTGAAGCGGAACTTGAAGCCTATTTGAATCGGGTTACGTTGACGGCCTATACGCCGCACACTCTCACCGATAAAGACGAACTGCGTGCTTTATTGAAAAAGGTCAAGGCCCAGGGCTATGCCATCAACGATCAGCAACTGGAAATCGGGTTACGCTCAATGGCGGTCCCGATGTATTCGCGTAAAGGGAAAGTACTGGCGGCAATGAATGTCGGCACGCATGCGTCGCAAGTTTCCGCCGCCGAATTAAAAGAGTGCTTTCTGCCAAAACTGCAGCGAGCGGCCATGGAGCTGGCCTTGTTGCTGTGAGTCGTCACCACGTTAATCCCATGGCCAGCCTGTAGGCGCGCTGATTTCCTGTTTTTCCTCAATGCGTGCTTTTTATGCGCAGAGCCCGTCGTCGCGACGTTTTACTACTTTCCTCACAGAATAGATACATAATTGTTAAATGTTTCGATAATCGCACAAAACTTTGTTATTCGCACTTGCTGGTCTTTTTCACCTCGCATAAGTTGAACTTAAGCCGTATCAACGAAGCGAGGAAAAAATGGTCAACAAAGAGATGGACAGCGCCGATGAGGCACTGTCCGACATTCAGGACGAAGCCGTCATCATGGTGGGCGGGTTCGGCCCCGCCGGGCAACCGACTGGACTGATTGATGCGTTAATCCGGCGTAACGCGCGCGGGCTGACTTTGATCAGCAACAATGCGGGCAACGGTGATTACGGATTGGCGGCGTTGCTGAAAGCGGGCTGCGTGAAAAGAATGATCTGTTCTTTTCCCCGCCAGGCTGATTCATGGGTGTTTGACGAACTTTATCGTCAAAAAAAGATTGAGCTTGAACTGGTGCCCCAGGGCAATTTGGTGGCCCGTATCCAGGCGGCCGGCGCCGGATTGGGCGCCATTTTCACGCCCACCGCCTATGGCACCCGGCTCGCGGAAGGTAAGGAGACACGGCTGATTAATGGGCGGCACTATGTGCTTGAACTCCCCCTGTCCGCCCATTTTTCCTTGATTAAAGCGCAGCGGGCCGATCGCTGGGGCAACCTGACCTTCAACAAAACCGGGCGCAATTTTGGCCCTATCATGGCGGCCGCCAGCCGCTGCACCATTGCTGAAGTCAGCGAGATGGTTCCTCTCGGCGCGCTGGATCCCGAGGCGGTTATCACGCCGGGAATTTATGTTAAGCGCGTGGTGCATGTACCGGCTGTTCAGACCCGCTTAATCGCCCAGGACGCTTGAATGAAAACACTCAACCACCAGCAACTCGCTCAGCGCATCGCGCAAGATATCCCGGAGGGCGCTTACGTCAATCTGGGCATTGGCCTGCCGACCTTAATTGCAAACTACCTTCCGGCGGACAAAGACATTTTTCTGCACAGCGAAAACGGCATCCTGGGTATGGGGCCATCCCCGGCCGAGAATGCCATCGATCCGGAACTGATCAACGCGGGGAAACAGCCGGTTACGTTACTGCCCGGGGGATGCTTCTTTCATCATGGCGACTCTTTCGCCATGATGCGCGGCGGTCATCTGGATATCTGCGTGCTGGGCGCCTATCAGGTGTCGCGAAAAGGGGATCTGGCGAACTGGAGTACGGGCGCGGCCGATGCGATCCCGGCAGTGGGGGGCGCCATGGATTTGGCGATTGGCGCGCGCAAGGTGTATGTCATGACCGATCATCTGACCAAAAAAGGCCAGTGCAAGTTAGTCGAGGAATGCGCCTATCCACTGACCGGCATCGCCTGTATTTCACGCATCTACACCGATATGGCGGTCATGGACATCACCCCCGCCGGCGTGGTCGTGCGGGAATTGTTCGGCGATGTAACGGTGGATTATCTGCAACAGGTCACACCGATTCCACTCCAGTTTGCGTTGTCCCAACCGGAGGCCGACTATGTCTGAAGCCTTTATTTGTGGCGGCGTCAGGACCCCGTTCGGTCGTTTGAATGGCAGCCTGTCGGGGATTCGCTCGGATGACCTGGCGGCGATACCGTTGCGCGAGTTGTTACAGCGCCATCCGGGACTCGATCCGTCAGCCATCGACGATGTGCTGCTAGGTTGCGCGAATCAGGCCGGCGAGGACAACCGCAACGTAGCCCGGATGGCGTCTTTGCTGGCGGGCCTGCCGACATCGGTGCCGGGATGTACGCTGAACCGGTTGTGCGGCTCCAGCCTTGATGCGGTGGCCACCGCGGCGCGGGCAATCAAAAGCGGTGAAAACGAGCTGATTATCGCCGGTGGCGTGGAAAGCATGTCCCGTGCCCCTTACGTCATGGGTAAAGCCGAAGAGGCTTTCAGCCGGACAATGCATATTGAAGATACCACCATGGGCTGGCGTTTTATCAATCCGCAGATGCGGGCGCGGTATGGCGTGGAGTCAATGCCGCAGACGGCGGAAAATCTGGCCGATAAATTCGCCATTAGCCGAGAAGACCAGGACGCCTATGCGCTGCGCAGTCAGCAACGGACCGCAGCGGCCTGGGAAGCCGGTTTCTATACGCCGCAGATTATCGCCGTGGCGCCGCCGGCGAAAAAAAACCAGCCGTTAACCCTGTTTACGCGGGATGAGCATCCCCGTGCGACGACCGCCGAAGCGCTGGCGCGTCTCAAACCGGTGGTGCATGCGACGGGTACTGTCACCGCCGGGAATGCGTCCGGGTTGAATGACGGCGCTTGCGCCATGCTGGTGGCCGGCGAGCGCGCGCTGTCCACCCATGATATTCAGCCGATGGCGCGTATTATCGCCAGCGCTGTCAGCGGCGTGGCGCCGGGATTGATGGGGTTTGGTCCGGTGGGCGCGGTAAATCGGGTGCTGGCGTTGACCGGCCTTAGGCTACAGAGTATGGATGTGATCGAGTTGAATGAAGCTTTCGCGGCGCAGGTGCTGAGCGTCACCCGTGCCCTGGGCTTGCCTGATGATGCCCCATGGATTAACCCCAACGGGGGCGCCATTGCCCTCGGGCATCCGTTGGGTGCCTCCGGCGCGCGACTGGTGCTGAATGCCTGCCACCAGCTCAACAAATCCGGCGGCAGGCTGGCGCTCTGCACTATGTGTATCGGCGTGGGGCAGGGTATAGCCCTGATTCTGGAGCGGGTATGAGGTATGGCGATGGATTTAGAATATCGGATTGACGGTCCTGTCAGCGCCCCCGTGCTGGTGCTGTCGAACTCACTGGGCACCACCTGGACCCTGTGGGACGCGCAGTTTTCAAGTTTTATCAAGCGGTTTCGCGTACTGCGCTACAACACGCGGGGGCACGGCAACAGTCCGTTGCCGGCGCGGGAGATGAACCTGGCGCTGCTGGGGCAGGACGTCGTGGACCTGCTGGATCATCTCAATATCCCGTGCGCCAGTTTTTGCGGCGTTTCCCTGGGAGGATTGACCGGCTTGTGGCTGAATCTGCGCTATCCGCAGCGTTTCAGTCAATTTGTACTGGCCAACACGGCATTGCGCATCGGCAATCAAGAGGCATGGCTGACGCGCGCGCGCAGGGTCAGAGCCGAAGGATTATCCCCGGTGGTGGCGACATCGGCACAACGCTGGTTCACCGAGGACTATATCCGGCATAAACCCGGCGTGGTCGCAAACATGCTGGAGGGGTTGGCAACGTTATCCCCGACCGGTTATGCCGCCTGCTGCGAGGTACTGGCGCGGGCCGATCTGCGCGCCGACGCGGCGGACATCTCCCGGCCGGTGCTGATGATTGCCGGGCAGGAGGACCCGGTCACCACGATCGCCGACGCGCAACAGGTGGTGGACACCGTAGCGGATGCGGCGCTTTGCGTGTTACCGGCATCCCATCTTGCCAATATCGCCTGTGCAAGGGAGTTTACCCGGCAGACGCTGAATTTTTTGCTCAGAGGAGAAACACATGGCGCTCACCATTGATCGCATCGACAGCTGGCTGGTCGATATTCCCACCATACGACCGCATAAACTCGCGATGGTAACGATGGGCTGCCAAACGCTGGTGATTGTCAAGATGCGCTGTGAGGACGGTATCACCGGATGGGGGGAGGCGACCACTATCGGCGGGCTGAGTTATGGCGCGGAAAGCCCGGAATCGATCAAAGTCACCATCGATCGCTACCTGGCGCCTTTGATCATCGGACATCCGCTGTCCGGCGTCGAACCGCTGGCGGCGGCGATGAATGCCGGCGTGCGCGACAATAGTTTCGCCAAATCAGCACTGGAGACCGCATTCCTTGATGCATTGGGCAAAGCCAACCATGTCTCTGTCAGCACCCTGCTTGGCGGAGCGAGGCAGGTACGCCTGCCCGTGCTGTGGACGCTGGCCAGTGGCGACACGGACCGCGATATCGATGAAGGCCTCCGGCTGATAGCCGAGGGACGCCACCAGCGCTTCAAGCTGAAAATCGGTGCCAACGCGCTGAATACCGACCTCAAACACGCCCTTAGCATCAAGGCGGCGTTGGGCGCCGATGTGGCCGTCCATGTGGATGTCAACCAGGCATGGGATATGGTCACGGCATTGAGCGCGATCCCGGAGTTGCAAGCGGGAGGCATCCACATGATTGAACAACCACTGCAACGGCATGACCTGCGCAACCTTATCGATCTCAGCCGGCGTTTTACCGCCACTATCCTCGCGGACGAGGCGGTGACGGACAGTCAATCGGGTTTTGCCTTGGCAAACGGCGGGTTTACCGGAGCCTATGCGCTTAAAATCGCCAAAGCAGGAGGCCCGGCGCAGGCGCTGAAACTGGCTCAGGTCGCCAGCGCGGCGGGTATCGGGCTCTATGGCGGCACCCTGCTGGAAGGGTCCATCGGCACGGTCGCGTCACTGCACGCCTGGTCCACGCTGCATCTGAGCGAGGGCACCGAGATGTTCGGCCCCTTACTGTTGAAAGATGACATTCTCACGCATCCGCTGGATTTCAGCCAGGGCGGCGTGGCGTTGCCGTCCGGTCCCGGTTTGGGTATCGATGTCGACGAGGACAAACTTTCGCATTATGCGCGTCACTAGCGAGGCCACTATGTTATTTAAAGTCGAAATGAAAATTGATATCCCCCACAACCTTGATAAAAACGAGGTCGAGAAAATAAAGGCCCGCGAGAAAGCCTATTCACAGCAATTACAGCGTGAAGGGAAATGGCGTCACATCTGGCGGATTGCGGGCAAATATGAAAACGTCAGTATTTTTGATGTTAAAGATAATACTGAGCTGCATGAAATATTAACCGCGTTACCGTTGTATCCATTTATGACAATCTCTGTTGAGCCGTTATGCCGACATCCTTCGTCCATTCACGAAGACGATAAATAATGATCTCCTTACCCTACAATGAGGAAATGACTATGTCAGAGAACATCACGAATACCGAAGCGTACCGCGCCTTTCTTGCCGTCAGCTGTGGCCTGAATGCCTCGCAAGGCAATCCCCGGTTTAAAAAAATCATGCAGCGCATGATGTCGGATTTTTGCCATCTGATTGAAGAGTTTGACATCAGCGACGAAGAGTTCTGGACCGCCGTCAACTACCTGAACGTGCTGGGCGAAAGCAAAGAGTCGGCGCTGCTGGCCGCGGGGCTGGGTCTGGAGCATTTTCTGGATATGCGTAGCGACGCCAAGGAGCAAGCCGCGGGCCAGGCCGGTGGTACGCCGCGGACCATTGAAGGGCCGTTATACGTGGCGAACGCGCCGCTAAGCAAAGGCTATACCCGTATGGATGATGGACGGGAATCAGGGGAACCCATGTGGTTATTCGGCCGGGTGACCGATCAACAGGGCAAGCCCCTGGCCGGCGCGATTGTGGATATCTGGCATGCCAATACCCTTGGCAACTACTCCTTCTTTGATCGGTCGCAAAGCGATTATAACCTGCGCCGCCGTATCGAAACCGGGGCGGATGGATGCTACGCGGTACGCAGCATTCTGCCTTCCGGCTATGGCTGTCCGCCCGAGGGGCCGACCCAGGCGCTGCTCAATCAACTGGGGCGTCACGGCAACCGTCCGGCGCATATTCATTTCTTTATCTCTGCTCCGGGGCATAAACACCTTACCACCCAGATCAACCTCAATGGCGATGCCTATTTGTGGGATGACTTCGCATTCGCCACGCGGGAAGAGCTGATTGCCGACCCTGTCAAGGTGACCGATAAAAATATCGCCCATGACCGGGATATGCCATCTCCCCATACTGAAATCAAATTTGATTTTCAATTGGCGGCAACGGATATCGCCATGGAAGAGAAGAGAATAAAACGCGCGCGTGCGTTAGAGTAATGGCCAGATAATCCGATTAAAAATTATTTCCAAGAGGACGTCGATATGAGCGAAATTCCCTCGCTGCATCCTCGCACGCTTAAAGCAAAAATAGATAACGCCTTGATTATCGATAAAGACGCGGGAATATATAAGTGCCATCGCGGTATTTTCACCGACCCGGATTTATTTGAACTGGAGATGAAATATATTTTCGAGGGCGGTTGGGTGTTTCTGGCCCACGAAAGCCAACTGGCGGAAATCGGGCCATAGCCTGACGCTCACCGGCCCCCAGGGCAGTTTTTATCTGCGGGAGTCGGCGCGGCAAATCCCGCACTTCGGCTACCGCGTGTGCGTTGCGGATACGCGCTCGACCGCCGAAAGAAAAGGCTATGTCACCCAGCATATAGACGATGCAATGTTAAATGACGGGAATGTGGATGTCTATCTCTGCGGGCCGCCGCCGATGGCGCTTCTGGCGTTAATCGATCGTGCCGCGCATCTCGAGGACGTCTGCGCAACCCTTCGTGGCCGCGGACAGCGGGCGATTGCCCTTCGCGGCGATCTATTCACCGCTATCCATGAATACGCGCATCAGTGTTCTCCGTTAAATCCAGTGACGTGCAGAAAATGATAAAGCGACACACCCGGACGATCCATGCTATATAGTCCGTAATATTTTATTGAACGTCCTAAACAGGCCTATGGACCCACTATCCGAGTTACTGACGCTTCTGCGCCCCCGTCATGTGGTATCGGCGGGAGTGCGTACCGGCGGCGGCTGGGCGATAGGATTTCGCGGACATGCGCAGCAGATCAAATGCTATGTTGTCCTCCGCGGAACCTGCCGGCTTGCCGTCGAAGGCATTGACGAGATCACACGGCTTAAGCTACCGGCAGCAAAGCGAAGGCTAGTTTCATTTCTCAAGCCTCCTTTCCGGGGCGTCGTCCAAAAGTCCGTCTGAATTCCCGGTTGAACTGTGATGGGCTTTCCTACGCAACTGCGGGTAGCCGCCGCTGTCGTCAGATTATCACGGATCATGATTGCCGCACAGGTGTTGGCCACGCCCATGATGTTGGTGTCAATAATAACCCTGGTGATGTGGATATCGTCTGCGTAGCAAGGTCCGGGAAGTAAACAGAACTCACCAGGCGCATGGCGATGCGCCTAACAGACTTTTTTCTGACCTAAGCCCCTGACCCCTTTCATCGCTGAATAGCAGGCTTTAAGGTCCAGGAAATCATCGGCAATTTATGGCAGATGAGATTAACAAGGGCTCAATTCTGCACAAACATACAATACAGAGTAAAAATAGATTATTAGAATGGTCACTGATGAGCGTCTTTCACTATTGATGCGGCTATCGATCGGAAGTTTATTTCAGTTTCGCGGAGGATTTTTTTTCCCAATGAATCTAAAGATAAAAACCCCAAATGGCGCTAATCGGTCCTGGGAGTCTCGGGCTGGCCCTAATGTATAAGATAAAAAGCGCAATAATTCTGATTTTGCGTTTATGATAGGACGCAATCACCGCAGTGAAGGATTAACGCTGGCACTTGATAGAGTTTCTCGATGTTTCCCTAGATGGCTTTTTTATATTTAACGGTGGCAAGTCTTGCTTAACAACCTCTCAAATATCGCTATTCACACTGTGGCTGACTATTTCGTAGCAACAGTAAATTATGTTTAACTTAATACGTGAGGTAAAAATGGAAATCTTTCTTTATACACTGGGCGTGATGTATAGCCCAGGGCCGGTTAACTTTATGGGAATGAATGCAGGATTAACCGGGCAGTTCAAAAAAACGTTTGGTTTTTTTATTGGCGTAGGTTGTGCCATGTTTACCTTATTCATTATTTTGGGTTTCGCCGGCGAAGCGGTCATTTCCCATAGATACTTGCCATACATTTCCTTAATGGGTTCTTTATATACTTTTTATCTCGCATTCAAGATGTTGGCTTCCACTATTCAGATTGATAGCGTGAGCGGCGAGCCTGATGCGCATAAAACACTTACTTTCTGGAATGGCTTTTTTATTCAAGCGCTAAACCCGAAAGGAATGCTCGTCGTTCTGCCGGTCACTACCGTTATGTACCCCGCAGCGCATATTACCGGCTCAATGATATTTTTGGTTTCAATGTTAATATCCTTCGGTGGCGCTGTTGCTCCAGGGTTATATTCATTTTTTGGTACAATAATAGGAAAAAAAATAAAAAATGATGCATGGCTTAATCTCATTAACAAAATTATGGGGGTTATGCTTGTCATTGTTGCAGTATTTATGACCTATGATTTCGTTATGAGTATTAATTAAGTCCAAGGATAAAAATGATTGCGATGGTTCAGATGGGGAAAATTACAACGTTCGCCCAATAGCATAGGTATCATGCCGGTGAGGATCGTAGCCATGGTTTGAAAAATATGCTTCTATCCTTTCAATTTTTCGCGTTTCTGGGGCTCGATATACCCAATCCCGCTGTGTTGGTAATTCGGTCATAGTAACCTCTTACTCAAGTTTTACTGCAGTAAATCCAAGCGCGAAACTTATCAAACAAAGTTATCAATATTATCTATATAATATCATTGAACCAGAATCAAGAGGTTTATCGATGGGCGAAGGGTCATTATAGCGAACAAAAGCAATCTCTGATGTGATTACAGGCCTGATGATGCTGATTAATAGACGTGTGGGAATGTATTCGTTCTCTGAAATTACGAGGCTTGCCCACTTTTCCCCTGGCGCTCAACACTCTGTTATTGAATAATCTGATGCTGATACGTATCAGTTTAGTGTGAGCTTATTTTCCGTTCGGCAAAATAGTGCGCGGGCGTACTGCCCATTGTTTTTTTGAACATGGTGATAAACGCATTAACCGATTCATACCCGAGATTTGCCGCCACATTCTGTACCGACACGCCGCTAGCCAGTTCCCGAAGCGCGATAATCAGTTGAAGTTGCTGACGCCAGCGTCCGAACGTCAACCCGGTTTCGCGCAGCATCAAACGCGCGAGAGAACGCTCACTGAGTGCCAGCCTTTTTGCCCACGCTTTGAAAGTGCTTCGATCGTCAGGTTGACTGACCAGCGCATCGGCCATGGCGCGGATTTTAGGATGCGACGACACCGGGAGGCTCAGTTTCTGCTGCGGCATGGTAGCTAATTCATCAAGTGTCACTCTGGTCAGTCTGGCGAGATGGCTTTCCGGAGGGTATTCGATGTCCTCGCGGGTTAAACGGGCAACGAGTTCTTTGATCAGACCGGAAATGGCCAAAGTGCAGCATCGCTCCGGCAGCGCGGCGGCGCCAGGCTCGATAAACAGATAGTTGAGATGCGCATTCCAGGTTGCTTTGGCGCTGTGCGGCACCCCCCCTGGGATCCAGACAGCGCAATCAGGCGGCACGATCCAGATGTCATTTTCGGCGCGGCAAATTACCGCCCCATAGAGGGCAATAATCAATTGCCCTTTGCGGTGCGTATGCACCGGCACTTCTGCGGCGTAATCAACGAAATCCAGATGACGCGCGACTGCAGAGCAGGATGTGGCGTCCGGATCAAACAGCGTATTGGCGAGTGGGGGTAACATGGATTGGCAACATTTAGGTATTTTTTGACAGAATAGAGTATTTAATAGGATATGCAAGCCGGTAATAATTCCCGGCATGAGAAAAATCAACGCTAGTCACTTTCATTTATCACCCATGATATGCCCGCGTCTTCGCGGTATGGCTTCTCCTGCGCTGCTGAATGATGCCAGCGCTCTGCTCTACTCCGCGAAGAGTTTTGCCGCAGCGATGCTCGCATACTACATTGCCCTGTCAATTGGCCTTGAACGGCCTTCCTGGGCAATTATCACCGTGTATATTGTTTCGCAAACCTCCGTCGGAGCGTCGCTGAGCAGAAGTCTGTATCGTCTGGCGGGAACGGTGGTCGGTGCGGGCATGACGGTATTAATTGTACCCACGTTCGTGAATACGCCCCTATTTTGCAGCGTGGTACTGACGGGCTGGATCACCTTCTGCCTCTACTTGTCCTTGCTGGAACGCACGCCCCGCGCCTATGGTTTTGTCCTGGCCGGTTACACCGCGAGCCTGATTGGCTTCCCTGCGGTATCCGATCCTGGGGCGATTTTTAACATCGCTATCACTCGGGTACAGGAAATCATGATCGGTATCTTCTGTGCGGCGCTTATTCATCGCTATGTATTGCCCGTGCGCATCTCAGTCCAATTCAACAATAAATTGTCGCAGACGCTGCTCGTGGCGCGACAGCGTGTCGCAGATACTTTGGCAGGCAAACCCGATGCGGTTTCCGGGCCGCTGCATATGGCGCTGGCGTTGCAGTTCCTGCAGGGCATCAGCCATCATATCCCGTATGATTTTGCGTTCTCTGTACCGGTCCGGCAAGCGAGAAAAAGGCTCCATGACAGGCTGGCGCGATTAGTCATTGTTAACTGTGAGTTACGCGACCGTTTAGCGCTGATAGCGCCGATACCTGTCGATGTGCAAACTCTGCTGGGTGATGTAGAGGTCTGGCTGGCCTGTAAAGATGAAGGAAAATTTAAACGCGAGAGTGAAGAGCTCAAAAAACGCAGTGAAAAATTACTGCAACACTGTGCCGGACATGAGCTGACGTTTGAAGGAGCGCTGCGGGTAAGTTTTATGCGCTACCTGATAGAGGCCATTGTCCTCGTGCAGCAGTGCTATCGTCTTTCGGATGCCATTTATCACGCGGCACAGACGCCTGCGCACCCGGAAAAGAATACCGTGAAAGGGTATGTATTCCACCGCGATCCTCTTACTGCCGCCCGCACCGCGCTGGGCGCTTTCGCCATCATTCTGAGCGGCTGTCTGGTGTGGATTTTCTCCGCCTGGCCTGACGGCGGCACGGCGGTTTCGATCCTTGGCGTCTGTTGCACACTGTTTGGCGGCTTCGATACGCCCGCCCCGCACATTATGAAATACATTATCGGTTCCTTTTGGGGGGTTGTGATAAGCCTGATCTACAGCTTCGTCCTTCTACCACAAGTCAGTGATTTTATCGTACTGGTAACGGTTTTAGCTCCGGTATATCTGCTGGCCGGGTCGCTCCAGGCCAGACCGCCCACCACGTTTATGGCGATGGGGATCACACTGACGCTGCCCATTTTGTGCGAGCTGGGCGCGCACTACAGCGGGGATTTTGCCGTGGCGGTAAATACCTCTATCGCACTATTTTTTGCGACCGGCTTTGCGGTGATCGGCATGAGCTTTCTGCAAACCGTGCAGGCAGATGCGGCGATAAAACGGCTGCTTAATGTATGCCAGCGCGATATTAACCGCAGCGTGAAAGGCGTGCTGAATACCGACGAAACCCACTGGACCAACCTGATGATCGATCGGGCAGCGTTGATACTGCCGCGGTTGCAGCGCAGCGGACAGTCACCGGAACGGGCGCTGAATCCTCTGTTGCACGCCCTGCGTATAGGCCTGTGTGTAATGGGATTACGCCGATGTGATGCGCATGCGAACAAAGAAATAGCAGAAGTACTCACTCTTCTTACCCGCTCGACGGACGTTGACACCTTACTTCAACGAATCGCCACCCTGACTGAGCGCAGCTTGACCGCTACAGATGAACTATCGCGACAGTATGTCAACCGACTGGTTGATCTGTACTGCGCATTACGTGAACAGAAACTGGAACCGTCCGATGATTAATGACTTCCATATTGGGGGCGTTTTTGTACCCGGTCTGCTGGTCATTGCCCTCGTCGCGCTGACCTGTACGCTGTTACTCGTGTCGTTTTTTTCGTTCGGCAAGGGTTACCGCCGCTTGCCGTTTCGCCCGATGATCGATTTTTCCATCTGTATTATGACTTTTTACCTGCTGTTGCAGGGACTGACCGAGCTGGGGTTATTTGCATGAAATCGTTACTTTCACTACTGGGCCGCTACGCGCTGACGCTAAGCGCTGTGGCGGTGGCCACGCTGTTGGCTTTTATTCTTTGGAAACATTATGCGCAAACGCCCTGGACTCGCGATGGCCGGGTTCGTGCGGAGGTGGTACAAATTGCGCCGGATGTCTCTGGACCAGTGCTGAAGGTGGCCGTCCGCGATAATCAGTGGGTTAATCGGGGCGATGTGCTCTATTCCATCGACCCGCACTGGCTGAAGCTGGCAGTGGTCAGCGCACAGGCAGATGTTGAGGCGAAACGTCATGAGATGCTAATGCGCCAGGATGCGGCCAGGCGGCGCTCTCAGATTAAAGGGGTGATTTCCAGCGAGGATTTACAGCAAGCAGCCAGCAAAGCCAGCGTCGCTGCGGCCAATTATCACGGCGCACTGGCTGCGCTGGACCTTGCAGAGCTTAACTTATTTCATGCCACTGTTCGGTCTCCGGTTGCAGGCTATGTCACGCATTTGCGGCTTCTCCCTGGCGACTATGCCACAGCGGGAGAAACTAAAGTAGCCATTATTGATGCCCATGGTTTTTGGGTGGTTGGCTATTTTGAAGAGACTACGTTGCGCCATATTCGCGCGGGAAACACTGCACACATTTCGCTGATGGGATTTAAGCCGGTGATCACGGGTCATGTGGAGAGTATCGGACGTGGAATAAGTGACAACAATGACGATACGGGGGAGCTTGGCCTGCCTAATGTCGAGCCGACATTTAGCTGGGTGCGGCTCGCGCAGCGTATCCCGGTTCGGATTCATATAGACACATTGCCGGAGGGGGTTGAATTGGTGGCTGGACTGTCCGCCAGTATATCCATCACGCCATGATAAAAAGTAGGGTCTCTGTTGAGGATTTCCGCAGAGCGGGGAGTGTCATCTCTTGAATCTATAAGCCAGATGAGAACGTATTTTCTGGTAGAGTAACGCTGAGATTACGGTTATGAAAAACAGACAAGAATTTTTCATGGACTTGATTATTTGGATAGACAATAACATCGAAAAGCCACTAAAAATTGATGATGTGGCTATCAAGTCCGGATACTCAAAATGGCATTTGCAGCGGTTGTTTTTTTCGGAAACTGGTCAGAGTCTTGGAGAATTTATAAGAGAGAGAAAATTAATACTTATCGCGGAAACACTTACCACAACAAACGAGTCATTGATAAACATAGCGATACGATTTGGTTTTGACTCACAGCAATCATTAAACAGAGCATTCCGTAAAAAATACAATCTCCCGCCGAATCAGTATCGAAAAATTGCCATCAGTATTCAAAATAATTCCCGCTGGGGATAAGATAATTACCAGTATCATCGGGTCCAATTTTTGGAAATGTTCATTCAGAATTAATAATTGGTGAAATGTCTCGGTACCACCAGTGCAGAAATGCCCTATGCCCGGAGATGACAAAAAAACATAAAGGAGAGGGGGGGATAATCCAGTCCGTATCACTGGTTTTAGTAGTGATGTCGCTGGGGATGGAGAGAACCACAGCGCCCCTTGCTGGCGTAAACGAGTGAGTGACATAATCGTTTCCTAAACAATGAGTGTCACTTTATCTCACATTGGCTATGGCATATAATCTCATAAAGTCACACTCGATTATCTTTAGAAGTCAGCCACGTGAAGTTGGGAAGTCATCTTGTTGTCGGCATGGGTCGCTCACCAGGCTCTGTAGCTTTTATGCCAGCTATTATTTCAAATTAATATAATGCTATTACATATAGTAGCTATTATTTTTTCAGAGTGCAATTCGGGCCTGATCATTTGCCGACTTTTTACGTGTGATTGAATATAAACAATCAGTCAATAAAAGCCAAAATTTTACAAAAAGACTTTATCTACGACAGTCTTTGATAAATAGTAGTGTCGCGTGTCGAATTTGATGCGAATAAAATAATGGAGCTGAATCATGTCTAAATTAATGAAAGAAATAATTTTAACAAAGCAGCAGTCACTATTGTTTCAGATAACAAAAATGCTAAGAAAGCACTAACTCAAGCTATGTTAGATAGCATTTCGGGTGGTTGGGATAATGCTTTTTCTCGCTGGGACAAGAAATTTTAATCGATGCTGATGCAGCGCGGGAAACCATCCTGCATCTATTTTCCATTAGAAAGCGATCTCAATGATTAAAAAAATATCTTGAAATAATCCTAAAAGTCAGTGAAAGATGTAACATTAATTGTACCTATTGCTATGTTTTTAATTTGGGAAGCAATATATCAATAAACTCAAAGCCTATTATTTCTCACGACATCATTAAAGACTTAACAGGATTCCTTGAGCGAGCCTCACATGAGTACGACATAGAAACAATTCAAATTGACTTTTACGGAGGCGAACCACTGATGATGGGAAAGGAGAAGTTCGATAGTGCTTGCCACAATTTTCTATCAGGAAACTACAAAAAATCCAGGTTACAACTTGCTTGCCAAACAAATGCCATGCTCATTGACGAAGAGTGGATCGATATTTTCTCTAATAATAATATCAGCGTCGGTGTCTCTATCGATGGGCCTAAACACATCAATGATAAACACCGCCTGGATAGGAAGGGCCGTAGCACCTACGAAGGTACGGTGAAAGGTTTGATGATGTTGCAGGATGCGTGGCAAGCCGGAAGACTGATAGATGAGCCAGGTATTGTGTGTGTTGCTAATTCCTTGGTAAATGGAGCAGAAATTTACCGCCATTTTGTCGATGTATTGCATTGTAAAAAAATAGATTTTCTTATTCCAGATGAAACGCATGATACCTGTAAGGACCCAGAGGGTTTGTCGAATTTTTATTGCTCAGCAATGGATGAATTTTTTTTGATACAGACAGTAATGTATACATACGTTTTTTCTACACTCATAGACAATCCATGCTAAATTCAGATTTAAGCCCTGTGTTAGGATTGCGTAAATCAGAAAATGATACCCTTGCATTTACTGTCGGATCAGAGGGCGAACTTTATGTTGATGATACACTCAGGGCTACCAACGATCCTATATTTACATCAATTGGTAATGTTCGAAATCTGTCTTTGTCGAAAACTATTGCTTGATGGCAGATGCAGAAATATATGGCTGTCAATGATAATTTACCCCTCATTTGTAGTGACTGCATCTGGCAGAAAATATGTGGAGGGGGTCGACATATTCAACGTTATTCAAAAGTTGATAATTTTAACCGTGAAACTGTTTTTTGTCCATATGTCAGAAAAATAATGAGTAGGGCGGCATCGCATTTGCTCGATTGCGGAGTATCCGAAAATACAATTATGAAAAACCTGGATAGATAATTATGATGAGGATTTTTCCCTTATTGATGATGTTTTTTTTCAACATTTGTGTGGCTGACATTCATAATGATTTCATACGAATACGGTACGATAAACGTGGTATGCCAATGGTCGACGTCCAGATAGCCGATAGATATCACACTCTAGCTCTGGATACTGGAAGCGGAGAGGGTTTACATATAAATCAATATAATTTGGAACAACTAATCGCTAATCCAAGCTTGGAAGTCATTCATCAAGCTCCTCTAAGAGTCAAAGATATAACGGGTTCAGAAAACCAGGTCAATGCTTGGAAAATAAAAAAATTGCGTATTTCAAATATTACTTTCAATAATGTGTTGGCCGTCAGTTTTAAACCATGGGGATTTTCCATTGGAGACAATATTCCTGTTAATGAAGTAATGGGGCTCGGTATTTTCCAAGAACGTTCCTTTCTCATGGACTTTAAAAATGATCGATTACAAATGTTGAAAAAATTACCTTCTGATCTTAGTAAATGGTCATCCTACCCAATAGAAAGAACGGAGTCGGGGTTACGTATTAAAGCATACGTGGGGGGCAAACCTTTATATTTGATTGTTGATACCGGTGCCAGCCACTCACTCCTATTTTCCGATAATTTACCTAGTGAAACCCGTTTCTTTGGTTGTCATACTATTGAGCCAAAAGCAGCCAATACAGACTGTAGAGTTGCAAAAATCACCCTTAGGGATAAAAAAGGAAGGGAACGTAATAATTTAGCAATTGCAACCACTAGCGTGGCGTCTGAGGAACTAGATTTTGATGGTTTATTAGGTATGGGGTTCATGCGTGGCCATCAGGTGATTGTTGATATGTCAGGGCGTATGCTGTACATCAGTCGTTAATATCATGAATAATGATAATTCTATTTTTCGCCCTGAGGCTTCACACTACAAAAATAACGCGTGGCTAGGTGATTTTAGTGTTTCTTCGCCGTCAGTACTAAGGACCACCCTGTGGTTTGCCCTTGGTGTATTATTGATATGTATACTTCTATTATTTACTACCTATACACAAAGAGTACCTGTAAGTGGTCGAATAATTTATACCCCTTCTGCTGCTGAGGTTATTTTCAATCAAGATGGAGTTATAAGCCGTATCGAAGTACTCCGGGGCGAGAGGGTAAAAAAAGGAGATATTATCGCTACGCTTTCGCGGGATGTTGCCTACGTTGGAGGCGGGATTAATCAGTCATTAGTGGATGCTGCGCAACGTCAAATAGTTGAAATTCAAAAAAGAGAGATTGGCCGGCATAGGGAGATAAAAAAAGAGCGTCAATGCTTATATGAAAAGATCAATATTAAAGAAGAGGAGATAACAGCTATTAAAACAGCAATTGACTTTGAGTCAGGGCGTTGTACCCGATTAAAAGAGCGTATGTTAAGTTATTTGAAGTTTCTTCAAAAGGGTATCACTACCGTACAAGACAAAAATGAGCGTGAAAACGAATACCATAATTCAATTGCTCAACTGCATAGGTATCGCATTAGCATAACTCGTGTGCAAGGAGAGCGTCTTCAATTACTTGATGAATTGGCCCATTCAGTGGCACGGGAGAAACAAGCCATTACCGATATGCATCAACAGCTAGTGACACTACAGCAACAAGTTATTAATGCCTCGGTTGGTATTGAGTCTTATATTGTGGCACCTATTGATGGTATCGTTGCCTCATTAAATATATTGGAAGGTCAGAGAATTAATATTGGCACAATTGCAGCGGTTCTTGTTCCGGAAAATGCTAAGCCATACGTTGAAATGTGGCTTCCCCCATCCGCGTTACCAGAAGAAAAAATTGGTCAGTAGGTAATGATGAGAGTTGAGTCATCACCGTGGGAAAGGTTTGGTAAAGTACCCGGTAGCGTTGTAGATATCAGCACTAGTCCAGCGGCGCTGACAGGAAACAACCGGTATTTTCGCTTACTCATTGTGCCAGATACCCATACGCAAGTACTACCTGCTGGTGTAGAAGTTAATGCTGACATATTAACTGCGCAACGACGCATTTGGGCATGGATATTTTTCCCTATAAATCAAAGTATCAAACGCGTTATGAATGAGAATTAACAAATGCAATTCTCCTGGCAGAAAACACCTCTTATTTTACAATCAGAAACGAATGAATGTGGGCTAGCGTGTTTGGCTATGATGGCTGGTTATTTCGGCAAACGTCTTGACCTTGCATCTGCACGCTTTATACATGATGTAGCCAGTCACGGCATGACATTAAGTCAACTCATAAGGGCATTTGAACAAGTAGGAATGACGGCTCGCGCGTCGAGAATTGAGTAGGCCCCCTGCGAAACCAGACAGTAGAAGTCTCTTAACTTAAGAGATAGGCTTGGATACATGTCTAACA
>NZ_SZPQ01000045.1 GCF_005217455.1 Martelella alba
GCGGAAAATGCGATCCGCCCGTTTGCGGTCGGCCGTAAGGCCGGGTTGTTTGCCGATAGTTCGCAGGGCGCAAGCGCAAGCGCCGGATGTTATTCATTGATCGAGACGGCGAAAGCCAATCAGTTGGAGCCCTCAGCCTATATCCAGTCTGTGTTGGACCACATCGGCGAGGCGGACACGCCAGAGAAAATCGACGCGTTGTTGCCCTGGAATGTGGACTTAGCCCCTTATTCAAAAAATGTGCCGCAGTATGGATAAGGGAAATACGTCGATTTAACGGCGCTTACGAAAGCGCGGGTATTGTTACGCTTCTCTTGAATGGTTTTGTTGTCAGCTTGTTTTTTTAGCGCTGGGGTCAATACCAGCGGCTAACAGCTTTTTTGCTTCATCCCGGCGTTGTCTTGCATCAGCCAGCGAAACAGCAGGATAGACGCCGATGGAAAACACCTTCTGTTTTCCTTCAAAGCGATAACCTAACTGCCAGTATTTGGAACCGTTGGGATGTACCAGCAGGTAGAGGCCGAACCCGTCAGTGAGCTTTACCGCCTTTTCTGACGGCTTGGCATTTTTTACTTTAGTATCAGTAAGTGACATGACGGTTCCCTTCGATTGCTGGTAAAAACGAAAATGAACCAGCTTTACCAGTATTTTTACCAGCAAAAGGGTATGGCTTCGAGCGTTTTTTGGTGAATGAGGGTGAACCCGAAGAAGGGGATAACCAATTGATAAAAAGCAAAAAAGCAGACGTCAGTGAACGTCTGCTTTCTTTAAATTGGCTCCTCTGACTGGACTCGAACCAGTGACATACGGATTAACAGTCCGCCGTTCTACCGACTGAACTACAGAGGAATCGCTGAACGCCGCGAATACTAATGGCGTCAGCGGTATTTGTCAAAAACCTTTTTTGATTCGCTTTCTGTTCGTCCAAAGCCTCGCCAGATTGCTGATTTTACAGCCAATTCGGCGGGGGCGGCAGGCCGTTTAACGTGGTTATTGTTTATCATCGGCGAGTGATAACGCATTCAAAGGTACCGCGATCCGCCGATCTTCTTTGTTGATGGCCCAGCCGTCGAGATCCAGCAGCCACCATGCATTAATGGTAAGTTCATAAAAACGCCGCGGGCCGGCGTTGTGAAACTCATCGACATCAATGAGCCATTTCTCCCGAATGGCCGGATCGGTGAAATTATGTTCATAATAATAGTGATGAACGGCCTGGCATTCCTGGTACGGAATCTCGCGGGCCTCGCCGGTGAATTGCGCGCCGTCGAGCCCCAAAAAAGACAGCTCAGGTCGGTTATCAAAAAAAATCGAACCGGCCACGGCGGCACGCCGCCGGATATGTTCCGAGTGAACGGCCTGTTTCATGGAATACCAAATCAGACGTAACGGGTTATAACATACCACATGATTGAGCGTGGCGGCCCAGGTGAGACCGTCAGGTAGAGCAGTCGCCAAAGTGAAAAACCGTACTTCATTTAATAAAATTCGACTTATATCAATTAGTTTTTGCATGATACAAGCTGCTAGCAATTTTCTTTCTGTGTCTTTTATCGTCAGAACATCGGTGGGGCCTCAAATATCATTTAGACTACTTAACCATCCGTAGTTGTTAGAAAAGTCATTATCGGCCAGCAAAGCATTCCAAGCTGGGGCGTCAATCTCCCCGGTATGGCATACGCCGGCTTGTCGGAGCGTTCTCATTTTCGCAGATCCCTTGGCGTTTATAATTTAGTACAATCGATGATGGACGTATGGGGCTGGCGTTGATATGGCGATAAAAATGTGATGGTTTCGCTGTCAACGGTTTGCGGCGGTGTTAACAGGGATCGCCAGAAAATATCTGAAAAGCCCGCTTCCGATAACGCTGCTTCCAATGTCTGCTTCGACCAATAGTAGGTTTGCAGATCCACATCGTAGGGCGGTGGATGATGATAGAGATGTAAATTCACTTTGGCGCCATCGGCCCGCGGTTCCATTTCGGTGAGGGCAATTTTGTAAGGACGGTAGTATTGTGGATCAGGATTAAAATCGGGGTTGAGTGGTAACGTAATCAGTTTTCCACCGGGTTTAAGTAAAGAGGAAAAAGAATGAAGCAGCGATGACAATTCGTCTCGTTGGCTGATATAGGGAATAATATAGATGGCTAAAACAATATCAAAAGTGTGCTTTAACCGGTCGTCCAACTCGAAGAGATAACGGATACCCTGAGGGTTTGCCGCCTCTTGCCGCTGGGCATGCGCTATCATGCCTTTGGAAAGATCATAGCCCACGACGTCATCCGCGCCTTGATTTTTCAACCAACGTGAAAAAAAACCCGGGCCACAACCGAAATCCATTACCCGTTTACCGCTAAGATCGCCGAGATAATATCTGATCGTCGGTGTTTCCAGTTCCTTGCGATAGGGAACTGTGGCAAAAAACTCATAGAGGTCGGCATAATCATCAAATGTCCTGGTGTCAAAGACGGATACCTTAGGATCTTCCGAAGAACCTTTCACAGGCTGTTCTGGTCGGGTTGCATTCATGGCGTCTCCTTAACCTTTTGTATAGGTGTTAAACCGCATCGAAGAGTCATATTTTATAGATGCGATACATCACAGAGAAAGATTCGTTCTCTCCGGCTTTCCGGAGAGAACGAATTGAATATCATTAATAACCACTATCCATGTGACTGAATGAATGGACACATGAGGAAGGCCGGTCATTCGGCGATGAAGTTGCTTTTTTTGTTACGCTAACCCTGTTGAACTCAATTAACGCAGTAATAATAAAACTATCTTAGTTCATTATTGATACTGTTCAATTGCTATTTTTGCCGTGGTTTGTGTCAAAGAAGTCTATTCAGAGCAAGGTGGCTTTGGGGGTACGCTTTCGGAAGAGGTATGGGGCGGCGGATTTAACAAGGTCGAAGCCATGGGCGGCGAGATTGAGCACGTTCGTCGTCGGCCTCGTGCCGGGCATGGGTTCTGTCGTGGACGGTCCGAATGCGTTTCCGGCGAGGGTAAGGCTCCCTGGTCGCCGCGCTACAGCGCGACCTGTTTGGCAAATACCGTGGCGTGTGCCGCTAAGGGAAAGCTAATTTTAAATAAATCCTATCAAATTAAAAAAATAACTTGTAATAATTCCACTGTGGTTAGCCCTGATATGTTGGAATGTGGAGGACGAACGTCTTTAATTCACGCTGATTTTACGTGTATAATCGCGACAGTGAGGTTTTACTCATTATCATTATTTCGATAATCATATAGTGAATGAAAGTATTATATTTAATTGGATAAAGTCAGCAGTGAAATTGATAGCCCCAATTACCCGTGCGGCCTCGCTGGTTTATCAGCGCGCTTTCGGTAATGCCGATGACGCCGCTGATGCCGGCAATGGCCATAGAGCCGCCTATTTGCTAATAACCGCTTATTTTCTTATTGGTATTTTCGGCCGTTTTCCCTGGAAGGCCGATGAACCTTACTCATTCGCCATCGTCTGGAATATTTTGGTCCGCGGTGAGTGGTTGGTACCTTATGTGGCAGGCGATCCCTTCTTGGAAAAACCGCCGCTAATGTACTGGCTTGGCGCATTATTCGCCAAAGCGCTGCCCGCTTTGCCACCGCATGAATCTTCCCGGCTGGCCGTTGTCGCTTGCCTGGTTCTGACCGTGGGGGCATTGCGGTGGGGGGCGCTGACGCTGTATCGGGAAAGATGCGTCCGGCAATGGGCCGGCGAGGCGTCATCCACGCTGTCGGCCTGGCGGCTGACGGCGCTGGCGTTGTTGGCGGGTATGCCTGGCCTGGCTGAGCATGCGCATAAGTTTACCGCTGATCTGGGGCAGTTGGCCGGCGCCGCGTTGGCCGTGGCGGCGCTGGCTTCCGCGTCCGCGCGCTATGCGCCCAATCCCGAGGCCCATGTTGCCGGCCGGGTGTTGCGCAACGGTTTGTTGTTTGGTGTCGGGACGGGCATCGCGTTACTGTCCAAGGGGTTGCTGCTGGCCGGCATCGCCGGACTGGCGCTGGCGGCATGTGTCGCCGCGTTGCCTCGATTCCGGCGCGTCGCCGTCGGATTCATCGCCGCCGCCGCTCTGGGTGCGCTGCCCTTTGCGCTGCCCTGGCCGCTACTGCTGTATTGCGAAGATCCTTATTTGTTCAGCCAGTGGTTCTGGGTCAACAATATTGGACGCTTCGCCGGTTTTACCGCCCTGGGCGGCCATGATAACCCCTTTGCTAATCGATTGCTGTCGCTGGTGGCGTTGGGGGCGCCTGCCACGGTCCTTATGATGATCGCGTTGTGGCGCGGCATGTCGCCTTTGTCCGGGCTGGGACGGCGGGTGCGTCGGTTATGCCTGCATCGGCCGGCCTACACGGCGGTAGGGTTGTTTGTGGTGTCAGGACTGGCAACGCTATTGTCATCGGCCTCAATGCGCGATATTTATCTGTTGCCCATCATGCCGGCGCTGGCTCTGGCCACCCTGCCGATGGCGGTGCGGTGGCAATATCGGCGCCGGTGGCCGGCGGTGCTGGTGGATCTGACGGTCGGTCTGCTGCTGACCGTCATTATCGCCACCTGGCTGTCGCTTGAGTATAACGGCCAGCCCGGACTGTTATACCGGTTGTGGCCTGGTCTGGATCGGAGATTGCCGGTACCGTTTACCAGCAATACCGGCTGTCTGGGTCTGCTGGCGCCGGTGGTGGTTATCCTGGCGTGGTGGCGAGTTATCCGCGGCCGGCGGGAGGGGCGCATATTTTTACATTGGGCCGCCGGCTTGGCGACGCTCTGGTGCGTCGCGCTGCTACTGTTGTTACCTTGGTTGGATGCGGCCCGGAGCTATCGGGAGACCTTTTCACCGTTAAGATCCCTGACGGGACAATGCGCCTGCCTGGCAACGGATGGTCTCGGCGAGTCGGAATTGGGTATGCTGCATTATGTCGCAGGATTACGCGGCGTCAGGATTTATGCGGGGTGGTCGGGTGATGGTGACGGTGTCACGTTAAACCCGGCGGCCGATGCCTGCGATTGGTTACTGGTGCAGGATAGTCGTGCCTGCCCACAGCGTATCGTCGCCGACGGATGGCGGGAGATTTGGCGCGGTCATCGGCCCGCCGACCACAACGGGTTTGTTTTGTATCGCCGGCACGACCACTCAACGGGCTTTCAAATGCCGTCGCCAAACGCGCTATCCCGCCACGAACACGGATAGAAGACGGTCCCGGCGCGCTCAAAGCGGCGCGCGCCGGAACGGCGGGTCAAGCCTGCTGTTTACCCCAGTCCAGCATCAGTGCAACCAGGCCGCGCAGGGTGTTTTGCAAAGGTTCGGCGCGTTCGGGCAGATAATCGAAGGGCACGCTTTCTTGCATATAATTGCATTGCGCCAGCTCGAGCTGTACGGCATATTGCCGCGCGTGGGGCTGACCGTATGCGCGGGTAATGTATCCACCTTTAAACCGGCCGTTGAGCACATGGCTGTAGGGCTGGTCCCGGCAAAACGCGGCCAGGCTCTCGTTCAACGACGGGGGACAGCTCTTGCCGTCGTTGGTGCCGAGGTTCAAATCGGGCAAGGTGCCATCGAACAGGCGGGGGATCTTTGATGCAATGGAATGGGCGTCGAACAGCAGCGCGTAATCGTGCCGCGCCTTGATTGCGCTAAGGCAATCCTGGATTTTACGGTGATAAGGGTGCCAAATTTCGTCCAGATAAATTTTCCGTTCGGCGTCGGAAGGCGTTTTGCCCGCCATGAATACCGGCGTGCCGTCAAACAGGGTATCGGGATAAAGACCGGTGGTGGCGGTGGCGTACAGCGGTTTGTCGTCCGGCGGACGGTTGAGGTCGATGACCATGCGCGAATAGCGGCCGACCAGGATATGCGCTCCCAGCGAGCGGGCGAAGTCGTACAGCCGGGGAATATGCCAGTCCGTATCCGGCAGCGGCCGGGCGGCTTCGCTCAGTCCGGCTTCCACCGCCGGCGTTAGCCGGGTGCCGGCATGAGGAATGCTGACCAGCAGCGGCGCCGTTCCGGCTTCGTAACTGAAGGGATCCAAAATGGTCATTGCAGAAGTCCTCCTGATGAAACGTTGTCTTGTCTTAACGGGATCTCAGCGCCGTTTGCCGCGGTAAACGACAGTACAGGGCAATTGGCCCCCCAGCCAATAGGCCAGTTCCGCCGGATGTTTTACCGGCCAGTGGGTGAAGTCGGCCATTTTGCCGGTTTCCAACGAGCCCAGCCGATGGGCCAGGCCTAGCGCGCCGGCGGCATGCAGGGTAACGCCGGCCAGGGCTTCTTCCGGGGTCAGGCGGAACAGCGTGCAACCCATGTTGAGCATCAGGCGCAGTGAGCAGGCCGGCGAGGTGCCGGGATTGCTGTCGCTGGCCAGCGCCATGGGCACGCCATATCGGCGAAACAGCGCTACCGGCGGGAAGCGGGATTCGCGCAAGAGATAACAGGCGCCGGGCAGCAACACCGCCACGGTACCCGATTGCGCCATGGCTTGCGCATCGTTATCGGTGGCGTATTCCAGGTGATCGGCCGATAATGCCCGCCAACGCGCCGCCAATGCACTGCCGCCAAGCGGCGACAATTGCTCGGCGTGCAGTTTGACCGGCAGACCCGCCCGCGCGGCCGCGGCGAAGACCCGTTCGATCTGCGCCGGCGTAAACGCCAGGTGTTCGCAAAAACCGTCCACGGCATCCGCCAATCCCAGTTCCGCCACCACGGGGATCCATTCATCGCAAATCCGGTTGATATAATCATCGGCCCGGCCTCGGTATTCCGGGGGCAGCGCATGGGCGGCCAGGAAGGTGGCACGGATTTCGATGGGGTGTTTTTCCGCCAGCCGACGGGCAACCCGCAGCATTTTCAGCTCGCTGTCGAGCGTCAGGCCGTACCCGGACTTGATTTCCACACAAGTGACGCCGTCGGCCATCAGCATGGCCAGCCGGGTTTCCGCCGACGCGAGCAAATGCGCTTCGGTTGCGTCGCGCGTGGCGTTCACCGTGGATAAAATCCCGCCGCCGGCAGCGGCGATATCCGCATAGCTGACGCCATTGAGACGTTGTTCGAATTCCCGGCTGCGATCACCGCCAAACACCAGATGGGTATGGCAATCGACAAACCCCGGCGTAATAAGCCCGCCATCGAATTCATACTGTTGCGTACAGGAGCCGGCTGCCGGCGGCAAATCGCGGCGCGGTCCAATCCAGACGATTTTCCCCCCGGCGACGGCGATGGCGCCGTCCTCGATAAGGTTATAGCGCCCCCCGCGCAGCGTCGCGATATCAGCCCCCAGCCAAAGGCTGTCATAATGTTCTACCATTGCGGACATGGACCTTTCTCCTTCTACCACGCGACGTCGGACGTCGAATATTAAGCAATAAAGCTGCCAAAAAGTTGATAGCGCGAGCCGGGATACAGTAACCGCGCCGATGTCACCACCAGTTTGCCGAACCATGTGCGGCGATGGATCAGCAGGCAGGGCTCGTTTTGGGCCAGTTGCAGCAATTCCCGTTCCCGTTCCTCGGGGAAAACCGCTTCCACCCGGTGTTCGCCGGCAGTCAGCGGCGCGGCCTGGGTCAGGTAGTAATAGGGAGTAATACGGTTAAAGTCCTGTTGTAGGTAATCCGGCGCGGTAAGCGGGTTAACCAGGCGGTCTTCCAGTTGCACCGCCACCTCGTTTTCATGATGCGCGATGAGGGAATGGAAAAGCTGCTGTCCGGGCTGAATGCCTAACGCCAGCGCTTCATCGACCGTGGCGGAGCGCGCTTCCAACGTCAGGAGCCGGCTGCTATGGCGGTGCCCGCGGGCGGCGATTTCATCGGCGATATTACGGACTTCCAGCATGGCGGTCTGGGGTTTTAGCTCGGCGACGAATGTGCCGACGCCTTGCATCCGCAACAAATAGCCCTCATTGGTCAGCTCGCGCAAGGCCCGGTTGATGGTCATTCGGCTGACATTCAATTCGGCCACCAATTCGCTCTCCGACGGGATACGCTGATGCGGAGTCCAGGCGCCGGAACGGATTTGCTGGATAATGGCCTGCTTAACGCGCTGATAAATCGGCGCGGGGACATCGCTCATTACCGCGGACAATTGTGCCGCGGATTGTGTTTCAGTCATTTTTTCCCACCTCGGCGGGTAGCGTAGACGATAAAAACAGTTTACTGATCAATCCCGCGTATGTATATGTATAGACAAGTGGATAAGAATTTCGTTTGGATGAAACCGTAAACAGCCCTTTTTCAACCTGAACCGGAAACCGTCATGCCCGTTTATTTTGCCGCCCGCGCCCTGTTGCCACAGGGATGGGGTCATCATGTCCGTCTGACCGTCGATGATGACGGCAGCCTTGTCAATGTCGAAACCGGCGCGTCCGCGGACGATGCTATTCATCTCGCCGGGCCGGTATTGCCGGCCATGCCCAATCTACACTCCCACGCCTTCCAGCGCGCCATGGCCGGCTTGACCGAGGTGGCCGGCGATCCCCAAGACAGTTTCTGGACGTGGCGCGATGTCATGTATCGCATGGTAAGGCAATTGAACCCCGAGCAAGTGGAAATCATCGCTCGCCAACTCTATATCGATATGCTCAAAGGCGGTTATACCCAGGTGGCCGAATTTCATTACCTGCATAATGATCGCGATGGCAAACCCTATGGGCATCCGGCCGAAATGGCGCGACATATCAGCCGTGCGGCGGCGGATGCCGGTATCGGCCTGACGCTGTTGCCGGTACTTTATAGCTACAGCGGCTTCGGCGCCCGCCCGGCTGAAGCAGGGCAGCGGCGCTTTATCCAGGATACCGCGGACTATCTTCGCCAGCATGAGGCGTTGCTAAGGCACATGGCGGGGCTTGGGACGCAGCGACTCGGGGTGTGTTTCCATTCCCTGCGGGCAGTGGATGAGCGGCAAATCGCCGAGGTATTGCGCATAACGTCCGATGAAATGCCGATACATATCCATGTGGCTGAACAGGAAAAAGAAGTGGCCGACTGCTTGGCCTGGTCGGGAAAGCGCCCGGTCGAGTGGCTGTTGGACCATTTCCCGGTGGATGCGCGTTGGTGTCTTATCCACGCCACGCATGTCAATCAGGGTGAAGTGCTCCGATTGGCGTCCAGCGGCGCGGTGGCGGGATTGTGTCCCACTACCGAGGCCAATCTCGGCGACGGTATTTTCCCCGCCGTCGATTATAGGGCGCGGGGGGGAATGTGGGGCGTCGGCTCCGATAGTCACGTCTCGCTAAACGTGGTGGAGGAATTGCGCTGGCTCGAATACGGCCAGCGATTACGGGACCGGCGTCGTAACCGAATCGCCAGTCCGCAGCGCGCCCTGGTGGGGGATAATCTGTATCGCGATGCATTGGCGGGCGGCGCTATCGCCTGCGGGGTCCGGCTTGGATGTCTTGCGCCGGGCTACCGCGCTGATTGGCTGGTGCTGGATGGCGAAGATCCTTTTCTCCAGGAGGCGGAGGATCAAGCCGTGTTGAACCGCTGGCTGTTCGCTGGCGGCCGTGAGCAAATCCGCGATGTCTATGTGGCTGGCCGGGCATTGATTACGGAGGGCCATCATGCCCGCGAGCGGGAAACCGCCGCGGCCTTCGCCGGGGTGCTGCGCCAATTGCGGCAGGCGGCGTCATGAATGCCCTGAACCGTTTTACCTTGCATAGCCTGCCGGTCAGCCGCTGGCGCAACGGCGGCGGTGAAACCCGGGAGATAATCAGTTGGCCGCCGCGTGGCGATGCCGCCTTGGGCGGGGATTTCGCTTGGCGCGCCAGTATCGCCACCATAGACCAGGATGGCGATTTTTCCGCCTTCCCCCATATCGATCGCAACATTACGTTGCTTGAAGGGCATGGCGCGGTGCTGCACGGCGTCAAGGGCGGCACCCACAGTCTGACTCGGCCCGGCGAGCCTTTCGCCTTCGCCGGCGAGGACCCGGTACGCGCAATACTGGTCGACGGCTCCAGCCGCGACTTTAATATCATGACCCGGCGCGGCGCGATGCGGGCCGAGGTGACGTTGTCTACCAAGGAGATACTTTTGCCGGCCAAGCGTAGCGGCGTCATTTATGTGATGGCCGGTCAATGGCGATGGGCCGGAGACGGCGCGCCTTTAACGGTGCGGGAAGGGGGCTGGTGGCAAGATTTGTTCGCGCCATTGGCGCTGTCGCCGCTTTCCCCCGACGCGACGGTACTTTGGGCGGACATCCGCACATGCCGACGGGGTATATGACGGCGGTCAGCGGCGACGGTCAGAAATGGCGGGTTGCATGGTTTCGGTGCGCGGCGCGCCATTTTGGAACGCGCGGCGGGCATGACCGAACCGTCCGCGTACTGAGAGAGGGCAACGCCGGCGCCGGGTCGTAGGTCGACATTATCGTGAAACGGGCATCATGAACCCGTGACCAAGGTCATACGCCGTGGCGGGACATGAACCGGTGAACTGGCATAGGCTTTGCTTGGGTAGTATTGCCTGGTCTTGTATAGACAAGATTATACAGTAGACCGCAATCGCCTTTCGCCGGCCGCATGGGCCGTCTGTAAACTCAGGAGTGAGATATGATCAATGCCGTCGCCAACACATCGATTTTTCGTCGTATCAAACCGCTTACCCTGGTGATGGGGTTGGCCATGGCTGCGCCGGCCATGGCGGCGGATACGCCGGTGGCCATCGGGATTTCCGGCTGGACCGGTTTCGCGCCGCTGACGTTGGCGGACAAGACGGGGATCTTCAAAAAACACGGGCTGGACGTCACCTTGAAAAGGATACCCCAGAAAGACCGGCATTTGGCGATCGCGTCGGGTGATGTGCAATGCGCGGCCACCACTGTCGAGACGTATATCTCTTGGAGCGCCAGCGGCGTGCCCGTGACGCAAATCGTGCAACTGGACAAATCCTATGGCGCCGATGGCTTGGTGGTGCGCAACAATATCAACAGCATCAAGGCGCTTAAGGGCAAGACCGTAAGCGTCGACGCCCCCGGCACGTCCCCTTACTTCACGTTGGCCTGGATGCTGGATAAAAACGGCATGAGCCTTAAAGACGTCAAAATCACCACGTTGGCGCCGGATGCGGCGGCGCAATCCTTCCTGGCCGGCAGCAACGATGCCGCCATGACTTATGAGCCTTACCTTTCTTCCGTGCGGCAAAATCCCGCCAAGGGCAAGATCCTGGCCACGACGCTCGATTACCCCATGGTGATGGATACCCTGGGGTGTACGCCGGCGTTTCTTAAGAAAAATCCCCAGGCGGCCAAAGCGCTGGTGGAGAGCTATTTCGACGCCCTGGATATGATCAAGAAAGATCCGGATAAATCCAATGAGATTATGGGCGCGGCAGTCAAGGAATCCGGCAAGGCCTTTGCCGAGGAGTCAAGCTATCTGCGCTGGCAGGACCGCCAGCAAAACAAGGTGTTTTTCGCCAGCGAAATCAAACCGTTCAGCGAAGAAGCGGCGCATTTGCTGATGGAGATGAAAGTCATCCGCAAGGTACCGGATCTTAACGCGCTATACGATGCCTCTTATGTCAATCAATAAAAGGATATCCCCCATGTCCGCAGAGGCCGAGAACGATTTTTCCCTACCGGTGGTGAAAGAGCCCGCGGCGCTACCGGCCGCCCGGCCCGTTCGGCATAACCCGCTATTGGTTCCGCTGCGGCCGGTTTCCGCCGGCCGGCGCTGGTTTCTGGGAATCGCTTTTTTCGTGCTGTTCTTCGCTTTTTGGTCGCTGGCCACTTTCGGCGGCTGGGTATCGCCCACGTTCCTGGCCGATCCGTTGACCATGTTCCATGAGGGCTATCTGCTGTTTAGCGAATATGGCTTTACTCAGGATATCGGTATGACGGTGATGCGGGTTCTGGGCGGCTTTATCCTGGCGGCGGTGTTGGCGGTGCCGCTGGGGATTTTAATGGGCGCCTACAAATTGGTGGAAGCTTTCGTCGAGCCGTTTGTGTCTTTTTGCCGCTATTTGCCGGCCTCGGCGTTTATTCCGTTGCTGATCCTCTGGGCGGGCATTGGCGAAATGCAGAAAATCCTGGTTATCTTCATCGGTTCGTTTTTTCAAATCGTGCTGATGGTGGCGGTCTGCGTCGGCGCGGCGCGGCGGGATCTGGTCGAGGCGGCTTATACGCTTGGGGCGTCCAGCCGGAGTATCGTCCGGCGGGTGCTGATTCCGGGCGCCGCGCCTGAAATCGCCGAGTTGCTGCGCCTGGTGCTGGGGTGGGCCTGGACCTATGTTATCGTCGCCGAATTAATCGGCTCCTCAAGCGGCATCGGCCACATGATTGTCGACAGCCAGGCATTGCTCAACACCGGGCAGATCATTTTCGGCATTATCGTTATCGGTTGTATCGGCCTGATTTCCGACTTTATTTTCAAGGCGGTAAACCGCCGCCTGTTTGCCTGGAGCCTGATGTGATGAATTACAGCAAATTGTCCGTCCGCCAGGTTTCCCGTACCTTTACCGGCCCCAAGGGACAGCAGACCCGGGCGTTGCAACCCATAGATTATCAGGTGCAGGAAAACGATTTTATCACCATCCTCGGCCCCTCCGGTTGCGGTAAATCCACATTGTTGCGCATTATTGCCGGCTTGGATAAGCCCAGCGCCGGCGAAGTCTGGCTAGACGGCAATCTTATTGACGGCCCGGGGGCGGATCGCGGCATGGTGTTCCAGAGTTATACGCTATTCCCCTGGCTGACGGTGGAAGAGAATATTTGTTTCGGCCTGGCGGAGCGAGGCCTGGATCGCCAGACGCAACGGGAGCGCTGCGCATATTTCGTCGCCAAAGTCGGTCTTGGCGGCTTCGAGCGCCATTATCCGCGCCAGTTATCCGGCGGCATGCAACAACGTACCGCCATTGCCCGCGCCTTGGCCAATGACCCGAAAGTGCTATTGATGGACGAGCCGTTTGGCGCTCTTGATAACCAGACCCGGGTACTGATGCAGGAGTTGTTGCTCAACATCTGGGAATCGTCGCGCAAAACGGTGCTGTTTGTGACCCATGATATTGATGAGGCGATTTTCATGGCCAACAAAGTGGCGATTTTCAGCGCAAGACCGGGAAGAATTAAAAGTGAGGTGGCGGTATCCTTCCCGCATCCCCGGGATTACACCTTGAAAACCACCGCGGAGTTCATGGCGCTTAAGGCGCGTGTCACCGAGGAAATCCGCAGCGAAACGCTGCACAGTGTGGCCGGCTGAGAAGAAATAATGGCGGATTGACGCGCGGTGTTGACCCGGGCGGCTTTCTGATTTGTGTTTTTGCATCGATTATACTTGTATAGACAGGAATAGATTATGCACTCTTCATTAACATCGCGGCGACGTTATATCCTGGTGCCGGGCGACGTGGATCTGGCGGCGTTGCGCGCCGTGTATTATGACGAACTGGAGCTGGTTCTTGATAATTCCGCCGTCGGCGCCATCGACCGGGCGCAACGCACGGTCACGGAAATTCTTGACGCCGGACAAGTGGTGTATGGCATTAACACCGGCTTTGGCAAGCTGGCGCAAACCCGAATTCCGGCGCATCGCCTGGCCGAGTTACAACGTAACTTAGTGTTGTCACATAGCGTCGGCACCGGAGAGTGGCTGGAAGACGGCGTCGTGCGGCTGATCCTGGCCTGCAAGATCATTAGCCTGGCGCGCGGTCATTCCGGTATCCGGCTGTCGGTGGTACAGGGCTTGCTGGCACTGTACAACGCAGGGGTGATGCCTTGCGTACCGGCCAAAGGGTCGGTGGGGGCGTCCGGCGATTTGGCGCCGCTGGCCCATTTATCCCTGGCATTGCTGGGCGAGGGACAGGTCCGGGCGCGGGGACGGCTGATGAGCGCGACCGAAGGGCTGGCGCAGGCCGGTCTGACGCCGATTGCATTGGAGCCCAAGGAAGGACTGGCGCTGCTCAACGGCACCCAGGTTTCCACTTCGATGGCGCTGGCGGGTTTGTTCGCGGCCGAGCGCTGTTTCGCCGCCGGCCTGCTGGCCGGCGCCTTGTCGCTGGAGGCCATCAAGGGTTCGGTAAAACCTTTCGACCCGCGCATACACCAGGCGCGGGGTCAGGCGGGCCAGATTGCGGTCGCCCGGTCGGTGGCGGCGCTGCTGGCGGGCAGCGGCATCGTCGACTCCCATGTCGATTGCGGCAAGGTACAGGACCCTTACTCGATCCGTTGTGTGCCGCAGGTGATGGGCGCCTGCCTCGATAATTTGACCCATGCGGCCGTCATCCTGAGAATCGAGGCCAATGCCGCCTCGGATAATCCGCTGGTGTTTCCCGATGAGGGCGATGTGTTGTCCGGCGGTAACTTCCATGCCGAACCGGTAGCGTTCGCCGCGGACATCATCGCGCTGGCGGTGGCGGAAATCGGCGCCATCGCCGAACGCCGTCTGGCGTTGCTGCTGGATACCGGCTTATCCGGCCTGCCGCCTTTTCTTATCAGTGACGGCGGCGTGAATTCCGGTTTTATGATAGCCCAGGTGACCGCCGCGGCGCTGGCGTCGGAAAACAAATCCCTGGCCCATCCGGCCAGCGTGGATAGCCTGCCCACTTCCGCCAACCAGGAAGATCATGTGTCAATGGCCGCTTTCGGCGCCCGGCGCCTGCGGGAGATGTGCTACAACACCTCGGTCGTGGTCGGTATCGAGGCCATGGCCGCCGCCCAGGGCATCGATTTTCACCGACCGCTGCGCAGTTCGGATCTGCTGGAAACGCACCTGTCCGGTATTCGCGAACGGGTCGCTTTTATGGACAGCGATCGGCTACTGGCGCCGGACATCGAAGCCATGCGCCTGTGGGTGGGTGAAGTCAGCCTGCCGGAAGAATTGCAATCGTTATTACCCAGTCACCAGACGACGCTCTGAGGACGTAATATAAAGGAACCCGTGATGAAAAAAGACGTTAGCCATGCTGTCGCCCGCCCGGTCAGCGCGCCGCGCGGTACCGCGCTTACCTGTAAGAACTGGCTGATTGAAGCCCCTTACCGCATGATCCAAAACAATCTGGATCCGGATGTGGCCGAACGGCCGGATGATCTGGTGGTGTACGGCGGTATCGGCAAAGCGGCGCGCAACTGGCCCTGTTTCGAGGCCATCCTCGACAGTCTGCGTGAACTGAACGAAGATGAAACCCTCTTGGTGCAATCCGGCAAGCCGGTGGGCGTGTTCCGCACCCACCCGGATGCGCCGCGGGTCATGATCGCCAATTCCAATTTAGTGCCCCATTGGGCCAATTGGGAACATTTCCATGAGCTGGATCGGGCCGGATTAATGATGTATGGCCAGATGACCGCGGGCTCCTGGATTTATATCGGCGCGCAGGGCATTGTGCAGGGCACCTATGAAACCTTCGCCGAAGCCGGCCGGCAGCATTATGGCGGCGATCTGCGCGGCAAATGGATCCTGACCGCCGGTCTTGGCGGCATGGGCGGCGCGCAGCCGTTGGCCGGCGTGTTGGCGGGGGCCTGCGTGCTGGCCATTGAATGCCAGGAATCCCGCATCGATTTCCGTTTGCGCACCCGCTATCTCGATCATAAGGCCCATAGCATTGATGAGGCCTTGGGTATGATTGAAGACGCTTGCCGCCGCGGCGACGCGATTTCAGTCGGTTTGCTTGGCAATGCGGCGCAAATCATGCCGGAACTGGCGAAACGCGCCCAGGCCGGCGGCCCTCGTCCGCACATCGTCACTGATCAGACCTCGGCCCATGACCCGCTAAACGGTTATCTGCCGGCCGGCTGGAGTCTGGCGCAATGGGAAGCCGGCAAAAAATCCGATCCCGCGGGCGTCATTCGCGCCGCGCGCCAATCCATGGCGGTACATGTTCGCGCCATGCTGAGTTTTCACGCCATGGGCGTACCCACGGTGGATTACGGTAACAATATCCGACAGGTGGCCCTGGAAGAAGGCGTCACCCATGCGTTTGATTTCCCCGGTTTCGTTCCCGCCTACATCCGTCCGCTGTTTTGCCAGGGCAAGGGACCGTTTCGCTGGGCGGCGTTGTCCGGATCGCCGGAAGATATTTACAAAACCGACGCCAAACTCAAGGCGCTGTTTCCCGATAACGCCTCATTGCACAACTGGCTTGACATGGCGCAAGAACGCATCGCCTTCCAGGGCCTGCCGGCGCGGATTTGCTGGCTGGGCCTGGGTGAACGGCATCTGGCCGGGCTGGCATTCAATGAAATGGTGCGCTCCGGCGAGCTGTCGGCGCCGATCGTTATCGGCCGTGATCACCTCGATTGCGGTTCGGTGGCATCGCCCAACCGTGAAACCGAAGCGATGCGCGACGGCTCCGATGCGGTATCCGACTGGCCGCTGCTTAATGCCATGCTCAGCACCGCCGGCGGCGCGACCTGGGTCAGCTTGCACCATGGCGGCGGCGTTGGCATGGGCTTTTCCCAGCATGCGGGGATGGTCATCGTCTGCGACGGCAGCGAGAAGGCCGATGAACGCCTGGCCCGCGTGTTGTGGAACGATCCGGCTTCCGGCGTGATGCGTCATGCCGATGCCGGCTATGAAGAAGCCATCGCTTGCGCGAAAAAATACGGGCTCAAGTTGCCGATGATAGGCTAAGCCCATGACGGACGCTATTGCGTGGCAAACAAAGGGGGACAGGCCGTGAATTTGCAGCAACTGAGTTTTCCGTCCCGCGTGATCCGCGGCGAGGCGGCCGTCAATCAATTGGGCGGCCAGTGCGCCGCCTTGGGCGGCCGGGCCATGGTCATCGGCGGCCATCGCGCGTTGGCCGCCGTTGAACAGACGGTATACGGCCAACTGGCGGCGGCCGGCGTGACATTGGCGGTATTCGCCTGGTATGGCGGCGAATGCAGCGAAACCCATATCGAGCGGCTGGCGAAGCAAGCGCGCACGGAAGGCATTGAGGTGATCATCGGCATCGGCGGCGGTAAGGCGCTTGATACCGCCAAAGCGACGGGAAACGCCGTTAATCGCCCGGTGATTACGTTACCCACTATCGCGGCCACCTGTGCCGCAATAACGCCGCTGTCCATTCGCTATTCCGATGAAGGGCATTTTCGCGATCTGTTCCCACTGCCGCAAGCGCCGGCGACGGTCATTATCGATACGCGACTGTTGTCGGCTTCCCCACTGCGCTGGCTGGCGGCGGGGTTAGGCGATACACTGGCCAAATGGTATGAATATCGCGCCATCGGCCGGCCTGGTCTATTCGACGGGATGTCGGCCTCGGCCAGCGCCAATAGCCGTATCTGTTATGACCTTATCGCCCGCTATGGCCGGCCGGCGTGCGAAGCGTTGCTGCGCAAAGCCCCGTCGGCGGCGCTGGAACAGGCGCTGGACGCGATATTCGTGTTCGCCGGACTGACCTCCATCATGGGCCGCGGCGCCCATGCCGCTGCGGCCCATGCCGTTTATGAGGGGTTCACCGTCAATGACAAAACCCGGAATTTCGGCCATGGTCTGCTGGTGGGCTATGGCAACCTTTGCCTGCTGGCGCTGGAGGGCCGCGACGACGCGGAACTGCTTGAGGCCATTCGCCTGGCCAGAGCATGCTCGCTACCGGTGCGGCTGGCGGAAATTCGCGGCGATTTGAGTCCGGCCGAACGGGACGCGATCTGTCTGGCCGCCGCCCAGGCGCCGGATATGGCCAACATGCCAAAGCCGGTCGGCTCCGGCGATGTTGATCAGGCCATGAGGCGGGTGGATTCCCTGGCCGCCGCGCGTTAGGCGCGATGGGGGATGTTCTGCCGCGCCGGCCGATCGAGATGGGCCATTGCGTCCCGGGGGGATCTTCGGTGGGTGCTGCTATAGTAAAGTATTATACCGATGGCCGACCAATCGGCCTGACGGATAACGCCGGGACCGGCCGATATGCGCGCCAATGGTCCCGGCAATAGGCCTTTACTGGGGGAGTAGCGATGTTTCAGCATATTCCTGGCGCCATTTACCATAGGATCCACCCCGCCGACTGGCGCCGCATTTTTATCGTCGGCGATATGCACGGTTGTTATGATCAATTGGTCGATAAATTGGAGCGGCAATCTTTTAATACGGATTGCGACTTGCTGGTATCGGTCGGCGATTTGATTGACCGGGGGCGGCAAAACCTCGAATGCCTGTCGCTATTGCGGGAAAACTGGTTTTGCGCGGTGCGCGGCAACCATGAGCAGATGGCCATGGAGGCGATAAGTCACAATGACCACGACCTGTGGCGGCTCAATGGGGGAAACTGGCTATCACGGCTGGACGAGCGGGGGCAGGCGCAGGCCAAAACGCTGATAGCCGAGTGCGCCGCCTTGCCGCTGGTCGTCGATATTCCCATGGCGGATCGCCATCTTGTCGTGGCCCATGCCGATTATCCCCTCGACCATTATGAATTCGGTCAGCCGGTGGACGAGGAAGCCCTTATCTGGAGCCGGCGCCGCTTCCAGCGCAATCAACAGGGCAGAGGCGTCGCCATCGGCGGCGCGACCCAGTTTTTCTTCGGTCATACGCCGTTGGATCGGGTACGGCATTTCCATAATCAATTTTATATTGATACCGGCGCGGTATACGGCGGTACGTTAACCTTATTCGAACTGGGACGGATTCCGCTTTAAATCGTCGCCCTTCGCCGGGGGCGGAAGAAATAAATTTGGCTATAATACGGTTGACCCTTGTTCAAACCGTCGACACGCAATGCTGGGCCGGCGGAATGAGCGGGTGATGACAACCAGAGCCCATTGCATGGGTAAGCCAATAACAACGGAGACTGAATATGGGGATTCTATCCTGGATTATCTTTGGCCTGATTGCCGGTATTATCGCCAAATGGATTATGCCCGGCCGCGACGGCGGCGGCTTCATTCTTACCGTTATTCTAGGCATCGTCGGCGCGGTGGTTGGCGGTTATATCAGCACGTTTTTCGGTTATGGACGGGTCGACGGCTTTAATTTCGGCAGTTTTGTGGTCGCGGTAATCGGCGCCATCGTCGTGCTGTTGATTTACCGGATGGTGCGACGCGAAGCGTAACCGGCAATGTCTTTGAGATGTTCTCAATCCCGATTATCGACGCCGTTTTTCGTTAAATAGACTTCTCTCATTCAAGCCGCATCGCGGCGGCAAATAAACGAATCCCCAGGAGCATAGTCCATTGTGTGACTGGGGTGAGCGAACGCAGCCAACAAAGAGGCGGCTTGAAATATGATGAGTGGTGATGATTAATGGCGCCCTTGCATATCTAATGCGTTCTCTTGCCTTGCAAACCGAGCTTCTTTTCACCGTTCAACCCCATCGGCGCGGGTAATATAAAGTGGTCCCGCCTTTTTTTTGAAACTGGCACTGGATCGCCAAGCCATAAAGCGGATAAATAGCATCAGAGTCCGTGAGGACCATTAGCGTCCGCTGTCACATCGACTTAATCGAAACGAGGAAAACGCATGCAGCTTAAGGACCCGCAATTACTTCGCCATCAGGCTTTGATCGATGGCGAATGGCGCGACGGCGATACCGGCGCCACCGAAACGGTAATCAATCCGGCCACCGGGGAAATTTTGGCCGATGTGGCGCAGGTGAGCGCCGATCAAACATCGGCCGCCATTGCCGCCGCCGCCGAAGCGCTGGTCGCCTGGCGGGCGCAAACCGGCAAACAGCGCGCCGCCGTGATGCAGCGTTGGGCGGCGCTCATTGAGCAGCACCAGGAAGACCTGGCCGCCATCTTGACGGCGGAGCAAGGCAAACCCCTGGCCGAGGCCCGGGGGGAAATCGCTTATGCCAACAGTTTCATCCTGTGGTTCGCCGAGGAAGCCAAACGGGTTGAGGGGGCGGTATTGCAGACACCGCAGGCTCAGCAACGCTTACTGGTGCTTAAACAGGCGATAGGCGTTACCGCCGCCATCACGCCTTGGAATTTCCCGGCGGCGATGATCACCCGCAAAGCGGCGCCCGCCCTGGCCGCCGGCTGCACCATGATAGTCAAACCCGCTGAGCAGACTCCGCTGACGGCGTTGGCCCTGGCGGAGCTCGCGTTGCGCGCCGGAATACCCAAAGGCGTGCTGCAAGTGACAACCGGACCGGCCCAGGCGGTGGGCAAGGTCCTGTGCGCAAGTCCGGTGGTGCGCAAGCTCAGCTTTACCGGCTCCACCGAGGTCGGCCGCGTGCTGATGGCGCAATGCGCGCCGACCGTTAAAAAACTGTCGTTGGAACTGGGCGGCAACGCGCCGGTCATTGTTTTCGACGACGCCGATCCGGACGCGGCGGTGGCCGGCATCATGGCCTCAAAATTTCGTAATAGCGGCCAAACTTGCGTTTGCGCCAATCGAATCTACATTCAGCGCGGCATTTATGCCGACATCGCCGCCCGTCTGGTGGCGAAGGTGGCCGAGCTCAATGTGGGCAACGGCGCAACGCCGGGAATAACCCAGGGACCCCTCATTGACGATGACGCCGTTCGCAAAGTCCGTGCCCATATTGCTGATGCGCTGGCCCAGGGGGCGACGCTGCTGACCGGCGGAGAATCCCACGCGCTGGGCGGCACGTTTTATCAGCCCACGGTCATCGGCGATGTGACCGCCGCCATGCGCTTTGCCCGGGAAGAAACCTTCGGGCCGGTAGCGCCGTTGTTTCCGTTCGATGACGAGGCGCAAGCGCTGGCGCAGGCCAACGATACCGAATTCGGTCTGGCCGCCTATCTCTTCACCCGGGACGCCGCCCGGCAATGGCGAGTGGCCGAAGCGCTGGAATACGGCATGGTGGGGGTGAATACCGGCCTTATTTCCAACGAAGTGGCGCCGTTTGGCGGCGTGAAACAATCCGGACTCGGACGCGAGGGTTCGCGATTCGGCATCGAGGAATATCTTGAGATGAAATACCTCTGTCTGGATCTGTCCCGCTAATCTGGCGGGGCGGATTTGCCGTCAGCTGGCGGCGAACATTGCCAGTAGGGCATCATGGCTGGCCATGATATTCCGTCGCATGGCAATTTCGGCGCCGCCGCTGTCCCGTCGGCGCAATGCCATCAAAACGTCCTGATGGTAATCGATGGTCGTTTGCCGGGACAAGCGGGTATATGCCTGGGCGATGGCCGGTCCCAACCGCATCCACAACCTGTCGATAAAACTGCTCAGTAACGGCATCTCGGCGCTGTGCGCCACCAGAACATGAAACTCGCTATTTAGCCGCAATGCGCCGGCCAGATCCTCTTCGGTAATGGCGCGGATGTTATTACGAATATTGACGGTCAATTGGTGCAGCGTCGCGGGCGTGATCCGCAACGCCGCGCGTTGCGCCCCCAACCCCTCCAGATCCAGCCGCAGCGTGCGGATTTCCATATATTGCGGCTTGGTCAGCAGCGGCACGCGGATATCCTTGGGCGTGCGCATCTCAAGCGCCTGCTCTCGCGCCAGTTGCAGCACGGCGTCTCTGACCGGCGTGACGCTGGTGCCCATTTCGACGGCCAAATCCCGGATTTTCAGGCGCTCGTCAGGTTTAAGTTGTCCGGTGATCAATGCCTGGCGTAACGCGGCATAAACGCTGGAGCCTAAATAGGAATGTTCCATTAGATCCGTAAAATAACGCAATTGTGTTTCCATAATCACACCGCGGCGGTGGCGTAATAAATCGAACCCGTCAAATATACCCCATGACGCCGCAAATGACAGCCGGCCGGCCGCGTCGGATTTTCAACGCCACAGTGCAAGTGCTACGCTATTACTCCGCTATTCGCCGGTCGGCAAAGCGCATAGGATTCATCATACGAATTCAATTGCCATGGGAGCTCCACTAATGAAAGCCATTGTCTATACCCAACACGGATTACCTATCGAAGATCCCCGCTCGCTTATTGATACCGAACTGCCGAAACCGGCGCCAGGACCACATGATCTGCTGGTGGAAGTCAAGGCTATCTCGGTCAACCCGGTGGATACCAAAGTCCGCACCAATGCTCCCGTCACCGAGCCCCGCGTACTGGGCTGGGATGTGGCCGGCATCGTCGCCGACGTGGGCGCCGATGTCACGCTGTTTAAGGCGGGCGACCACGTCTTTTACGCTGGCGCCATTACCCGGCCTGGATGTTACAGCGAATGGCATTTGGTGGATGAACGCCTTGTCGGCCATAAACCGGCCACCCTCGGTTTTGCCGAAGCCGCCGCGCTGCCCCTGACCTCGCTCACCGCCGGCGAATTACTGTTTGACCGCCTGGGCGTCCCGGAAAACGGCGGCGACGGGGCGACCCTGCTTATTATCGGCGCCGGCGGCGGTGTGGGATCAATACTGACCCAACTGGCCCGGCAATTGACCCGAATGACGGTGGTGGGCACCGCGTCGCGGCCGCAAACGCACCAATGGGTGGCCTCCCTGGGCGCGCATCATGTCATCGATCACAGCCGCAATTTGTTGGAACAGCTCAAGGCGCTGGGCATTAATGACGTCACCCATGTCGCCAGCCTCACCCACACCGACAGTTATTATCCGCAATTGATCGATGCGCTGGCGCCGCAAGGGCGACTGGCGCTCATCGATGATCCCGCCAGTCTCGACGCCAAGCCGCTGAAGGGCAAAAGCCTGTCGCTACATTGGGAACTGATGTTTACCCGCTCGACCTACCAAACCGCGGATAGGATTAAACAACACCAATTGCTTGAACGCATCGCGGCGCTGGTGGACGCCGGTACATTGAAGACCACCCTTGCCGAGCATTATGGATTGATAAATGCGGGTAATCTCCGTCGCGCCCACGCGCTTATCGAAAGCGGCAAGTCCCGCGGCAAGGTGGTGCTGGAAGGATTTTAACCCAGACTGTTCGTGGTACCGGGGTGCTTAGCCCGATGGTTGCACTCCGGCTCGCCGCGCGAAAGGCGTTACCGGGGGACGCACTTAAAAAAATTGTAAATTAGTGAGACGGGTCAAAGTTACCCCGCCCAATCCCCGTTACGGTGTTGACCGTGTTATCCGGCCGGTTCCCATGCGCGCCGGATATGTGTTGCGTGGTCTAAGCCGAGCCGCCGTATGCATGAGTTTAATCTGGTCTTATTGTTATTGCAGCAGATGTGCGTGTATCTGGTGATAGCCTATTTGCTGAGCAAAACGCCGCTGTTTGTCCCCCTGACGCAAGTTACCGTCCGTTTGCCCCACAAACTGCTCTGTTATGTGATGTTTTCCATGTTTTGCATCATGGGAACCTACTTTGGATTGCATATCCAGGATTCCATCGCCAATACCCGAGCCATTGCCGCGGTATTGGGCGGATTGCTCGGGGGGCCGCTGGTGGGCGTGCTTGTCGGTCTGACCGGCGGGCTGCACCGGTATTCCCTCGGCGGCATGACCGCCCTGAGTTGCATGATATCCACCGTGGTGGAAGGGTTGCTTGGCGGTTTGGCCCATCGGGTGCTTATCCGTCGCGGGCGCATCGATCAATTGGTGAACCCCTTTACCGCCGCCGGCGTCACGGTGACGGCGGAAATCCTGCAAATGTTGATTATCCTGGCCATAGCCCGGCCCTTTGACGAGGCGCTGCGGCTGGTGAAAAGCATCGCGTTGCCCATGATCGTTACCAATAGCGTCGGTGCGGCAATGTTCATCCGCATCCTGTTGGACAGGCGGGCGATGTTCGAGAAGTACACCACGGCGTTTTCCGCCCGCGCGCTGAAAATCGCCGCCAGCACCGAAGGCTTTTTGCGCCAGGGTTTCAATCAGGAAAACAGCATGAAGGTGGCCCAGGTTATCTATCAAGAACTGGATATCGGCGCGGTGGCCATCACGGATCGCGAAAAACTGCTGGCGTTCATCGGTATCGGCGATGATCATCATCTGCCTGGCACACCCATCGCATCGGCCCATTCGCGGCGCGCTATTGATAATAACGAAGTGGTTTATGCCGATGGCAACGAAGTCCCTTATCAGTGCTCGTTACAACGTCACTGCAAATTGGGGTCGACGCTGGTCATTCCGTTGCGTGGCGAAAACAACCAGGTCATCGGAACCATTAAGCTCTACGAGGCTAAGAATCGGCTGTTCAGCTCCATCAACCGAACCTTGGGCGAGGGGATTGCCAGTTTACTGTCGGCACAAATCCTGGCCGGGCAATATGAACGTTACAAATTGCTGCTCAGCCAATCGGAGATCAAGCTGCTGCACGCCCAGGTCAATCCGCATTTCCTGTTTAACGCGCTAAATACCTTGTTGGCGGTTATTCGTCGGGATAGCGATCAGGCGGGACAACTGGTACAGAATCTGTCTACTTTCTTTCGCAAGAATCTTAAGCGTTCGGAAGAAATGGTGACGCTTGCCGATGAAATCGAACATGTCACGGCCTACCTGGAGATCGAAAAGGCCCGTTTCCAGGATCGGCTGCAAGTTCGGTTCGAGCTGCCGCCCGCGCTGCTGGGTTTGCACTTGCCGGCGTTTTCCCTGCAGCCTATCGTGGAGAATGCCATAAAACATGGCACTTCCCATCTGCTGGGCCAGGGCGTGGTGACGCTGAAAGCCAGGCGGCAGAATGATCATCTATTATTAAGTATCGAGGATAACGCCGGACTTTATCGGTTGCGGCCGGGCAACACCGGCCTTGGCATGAATCTGGTCGACAAGCGCATCCGGGTGCGTTATGGCGATGATTACGGCATCAGCGTGGAGTTCGAACCCGAGCGGTTTACCCGCATTAATCTGAGTCTGCCGCTGGAGGAACAGGCGTCGTGCTGAATGTGCTTATCGTGGATGACGAGCCCCTGGCCAGGGAGAACCTGCGATGTCTGCTGGAACAAGATCCCCGGGTAACGGTAGCGGGGGAATGCGCCAACGCGGTAGAGGCCATCGGCGCGGTGCACCGCCTGCATCCCGATGTGGTCTTTCTGGATATCCAGATGCCGCGGATAAGCGGGTTGGAGATGGTGGGCATGATCGATCCGGCCTGTATGCCCTACATCGTGTTTCTGACCGCTTATGACGAGTATGCGGTGCGGGCCTTTGAAGAGCATGCGTTTGATTATCTGCTCAAACCCATCGAGGCTCCCAGGCTTGAGAAGACTCTCAATCGCCTGTGCGAAGCACGGCCGGCCCAGGACATGCTGGCGCTCGGCGGGCAGGATAACGACCTGCGGTATATCCCCTGTAGCGGCCGCAGTCGCATCTACCTGCTGAAAACCGAGGAAGTGATTTACGCCAATTCGCGATTGAGCGGCGTGTACGTGACCGGCGTGGAAGGCGGCGAATGTTTTACCGAACTGACGCTGAAAACTCTGGAAAACCGCACGCCGCTAGTTCGTTGCCATCGCCAGTTCCTCATCAACATGGCCCATTTACGCGAAATCCGGCTGGAAGAAAGCGGTCAGGCGGAAATCGCGCTCTCCAACGGCTATTCCGTGCCGGTCAGCCGCCGCTATCTCAAATCCCTTAAAACGCTGCTCGGCCTGAAGGGTTAAGTCCCTTTAGGAGGATCGGGCATAAATCCGAGAGAAATGCGCAGGGCAAATGCGTGGTTCTCCCTGCATAATTTCTTAATCATTCCTGAGACGGCAGAGTTATCTCCCGCTGAAGTCCGTCGGGCTTCGGACAACCTGTGAGGACACCTTGATGCGTTATAATAAACTCGGCAACACCGGACTGTTTGTTTCTGAGCTGTGCCTGGGCACCATGACGTTTGGCGGCGAAGGCGGCATGTGGGGCAAGATAGGCAATCTGCGGCAAAACGACGTCGACAACATGGTCGGCCACGCGCTGGACAATGGTATCAATTTTATCGATACCGCCAACATTTATTCTGAAGGCCGTTCGGAAATCATGACCGGTCAGGCTTTGAAAAACCTCAAGATACCTCGTGAGAACGTGGTGCTGGCCACCAAGGTTTTTGGCGAAACCGGTACTGCCAGTCCCAATTCCCGCGGATCCTCCCGTTTCCATCTCATGGAGGCGGTGAAGGCCAGCTTGCACCGGCTGCAACTGGCGCATATCGATTTGTACCAATTGCACGGTTTCGACCCGGCCACTCCCATTGAAGAAACGCTGCGGGCCATGGATGATTTAGTGCGTGACGGCCTGGTGCGCTATGTCGGTGTTTCCAATTGGGCCGCCTGGCAGATAATGAAGGCATTGGGTATTTCACAACGCCTGGGTCTGGCCCGGTTCGAGTCGCTGCAAGCCTATTACACTGTGGCCGGCCGCGATCTGGAACGGGAGTTGGCGCCAATGTTGCTAAGCGAGAAGGTGGGGTTGATGGTATGGAGTCCGCTGGCGGGCGGGCTCCTTAGCGGCAAATACAGCCGTGACGGTCAGGCGGAACAAGGCAGTCGGCGGGTTTCGTTTGACTTCCCGCCGGTGGATCGCGAACGGGCGTTTGATTGCGTCGATACGATGAAGGACATCGCTGACAAGCACGGCGTGTCGGTGGCGCAGATAGCCTTGGCCTGGCTGCTGCATCAACCGGTGGTCACCAGTGTGATCCTCGGCGCCAAACGCATCGATCAACTTGAGGACAACCTGGCCGCCGCCGGCGTGTCACTGACCGACGATGAGTTAACGGCCATCAATCAGGTCAGCGCCTTGCCGGCGGAATACCCTGGCTGGATGTTGGAACGCCAGGGCGGGATCAGAAAACAGCAACTGGCGGGTGGACGGTAAGCGACAATTCCGCGCCGGGGCGACAGTGCGCCGGCGCGGCTTATATAAAACAGAAATACGTTGTCACGCATGTATGCCCGTCATACTTCACGTTGCCTCGTTCCCACCCATGTCTCCTTCATCGCCGTGTGACGACCCGATGATAAAGAGTCGCCGCCCGTCACTGCCTCAAATTATTCCGCATTTGAAATTATAATATCACTGACATGTGTGGTACAGGTTGAATTAAACGCATGTCTGACACAGCGGTGTTGGTTATCACTAAATCCGGCTCTTGACCTAAATAAATTATATGCGTATTTTGTGTTTTACTGTATTGCATTTTATGACTGAGGCCAGCGTTTATCATTCATTATGCCTTCGTCTGAATATATGGCTCCGGGGAAATCGGCATAGACTGATAAAAAACCATTAATAATTCAAATTGATAAATGTTCATGGCATTCCATGCCTTGATGCCGGATTTACTTTAGCTGAATTTAATATATAACATTTTTCGCTGTGCAGCGCGGCGTGATAAATCGACAATAAAAGGTGTTGGGTAAATTTACTCTAAATACGTCCAATTGCATCGCGGCCGCGAGTGGACGGGTTGCGAATGCTTTATTTTAGGTGTTCATCATCAAGGGTTATTTCGAGATCATGAAAAAGAAAACACAAATGCTCGTTATACGGCAGGTTTCGGTGAGTTTATTCCTGACGCTATTTATTAATCATAATGCCGTTGCATATATTTCGTACTCAGGTAACGTTGTTCCCGCGCCCCCCTGGGGCGACCAATGGAGTACCGATCAAACTATCATCGTAGGTGATACCGTGTCTGGCCAGTTATCGGTTGCCGATGGCAGCCAACTGAGCAGTGGAGGGGCCATAATCGCTAATTATAACAGCTCAATACCCTCGGAAGTCACAGTGGAAAATGCGGGGTCGATATGGACTATTGCCGGGGATTTTATTATCGGGCAGTCCGGGGCCGCCATTGTCAGCGTACAAGATAAAGGGCAAATCAGCGTATTGAATGGCGTGGTCGAAATTGGTAATGGCTTTGCCAGCTATCTTTATGTGAGAAATCCAGACACGATGCTTACCACCGACGCCGCGATATTGGTGGGGAATACCGGCACAGGAAGCATGATCATCTCCAACGGTGGGGCCGTTAGCGCAGAGACGGTTTTCGTTGCGCAGGGGCAAGACGCCGTCGGGAATCTGTCTGTCAGCGGTGAAAATTCACGTTTGACTGTCGCGGATGTGCTGCATATTGGTGAGGGCGGCAAGGGGACGCTGAATATCAGCGCGGGTGGTAAAATCACACAAAATAACTCGGCTGTACTGGGCGTATCCGCCGGTTCCGATGGCACCGCCTCAGTGGAGGGGGCGACTTCTCAGTGGCTCATTGGCGGCAGTCTGTTGATTGGTAATTTTGGCACGGGCTCGGTTTCCATTGCCGATGGCGGTACGGTTACGACCACCGGCTATACGGCCTTGGGAATAAATACCGGATCCTCTGGAAACTTGCTGGTCAGCGGCAGCGGATCGATGTTGGAAACCAGTAGATTGGATGTCGGCACGCAGGGGGAGGCGACGCTGGTTATCGCGAACGGGGGTACAATCATTGATAACCTCGGTATTATCGGTGATAGAGAGAGTACCGGCAGTGTGCTTGTGACCGGCGGGCACTCCTTATGGCAAAATTTGGCCCCTCTCTATGTGGGGGGCTTTGCCGCCGGTACCGGCAGCGGTGAATTGACCATCAGCGATGATGCCCGTGTGCAGGCAGCCCAGGTTTATATCGCCCGCTATGCCGGCGCCACCGGTATCATCAATATCGGCAGCGCGCCAGGAGGCGCTCCCACGGCCGCCGGCTATATTGATAGCCCGATCATCCTATTCGGCGGCGGCGATGGAACCCTCAATTTTAATCATGCCACGAACGATTATCGGTTTGATAGCGCGATCACGGGCGACGGTCGCGTGAATGTGTTGGCCGGCGACACGGTTTTTACCGCCAGCAACACCTATAGCGGCGTTACGACCATTAGCGGCGGGGATTTGCGGGCGGGCGGCGATAATGTTTTCAGCCCCAACTCGACCTATGACGTGGATACGGGCGGCACGCTGGATACCCATGGTTACAGCCAGACCCTAGGCGATTTGCGCAATGCGGGCATCGTGTCATTACAAGGGGATTCGGCGGGCGCCCGCTTGACCATTAACGGGGATTATACCGGCGCCAATGGCGTGTTGTCGTTCAACACAGCCCTAGGCGGCGACGATTCTCCCAGCGATCGGCTCATTATTACCGGCGACACCGCCGGTACCAGCTATGTCCGGGTGAATAATCTGGGCGGCAGCGGCGCCGCCACCCTGGAGGGTATTCCCTTAATCGAGGTGGGGGGCAGTCCGACGGCGAGTTTATCCAGGAAGGCCGTATCGCCGCCGGGGCTTATGACTATCATTTAGTTAAGGAAGATAGCGATTGGTATTTGTCTTCTGTCGAACGCGGGGAGGAAACGGCGATCCGCCCGGAAGCGGGCGCCTATGCCGCCAACAGCGCGGCGGCGGCCAATTTGTTCGATACCCGCCACAGCGACCGGCAGGGTACGGTGTATCGCGACCCCCTTACCGGCGAAAAGCGCGATACCCGTCTCTGGCTGCATGCGACCGGCGCCAGGACCACTGCCGATGACGACAGCGGCCAACTGCGTGTCAGCAATAATCACTACTCAGCCCTGTTGGGCGGCTCCCTGGCGGAAGGCGTTAGCGGAGCGGGGCGCTGGCGCATCGGCGCCGAAGCGGGTTATGGCCATAGCCGCAGCAATACGGTTTCCCGGTTGACCGGCTATCGGGCGCGGGGAGAGGTTGACGGCTATACCCTTGGCGCTTATGGCACCTGGTATGCCGAAGGCACGGCGAACAAAGGATTATGGCTTGAATCCGAATTGCGCTATAACTGGTTTGACAATTCCGTCACCGGCACGGATGAGCTCGGCGAAGAATATCACGCCAAAGGGATGACGGCTTCGCTGGAGGGCGGTTATGTTATTGCTATCTCTCAGTCCCTGCGGCGCAGCGTGTTTGTGCAGCCGCAGGCGCAAATCAGTTGGTCGGGGATAACCGCCGATGATCACACGGAACAAAACGGCACCCGTGTCAGCGCTGGCGGCAACGATAATATTCGCTCGCGCATGGGGCTTAGGGCGTACATGCAAGTGCATGCCGCCCGCGATGATGATAATGGCCGTTATTTCGAGCCGTATATCGAAGCCAACTATATTCACAACTCGCAATCCTATGGCGCAACCTTGGACGGTGTCGCCGTCGATTTGGCGGGGTCGCGCGATATTGTGGAAATGAAGGCCGGACTAAAGGCCGTCGTTAGCCGTAATCTCAGCCTGGGGGGCGGTATCAGCCAGCAATGGGGGCAAAACCGTTGGTCGGAAAGCGCGGCAACCTTGACCGTCAAGTACGCCTTCTAATCGCAATGGCCGGTCGATGGCGAAGTGGCGCTGATCCGGCCCGCCTTCCTCCGCCGGGAGGATCTTTTGGGCGGCGCGCCTCGCCGGGCTTCGCCATCAAACTTTTTAAGCAGAAGGGTATCCTATGCCAACGGGGCATATCGAACGCGAAAAACTGACCATCCTCAAGATGATCACCCTTTATGAACGCCGCTGCCCGCAGGCATTAGCGGATAAAGAACATTACCGGGCGCTGAATGCATACGCGCAAAAGCGTTTGGACAAATGCGTGTTCGGCCAAGGTAAGCCCGCCTGCAAACACTGCCCGGTGCATTGCTATCAAGCGGCCCAGCGCCAGGAAATGAAAAATATAATGCGTTGGGCGGGGCCGCGTATGCTGTGGCGGCATCCTATCCTGACCGTGCTCCATTTTATTGACGACCGCCGCCCGACGCCGCCCCTGCCGGAAAAAAAACGCCCGAAGAAATAACACCCGCCGTAGGCTATGAAAACACTGTTTGGCGGCATGGTTTTTCGCGGTCATGAAGTTAAAAAAATACCCAGGACAGGTATTCTTGACGTTTTTGCTCTTAAACCCATAGCGGGTTGAGCGCTTTTGAACAAGGTACCTATATTCCACCGCCAGAGCTTACCGCCAGTCGGCTTGACCAGCAGAAACAAGCCCCCGCTGTCTGAAAGTTTCCAGTCTCAGTTCATCAGAAAGATGGCGGTGCCGGAGACTGTCATTGAGGTGGAATTCAACTCGTCGATCTTTTCCAGCTCGGCTTTCAGCGCCTCTAAGGCGTACATCGAAAAGCACGAGGCTGCGATCTTCAGGCGCGCGCCGGGCCTGAGGGTCTGCTTGAGATCGTCGCCCAGCAAGCGGCTGATGTTGTCGATCAGTTCCATCGTGCTCCCCTTACGCTCGCTTGATCCATTTCGCCCCTCGCCCCTTGCCAGTCGATTCGATCAACCCCTCTGATTTCATCGCTCGCAGCACTAGTCGAACCATGTCCCGGCTCACGCCCGGGCAGGCCTCTTCAATCTCGGAAATCGAGAACGGCAGGGTGCGCCCCAGGACTTCCGCACGCACCCGGTCTCCTTTACTGCCGCGGCCACGCTCGATGGTGCCAATACGCTCCTCGAACTCACGGTAGGCCCGTAGCAAGGCACCCCAGAAGTAATCGAGCCAGGGTTTAACGTCGTGCTGCCCCTGGTGCCAGCCCTGCGAGCTGGCTTCCAACGTTTCGTAATAGCCTTCCTTGGTGTCCTCGAAGATGCGTTCCAGACTGATGTAACGACCCACGGCATAGTCGAAGTGGTAGAGCAGCAGCAGGGTCAGCAGGCGGGACATGCGACCGTTGCCGTCCGGGAAAGGGTGGATGCACAGGAAGTCGAGCATCGCCAGCGGCACCAGTACCAGCGGGTCGGCCAGATGCTGGTCCAGCGCGGTGGCGTAGCGCCCGGTCAGATCAGCCATGGCCATAGGCGTGAGGTGCGCAGCAACTGGCTGGAAGCGCAGGCGCGAAGTGCCGTCTGGGTGACGCTCGATAATGTCGTTGTTGGTAGCCTTCCAGCGTCCGCCCGCCTGCGGCATATAGCGGTACAGCAGGGTGTGCAGTTGCAGCACCACGCCCTCGCTGAAGGATATGTGCGCGGCCGATTCGTGGATCAGCGCCAAGGCGTCACGGTAGCCGGCGATCTCCTGTTCGGAGCGGCTCTTTGGTGTTGCGTTGCGGATGACCAGAGACTTCAGCCGCGAGGGCGCTACGACAACACCTTCCAGCCGGTTAGACGACTCAGTGGACTCCACCACCGCGATCTGGCGTAGACCCTTGAGGGCTTCGGGCGACTGCGCGGCGTAGAGTTGCTGCTTACCCTGGTACTCGCCCAGTGTGCGCAACGTGGAGGCCTGAGTGCCATCGAAGCGAAGCGCGGCAAGGTACTCGGGTGTGAGCGAGTGCATGGAAATGTAAGCCCAGGCTGTGTAAATGGGGTAATCATAGCCTATAAATGGGGTATTGTCTCTAAAAATACCTCTTTACCCGTGTTTGACTACCCTATTTCCTGATCATTGGATCGGTCGTGAGAGGCTTGTATAGCCGACCAAGAAGGAAATGAGCGACATGAATCTAAAAAGGGGTAATAAATTCACAATTACCCCATTTAATCCATTGTTTACCTCATTTCCCAGCGATCATCCTCGGGCAAAGGAAATGGCAAGGGAACGGCACCCAAGGGGCAACGGCCCTACCCGGAAAAGGAAAAGGCCGCACCTGTCTAATCGTTCTGCAACACTCGGCGAAGTTGCCCCTATGCCGTGCCGCTGTCCTCCGCTGCACTCAGATATTCAGCCCAGTCCTGCAACAGCATCCTTCTCTGATCCAGCAGCAACGCCTTGTTGTACGTGGCCCGCACCTTGTTGCTCTCCACATGAGCAAGCTGCCGCTCGATTGCATCAGGCCGGAATCTGTTCTCGTTGGCCCAGGTTGAAAAGGTCGTCCGCCAGCAATGCGGCGTCGTACCCCGGCCCAGGTTCATGTCGCGCATCGCGTAAGTCAGCCGGTTAGGCGTAGTAAAGCCCTTGCCGCTCCGGTGCGGGAACAGATAGCGGCCACCGCCCGTGATGCACTGCAAATCCTTCAGCACGGCAATGGCCTGTGCAGACAACGGGCTGACATGGTCACGCCGGGCTTTCATCTTCGCCGCAGGCCGACGCCACAGTGCATCCTCAAAGTCGAACTCGTCCCACTCGGCATCCGCCGCTTCCCTTGGACGACAGGCGGTCAGCGCAATCAGCCGCAGACACAAAGAGGTTTCCGGATAGCCCCGGTAGCCGCGCAACTCCTGATAGAACTTCTGGATTTGCTCTCGCGTCATCGCCGCCTTGCTCTCGCTGAACGGCACGCGTAGCAGCCCGCGAAGACTGGGAATAGGATTGACCTCGACCAGACCTCGCACCACCGCGAACTCGAAGTTGGCCGACAGATCGCCTTTGACGTGAATCGCCGCCCGCGCGCCGTGGGCTTTGCATTCCTCCAGCAGCGGACGAATCTGCTTCACGCCAATGTCGCTCATCGGCATCCCGTCGAACTTGGGCGACAGGTACTTCCTGATGCGTGACTCTTTCGCCCGGTAAGAACTGAACCGCCCCGGTTTTCCGGGAGAGTATTTTAGTTGGGAACTCAGGCTGCCAGATCCTTATTCCCGATGGAAG
>NZ_SZPQ01000046.1 GCF_005217455.1 Martelella alba
GGACGCACGGCGGGGTCACGCTGAACCGTTTTATACCCAGCCAGCCCACGACGCAGGAAAAAATGCAGCGTAACCTGCGGGAAAAGCAGGCCATCGCCCGCTGCGCGGCGCTTATGGTCAAGGCGGGCGACGCGGTGGTGCTGGATGCCGGCACCACGGCGCTGGAGCTGGCGCGTCAATTGACCCACCTGCCGCTGCGGGTGATTACCGCTGATCTGCATATCGCGCTGTTGCTGTGTGAATTCAAACAAATCGAAGTGACCATTATCGGCGGGCGTATCGACGACAGCAGCCAGTCTTGCATTGGCGAGCACGGCCGGCGTTTTTTGCGCGGCATCAACCCGGATATCGCCTTTGTCACGTGCAATTCCTGGAGTCTGGAGCGCGGCGTGACCGCGCCCACCGAGGAAAAGGCCGGTCTGAAATACGACCTGTTAATGACCGCCCGCCGGCGGGTGTTGCTCGCCGACCATACCAAATACGGCGCCTGGTCGCTTTTCCGCGCCGCTTCGTTGAATGCGCTGACGGATGTCATTACCGACAGTGGTCTTGATGAGCCGGTACGTCAAACGTTGTCTAATCAATCTTTCATGCTGACATTGGCGGAATGATCGCCGCCCCAACCCGGCGTATCGCGGGTATATTGCGCGTGGGTCTGGATATATGCGCTCGCTTGCCGCCGCGATGCAACTTGAATCATTTAAAGTATGGCGGGTTCTTCTTATTCATTGGCTAATTTCATGTCCATTTTTGCTGAAATAAAATGATATGGAAAAAACCGGTATTTCTTGCTTTAAGATAGACCAGAATAAATATTGTATGATGGTTGGTTAGCTGATATTTCCTTCTATTTAATGTCCAAAATAATGATTTTAATCAGTATGAGATAATAAAATTATGGCTGTAATCGGTTACATGAAAATGCGGCGGAAAAAGCAGAATACTCCATCTCCCTTGAAACGGTCCGGACGCGGGCTAAATGACGCATTCATACTGCCGATAATCTATGAATAGGTATACCCAGCATACTTCAGGTTGCCTCTTCGAGAGACATCCCGTCCCTCACCGGCGGCCCGCCGTTGGCGGTTCAAATGCGTTGCCGACGAATTTGCCGCTCACTTGCCGCCGCGATGCAACTGGGAGTACCCAGGGTATATACGGCGTATAAAGACAATTGACCTTTACTCTACACTCTACGCATTTCGAGTCGCGTCGCGGCGGCCAATGCGAACATCCTCCTAAGCCGTGGAGCCGGCGGGGTGATCGCGGGTAGCCGGCAAAGAGGCGATTGGGGGGATGGCGAACATATGCACAATCGAATAAAAGTGGTGACCATCCTGGTGATGGCGCTGTTGACCCAGGCATTACTGCAATTTGTCTCCGGCGGTTTTTTTGTCCAGACATTGTCGCGTAACAAAACCGGTTTTCATGTTTCCCGGGCCGCGAATCAAAATGTGGCGGCATTGACCAACGCCTGGGTTTACTTAATTCAGACCCGCATCACGTTGGGCGTGATACAACAAGACCAGTTAATGGGCAATGCGGATAAACAGGCTTTTAACGCCATGATCGCGCGCGCCGTAAGCTGTCTTGATAATTCCAGCAAAAACTACGCGTTGTACCGACAAATGCCTAAAACACCCGGTTTAAACCCGGAACTGACCGATAATTTGCAAAAAAGTTTTTCGGACTACTCTCAATTGATGACGCAGATGCTGGCATCGATAAAAAGCGGCCGCATCGGCGAAGCCGTCAGGTTGAATGCCCAAGCCAGCGAAATGAATATCGCGACCCAGGACATCTTCGAGAAATGGCGTGATGCGCAAACGGTATTGGCGGATGCCGGCGCGGCGCAAAACGATGCCGCCTACCAGGCGATGTTGTGGATTATGGGCGGTATCGCCCTGCTGGTGCTGGTGATTGCGGTCAGTGCCTGGGCGGCGATCAAACGGGCGCTACTGCGGCCCCTTGCCCAGGTATTGGAGCATATTCGCGCCATCGCCGAAGGGGATCTGACCCGGGATATCGCCACCCGGGGACGAAATGAGATGGGACAACTGGCGGCGGGAGTCCAGGATATGCAGCGGTCGTTGATACGCACGGTTGGTGAGGTGCGCGCCGGGGCCGATGCGATTTACGTCGGCGCCGGCGATGTCTCCGCCGGCAGCAATGACTTGTCCTCGCGTGTTGAGCAACAGGCGGCCTCGCTGGCGCAAACCGCCGCCAGCATGGAGCAACTGACCGTTACGGTCACGCAGAATGCGGATAATGCCCGCCAGGCGGCCGGCCTGGCAAGCCATGCGTCGTCGACGGCGGCCAAAGGGGGCGAGGTTGTCGACACGGTGGTGAAAACCATGCGCGACATCACCGACAACTCGCGCAAGATAGCCCAAATCATCACCCTAATTGACGGAATCGCCTTTCAGACCAATATATTGGCGCTCAATGCCGCGGTAGAGGCGGCCCGCGCCGGGGAACAGGGACGGGGGTTCGCCGTGGTGGCCGGCGAGGTGCGCGGCTTGGCCCAACGCAGCGCACAGGCGGCCGGCGAAATCAAAACGCTGATCGCCTCTTCCGTTTCCCGCGTTGAAACCGGCTCCCGGCAGGTGCAGGAAGCCGGAGAAACCATGCAGGCCATCGTCGGTGAAGTCCGGCGCGTTACCGATATTATGGGCGAGATCTCCTCATCGTCGGAGGAACAGAGCCAAGGTATACGGCAAGTGGCCCAGGCGGTGGCGGAAATGGACAACGTCACGCAGCAAAACGCGGCGCTGGTGGGGCAATCGGCGGCGGCGGGCGAGGCGTTGACGGCATTGGCCGGCCGGTTGAACAAAGCGGTCTCGGTGTTCCGGCTGGCGGTGACTGCGCAGGACGGCGAGCTGCTGCCCAAGGACAAGCAGGGCTTGCCCCTCCTGCAAGCGATACCGGCCCAAGGGTAGCGAGAAATAACACGCCGGGTCCGGCCGCCGGCACGGGCGTGTGTTCTCAGGGGCGAAAAGCCGGCCTGGCCGCCGCCCGGCGATGCGCGGCCATCAATAAGCCCAGCATGGCGTCGGCCGCCGGCGTCAGCGGCCGCGCCGCGTGCGTCACGGCAAAATGTTTGATTTCCCAACTGGGCGTATCGGGCATGACGTGCAGCGGTAGCACGGATTTAAGCAAATTGGCGTAATGGCTGGGCAGGATGCCGACGAATTTGCCCGTGGCGATAAGCGTGGCCACGGCCTCGACGCCGGTGGCCTCCGGGCCTCGGGCGAATCCCAGCTTCGAGATGCTCTCCTCGACGAAAAATTGTTGTTGCCGGTATACTAGCGGCGGCTTATCTTTCGGCGCCGGGCCGAAATAATATAAACGATGTACTTCGGTATATAACTCATCATAACGAAAAGATATGAGTTTTTGATCTTCCATAATGCCCTTAATGACGATATCCACTTTCCTATCGTGCAATGCCTGGATAAGCTGAGGCGCCGTTAAAGTATATAACTTCAGATTAATCAATGGCGCCAGTATATGCAATTCACGTAATGCGCGATGAATGGCGCAGTCTGGGTGGGATAGACTGTTATCACTTATTCCTATGGCTAAAGGGCCGGAAATAATTTCCCGATTGGCATCAATGGCTGGGAATATCCGATCCAGGGCATCCAGCGCGTCTTGCGCGTATAATAATGCGGTCTTGCCGGCGGCCGTAAGCTCAAAGCCTTGCGGGCCGCGGCTGCACAACTTGGCGCCCAAGGTTTCCTCCACCGATTTTATTTGTCGGCTGATAGTGGCTTTAGTGATATTGAGCTTATTTTCCGCCGCTGAAAACCCACCGGCTTGCGCCACCGCGCAAAATATTCGCAATGCTTTTAAATCGCGCTCAGTCAATATTCTTTTTTTCATGGTTGCCATTTCCGAAACTATGATTGCAAAAAAAGACTATTTTCCATTCCTAAGCTCCTTAATACAATCGGCGTGAAGTGATATTTAGCCTACAGGGAATTCCGATGTCTGAGATACTGACCGTTGCGCCGCAAACAAACCATAAATCGCTGCTATTTTCCGAGCTGGCATTAGATCTGGATAATTTGCGGGCGCATTTCGCCGTACTGGGTATGCCCTACGGCGCGGCCTACACGCCGCAAGACTATAACAATGACCAGACGCGGGCGCCTACCGCTATACGACAGGCATCGGATCGCGTGATTCGCGGCCCGGAGCGCTATGACTTTGATATCGACGGTCCGCTGCTGCAAGGGCGCGAGGATATCCGTTTTGTGGATTGCGGCGACGTGCCGGCGGATTTGAGCGAGCCTCGCGGCCATTTTCGCCGGGCGGAATCGGCCGTGCGAAAAATACTGGCGGCGGGCGCCATTCCCATTGTACTGGGCGGCGATCATGGCATCACCAACCCCGTTTTGCGGGCATTCGATGGACAAGGGCCGTTGACCATTGTTCATCTGGATGCCCATCTGGATTGGCGGGATGAAGTCAACGGCGTGAAGGACGGTCTGTCCAGCCCGATGCGCCGCGCTTCCGAGTTGCCGTATGTCAAAAATATCATCCAAATCGGTATGCGCGCCTCCGGCAGCGCCAGACAGGAGGAGGCGGATTATGCCCGGCAATGGGGCGCCAGCATCACCACCGCTTACGAGCTCCATGACATCGGCATGGACGCCGTGCTTGAGCGGATACCCGATGGCGGGCGTTATTACCTGACCATTGATGCCGATGGCCTTGACCCGGCCTGCATGCCGGCGGTGGCCGGTCCCGCGCCGGGGGGGGGTCACTTTCGTCCAGGCGCGCAAATTGATTCATGGACTGGTCAAGAAAGGCCGTGTGGTGGGAATGGATTTTGTGGAAATTCAACCATCGCGGGATATTCATCAACACTCCTGCATGATTGCCGGCCGGTTGATATTGAACTTGATCGGCGCGGCCATCCGCGCCGGCTATTGCGATAACGCGCGTTAAACAAAACGAGGTCAGGTCATGAGAATCAGAACATTGTTGCTATCCCTGTGTTTACCGGCCCTATTGTGTCTGGGTGAGGCCCATGCGGCAAAACCGGTCCGCGTGGCGATTGACCCCACCTTTCCGCCCATGGAGTACATTCAGAACGGTAAACGCGTGGGATTCGATATGGATCTGGCGCAGGCGCTGTCAGCCAGATTGGGCCGGCCGTTCGACTATACCGATATGGATTTCAAAGCCATGGTGCCCTCGGTCATGTCCGGCCGCGCCGATATGATCTTGTCCGCTATTTACATCACGGATGAACGCAAGAAAGTGGTGGATTTCACCGATCCGTATTTTTCCGCCGGTCTGGTGGTGCTGGTCAAAAAAGATAACGCGCAGATCACCCATCTGGCGGATTTGGCGGGCAAACGCGTGGCGGTACAAGTGGGGACCAAGTCGGTGGCGGTGCTCAGCGACAACTACCCGACGGTGCAGCGCATGGAAGTGGAAAAGAATGAAGAGATGTTCAACGCCCTGGAGTCGGGTCGGGCGGATGCGGTGGTGACCGGTAAGCCCGCCGCGCTGCTGTACGCCAAAACCCGCGGTACCGCCAAGGTACTGCCGGAACCGCTGACCCATGAAGATTACGGCATTGCGGTGAGCAAAAACGAACCGCAATTGCGCGATGCCCTGAACAAGGCATTGGCGCAGCTCAAGGCGGACGGGACCTGGCAGGAATTGCAGGAAAAATGGTTTGGCGCGTCGGGCAATTGACCCGCTGACGGAGAGTGGGGCCGATGGTCACCTTGGACTTTACCCCCGCCTTGGCCGGTTGGCGGGATCTGCTTTCAGGCGCGCTGGTGACTATAGAAGTGACGCTGTGCGCCATGCTGCTCAGTTGCCTCCTTGGCGCCCTGATAGGTCTGGCGCGCGTCAACGGCCAGAATGCGTCTTTACGGACGGCGGGCAATACCTACGTCATTCTGGTGCGCGGCACGCCGTTACTGGTGCAACTGTTTATTCTCTACTTTGGTTTGCCCTATTTCGGCATTGTAATACCGGCGTTTGTCTGCGGGTTTATCGGCATGGGCTGTTATTCGGCGGCCTATGTATCGGAGCTGGTGCGCGGCGCCATCGAATCCATAGATCGCGGCCAAATGGAGGCGGGGCGCTCCATGGGCATGTCCTCCGGGCAGGCCATGCGATGGATTATTCTGCCGCAGGCGCTGGTACGTATGTTGCCGCCGCTGGCCAATGAATTTATTGCATTGACGAAAAATTCGGCGCTGGTTTCCCTGGTCACCATTCACGATGTGATGCATGAGGGTCAGAAAATCATCAGCGTCTCCTATCGGTCGCTGGAGGTCTATATTGTCATCGCCTGCATCTATCTCATCTTGACCACGACCACCATGCTGGCTTTGCGCAAACTGGAAAAGAAACTGCGGGCCGGGGGGATGGTGCAATGAGCCAAGGCGTTATTGATATTCGCGGTTTACGAAAATCCTTTGACGGGCATCTTATTCTCAAAGGCATTGACTTGCAGGTACGGCGCAAGGAGGTCGTGGCGATCATCGGTCCGAGCGGATCAGGCAAAAGCACTTTCCTGCGCTGTTGCAATGGACTGGAAACCGCCGAACAGGGATCGATCCGGATATGCGGCGAGTGGCTGCTCGCCGACGGTAAGAGACTGGGCGATGCGGCGCTCAATACACTTCGCACCCATGTGGGCATGGTTTTTCAATCCTTCAACCTGTTCCCTCATTTGACCATCCTGCAAAACGTCGCCATCGGGCCACGCAAAGTTTTGCGTCATCCCAAAGGCCATGCCGAGCAGTTGGCGCGACAGTTGCTGGATAAAGTCGGCCTGGCGCATAAAGCCGACGCCATGCCGGCCAGTCTCTCCGGCGGTCAGAAACAACGGGTGGCCATTGCCCGGGCGTTGGCGTTGCAGCCGGAGGTCATGTTGTTCGATGAGCCCACATCGGCCCTTGATCCCGAGTTGGTGGGGGAAGTGCTGGCGGTCATGAAGCAGTTGGCGCACGAAGGCATGACGATGATGGTGGTAACCCATGAAATGGGCTTTGCCCGGGAGATGGCCGATACCCTGGTGGTTATGGAGGAGGGGCGCATTGTGGAGAGCGGTCCGGCCGAGACAGTTTTCTCCTGTCCGACCCATGCCAGAACCCGCGCGCTGCTGCAAAAAATCAACCAGGGGAACTGACGGAACATGAATAAGGACGAGATGGCGGGAACCAGAGCGGATAGCGCCATGATAACCCTGCGGGGAGACAATCGGGCCAACCGGGCCTTTACCGGCGTCGCCACATTTTTACGTTCGGATTATTGCGCCGATATCGACCGGATGACGGCGGAAATGGCGGTCTTCGGCGTGCCCCTTGATGAGGCGTCGCCTTTTCTGCCCGGCGCGCGCATGGCGCCGCGCAGCGTACGCGAGCATTCCATGCGCTTTTCCCCCGGGGGATTTTACGATATTGCCCGTGATAAACATTATTTGCCGACGGAAATCCTGACGGGACGGATTGTGGATGCGGGCGATGTGGATATTTTGCCCACCAATCTGCCGCAAACGCTGGAAAACATCGCCGCCATGACCCGATCGTTGCGGCGGCGGGGGGTTATTCCGGTGGCCATCGGCGGCGATCATTCGGTTTCCTACCCCCTGATTCGCGGATTTGAAGAACCGGTGCATGTCATTCAATTCGATGCGCATCTGGATTTCGCTCCCGCGGCACAGGGTATGCGGTATACCAATGGGCAGCCTTTTCGGCATATTGCCGCCTTGCCTCATGTTAAAAGCCTGACTCAGGCCGGTATCCGCAGCCTGCGGGTTCGGTCGGCGGAAGCGCAAGATGCGCGGGGCGCGGGCAGTCGCGTGGTGCCAGTGGGCGAATTCCGCGCGCTGGGGCCGCAAGGGGTGGCCGCGTTGCTGCCGGCCGGTGAAAAATGCTACGTCAGCATTGATATCGATGCGCTGGATATGTCGTTGGTACCTGGCTGCGTATCCGCCGAGCCGGACGGCCTGCGCTATGACCAATTGCGGGACACGCTTTGCGCCCTGGCGGCCCGGATGGACATTATCGGTTTTGATTTAGTGGAGGTGAACCCGCTGCTGGATGTGGGCACCGGTATAACCTCTTATCTGGCCGCGCACGTTATGGTGGAATTCATCGGCCATATTTTCGCCGAGCGGGCGGCGCGTCGTACTTGCGATGTGGTCACCTGAATTGTATTAGCTCAGACTTGAACAGACAGGTCTGGTATGTAGAACACAATCAAACCTGATAGCCTGGTTTGGGCGAACTTAGATCTTTACGGGCGGGAGATCTGGACGAGATAGAGAAGTGATAACCAGTCTTGACGTGTGCTGGCAAAAATGTCGAGAATCGTCTCGTCAGTCTGATGGTTATAGCGGAAAAGACAAATGTATTTCCCGGTTGATTCTAACCAGCGGCGCAATTTTACGCCGTTAGCCAGCGCGTTTTGTTCAAACGGATATTGGAGGGGGTCAGCTTCAATATCGACGATAGCTTGTTCCAACAAATCAGTCGCAAAATCGCGAGCATCATCGTTTGACATTGTTACCGCTTTATAGGACTCAATTACTGATAAAGTTTGTTCTGTGACTTGGGTGGTGATTGCTATCGTCATTTATTAGCCTCATATTATTTATGCCGCTCTGATCGCCTCCGTGCTAATAGCTCACGGGCGGTTTCGTGGCGGCCGTTCTCAAAATCATGTTGAGACAGGCTAACCAGTTTCAGCATGGCGTTTACTTGCTGCTGCTGGTGGCGTTCAACCAGTTCCGCTTCACGTTCTTCCGCGGTCTGAATAAACAGCTCAGCTGCGCCATTTTTTGTCACATACACACCGCCTCTGAAGTTCTGAGGGGTGCCAAGCATCTCCCGAGCAGACTTCTGCGAAATGGTAGTCATGTAGTAAACCTCACTTAATAGGCGTGGCCACACGGATGAAAGCGTCCGCTAGTCACAGGCTCCTTTCTTGTCAGCTTTCCAGGATGGAGGCCGTACGTGCTTTCAAAAGACAGAATAGTCAAAAATTCACTCTCGAGCAATATTTGTCATAAATTTTACCCCCTCTCTCTATCCTTGGGCGTCAGGGCAACGACGCGGGCGCGCATGCCGGCGGGCTCTGTGATCAACCAGAGGTGGGTGATATTTGGCACAAGTTCGGCTCGCTGATGAGGGCGGCCCTTGCTTACGGCAAACCGGAAAGGCCGGCGCGGTTGAGCGTCGGGTGATGTTTTCCGTCTCCGGCGCGCTGGTCACGGGCAGCAGCGGTGGTGATGATAGCGTTACGGCAGGGTGTTCAGCAGTCAGGCTCCGGCAGAGGCGGCCAAAGGTTTTGATATTGAGGCTGTGCTGGCGAGCGTACTGTAGCGGGTACCGCATTCGGCAGCCTTCTCACAGCCACTCTGAAATAACATGCAATGATAACCTAAGAACTTCCGGGACAATGATTGCGCATTTCATGCGCCAGGTCGATAAGCGCTTTGAGTCCCGGCGGGATATGGCGTCGGCCGGAATAGTATAATCGCAGGCCGGCGAACGAAGGGCACCAATCTTCTAGCACGCTCTCCAATCCGCCGTCGGCCAAATCCCGATGAATAAACCAGTCTGAAATGAATGCCAGTCCGATACCGCGCCGCGCCGCCTGGCGGATTGCGCGCATTTCGCTACACACCATCCGGTAGGGCATGGCGACGGCGAGCTTTTGCTGATGCCGTTCAAGTTCCCAGTGATAAATGCCGCCGTGGGACATACGCATGCCGATACCCTCGTGGCGCGGCAAATCGTCCGGCGCAAGGGGCTTTCCTCGCCGGGCGAAATAGACGGGACTGCCAACGATAAGCATGCGGGCATCGGCCGTCAGCGGCACGGCAATCATATCTTGCGGCACGAATTCCGCGAGACGTATTCCGGCATCGAACCCTTCGGCTACGATATCGACCCGTCGCGGCTCGGTGACGATATCCAGGCGCATTTGCGGATAGCGTCGCAGATATTCGCAAAACAGCGGTTCAAACAACAGGGACGCCGATTCAGGCGGGGCGTTGATACGTAACGTGCCGGCGGGTGTTTCCGGCCGATCGCTGATTTCTTCCGACGCCCGGCGGATTTCGGTCATGGCGGGCGCGATACGCTCCACATAGCGGCGGCCTGCTTCGGTGAGGGCGACGCTTCGGGTGGAGCGGTGAAATAAACGTGCCCGCAAGCGGCTCTCCAGAGCGGCGACGGCGTTACTTACCGCGGAGGCGGACATGCCCAGCTCGCGCGCGGCGGCGCGAAAACTTTGCCGGTGGGCGACGGCAAGAACGACCTCCAGCTCGATAAGACCGGTGCGATGCATGGATTATCCTGATTTTCATTACAGACTGTCTAAAATAAACCTGCTTATCGAAACAATAGCGCGCGCCTATACTTCCGTCAAACGCGCCGGTCAGGCGCGGTGACGGAGAGGCCAATGCAACACATCGACAAGATCTATATTAATGGCGGATGGGTAACGCCGCACGGTACGGAAATATTCCAACTGTTTAATCCCGCCACGGAAGAGGTCATTGGCACCGTGCGACTGGCCGATGACCAAGATGTGCGACAGGCGGTCGCGGCGGCCAAAGCCGCTTTCCCGGCCTGGTCCAACACCGGCAAGGAACAGCGTATTGCGGTATTGCGCGCAATGCATGCCGCGGTGGCCGACTGCGAAGGCGCGCTGAAGGAGGCCATCATAGAGGAATATGGCGCGCCGGTCGCGCGTTCGCAGTGGATGGCGACGTATCCGGCCGATGTTATCCTCCAGGCCATTGAAGCGTTGGAATCCTTTCCATTTGAAGAGCAGGCGGGCGCCGCAACGGTCATCGTGACGCCTGTCGGCGTCGCCGGCCTGATTACGCCATGGAACAGCGACGCGGGATTCATCTGTAATAAACTGGCGACGGCCATGGCCGCCGGCTGTACCGCCGTTATCAAGCCCAGTGAAATGAGCGCCATACAGACCCGTATCATCACACAGGCCCTGCATCATGCCGGCATCCCCGCCGGCGTGTTCAATGTCGTCACCGGCCGCGGCGATGTGGCGGGCGCGGCATTAAGCGGTCATCCGGATATCGCCAAGATCTCTTTTACTGGCTCCTCCTCAGTGGGCAAATACCTGGTGGCGCGCGGCGCGGAAAGCGTAAAACGCGTAACGCTGGAACTGGGGGGCAAATCGCCGACCCTCATTCTGGACGATGCCGATGTGGCCTGGGCGGTATCCATGGCGTTAAGCGCCGGATTTAATAACAGCGGCCAGGCGTGTATCGCCGGTACGCGCATCTTGGTGCCGCAGCATCGTCTGGCCGAATTCGAGCAGGCCATTGTCCAGGCCGTCGCCGATATCCGTTCCGGCGATCCGCGTGATCCGCAAACGGTTATCGGCCCAATGGTGAGCCGCAAACAATGGGAGCGGGTACAACGTTACATCCGCCTCGGCCAGGAGGAAGGCGCCAGACTGTTGACCGGCGGCGAGGGTCGTCCAACCGGGCTGACGTCGGGCTGGTTTGTCAGGCCCACGGTCTTTACCGGGGTGGATAATCAAATGCGTATTGCCCGCGAGGAGATTTTCGGCCCGGTGCTGGCGATAATTCCTTATGGGGATGAGGAAGACGCTATCGCCATTGCCAACGACACCCCCTATGGTTTGAGCGCGCTGGTGTTGTGCGGCGATAGGCCGCGGGGCGTTCGGATCGCGCGGCGGATCGAATCCGGCCGTGTCCTGGTCAATACCCTGTCCCACGAGCCAAAGGCCCCGTTCGGCGGATTCAAGCACTCTGGCCTGGGCCGGGAAATGGGCAAATGGGGGCTTCAGGCGTATCTGGAGCCGAAAACCTTATTGGTGGGATAAAAGCGCGGCAGGAGACTGCCAGCCCAACCCCAGACTTTTTTGTAATGTCACGAAATCCAGGGCCAGATCGGTCTGCGCCTGGATCCGGTTGCGGCCGGCGTCAAGCTCGGCCCGCTGGGTGTCCAGCAGGTCGATGAGGCTGGCCACGCCGGCGCGGTAACGTTGGCCGACCAGAACATTGTCGTGCCGGGCGGCGTCTTCCACGGCCAGGTAGTTCGCTAGCGTCCGGCGCTGTTGGCCGTAGCGCGACAGCGAACTGTTCGCGTCCCGTAGCCCATTGAGCACGGTCTTGCGCCATTGCGCCTCCGCCTGATCGCGCTGGGCCTCGGCCACATGAATCTGGGATCGCACGCGGCCGAAATCCAGGATATTCCATTGCAACATCGGGATAAGCATCCACGATGCGTTGTCCTGCCGGAACACCTGGCCGCTGTCGGAACTGCTAAATCCCAGCAAGCCGCGCAAGGTAATCTTCGGATACAGGTCCGCCATATGTTCGCCCACAATGGCGGTGCTGGCGGCCAATTGCCGCTCGGCATTGCGGATATCCGGTCGATGGCGCAGCATATCCACCGGGCGGCCCACGTTGACATGCTCCGGCTGTTTGGGCAACCGCGCGGCGCCGGACAGCAGCGTATCCAGCGCGCCGGGCGTCAGTCCGGACAAGAAAGCCAATTGATCCAGGTTATCATTGATATCGGCCTGTAATGAGGGTTCCTGCGCCTGAAGGGTTGCCAGTTGCGTCTTGAGCCGATCCACATCGCTATCGTCGGCCGCGCCGCGCTCGCGCCGCTGGCGAACAAGGTCCAGCATCTTTTGCTGCAATTGCAGGCTATGCTGCAAAAAAGCCAGTTGCTCCCGCGCGCCGCATAAGCGCAGATAATCACGCGCCACCTCGGCGGCAACCGAGACTTGCGTATCCGCCAGGCTCGCCTCGCTGGCTTGCGCCTGCGCCCGGCCCGCCTCGGCGGCGCGGCGGTCTTGTCCAAACACATCCAGCTCCCAACTGGCATCGAAGCTACTGCTATACAAATTCATGGGGTTATCGGTGGTTAGACCGATGCTATCGGGCAACTTGACGCGCGCGCCCAATCCGGTGGCGTTCAATGTCGGGTATCGCTGCGCCTCATCCCCCGCGAGCGTCGCGCGCGCTTCTTTTAGGCGGGCGGTGGCGATGGCCAGATCAGGATTGTGCCGCAAGGCGTTTTCAATAAGCTGATTTAGCCGGTCGTCATGGAACGCCAGCCACCAGCGCGATTGGGCGGGCTGCGTGCCGACGCCGGCGTCGGGTAGACGCTGAAAGCGAGTGACCGAGGGCGTGGCGGGAGGGCCGGCGTAATCCGGTCCCACGCTGCAATTTGCCAGCAGTAGCGCCGCCGCGGCGGCAAGAGTCGGTTTCAGTAAAGCGTCGGACGTCATAATGGCCTTCATTTATGGATTAAACGCGGCGAGCGCAGCAGCAACGCCAGCGGAATACAGCCGACCAGAGCGATGCCCAGCATATAGAATGATTCGGAATAGGTCATGACCGACGCTTGCAGGGCAATTTCGTTGGCCAACTGCGCCAGCGCCTGCATTTTGGCGTGCAGCAGGTCGCCGTGCTCGCTGAAGAACAGGGCGGTATTACCCGATAAACGGCTGTTGGCCAGTGGAGAATTGGCGGTAACCGATTCCCGGATAATGTCGCTGTGCAATTTGGTTTGACGATCGATAAACACGCCCATCAGCGCCAATCCTACCGAGCCGCCCAGATTACGCATCATATTGTAAAGCCCGGCGGCATCCGCCACGTCGCCGTCGCCGACCGCCGCCATGGAGGCCTGGTTAAGCGGCATCATCGCCATGATTTGTCCGGCGCCGCGCAGCAGTTGCGACCAGAAGAAATCATTGCCGGCGCTCTGCGCGGTCAGCGACGTGTCCAGAAAACAACTTACCGCGAACAACACGATACCGGTGATGACCAATAATCGCGCATCCACGGTGCCGAGCAGGCGCGGCAATATTGGCATCATCATCAGGCTCGGAATACCGGAGATAAGCAAGACATCGCCGGATTGCAACGCGTTATAGCCGGCGACGCCGCTGAGAAACTGCGGCAGCAGATAGATGACGCAATACAGCCCCATGCCGACGACGAACACAATGACGATGACACTGAGAAAACGCGCGTTGCCCAGTAGTGACAGGCGGATCACCGGCTTGCGGGCGGTGAACTGGGCAATGGCCAGGCAGATAAGCCCGATGGTCATCAAGACCGTCAACCCGATAATCATGTCCGACTCGAACCAGCGTTCCCGCTGCCCTTCTTCCAGGACCACCGTCAAACTGCTCAGACCGGCGGCCAGGCCGAAAATACCCAGCCAATCGGCATTGAAAAAATCATCCCAATGGGGTTTTACCGGCGGAAGGCCCAGGAGCAGCAGCAACACCAGACCGGCGCAAACCGGGATATTGATAAAAAAGCACCAGTTCCAACTGACATTTTCCGCCAACCAGCCGCCGAGCACCGGTCCGATGACCGGCCCAAGAATAACGATGATGCCGAATATCGACATCCCCAGCGGTAGCTGCCGGCGCGGTAGCCGGGTACGGATAATCATTTGCGCGGTGGGGATGAGCGCGCCGCCGGTAAAACCCTGGCCGATTCGGCCGGCAATCATTTGCGCCAGGTTATCGGCACTGCCGCAGATCACGGAAAACAGCGTAAACAGCAGGGCGCAGCCCACCAGAAAATTGCGCAGGCCGAGCAGGCGGCTCAGCCAGCCCGTCAAAGGAATCATGACGATTTCCGACATCAAATAGCCGGTGGAAATCCAGGTGCCTTCAGTGCCGGTCGCGCCGATTTCACCCTGGATTTGCGGCAAGGCCGAATTGGTGATGGAAATATCCAGCGTTGCCATTAACGCGCCAAGGGCGCCGGCGAGGACGGCAATCCAGTCGGTGATGTCGGCTTTTTCCCGATCAGTCGGACTCATGGCCGCGCCTGCCCGGAAGCGGGATGGGTATCGACATCCACCGTGACGGACATGCCGGCGAGCAGGCGTTTTACTTGCGGCGAGTGATCGGTGATGCGGATACGCACCGGCACGCGCTGCACGATTTTGGTAAAATTGCCGGTGGCGTTATCCGGCGGCAGCAGGGCGAACAACGAGCCGGTACCCGGGGCGAAGCTATCCACCACCCCTTTAAAATCGTGATCGGGAATGGCGTCGACCCGCAAACTGGCGGGCTGCCCGGGCCGCATATTCGCCAATTGGGTCTCCTTGAAGTTGGCCACCAGATAGATGTCGTCATTCGGTACCACGGTTAACAGTCGCGTGCCGGGCTGAACGAATTGGCCCACGCGCACGGCGCGATCGCCCACATAGCCGTCGATGGGGCTGACTATCACCGTGTCGCGGACATCGATATGGGACTGTTGCCGGCTGGCCCGGGCGGATGCCAGTTGCGCCCGGCTTTGATCGATTTGTGCCTGCTGGGTTTGAATTTGCGCCGAGGCCGATTTTACCGCCGCCACATTGGCGTCATAATCGGCCTGGGCCTGATCGCGGCTACGGCGTAAATCGGTGAGCTTTTCCTGATTTTCCGCCCCGCTGGCGGCGAGCGGCAGATAGCGTTGATATTCGTGTTCCGCGTAATGCAATTGGACCAGCGCCGAACGTTGCTTGGCCTGCGCTTCCTCAATTTCCGCCTGCTGACGGATGATTTCCGCCTCGGCCCGTTTGATGTCCGCCTGGTCGGCCAAAATGGCGGCGTTCGCTTGATCAAGCCGGGCCTGGTATTGATCGTCCTCAAGCCTGACCACCGGTTGCCCGGCGTTGACCCGCTGGTTATCCCGCACCAGGACTTCGCGCACATAACCGGTGACTTTCGGCGCGAGGGTGACGCTGTCGGCCTGGAGATAGGCATCGTCGGTGGATTCGACGTAGCGGGCGAACAGCAGCCAGTAACAAAGCCCGGCCGCCAGCAAGACAGCGACGCCCAACGCCAGATAAAGCAAAATTCGCCGTTTGCGGCGTGACGGGCGCGGGGCGGCGGGCTCGGCGGCGTCATTTGATGAAGCCGTTATAGCCATGTATAACATGGAGGAAACCTTGGTTGAATTTATGTCAATCGGAACAACTATTCCAGATGGAAAAAATGTGTCAAGTGATATATTTTTGTCGCGCCAGCAAGAGGGCGCCACCGGCTTGTTTTACATAGGAATTGAAAAATGTCAGAGAGAACGCACCCGAAGCAGCTTCGCCATCCGGCTTCCGGAGGGTACGCCCGCGGGAGCGAAACCCGCCGGCGTATCATGGATAGCGCCATCGAATTGTTCGGCGAGATGGGTTTCGAAGGCGCCTCTACCAGACACATCGCCAAGAGCGCCGGGGTGAATCCCCCCGCCCTGCAATACTATTTCGGCAACAAGGAAGGATTGTATGTCGCGTGCGCCGAATATCTGGTAACGGAAAACAAAGCATGGCTCGAGCCGTTCCTGGCGAAGATGGCCGCCAGGGAATGCGCCGATGCCGACGCCTGCATCGAAACGGTCTACTTGCTGCTTGAGGCCATCATGGACCATATTCTGAGCAGGAAAATCACCAGCGGTCAGCGATTGTTCTATGCGCGGATGCAATTGGGGCAGGGGCCGTCCGGCGCGGCGGAGTCCTTTAGCAATAAACTGTTCAGCCGATTGCATACGGTGGTGGTCGGGTTGGTGGCGCAGGTTTGCCATGCCTCCGTGGAGGACGAACTGATACAGTTTCGCGCCATGTCTTTGCTCGGCCAGGTGACGATGTTCCACACCCTGCGCCGTATGATGTTCCCCGGCTCGCGGCAAGACACCGCCCTTTCGCCGGACAAGATCATCTTGATGAAATCCTGTTTGCGCGAACAGTGCCAAACCCTGATGCGCAACTGGCATGCCTTGGCCGAGAAATAACCGTAACGCCCGTCGGGAGCAAGGCGGGCGGCGCGGCGGGAATCAACGCGTCTGTTGATACACCTGCAAATTGACATTGACCGCATTGAGCAGCGGCGCGGGGATTTGCCTTTGCGCGGCGCGCTGCGCCAGGTCGCCGATGATCTGGCGCGCCTCGATGGGGAAGCCTTGCGTCAGATCGCGATACATGGACGAGGTCATTGGCGTGGCGGGGTTGCTTAGCACGCTGTAAATGGATTGAACCCGCTCCGCGCGCTGCCGATAACCGCAGGCGCGCATGATGGCCAGGGCTTCATTAAACATGCCCTCCAGCAGCGCCGCGCCGCCGTCGGCGGACAACACCTGTCCCGTATCTCCGCGGGCCAGGCAGGTGACGGCGCCGAGCGTGCCGAGCAGCAGCCATTTTTCCCATAAGTCGTCGATAATGGTCTCGGTCAACACGTGCTCCACGCCGCTGTCGGCGAACTGTTCGTCCACCTGATGGTGAACGGCGAGGTTGCGGCCATCCAGTGCGCCATAGGAAATCTGATGTAACCGCGACATTTGGATAATCTCCCCGTCCGGGCCGAGAGTGGCATGGATTTTACACAACCCTCCCATTACCCGCCGCTCTCCGTAGCGTTGCACGAGGATATCGATATGGCGCATACCGTTTAGGATCGGCAGGATCAGCGTCTGTTCGCCCACCGCGGGCGCAATATCCGTCAGGGCCTGATCCAGCCCGAAACTTTTCACCGTGAGCAGTATGAGATCATATTGGCCGTCAAGCGCGCCCGCCTGGGTGAGCGTTGGCGCGAGGGTGAAATCCCCCAAAGGGCTTTGTACCCGCAACCCCGTCCGCGCGAGTTGCGATTTGCGCCGCTCCCGCACCAGGAAGGTCACGTCCCGTCCCGCCCGCGCCAGGCAGGCGCCAAAATAGCCGCCGGTCGCGCCGGCGCCCACTACCAGAATCCGCATAGGGTTATCTCATGTAAATGATTAGCTTTGACGCTAAGAGTTAATGAATTAATCACTGTCTTACCATCAAGGCGGATCCCCTTTCAAGCGCAACAGCACACAAAACTCACCGAACAGGCGGCGTCGTTACGGGCGCGTCGGCGTCCGGGCGCTCATTCCTTGCACCCAGTCCGTGATTTCACGGGCTTCCTGCTCCGGCGCCAATAGCGGAATGGCATGGCCGCAATCCATCCGCACAGACGTCCATGGGCCGCGCACCAGGGCGGCGGCCCGCGCCGCGTCGGCATCATCCAGCGCGCCCATCAACCGGCCGTCCCGCATGTGATGGCGGGCATGGAGGAACAGTACCGGTTGGGTAATGCGCGCCAGCGTTTGCGCATGATCGAAGTTTTCTCCGGCGGTGCCCTCGATGAACGCGCGGGCGAAGTTGCCGTCGAACTGCGACATCCCGCGGATCATGATTCGCGAGCGCGGCGGCAGAAAAGGCAGGATAACCGCCTTGCCCGGCCTGAAGACCTGTTGCCAGGCAATAAGCAGGCCTGTCAGCGCCAGAAGCGGTTTCGGCGGTAACCGGGCGGCAGTGACCCCGCCGGACCGGTTGACGTTGGGGACGATATGTTCGAGAAACAGTCGGGCGAACCCGCCGCCGCCGGCAACCGCGGCGCGGGTAAAGGCCAGCCAGGTATCGTATACCCAGGTGCCGCGAATGTTCGCGGCGTCGCAGCGGAACAACGGCGGATCTTCCAAAACGATAGCGCTCACCCATTCGGGCGCGTTGGCGGCGAGCCATGCCGTTAGCACGCCGCCGGAGGAATTGCCGGCGACGATGGCCGGTTGGCCGACCACCTGGCGCAAAAAGGCGGTCATATCGGCGCCGAGCCGGTTGAACGTGTAGTGTCCGGGCGTCCAGCTGGAATTGCCGTGTCCGCGCAACGTGACCGCGAAAACCTGGAACCGGTCGCAAAGCAGCGGCATCAGGAACGTGTATTCCTCCCAGGTGGCCGATTGACCGTGCAGAAAGACCAGCGGGCTTCCGTTGGCCGGCCCTGCCACATAATTCAGGATAACGTCCCCGGTATGAAAGTGCTTTTCCACAAACCCCGCCCGGCGCAATCGCTTGTCCATAATGTTCCCTCCCGGCCGGCTGGTCTCCCGGCCTTGCAAAAAGTGTTGACGGCCCGGCACGCCGGGCCTATTCCGCGCCATCGGCGCCGTTTCGGTCATTGCTGTTCGCCTAGGGCCGATGCGGGCGCGCGCCTTTCAGTATAATGGCCGGCCGGGTGTGGGCAGCCGGACGATGGCGGCCAGGCCGCCGCCCGGCACATTGGTCAGCCGGATATCGCCGCCATGGGCACGAATAATATCCCGGGCTATCGCCAGCCCCAGACCCGTACCGCCGGTATCGCGATTGCGGGATGTTTCCAATCGGTGAAACGGCTTGAACGCATCCTCCATCAGCGGCTCCGGAATGCCGGGACCGCGATCCGCGATGCGGACCGTGATGGCGTCTTTCTCCTCCGTTAGCGATACGGCGGCGCTTTCGCCGTATTTGCAGCCGTTTTGGATGATATTGGCGAACACCCGCCGCATAGCCACCGGCTGGCAGTGCATCAAGGCATGGTAAGGGCCGGAGTAGGTGACCGCGTTGCCCTCATCCTGGAGGGTATCGCACACGCTTATCAGCAATGAGGCGATATCCACGCGCATGTAGGGCTCCTGCCGCGCATCGTCGCGCGCGAAGACCAAATATTCCCTGATCATGGTTTCCATATCCTGTAACACGGCGAGAATCTGCTCTTTCTTGTCCCGGTCCGGTATATTGTCCGTCAGCAACCGCATGCGCGTGAGCAGGGTGCGTAGATCATGGGAAATGGCGGCCAGCATATGGGTGCGCTCGTCGACAAACCGCTTTAAGCGTATTTGCGTCTCGCTGAAGGCGTCGGCGATATTCTTGAACTCCGGGATATGCATTTCCGGAATGGCGATAATATGCCGTTCCCGGCCGAGCCGTTCCGCCGCCAGCGACAATTTTTGCAAGGGCCTGAGCAGCGATCGCGCCATCCACACTGACATGATGAGTATCATCAAAATGCCGAAAACCGGCCCGATGAACACCCTCAGGTAAACCCAGGGCGACATGGCGAAATCCCGTGTTTTGAAGGTCAGCCAGGTGCCGTCGCGCAACGGAACATCAATGCGTATCAGGGTGAAAACGGCGATATCGCCTTGCCCTTTTTCCTCCAACTCGTCAATCATGCGGGTCGGCAGGTTGCGGACGATAACCGTCATTACCTTCATGCGGTGATAAACGGTGGCATGCGGCAGGCTGACGGAGATGATGGGCGGCGATGGGTCGCCCAGACGCTTTTGCAATGCTTTTTGCAAAAGCACCAACGTTTCGGTGAGGGGGCCTTGTCGGGCTGTGATACCATCCGGCGGCGTTAGGAAAATATCGAATCCGTCCTGGGCCTGCGACGCCGCTTTAATCACCGCGTTTCGTTGTTCGCCGGTAACGCTCTGCGCTTTATCGCGGGTTTCGGCAATCTGATTAATCAGCCAATTTTGCTCGTAAATATAAATATCCGGCAGCGGCACAAACTGTTTCGATAAAAAGTCCACGCCGACCACCGCCAGCATGACAAACGACATCAGCAGGATCAAACGCGGCGCCAGACTCCATCTTGACGGGCGAAGGAGCCGTTGTAATTCCATTAAGCCATGTCTCTGCGGATAACGTCGGACGCGAAAAAATAGCCTTCATGGCGGATCGTTTTAATCAAAGTGGGGTTTTGCGGATCGGGTTCGATTTTACGGCGCAGACGGCTGACCTGGACATCAATGGCCCGATCGAATGCATGAGCCATGCGGCCATGCAGCGCTTCCAGCAGCACATCGCGGTTAAGCGCGGTTTGCGGGTTTTCAATAAACAAGGTCAGCAAATCGAATTCCGTGCTGGTCAACACCACGAGAACATTGTCCGGCGATATCAACGTCCGCTTTTGCACGTCGATGGTCCAGCCGGAAAAGACATAGAGGGACGACTTCTGGAACGGCGTTTTGCTCCGTTCATGATTAACCCGGCGAAGCAGGGCGTGAATCCGGGCCAATAATTCCCCCGGGCTGAAAGGCTTGGCGACATAGTCATCCGCGCCCAGTTCCAGTCCGATGATCCTGTCCGTTTCGCCGTCCATCGCCGTCAATAGGATAACCGGTAACGGGTTATTGTTTTGCAAGCGGCGACATAACGCCAACCCATCCTCGCCCGGCATCATGATATCGAGCAAAAGCAAATCAACGGAAGTATTTTCCAAAATGGCGAACATTTCATTTCCATCAGCGGCTTGGCTGGTGACAAATCCCTGTTCACTCAGAAATAGGGAAAGGATGGTGCGAATAGATGTATCGTCATCAACGATTAATATATGTGCCATATGGGTTTCCACAGCCGGGGCGAGTAGGGATATATATCACATCGGTCGGTTAGAGAAAGGCGAACCGCGATACCGTTACAAAACGTTACCGAAGTCGTTACAAAATGTCACGCAACGGCGGCCTATATTGTCATCGAATAATTTACTATGCCCTTGCCTATGCAATGACATTAAGGGATGCCTTTCATGTTTGCTATTAAACCCGGTTTGATGATGCCGATTTTCGCTCTGGCGGTGGCCAATATGATGCCCCTCGCCCATGCCCAGGAACCGCAGGATCAGAATGGGCGGGGTATTACCGGCCAATTTACACTGGGCGCCGGTATGGCGCCGGAATTTGAAGGGTCGGACGATTATAAAGCCGTGCCGCTGGTACTTGGTCGGGTCGCCTATGAAACCTATTACCTTGAAATACAGGGATCTTCGGCGCGAATCAACCTTTCGCCGCTGCCGAATATCGCGTTCGGCCCCGCTGTCGCTTCACGAGGCGGCCGCGACCATAGTGTCGATAATGATCGTATCGCCAGAATGCACGAGATAGACCGGGCCTTTGAAGCGGGCGGTTTTGTCCGTTTTTCGTTGCGCCAGGTACTGGATCCCACTGATGAGCTGGCTTTCGAGACGGAAATTCTGGCCGATACCAGCGGCGTCTATGACGGTTATGTGGTCACATTCGGACCGATCTACAGCTTTTCCCCCACCGATAACCTGCGGCTGGGCATGCGTCTTTTCGCCACCTACGCCGATGATAATTTCGCCCAGACCTACTTCGGCGTAAACGCCGATGACGCCGCCCGTAGCGGGCTGGCGCAATACAGCGCCAGCGGCGGCCTGAAGGATGCCGGCCTGGGCGTTAACGCCCTGTATCGATTCAATGACTCTTGGGGATTGACGGCGACGGTTCGTTACGCGCGCTTGCTTGGCGATGCGGCGGACAGCCCGATTGTCAAGGACGCCGGCTCCCCATCACAGACCTTTATCGGCGCCGGTGTTTTTTATCGTTTTTGATGAGCCTTTGGTTTTTTGCCGTTTTGACAACATGGCGCGATGGCGCGCGCGAACGCGGCCAACAACGAGACCGCTTGAAGTATGACGAGTATAGGGTTTTTTCGTCATACTTCCCGCCCCAACAAAGAAGGGGCTGTCACATGGCAGGGATTAAAGCAAAAATAAACTGCCGCCTCTGACAAGAGGTGACTTACTGTTTAACTTAACAGATGAATTTTTTTGTGATTATAATAAATTTGTTAGCTGAATCGTGTCTAACTTCCTCTGAAATTCAATGGATTGAAATAATTTATGAAAGAATATACCGATTCCGACAAGGTAGGATATCTTCGGGATATCGATAGGAAATATCTCTCGTGGGGCGATACCGTGCATTATCAGGAAAACCCTATTATCGCCAAAAATTGTTATAAACATATTGTCGAAGATTTGGAAGGCCGAAAATATATCGATACCCAGATGTGGCATTCAAGTTGTAATTTCGGCTATAAAAATGAATTTATCGACCGCCGGGTCAGTGATAAGTTGCGGGATTTGCCGCAAGTCAGCGGTGATTTCCTGCATGAAGAGAAATTATTATTGGCGAAAGCGGTTTGCGACGCCATTTATGAGCGCACCGGCGTGGCGGGCCGGGTATCGTTCAACGCCAGCGGCACGCTGGTGGTGGAGGATGCGCTGAAAATCGTCAGGAAGAACACCCAACGAAATAAAGTCGCCGCCATGACCGGGGCATACCATGGCCGTTCACTGACGGTCAGCGGCATTTCCAGCAGCCATCGCTATCGTCAGTACTATGGCGAATTTGCCGATCGGGCGATTTTATTTCCCTTTGCCAACTGCGCCCATTGTTATTATGAGAAACAACCACACAGTTGCGGTTGTTACTGCGGGAAAATGATCAAAAAGTCCATGGACACGGATTTTTATGGTATATGCTCCGAAGACAGCAATGAAATTGGCGCGGTTTTTCTGGAAATGTGTCAGGGGCGGGGCTATACCATTCCCCCCAGGGATTTTTATCAAAAGTTCGTGCCGGAAATGCAAAAGCGTGGAATTCTTGTCGTCGACGATGAAATACAGGTGGGGATGTATCGCACGGGTAAACTTTTCGCCTTCGAACACTTCGGCATTACGCCTGATATTATTACGTTAAGCAAATCCTTCACCAATGGCCTCAGTCCCATTAGTATGGTTTGGGCGCGGGACGACCTGGTTAACCCGGAAAACTTCTCTCCCGGCCATGCGCACAGTAATTTCGCCAATCATCCGCTGGGTACCACCGCCGCCCTGGCCGCCTGGGAATACATGATGGGGCAAAATTACCAGGAAACCTTGCCGGCTAAATCGGATTATTATCTCGCCGGCTTGCGCAAGCTTAAAGAGAAATACTCATTTATTCACAGCGTCGACGGTCTCGGCATGCTGTTTAATATCGTTTTCGCCGATCCGTCCGGCAGGCCTTATAAAAATGCCGGCAAATATGTGGTCACCGCCGCGCAGGATCAGGATTATCACTACCGGCAACAGCCCTGGCGTCTGATACTCAACAGTGGCGGGTATTGGAATGAAGGACTGAAACTGGCGCCGTACCTCGATATTTCCCAACAGGAAATCGATCTGACACTGGCCCTGCTCGACCAGGTGCTGGAGACATTCGCGGCGCGGCGGGGGGACGACCATGAAATGCGTTGTCAGCAACGGTAAAGGCTCGCTAACTTTTCAGGCCAATCATCCGGTAGTGAATCCCAATAACTGGCCGCTGTGGGACGTGTGTTTTTGCGGTATCTGCAAAAGCGATCAGCATTTCGTTTATCAAGAGGGCAGTAAAGGGCTTATTCTCGGCCATGAAGTGGTTTGTCGGGATGATCGTGGCCGGTATTTCGTTTTAAATAATGAAATCGCCTGCGGCCGCTGTGAGCACTGCCTGGAGGGCGAAACCAGCCATTGCCGCCATTTACAGGAACTCGGCGTCAATCGCCATGGCGGGTATGCCGAAAAAATTCCGGCGCCGAGGGAAAGTCTGTACCGCCTGACCTGTCGCAACAAAATGATCGGCGTCCTGGCCGAGCCGCTGGCCTGCGTTTTCCATGCGCTGGATCGCCTGGCGCGTGCTGTAAATCTTGATGGCGGCAAAAAGGTCTTGATTATCGGGTCCGGCGTATCGGGCAAATTGCTGGCGCATGTGTTGATCACCCATTATCCGATGCTATCGCTGAGTTTGTATGATATTGCCGCTGAATCGATGCAATGGGCGTCGGCGTTCCCCTCAATCACCCGCCTGACGGACATCCGAGACCCCGCTTTTCCCCTCGTCGTCGAATGTACCGGCGCGCCGGACGGCTTGGCGCAGGGTATCGCGGCGGTCAGGAACGGCGGCGTATTGATGCTTTACGGCATCCAGCCCGAAGGGACGCCGCTGATGATCACGGCGGAGGAAATCCTGTTTCGCGAGATAACCGTTCTCCCTTCGCGGGCAGGGTGCAGCCCGGACACTTTTTCCCGTGCCCTGGCGCATCTTGCCGCCCACCAGACCTTCTTCGACAGCATGTTGGGTAAAGTGATCCCATTGGAACAATTGCCCGGTGAATTACGACCGGGACAGGCATTGCAGGGTACGCGAACCGTTATCAAAATCGGTTCGTCACAGTCGGCGGACGCCTAGCGCCGGGATGGCGCGACCCGGCCGATGCCGGGAATCACACTTCAGGAGGATACATGCTTATTCATCAGGTTTTTTTTCATTTCCGCGAGGGATTGCCCCCTGACGAACTGACCACGGTAAAACACAGCCTATTGGCGATGAAGGAGGTTATCGCCGAGATCCGCGAAGCCCGCTGGCGGGTGAATACCAGCCGGGAGGAACGGGATTGCGGTTTTAAATATGGCATTACGCTGGCCTTCGACGGTCAAAGGGAACTCGATGCCTACCTCACTCATCCCCATCATCAGGATGTCTGCCGACGGGATTTATTTCCCGCCCTGGCGAGTATCCATAAGGGACTGATGGTGTTTGATTATCAGGAATGATTGCCATGGAAAACGTAAACGCCGCCAATGCCCCGCGCGATGAGGTGTTGGCCTTGAATATCCCGCCGGGTTACGCGGTGGATCGACGGCATATCGAAATCATGACCCGGCCGAATACCGATTTTTGGCAAAAGACCTGGTACGGCCATAGCGCCGCCAGTGGCCATGCTGTGCTGTTTCGGCTGCGCCATGACGAGGCGGTCAGCGTCATGCTGCATTTTACCCCCGAGCAGTGCTTCCAGCAGGCGGGTCTGATGCTTTATCAGGATGAACGCCATTGGGTTAAATTCGGCCTGGAAATGGAAGCGGATCATCGCGTTAAACTGGGCGTCACGCTCACCCGCGATGGCCATTCCGACTGGAATTGCCAGGAAATCGCAACGCCGATGGAGATGGCGCGGCATTTAAGGATAGGGCTGGGACGCGGCGCCTGGCGCTTTTTCCATCGCTCCATCGGCCCGTTCGGCGAACCGATGCGCATCGCGCCCGCCTTCGCCGCGACGGACCAGCCGCTGTTCGCCGGAGTGTTCGCCGCCAGCCCGGGCGAAACCGGATGCAAAGCGGTATTCACCCACCTGGAGTTTGAATAATATGCAGAGGGACAGGCAATGGAAATGAAAGATAAAGTCGTTATCGTCACCGGCGCCGGCAGCGGCATCGGCGCGGCGGCCAGCCGGCTGTTTTATGACGCGGGCGCGAGCGTGGTGCTGGTGGGAAGGCATCGGCAAAAACTGGCGAGCGCGGCCGAGGCGTTCGCCCCTGATCGACATGCCGTTATCACCGCGGACGTTGCCCGACGCGAGGAGGTGGAATCCCTTTATCGCCACGCGCTGGAAAAATTCCGGCGGCTGGACGTACTGGTGAATAACGCCGGCATACAAATACCCGGCAATGTATTGCAGAGCAATTTCAGCAATTGGCACACGCTGGTGGCGAACAACCTCGATAGCGTTATGTTTAATTCCACTCTGGCGCTGCCCTATCTGCAAAAGACCGGCGGTTGTATCGTGAATATCTCTTCGGTATCCGGCATGAGGGGGGACTGGGGCGGCGCCCATTACTGCGCGGTGAAGGGCGCGATAGTGAATTTGACGCGCGCCATGGCCCTTGATCACGCCGCGGACGGCGTCAGAATCAATTGCGTCTGTCCCGGATTGACCCTGACCGATATGACGGCCGGGTTTTCCAAAGAGATCCTCGGGGCGTTTTACCGGCGTATTCCCTTGGGCCGCGCGGCGCGGCCGGCGGAAATCGCCGGCGCGATTCTTTTCCTCGCCAGCGAGGCGGCCAGCTTTATTACCGGGGCCGTGCTGCCGGTGGACGGCGGCGCCACCGCCTCCAACGGCCATCCGCAATTGCCGTTCGACGCGTTCTGATCGGTTTTGATGACCAATCCCCGGCGGCTTATGCCGACTGACCGTCGCCGGGGACATCGCCGCCTAAAAATCCATTTGACGGAAAACGACTTGGCCGTCGCAAATCGTGAGCATGTTTTGCAATAGACCATCGCCGGCCAGTAGCTCCCCGTCTTTATCGAAAAAAGTCGTGGCCTGCTTTTTCATTTTCATGATACACACATCGGCGCAGGCGCCGTTTCGCAGCGTTCCTATCTTGTCCGCTTGTCCGATAATGCCCGCCGGCGTGGCCGTAACGGCTCTGACCACCTCCTGCAGCGGCATACCCATGGCGATATACTTGGACATCAAGAAATTCAGGCTGAACATGATGCCCGGTTTCCAGGCACTGTAGCGGGTGATATCCGAAGAGATGATATCCGGATAAAAGTGTTGGGCGAAAGCCTGTCTGGCGACGCGGAAGCTGAACAGATTGATGCCTTGCGCGGCGTCAAAATAGACGCCGCGCCGTTGCGCCGAAAAGATGTCGGGAAGAACGTTGCCGTCGCCGTCGAGAATGGTATGCCCGGTGTCATGATAACAATGGGCGAAAACATCCCCCGGACGCAAAAAGCCCGCCAGCGTATCCATCGTTATCAGGCAGTTGGGTACATGCACGCAAACAGCAAGGCCCACCTGCTCGGCCAGTCGCAGGGTATCCCTCAAAGGCGAATCGTCTTCGCCATACAGTTCCTTGCCGAAGCGTAATTTCAAACCGATAAGCGACGGGCGGTATTTCTCGCAACAGGCAATAATCTCGGGACCATTAATATGGCGGCCGTTGATTTTTTCCGGGTAGCCGCTATCGCCGCCCAGCGTCACCTGGCCGGCATGGGACACGTTCAGGTAATAAAATAACCGCATTCTGCTTCTGTCGATAATGGACCGCTGGAAAATATCGACGTTGCTCCAGCCGCAGGTCCCGGCGTCCACGGCCGTGGTGATGCCCGAAGGTAAAAAGGTGATATCCGGATCGATGCTGATAGCCGAACCGCCGTAAAAAAAGTGGCTGTGAAAATCAATCAGGCCGGGCAAGACATAACAACCGGCGGCATCAATCACCTGCCCGGTTCGCGTTGGCTCCTCGGTTTTCGCATCAACGATCCGGTTGCCCTTGATGGCGATATCGGCGATGCGGTCAATTTTACGGGCGGGGTCGATAACGTGTCCGCCCCGGATGAGGATATCGATGTCGCTCACAGTGATTCTCCTTTCTTCAACCTCACGCCGGCGGTGCGGGGTTCAATGGGTTTTACCTCCGGCAGCCAGATGCCATAGGTGATGGCGCCGACGATACCGATCACGCCGGCAATAACCAACGGCAGAATAAAAGAATGGGTCGCCTGCATGATCATGCCGACCATGATAGGCGAGATAATCCCGGCGAGATTGCCCACCATATTCTGTATTCCGCCGATGGTGGCAACGTTGGATTTGGACGGCGCCACATCGGAAGGCAGCGTCCACATGACCGCCGCCGCCAGAGTGGCGGAAAAGTTGGCCGTGCATAATGCCGCCATGGAGACGACGATAGTCGGGGAAAACGCGGCCAGCGCAATCGCGGTGCTGCCCAGCAAGCCTATTACCAGCGGGATTTTGCGCGCTTTGGTTAACGACGCGCCGCGCCGCACCAGCCCGTCTGATAGCCACCCCCCCGCCCAGCCGCCGATAATGGCCGCGATCCCAGGCAACATGCCAATAAAACCGAACGAGAGCAGGGTCAGATGGAATGTCTGGATCAGGTAGGTGGGAAACCAGGTAAAGAAAAAATAGGAAACGAAATCAACGCAAAACAGGCCGACCGACATCGCCTGCACCGTGCGATTGGCGCAGAGCTGGCGAATGGTCATCGGGTTATCCTGTTGCTGGGGGGCGTCAACGCCTATCAACGCTTTTTCCTGCGGACTGACCGTCGGGTGATGCTCAGGATCGCGGTAGTAAAGATACCAGGCCAGGGCCCATAAGATGGCGGCGGCGCCGATGACGATAAAGGCGGTGCGCCAACTTGTCCAGGCGATGAGCGCGGACACCAGCGGGATCACTAATGTGCCGCCAATCTTGCTGCCGTTATTATAGGTGGCCGTGGCGGAAGTGCGCTCCCGGACCGGGAACCACTTGGTGACGGTGGCGGAACATACCGGGTAGGTCGGCGCCTCGGCGGTACCTAGCAGCATGCGCAGGGCGATAAGGCCCGGAATGCTTTTTATCAGGCCGGTGCCGAGGGTGGCGATACCCCAGCCGAGACTGCTTAGGGTGAATACGATGCGCGAGCCGAGCTTATCGACCAGATAGCCCCCCGGCAGTTGGAAAAACGTGTAACACCAAAAAAAAGCGGAAAGAATAACGCCGCTTTCCGTCGCGCTTAATTTCAGGTCATGTGAAATAAAGGGCAAGGCCACACTGACCGCCGCCCGATCAATATAATTTATGCCGATGCCCAGCGTCATTAACGCCAGGATCCCATAGCGGATATAGGTGTTCTTTGCAGGATGCATTATTGTCCTCTTCCAGTCTCTGTCTTTTTATTATTACGCATGTCGAGCGGTCGGTAAGTTTGCCGGTATTTACAACTACGCGATAATTCCCCCTTTTTCTATTAGGAAAAAGAGAATGAATGATGCCTGTACTCGAAAACCCCAAACCGCCCCTTTTTTATTGGCCGTCGTGTTCAATACAAATAGTCAAGATGATGAGAAACCAAAGCGTTATAGACCCACCACATTCGGCGGCGTTTTATTTTCAATCAGCAAGTCTATGATTTGCCGCACGCAATGATTGCCGACCGCATTGACCGCGCCTTCGGTGTAACCGGCGATATGCGCCGTGGGGAGCAGGTTTTTCAAGGTAAACAACGGGTGGCGCGTGACCGGTTCCTCGCTGAACGCATCCAGCGCCGCGCCCGCGATGTCTTTATTGACCAGGGCCTGATATAAATCATCTTCATTGACGATACCGCCTCGCGCCGCATTGATGAGATAGGCGGTTTTTTTCATTTTGCTCAGCCGCCCGGCGTCGAAAAGATGGGTGCTTTGCGGGGTGAGGGGCATATGGATACTGATGAAATCGCTTTCCTCCACCAGCCTGTCAAGTTCAACAAAAGTGACATGGTGTGTTTCGGCGAAGGCATTGTCCTGAAAGGGATCGTATGCCAACACCCGCATATCGAATCCGCTCGCCCGACGGGCAACCCCTTTACCGATATTACCCAGGCCAACGATCCCTAGCGTTTTACCGTAAACATCGGCGGCGAAAACGCGCGGCCAGGCCCCTTGCCGGGTCTGGTCAATGGCGTCGGGCAGCAGCCTGGCGCAATTAAGAATTTGCGCGAAGGCGAAATCCGCAACGGCGTGACGGTTGGCGTTGGGCACATTGGTCACCAGGATCGATCTTTGCCTGGCGGCGCGGGTATCGATATTATCGATACCCACGCCATGTTTGGCGATGATTCTAAGCTGGGGCAACGCGTCCATCAGGCGGGCGTCGATATCTTCTAGACCGGCGATGATGGCCGCGATTTGGCGGCGGACATCTTCCGGTTGTTGCAACACCTCTGCAACGGTACGACAGGCCAGATAGGAAAACCGGTTCGCCATGAGGGTTTTGATGGCGGAGTCATCATATTTGGCAAATGAAGGAGACAGCGATAAAACATACATAATGGCCTCAATAGTGTTTAAACTCGTTATGCTTCACGTTGCCTCTTTGTCGGCCGCAACTGGAAGTCTGTCGAGTTTATTTTGGTCGTACTTTCCCTTTGGCGCTTTGCCGGCCGCGTTTACCGGTATCTTTCCAGTATTTGGCGGATTTTTTCTTCATCCTCCGCGCTGTAATAGACCGGGAAGCGACTCTCGCCGGCGTCATGCCCCATTAATTGCACCGCTTTTTTTACCGTGGCCGAGAAAAACAGCGAGACATCGCCCAGTTCTTTACGCAGCCCGCCGAGACTCTCCTGCGCCCGGCGCGACTGCGTGATATTGCCGGCCTTGAACTCGGCCCAGACCCTTTGCACCACCGCCGGCGCGATGTTGGCCATTCCCGAAATACAGGCGACGGCGCCGGCGACAAAGCCCTCATGCACCAACGCGTCGGGGCCGGTCAACACATCGAAGCCCTCGATATCTTTTGTCGCATCGATAAGGGATTGTAATGATTCCAGTGTGCCGGTGGTGTCTTTAATTCCAATGATTTGCGGATGCCGCGCCAGCTCACGAACGGTTTCCGGCCGCAGGGCGTTACCCGTCCTCGCCGGAATGTTGTACAGATACATCGGCGCGGTTATGGCATCGGCGATTTGGGTAAAGTGGCGGATCAATTCGTGTTGTTTGAGCGGCACGAACCAGGGCGTTATCACCGAAACCGCATCCACGCCCAGTGCGGCAATCTGTTTGCCCAATCGAAGGGTATTCCGGGTGGAGATTTCACCAATGTGGCTGACCACCGGCACGCTTCCCCCGGCGGTCTGAACGCAGGTTTCGGTAATCGCGATTTTTTCCCGCTCGCTCAGCACGAAAAATTCGCCGTTTGTTCCACAGCAAAATATCCCGTTGCCGTTAGCCGCCTGCCGCTTCACCTGTTGGGCCATCATGAGCGGGTCATACTCGCCTTGCCCATCGAAGGGCGTCAGGATCGCGGCCAGCACGCCCTCAATTTTCTTGGTCATTTTTCTGCCTTCCTTATGGACATGCCGTTAATGGCTTCGGGGAAACAGCGACAAATAAACCGCCCGGACATCGTCGGCGCCCACGGTCATCGGTACGTTTTTCATCAGCCGCTGCACGTCCAGGGCCGCTTCCACCAAATAGGGCAAATGGTCGGGACCGATACCCAACTCGTCCAGGCCGGCCGGCAGATTAAGCCGCTTCACCAACGCGGCGAAGTAGTCCACCAAGGCATGGGATTTCTCCTCTTCGCTAAGTGGCGTCTTTGCCCCGGGCAGCACATCGTAGACCTGAGCGAATTTGCTCACGACGGCGGGACGCACGAAACGCATGCAGGGCGCCAATAGAATGGCGTTGGCCACGCCATGGGGAATATGGTATTTGCCGCCGAGGGGATAGGACATCGCATGGACCAAATGGGTACCGGCGTGAGCGATGGCCGCGCCGCCATAATAAGAAGCCCACAGCATATTCAGTCGGGCCTCGAGGTTTTGCGGTTCGGTTACGGCCGTTTCCAGGTTGGCGAACAGTTTTTTCAAGCCTATCAGCGCATAATTATCGCTGACCGGATTGGCGACGGTGGCCGTGAAGCACTCGATCAGATGGCAGAGCGCGTCAATGCCGGTGGAGGAGGCGATGCGCGGCGGCATTGAGGTGGTCAGCTCGGGGATCAACGCGACATAATCCGGCAGCATAACCGGAGAGATGATACCCACTTTGGTCTCTTTTTCCACAATGGCCAGGATGGCGTTGGGCGTCGCTTCCGAGCCGGTGCCCGCCGTGGTCGGGATCAGCAGTGAGGACGCGCGGGCGACCGGTTTCCCGCCCGCCAGCAGTTGCTCCAGCGTGGGGGCCCCATCGACGCAGAGTACGGACAGCAGTTTGGCGACATCCAGTACGCTGCCGCCGCCGATACCGATCACCAGATCCGCCTTGCGGGTCGCCAATTGAGTAAGAATGGCCGCCATATCGTGCTGGCTGGGTTCCGCCGGCACGTTGTCGATTAAGGTCAGGGCGGATACGTTGGCTCGCACATGCGCAATCAGGGTTTGAACGGCGGGGATGCCGACGATATTTCCATCGGTCACCAGCAATACGGTTTGCTTACCCGACAAGATATAGCGAATGTCGTCCAGGCTCTGAAAGCCGCTGATAATGGTACTATTGATATTCATGCCTTTTCTCTTTCTCTCCTCGCGCCGGTCGTAATCCTGGTGATTTTATTTGGTCATTTTCACCTGAGTCTGATCACAGATTATGGCTTTTTTATAGAACATAGGGGTTTTTATTAACTTGACATTGCTCACATTTAATCAAATATGCTTTAATATAATCATAATGCAACAAGCATAGCACGACAAATCCTGTGTGGGTATGACGAAAGCCGATGGCTTAGCGATGCAAGCACCCCGACAAACGTTGTCCGATGAGTGAGGAGACATCGAGTGAGTAAAGCCATAGCGGTGACCATGGGCGATCCGGCGGGCATCGGTCCGGAAATTATCATC
>NZ_SZPQ01000047.1 GCF_005217455.1 Martelella alba
GTGCGGTAGTTCAGTCGGTTAGAATACCGGCCTGTCACGCCGGGGGTCGCGGGTTCGAGTCCCGTCCGCACCGCCACTATATAAAAAAGCCCTGTTTATAACAGGGCTTTTTTTATGGTGATCATTAAAAAAATTGCCTTTGCAATTGTGCAGTGATCTCCTCATCCATCCTGGCCTCATTGAGGTTATGCCGCGACTGAAAACCATTCTAGAAAACGACGGATAAGCTCTCACCGAATAAGTTGTATCAACGCACAAACCACGATCGGCATGTTTGCCAAACTATCCAGGCTGCGAGACATGGTTCTCTTGTGATACACTGATAATCGTCGTCATAAGTTTTCGAAGGCGTTGATACCGACGCTGAAATCTTATGAACGTCCTGGGTTGCACAATACCTGTGGTAAAGCAGCTTTATTATAATGCGGTGATTTTGCATAAGTGCAAGAAAAACAATCGATAGGCGGTCACTGTGCCAAAAAAAACATATTCAGTTAGGTATGTTGCAGGCCAGCCAGTGGAACGAATTTTCCCGCCGCTTGCCTATAGTGGCCTCGGGCAAGCGCTTCCTCCGGGCGAACCCTTGCCTGGATCGCATTTGTTGCGGGTTATGGTATGGAACATCTATAAGCAGCAGCGTGCCGATTGGCTTTCCGTCTTGAAAGGTTTTGGCAAGGATGCGCAGTTAATGCTGCTCCAGGAAGCGCAAACCACGCCGGAATTGATCAGGTTCGCCACCTCGCATTATCTGGCGGCCGATCAGGTGCCCGCCTTGATCTTCCCGCAACATCCCTCGGGTGTCATGACGCTATCGGCAGCGCATCCGGTTTACTGCTGCCCTTTGCGCGAGCGCGAACCGCTGTTGCGTTTGGCGAAATCCGCGCTGGTCACGGTGTATCCCTTGGCTGACGGGCAATTGATGATGGTGGTGAACATCCATGCGGTGAATTTCAGCCTGGGCGTCGATGTCTATAGTAAACAACTGGGACCTATCGGCGAGCAGATTGTTAACCACCAGGGACCGGTGATCATGGCGGGGGATTTCAATGCCTGGAGCCGTCAGCGTATTCTGGCTTTATACCGTTTTGCCGATCGTATGATGCTACGGGAAGTCCGGTTCGCCGATGATCAACGGCGCCGCGCCTTCGGACGTCCGCTGGATTTTGTGTTCTACCGCGGACTCAAGGTGGCGGAAGCCTCGGTATTGGTTACCCAGGCCTCGGATCACAACCCGCTGTTAGTGGAATTTGAGCCGCGTAACAAAACAAAAGACGCTCTCCCCCAACCGCGCATTGTCGGCATCCGGCGGCAGTGACCCATTAGGACAAAAAAAAACAAGCAACGAATTGCTTGTTTTTTCATGACGGAACCCATCAGGAATCCGTTGCCTTGCCATTTACGAAGAGCGTCAGTTTCAATCCGGGTTGCAGCGTGGCAGCGCTATCCAATTCACCGTTCCAGCGCATCACGTCTTCAATATTGACGCCATGGCGTCTGGCGATGCTGGATAACGAATCGCCTTTGCGTACTTGATAGACAATACTGGTACCGCTACCGCCCACGGTATTACTGGCCACCTGCAATGTCTGGCCAATTTGCAAATTGCCGCTGGAACGCAGATGGTTCCATTTCAGCAAATCGGCTGTTCTGACATTGAGACGTTTGGCAATGCCAGACAAAGTATCACCGGAGCGAACCTTGTATGACACGCTATCCTGTCCGGCTTTCGCCAACTGGGTAGACTGCACCGCCGCAATATCGCCTTCCGCCAAGGAATCTCTGAACTGCGAGGCGTGGGACTTGGGCAACATAATGTAATGCGGCCCATTGGGCGCGGTGACATTACGCTTGTAGCCAGGGTTATAGCTTTTCAGCTTGGTCAGTGATAAGCCTGACATTTCGGCGGCTTGTGTCAACTTGATCTGCTGACCCACTTCAACCCGCGCCAACGCCCGATCGCCATCGGATTTCGGCAGGACAAGTCCGTATTTTTTGCTATTCTTAATGATACTGCTTAATGCCAGCATCTTCGGCACATAGAGCGAGGTCTCGCGCGGCAGCGATAAAGACCAAAAGTCAGTGGGTTTCCCCCTGGCTCTGTTTGACTTGATAGCTTGCATCACACGGCCTTCACCGCTGTTGTAAGCTGCTATAGTCAATAACCAATCTCCGCCGAACATACGGTTCAAGCGTTGCATCATATCCAACGCGGCGGTAGTCGACGCAGCCACATCGCGGCGCCCGTCATACCACTGGTTTTGCTTTAGACCATAATTCTTTCCTGTTTTCGGCACAATCTGCCACAGGCCAGCCGCTTTAGAGGCGGATGTCGCCTTAGGGTCAAAAGCGCTCTCCACTATGGGTAGCAGTACTAGTTCCATCGGCATCTTACGTTGCTTAATCTGCTCGACTATCCAGTACATGTACGGCTCTGCCCGTAATGTTACATCGTGGAGATAGCTCTTATGTCGTAAATAACGCTTTTTTTGTTCGCGGATCCGGGCGTTGTCCGGGACCTGCATCTTCAGCTCGTCGCTAATGAAGTTCCACAGATCAGGCTGCGCGAGGCTTGCGTTATCCAGCCATCGCGCCGAGGTCTCTCGGTCATCTGTGTACTTTCCCGCTTCACCTTGACCTGCCGAAGAAACACTCTGTGCATGCTGTTCGGGCGCTTTATCGTCCTGCCTGGACGTCTGGCATCCCACTAGCAAGACTGAGGCGATTATTATCGCATGAGTCTTCATCGTGTATGTCAATCGTAGCTTAAAAGACAAGCAATAATACTTTGAAGATTCCGACAATACAACCCAAACCTTTAGAAATGATCTTTCTTCTCACGTAACAATGCGAAAATACGCCATTCGTCGCGCAGATCACCTTGTGGGTTCAACTTTCTTTGTAAATCAACGTCATGGCAACGCAAGAAAAGGTTAATTTTGCCTTCCAATTGTAGCGTTGTCGGCAAGCTGGCTTGGTTTTTCGCCCGTAACTGCTTAATTTCACGTTCATATCCGGCTATCAGGCTATCTTCCGGCAAAATCGAACGGGCAAAGGCCAGATTCGCCAGGGTATACTCATGGGCGCCGCACACGAGCGTTTCAGGGGGAAGTTTCCTAACCTTTTGTAATGACTGATACATTTGCTGGGGGGTGCCTTCGAAAAGACGGCCGCAACCTGCTGAAAACACCGTATCTCCACAGAAAAGGTAAGGCGCCCCATAAAAGCCGATATGACCCAAAGTATGTCCGGGTAATGCTAGAATTTGAAAGTCGATATCCAGAAGCTTGACATTGTCGCCTTCGACGACAATGTGTGTGGCGCCTTTATTTGCGGTTTCCTTTGGACCATAAACGGGGACGTCATAGCGGGCCAGTACGTCGGGAACGCCGCCCACATGGTCATAGTGATGGTGGGTCAGTAAAATGCCCTTAAGCGTCAGGCCCTGGTCGGCTATGGCGGCAAGAACCGGCTCAGCTTGACCCGGATCGACGATCAGGCACTCTTGCCGGTCGTTACGCAAAAGCCAAATGTAATTATCCGCAAGCGCGGGAATACTGATAAGATTCATGACTCACCTCTGTTTATTTTTTCTTATGGCATCTAGAAGATAGTCAAACATGAAACCAGCGCAAATTACGCAATCGATTATCGCGCCAACTTCATGGGACGACCTCCCATACGGAGAGAATTATCGTCGAGCCATCGAGTCCTGCCTACGGCCCTGGTGGCCGAAATTATTCGGATTTCATCTGCTTAAAATCGGCACGCTCAGCGCCGAGCTCAATACGGAAAGCTGCGCTATTTCCCATCAGGTGAATGTGGGGGAAACCGGGGCCATGATGCATGTGCTGGCCGACCCCTATCAGTTGCCGTTTGCCAATAAGTCCACCGACGCCTGCCTGCTGGCGCACACTTTATCCTACACCGCCGACCCGCACCGGTTGCTGCGCGAAGTGGACCGTGTCCTGATAGATGACGGTTGGCTGATTATTACCACATTTAATCCGGTAAGTCTGCTGGGACTGGGCAAACTCTGTCCGGTTATCCAGCGCAGGCAGCCCTACCGCAGCCGAATGTACACCCAGATGCGGCTACTGGACTGGCTCAGCGTGCTTAACTATGAAGTCCAACACCGCTCCTGGGCGCAGGTGCTGCCTTGGCGGCGGCGCGGCGGTTGCCTGCTCAGCGAACATGTGCCCGCCGTCGGTTGCCTGAGTGTTATCGTGGCGCGCAAACGGACTTTCCCGTTGGCGCGCAACACGGCGAGAAACCGCTCCTTGCCGGCGTCGTTGCGCCGTACCGTGGGCGCCGCCAGCCGCAGCGGCTAATCCGCGTCCTGGATTTCCGGATGATAGCCGGTATCCTCAAGGGTGGGATGCAGCGCCGCGTGGCGCGCCAGCTCGTCGCAGCGTTCGTTTTCCGGGTGGCCGGCATGCCCCTTGACCCAGTCCCAGCGTAATGTGTGATATTGAATGGCCGTATCCAGCCGTTGCCATAAGTCGATATTCTTCACCGGTTTTTTCCCGGCGGTCAGCCAGTTGCGCTTTTTCCAGTTATGGATCCAGCGGGTAATACCCTGACGAACGTACTGGCTGTCAGTGCTGAGAACCACCTCGCAAGGCGTATTCAAGGCCTCCAACGCCACAATGGCGGCCATCAGTTCCATACGGTTGTTGGTGGTGAGGCGATAACCGGCGCTAAAAATTTTTTCATGCTGCTTATAGCGCAGAATAACGCCATAACCGCCCGGTCCCGGATTGCCGAGGCAGGAACCATCGGTGAAAATTTCTACCTGCTTGTGCATTCTGGTAGACTGCCCTTACGTGAAAAAAAAGACAAGTCTGACACAAATGGACACGATGAGCACAGGAATTACGCGACAGATTGTTCTTGATACCGAAACCACCGGTATGAACAACCTGGGGGCGCATTACGAAGGCCACCGGATTATCGAAATCGGCGCGGTGGAAGTCATCAATCGCCGGCTTACCGGCCGGCATTTTCATGCCTATCTGAAGCCGGATCGGCTGGTGGACCCCGAGGCTTTTAACATCCATGGCATCAGCGACGAGTTCTTAGCCGATAAACCAACTTTCGCCGAGGTGGCCGACGAATTCATCGCGTTTATTCACGGTGGTGAACTGGTCATTCATAATGCGCCGTTCGACATCGGCTTTATGGATTATGAATTCGGCAAGCTGAACCGTAATATTGGCAAAACCGAAACGTTTTGCGCCATTACCGACAGTTTGACGATGGCCCGTAAGCTGTTCCCCGGCAAACGCAACAGCCTGGATGCGCTTTGCGACCGCTATCTCATCGACAACGCCAAACGCACGCTGCACGGCGCGTTGCTGGACGCCGAAATCCTGGCCGACGTTTATCTCGCCATGACCGGCGGTCAAACCGATATGCATTTTTCCATGGAAGGCGAGGCCGCCAGATCCGATGCCGCCGAAGGCGCGGTAATTCAGCGGGTCCGGCGTCCGCAGGCGGCACTGAAGGTGATCTATGCCAGCGAGGCGGAATTGGCGGCCCACGAACACCGGCTGGACCTGGTCGTCAAGAAGGGCGGCTGTTGCCTGTGGCGGTCGGACGAGAACGGCCAGGCTTGATAAACCCGTTGATTAGGCCGGATTTTCGGCGTTGTGCCGAAATTATCGCCAAACAGTCGCGGCCGATGTAAAAAGCATTGACGATAGTCTGCGCGGCCCGTACTATGCGGCTCGCTTGGTTGATAAAGCCAACGCGCGGTGCGGTAGTTCAGTCGGTTAGAATACCGGCCTGTCACGCCGGGGGTCGCGGGTTCGAGTCCCGTCCGCACCGCCAAATGTTTTTATGGGAAAGCCATGTGCGAACTCTGTTTGCGCGTGGCTTTTTTCGTTTTATCAGCTATACCGTAAAAATCCCGTCCTTCAGAGCGAGGGTATAAGGCGGGGTTATCCAGCTAGCCCTCCCGCCTTCAGGGAAGATGTTAACTTCAGGGTCTTGTCGGCGAGGCAAACCGAGGCTAAAACCGGCGTTGGCCGGCGGATTCAGACCGAGGGCAAATTATCCGACGCGGTGGAAATGCGCGCCGCGTCGCTCAGAAGGGAGTCCGCCAGCGCGGCGGCGGGCGTCCCGGCGTCCTCGCCGCCAACAATCACAAACTCAATTTCGCCCAGCGGCGGCAGCCCCGCCGAGGACGGTATCACGGACAGACCGGGCGGGATCATCCGGCGGGAGTGCGGCACGAAGCCCAAGCCGGCCAGCGCCCCGGCACGCAGTCCGTTCATGCTGTTGCTGGTACAAACGATCTTCCAACTGCGACCGGCGTTCGCCAGGGCGTCAAGCGCCAAGGTGCGGGTGATGCTCGGCGGCGGGTAAAGAATAAGGGGTAGCGGCAATGCCGGATCCGGATAAACATTGACCGGGCCGATCCAGACCAGGGATTCGCGCCAGACCCGTCGACCGCGGAGATCGCTTTTTTGTCGTTTGGCGAAAATGACGTCCAGCAATCCGGCGTCAAAGCGCTCATGTAATACCCCGCTTAAGGCGATGGTCAACTCCAGTTCTATATCCGCATGTTGTCGGCGGAACTCGGCCAGCACGCCGGTCAGACCGGCTGAAGCAAAATCCTCTGAAATGCCGAAGCGCACACGGCCACGGTTTTGCCGGCCCTCAACGTAATTCCCCAGTCGAAGACTGGCCGCCAGCACGTCCCGCGCATAAGGCAGTAACGCCGAACCTTGTACGGTCAGGGTAACTGAATGGGTATCGCGAACGAATAACCGGCGTTCCAGGCGAGACTCCAAACGGGCAATCCGCTGACTGACCGTCGATTGCCGTATGCCCAGTCTGTTGGCCGCCGCGGTGAAATTGCGCGCTTCCGCGACGGCCAGGAAAATCTGTAACAGTTCGGGATCCGCAAGTTCAGGCCCGGTTATCGCCATTCTTAATTACCAATTATTTTGTAATAGCTATTCCAGATTATAGAAACCTGTGTCATTATTTTCTAATGCGAATTCGGCATTACCAGTCCTCTTTTTTATCATTTTATTGATCGGAAAGCACAGTGATTTATCAACAGGTCCGCCTCGTCGAGTCAAAACAGGCGCCAGCGCCCGACAACGAAACGCCATCCTCCGCCGTTACCCCCCTCAGCGCGCCGGTTTGGGTTTTCGCTCTGCTCGTGATAGCCACCGGCGTGAGCGCCGGTCTTGCGGGAATGCTGCTGGCCATGTTGTTGCACCTGGTGCAACACCTGGCCTACGATTACAGCCTGCATCAAATTATCAGTCCGGAAAACTTTCTGGCGGGCGTCAGCGCCTCATCGGGACGAAGACGGCTGGCGGTATTGATTTCCTGCGGGCTGGTGGGGGGTATCGGCTGGTGGCTCATCTACCGTTATGGACGGCCGCTGGTGAGCATCAATAAGGCTATCAGCGCCGAAGCGCCGCTTATGCCGCCCTTGACGACCGTATCGCATATCCTGCTGCAAATCGTGACGGTTGCCCTGGGGTCGCCCCTGGGGCGGGAAGTGGCGCCTCGCGAGGCGGGAGCGCTGCTGGGGGGGTGGATGTCCCACTATGCCCGCCTCGCCCCCGATCAGCGTCGTCTTATTGTGGCCTGCGGCGCCGGGGCCGGGTTGGCGGCGGTTTATAATGTGCCGCTGGGCGGGGCGGTGTTCGCCCTTGAGATGTTGATTCGCTCCCTGAGCTGGTCGGCGTTGGCCGCGGCGCTGACGGCCTCCGCCATTGCCGCGTCCGTGGCCTGGCTGGGGCTGGGCGCGGAGACGCTGTATGCCATTCCTCATTTCCCTTTGACGACGGGCATTATCGTTTGGGCGGTGGTTACCAGTCCGCTGTTCGGCATCGCCGCCTACGGTTTTGTCCGCATAACCACAGCGGCGCGCAATCGAGTGGTACGCAATAATAGGCTGCCGGTCCTGGCTTTCATTAATTACGCGGTTATCGGCGTTTTATCCATGGATATGCCCGCATTGCTGGGTAATGGCAAAGGCGCGGCCCAACTGGGCTTCGACAGTACCATGACCATCACGGCGGCGGCCATCCTGCTGGTGTGCAAGATGGCGATCAACACCAGCAGCGTTCGGGTCGGGTTTGGCGGCGGGCTGCTGACCCCGGGCCTGTCCAATGGCGCGTTGCTGGCGGTGGTGCTTGGCGGCCTGTGGAACAGCATCTGGCCCGGCGGCGAGCCGACCGGCGCTTATGCGGTGATCGGCGCGGCGGCGTTTCTGGGCGCATCCATGAATATGCCTTTGACGGCCGTCGTGTTATTGGCGGAGTTTACCCGCATCGATCATGATTTCCTGGTGCCGATCATTTTGGCGGTGTCGGGCGCCGTTTGCGTCTGTCGTTTATGCACCCGGCTCTGGGATCATGATAGTACGCCGGGTTTGGGCGGCAACCAGGCCGAACCCGGTTAGCGTTCATTCCCTGGGCGCGGAGACCATCCCGGCGAAATGCCCATCGCTAACGACTGCGCGCTCATGGCGCGCCAGATAGCGGTAGCAACCGCCGCCCAGCAATACGCCGATAAACCAGCTGAAATTCGCCACTTCATGCAAAGTAGGCGTGAAACTTATCGCCAAGCCGATGGCCACCGACGGCGCGAGGGCCATCACCGCTTTGGGATTAAAACCGCTACGGTACCAGTAGCGGCCCGCCGGCGTCGCATTGAACAAGTCGTCCACCGCGATGGTGCCGCGTTTGATCAGATAAAAATCGGCGATAAGAATACCAAACAACGGCCCGATAAAAGCGCCCAGCACATCCAGGGTATAATGGATAAGCTCGGGCGACTGGAACAGGTTCCAGGGCGTGAGCAATACCGAACCGACGGCCGCCAGCATGCCGCCGGCGCGGAAACTGATTTTCTGCGGGGCGCAGTTGGAAAAATCAAAAGCCGGCGACACGAAATTGGCCACGATATTGATTCCGATGGTGGCGATGATCATGGTCAGCAGACCTAGCGCGACCGCCACGCTGCTGCCGACGCGGCTGACCGTTTCAATTGGGTCGGTGATCATCTGGCCAAACAGGCTTTGTGTTCCGGATACGATGACGACGGTAACGATGGAAAACAATAAGAAATTGAATGGCAACCCCCAGCGATTGCCGCGGCGGATTTCATCCATGGTTTTTCCGTAACGGGAGAAATCGCCGAAATTCAGCAGCGGCCCGGAAAAGTAGGAGACCACCAGCGCCACGGCGGTGATCATTTGCCAGGCTTGCTGCCCGCTAGACAATGTTTTGTTGCCAAGGGTAAAGGAAATATGGCTCAGGCCGGTCTGATAAAGGATCCAGCCGGCCAGCGTGAGCATGACCACATAAACCGCCGGGCCGGCAAAATCGATAAACCGCTTGATGGCCGACATACCGTGCCAGAACACCATCGCCTGCAAAAACCACATCAGACCAAAGCAGATCCAGCCAAGGGCGGACAACCCCAGCCAACGGCTATGGGTCAACGACGCCAGTTCCGGAAAAAACTTTAATAACACCAGCATTAACGCATTGGCCGCCAGATAGGTTTGAATACCATACCAAGCAAAGGCGATGAGACCGCGGATCACCGCTGGAATATTGGCGCCGAACACGCCAAAGGCCTGGCGGCAGATGACCGCGTAGGGCACGCCGGCCATCTGGCTGGGCTTGGCCACCAGGTTGGCGCATAACTGAACGATGCAAATACCGCATAACAGGCAAATCAGTACCTGCCAACTGGCCAGACCGAGGGTAAAGAAACTGGCTGCAACCACATAGCCGCCCATGCTATGCACGTCGGACATCCAGAAAGAAAAGATATTGTACCAGCTCCAGTTCTGCTGGCGGGTGGGCGCGAGATCGTCGTTGGTCAGCTTCGGGCTGTAATGGCCTCGCTCATGGGATCCGATGTTCGGGGTCGTACTGTTGCTGTTTGGCATGGAAACTGCTCCTCTTGACACTAACCCGTGGAAGGACGATGACTCTTTCAAGGGGGTGTTTTGCAGGAATCAGGCCAATCGTTTTTAAAACGGTATACAAAATAGTTATCATTACGTATACGATAGGGTATCGATACGTGTACAGGAGTATCCCATGTCCAGTTGGTACGGGCTAAAAAGCGCCATTTTTTCGCAGGATAAGGACGATGAGATTTATCACGCCATCGTTAAAGCGATCGTCGAACATCAACTCCCGCCAGGCAGCCGCCTGCCGGAAGAGTCTCTGGCCGCGGTATTCGGCGTCAGCCGGACCGGCATAAGAAAAGTGCTGCAACGCCTCGCGGCGGTGCAGTTGATCACCCTGACGCCCAAGCGCGGGGCGCAGGTGACCACGCCCGGCGTGGAAGAAGCCCGCCAGGTGCTCGCCACGCGCGGTCTGCTGGAGACAGCCAATGTGCCAAGCGTGGTGGCGCATTGCGAAGCCTCGCATATCGCCGCGCTTGATGTCATCGTCGATGAAGAGCGACAAGCCCATGACGCCCGCGACGGCGCGACGGCTATCCGGCTTTCCGCGCTGTTCCACGTCCAACTTCAGGCGATCTCCGGTAATGAGGTATTGACGCAGATGGTTTCCCAGTTGACTCTGCGTTCTTCGCTGGTCATCGCCGCTTATGGTGCTCCGTGGCAACAGGGGTGCCGCTGCCACGACCACCAGGAATTGATCGCATTGCTAAAGCGTCGCCGCGCGCAGCCGCTGGCGGAACGGATGCAAAAACATTTTGACGATATTCTGGCTAACTTGCATTTCGAACGCAGCGGAGAAACCACGCCGGATTTCGCCAGATTATTTGCCTCGACCACCGGGGGAGAAATCGCATGACGGGATGTTGTATACAATTGATCAATCCCAATACCAGTCTTGCCATGACGGAACGTATACGTAAAGCGGCCTGTGCGGTCGCAGCGCCGGGTACGACAATTCACGCGATCTGTCCCGCCGAAGGCGCGCCGTCCATAGAGGGGCACCTTGATGAGGCCGTCGCCGCCATCGGCGTATTGCAATTGATCAAACAAGGCCGCGCCCAAGGCGTTAGCGGGCATGTCATCGCCTGTTTCGGCGATCCCGGGCTGATGGCGGCGCGGGAATTGGCCGGCGCGCCGGTGATAGGCATCGCCGAAGCGGCCATGCATATGGCGACGCTTGTGGCCACCCGGTTTTCAGTGGTCACCACCCTGCCGCGTACACGGGTTATTGCGCGGCATCTTCTTTATCAGTACGGTTTCGAGCGGCATTGCGCCAGGGTGCGCGCCATCGATTTGCCGGTGCTTTCGCTAGAGGATGAAAGTGGACTGGCAAGAGGTAAAGTACGCGAAACGTGCCTGCTTGCCAGACGGGAAGACGATATCGGCGCGATTGTGCTGGGTTGCGCCGGCATGGCGGATCTGGCCGCGGAACTGACCGCCGAATTGCGGATACCGGTTATCGACGGCGTCGGCGCGGCGGTTAAATTGGCGGAATCCTTGTGTGGCTTGGGGCTGAGCACCAGTAAACAGGGTGATCTGGATTTTCCCGTCCCAAAAGAACTTTCTGGGTATTTTAACGGACTAAACTAAATAATTTGCGGTTTACAAGGAACAGCCCATGACTGAATCCCATGAGAAGAAAAGCGCTTCCTTCGCCAAAAACTATCCCCGCGATATGTTAGGTTATGCCGGTAATCCGCCTTATGCCGACTGGCCGGGCAACGCTCGGATCGCGGTGCAGTTCGTGCTCAATTACGAAGAGGGTTCGGAAAGTCATGTCCTGCATGGGGATTCGGGTTCCGAGCAGTTTCTATCGGATATCATCGGCGCCGCCAGCTACCCGGAGCGGCACATGTCGATGGATTCCCTGTATGAATACGGTTCCCGCGCCGGGTTTTGGCGCATTCACCGGGAGTTTCAGCGCCGAGGGTTGCCGCTGACCCTGTTTGGCGTGGCGATGGCGTTGGCGCGCAATCCCGCCGTCGTGGAAGCGGTAAAACAGGCGGGATATGAGGTGGTCAGCCACGGTTGGCGCTGGTTGCACTATCAGGGAATGGACGCCAAAACCGAACGCCAGCACATGCATCAGGCGGTGGACATCCTGAACGAACTGTTCGGCGCCCCTCCCTTGGGATGGTATACCGGCCGCGATAGCCCCAACACCCGCCGCCTGGTGGTGGAACACGGCGGTTTTCTCTATGATAGCGATTATTACGGCGATGATTTGCCGTTCTGGACGCAGGTCGCCTGTACCGATGGGGCGGTCAAACCGCATCTGATTATTCCCTATACCCTGGAGGCGAATGACATGCGCTTCGTTTCGCCCCAAGGGTTCAATACCGGCGAACAGTTTTATTGCTATCTTAAAGACAGCTTCGACGTTTTATATGAGGAAGGCGAAAAATCGCCCAAAATGCTGTCGGTGGGCATGCATTGCCGTATCCTTGGCCGGCCGGGACGTTTTCGCGCGTTGCAACGTTTCCTGGACTATATCCAGCAGCATGATCGGGTGTGGATCTGCCGGCGGCGGGATATCGCCGAACACTGGCTGGCCCGTCATCCGTTTGCGTCGCCGGAAGCGCCGGCGCAGTCCGGTAACCGCTAGTCCATTAAACTGACATGAGCGGCGACGATACGCCAGCCGCAGGCCAGCTTGACCCAGGTTTGCGTCTGGCGTCCGATTTTGTCGGTGTCCAGGCGGGTGAATTCGGTGCTGGCCACGGCCAGATCGTCGCCGAAGGTCGTTATCACCGTATTGCGCAATATTCTATCGAGTCCCTTGGGCGACCGGACGGCGCGAAAGGCCTGGATCGCCTCAATACCATACAGGTCTTCCGTCGCGCCGAAACGGATGGTGCGCGGATCATGCCAGAACAACTCGTCCAGCACCACGATATCATTGGTGATAAGCGCTTGCTCATAGCGATAAAAGGCGGCATTGACTTCCGCCAGAATGACCGGGCGGTCGATATATTCATTTTTCATGTTGCATTTCCCATAGGGTTACAGATATGCAGGCCGTTTATTCCCTCCCGACTCCGGCGCCCATCTTACCGACGCCATGGCGGCGCGGCGCAATGGGGGGCCGGATTCCTTCGCCGTTCTTTGCCAGATAGGTGAAGCAAGAGCCGTTCCAACGCGGCGATTGTCGTCCCGCTTAAGCGGCGCAATGCGAACTGTGCTAGGGTAGGCCGAAACGAAGGTAACATCCGGACCGAGCAATGAAACCTTTCGATGAGCGGCTGCGCGCCGCTTATGCCCGCTTGTCGCCGCAAGAGCAGCGAATCGCCGGTTTTATCATCGATAATCTTGATGATATGACCAGCTACAACAGCGCCGAACTGGCGCGGTTGAGCGGCGTATCCAAGGCGACGGCCAGCAGGTTGTTCCGCCGCCTGGGGTATGCCAACTACCGCCAGGTGCGCGATGAACTGCGCACGTTGCGGCAAAGCGGCATGCCGGTGGTGGACCGTGGCGACGCGACGCGGGGCGACACATTGCTGGCGCGGCATTACAAACAGGAAATGTTCAACCTGGCCCAATGGGTCAATGGTCTGGACAGCGGCCAATTCGCCGAGGCGATTCGGGCGATGGGCCGCGCCCGCCGGCTTTGTCTGGTTGGATTGCGCAACAGTTATCCGGTGGCCATGCATTTACGACAGCAGCTACAGCATATCCGGGATCAGGTCGGCTTGTTGCCCCAGCCGGGCCAGACGCTGGCGGAGGAGATTGTCGATCTCGGCGTCCTGGATCTGATGATTGTTGTCGCTTTTCGACGGCGAAGCGGCCACATCGCGCCTTTGTTGACCCAACTGCGCAACCGGCGGGTTCCGGTGTTGCTGCTAAGCGAACCACAGGCGCGCTCCCTGACGTCGCTGGTTCGTTGGCATTTTACCGTGCCGCTGGACAGCGTCTCGGCTTTCGACGCCTACTCATCAGCCATGAGCCTGGTGAGCCTTATCAGCAATGCCTTGCTGCATGACGCCTTGGAGTCGGGCCGGCAACGTATCCGTACCATCGCCGGCATGTACGCCGCGCTCAATGAACTGGAACGGCGCGACTGATGCCTCAATGGGGTGCGGGCGCGCGAAAACAGTGCGCAATGATCCGGGTTTTTTCTTTCTTCCTCCGCTATTTTCAATGACCTCTCCGTATCGTGCGTCTTTAGGGCCGCGCCACGCCAGATAGCGACGCAAAGGTGTGGCACAAAAGTTGCAAATATAATAAATCGTGAATCAATAATTTCAAATTCAACTTCGGCTTATGCATCGGATCGGTGCGAGAGGCAATAAGGCGGCGCCGGTTTCCCGCTCGGCACGCGCGTGCTATCCCTTTACTTTGCGGCCGTCAATGAGGGAGAGATATGGTGGCTAACGCAAGATACGAGCAAATTCACCCGCCCTATCGTTTGTTGATGGGGCCAGGACCGATCAATGCCGATCCGCGCGTGTTGCGGGCCATGGCCAGTCAATTGATCGGCCAGTATGATCCGGCGATGACCGGTTATATGCATGAGGTCATGGCGCTGTACCGCCAGGTGTTCAGGACGGAAAACCGCTGGACACTGTTGATTGACGGCACGTCCCGCGCCGGCATCGAAGCTTTGCTGATCTCGATGATTTGTCCGGGGGATAAGGTGCTGGTGCCGGTGTTTGGCCGGTTTGGCGCGCTGTTATGCGAAATCGCCCGGCGATGCCGGGCCGAGGTTCATGTCATTAAAGCGCCTTGGGGCGAAGTGTTCAGTCCCGATCAAATCGAAGATGCGATTAAACGGGTAAAGCCTAAGCTATTGCTCACCGTGCATGGCGATACGTCGACCACAATGTTGCAACCGCTGGCGCAGTTAGGCGATATCTGTCGCCGTCATCAGGTACTGTTTTATACCGACGCCACGGCGTCGCTGGGCGGAAATGTTCTTGAAAGCGATGCCTGGGGGCTGGACGCGGTATCCGCCGGTCTGCAAAAGTGCCTGGGCGGCCCGTCCGGCAGTTCGCCGGTGACCCTGGGTCCGCGCTGCGACGCGTTAATACGGCGTCGCCGGCGCGTGGAAGAGGGGATACGGACCGCCGAACATCAGGACGGCGAAGCGGAAATGGTTTACTCCAATTATTTCGATCTGGATATGATCATGAACTACTGGGGACCGGAACGTCTGAACCACCATACCGAGGCCACCAGCATGTTGTTCGCCGCCCGGGAATGCGCCCGCTTGCTGGTGGAAGAAGGGATAGCGTCGGCCGTCGAGCGCCACAAACTGCATGGCGACGCCATGATGGCCGGCATTCGCGCCATGGGGCTTCAGATATTCGGCGACGTCAGTTGCAAGATGAACAATGTGCTGGGGGTGGTCATTCCGCCGGGTATCGACGGCGAACAGGCCCGGCGGATGTTGCTGGACGATTTCGCCATTGAGATTGGTACGTCGTTCGGGCCGTTACAGGGCAAAATCTGGCGTATCGGCACCATGGGCTATAATGCGCGCAAGGATTGCGTCATGCAGACGCTTGCCGCGCTGGAAGGGGTCTTGCATCGGCTGGGGTTTGTCTGTGCGCAAGGGGCGGGTTTACAGGGGGCATGGGATCTTTATCAGCGCCGGGCGGCGAAATGAGCGGGGATTCGCCTATGTCGGCGGAAGCCGGCGCCGGCGCGGCGCGCGTCATGTCCCGCTGCGATACGCTCGGGCAAATCAGCGCGGTACCCGATGCCCTGACCCGGGTCTATTTGTCGCCGGAACATTTGCGCGCCAATCGCCGGGTGGGCGAATGGATGCGGGAAGCGGGCATGCGGGTCTGGCAGGATGAAGTCGGCAATATTTGCGGCCGTTACCCAGGCCTGTGCGAGGACCGGCCGGCCATCCTGCTGGGTTCGCATCTGGATACGGTACGCAACGCCGGCCGTTACGACGGTACCCTGGGCGTGCTGGCGGCTATCGAGATCGTTGATTATCTTCATCGGCGGCAAATCAGGCTACCGCGCGCCATTGAGATTATTGGGTTTGCCGACGAGGAGGGCACCCGGTTTGGCATCGCTTTGCTAGGCAGTCGGGGAATTACCGGCTCCTGGCCGTCGGAATGGCTGGATGTCAAAGATGAACGCGGCATCAGCCTGGCCCAGGCGCTTACCCTGGCCGGGCTGAACCCGCGTCTGATAAGCCGGGCCAAACGCCCGCCCCGTGCCTTCGCCTGTTATCTTGAGTTGCATATTGAACAAGGGCCCTGCCTGGAACAGCGCGACCGGGCGCTGGGGGTGGTGACCGCCATCAATGGCGCCAGACGTTTCAATTGCCGTTTCACTGGCATGGCCGGCCATGCCGGTACGGTACCGATGGCTTTGCGTCGCGACGCGCTGACCGCCGCCGCCCGCTGGATAGCGGATATCCGCGCCCTCACCGCCGCGCACGGCGCGCAGATGGTGGCGACGGTGGGCACGCTGCAATGCCTGCCCGGCGCGGTAAATGTTATTCCCGGCGCCGTGGCGTTGTCGCTGGATGTCCGCGGTCCGGATAACGACGCGCTGCAAGCGCTGGCGGACGACCTGCTGGACCGCGCCCGGAGTGTCGCCGCAACCGACGGCCTGACGTTTGCCTGCGAGGAATACTACGGCATCGACGCCACGCCCTGCGATCCGCGCTTGCAGGCGATGTTGGCAACGTGCGTCGGGCGGGTACAGGTCGATTGTCCGTTACTGCCCAGCGGAGCGGGACATGACGCCATCGCCATGGCCGCCTGCTGGCCGGTGGGCATGCTGTTTGTCCGGTGCCGGGGAGGCGTCAGCCATCACCCGGACGAGGCGGTCGCCACAGCGGACGTGGCCGCGGCGCTCCAGGCCGGATGCGCGGCGGTGCTATCGCTGACGGCGCTGTGAGGCGGTCTCGGTATCCTTAGCCGCAACATCCGTCGCGGTATCCAGGCTGAATGCGTCGGCATCCAACCAGGCGGGGAAGGATTGGCGGTATTGGCGGAGGTTTTCCAGGGACAGTGACGCGGACAGACACTCCGCCCGATGCGGCGCACCTTGCGCCAGCACGTTGCCCGATGGATCGAGGATCATGCTATCGCCGCTGTAATGATGGCCATTGCCGTCGGTGCCGATGCGGTTACAGCCGGCGACATACGCCTGGTTTTCGATGGCGCGGGCCGCCAGCAGGGTTTGCCATTGGCGCGCGCGCGGCGCCGGCCAGTTGGCCACATACAGCGCCAGGTCATAATCTTGCCGGTTGCGCGACCAGACCGGGAAACGCAGGTCATAACACACTTGCGGTAAAATGCGCCAGCCGCGCCACTCCACCACGACCCGCCGGCTGCCGGCCCGATAGTAATGGTGCTCGTCGGCCATGCGGAACAGATGACGTTTGTCGTAAACGTGCAGCCGGCCGGAGGGCTCAGCCAGCAGGAAGCGGTTGACGGCGCCGTTCGGGGTATCGATGGCGGCGCTGCCGCCTATCAATGCATCGGCGGCGGCGGCCTGGCTTTGCAGCCATTGCGCCACGCGTTCCTGCGGCAACGCATTGCCGGCCGCCTCCATGGCGAAACCGGTGGTGAACATCTCCGGCAGAATAATCAGATCGCGACCGGCGACGCCCGCCAGCAATGCGTCGAAAAACCGGAGATTGGCCTCGCCGTCCATCCAGATCAACGGTTGCTGCAGCACACTGATCTTCAGAGCCGACATAAGCGCTCCGCGGCGGCATCCAACGTCGCGTCCTGTTTGGCGAAACACAGGCGTATCAGTTTATGGGGGAAAGGATCGGCGCAGAATACCGATAAGGGAATGGCCGCCACGCCCGCGTTGACCGTCAGCCACTGGCAAAATGCCGCATCGTCCATATCGGAGATGGCGCTGTAATCCGCCAGTAAAAAATAGGTGCCCTCGCAGGGCAGTACGTCAAGCCGGCTTGGCGCCAGAGCACGGACCAGATGATCGCGCCTGTCGCGATAGAAGTCAGGCAACTGCCGCCAGTGCTCGGGATGATCGCGCAGCATATCGGCTATGGCCAACTGCGCCGGGGTATTCACGGTAAATGTCAGGTACTGGTGAATCTTGCGCACCTCGGCGCTGAGCAACGGCGGCGCCACGCAATAGCCGACTTTCCAGCCGGTCATGTGAAACGTTTTGCCGAACGAAGAGACCGCAATCGAACGCTGACGCAATTGCGGATGCGCCAGCACGCTGGCATGGCCTGTGCGGGCAAAGCAGATGTGCTCGTAGACTTCATCGCTGAGAACATAGATTTCCCGCTCGGCGATGGCTTGCCACAACTGAGCGAAATCCTCTTCGCGCCACAGCGTACCGGAGGGGTTGTGCGGGGTATTGAGAATAACCAGCCGGGTACGATCGGTGATTTGCGCGCGAAACGCCGCCCAGTCAACCCGAAACGTCGGCGGTTGCAAGGCGATATGCCGGGTCACGCCGCCTGAGAGGGTGACCGCCGGCGCATAGCTGTCATAACTCGGGTCGAAACACACCACCTCGTCGCCGGTGCGAACCAGCGCGCTGATGGCGGCGAACAAGGCCTCCGTGGCGCCGGCGGTTACCGTGATTTCACTGTCCGGATCGGGACGCCAGCCATAGATTTCTTCGGTTTTGTCGGCGATGGCGGCCCGTAGCGGGGCCGCGCCGGTCATGGGCGCATACTGATTGGCGCCTTGCGCCACATGGTATGCCAGACGGGATTTGAGGTATTCCGGACCGTCGAAGTCCGGGAACCCCTGTGACAAATTAATCGCCCGATGCTGCTGGGCCAAGGCGCTCATAACGGTGAAAATGGTGGTCCCGAGCGCCGGAAGCTTGCTCTCGGGGGTGATGGAGTGGGTATCGCTCATGACAAAAGCTCTCGACAGCCGTTTTTTTCCACTATAACACGCTCAAGCGGATTGGCAATCAGGACGTGTAGATGGCTAAACCTCAATGGTCCCTTGGCCGCCCGCGGCGCTCACGGCAATCGCCCCGCCCGAATAGCCAAAGCAATTGCATTGGCGGTGCCCACTCGCTTTGCTGGAACCGGCGCGCGTTATATTACGCCGTCCGTTGTCGGCGGCGTGTCCGCCGGCGCGGTGTTCCGCGCCATGGATTGATACTGAGCCGGCTAACTTTACTTCTCGCCCTTTACCCGATCCGGTAAACTGTGCGCTGAAGCTGTTTTATGTTGACGAGCCTATACCGAGGGACTTATGTATCAGGATTTGATTCGTAGTGAACTTAACGAAGCCGCACAGACGCTGGCGGCCTTTCTCAGCGATGATCGTCATATTCAATCCGTGGAGGACGCGGCCAGATTGATCGCCGATTCCTTCAAAGCCGGCGGCAAAGTGTTGTCTTGCGGTAATGGCGGCTCTCATTGCGACGCCATGCATTTCGCCGAAGAACTCACCGGTCGCTATCGCGATAACCGCCCCGCTTACCCGGCCATCGCGATTTCCGATCCAAGCCATCTCTCCTGTGTCAGTAATGACTATGGTTACGACTTTGTTTTCTCGCGTTATATCGAGGCGTTGGGCAATAAGGGCGATGTATTGTTGGGCATTTCCACCTCCGGCAATTCGGGCAATATTATCCGGGCCATTGACGCCGCCCGCGCCAAAGGCATGAAAGTGATTGCGCTGACCGGTAAGGATGGCGGAAAAATGGCGGGTGTCGCGGATGTGGAAATTCGCGTGCCGCATTTCGGCTATGCCGACCGTATCCAGGAAATCCACATCAAAACCATTCATATCATGATCCAGTTGATCGAAAAAGAAATGGCCGGCGCGGCGAAATAGTCTCCTGGCCTAAAAGAGTGTAAGGAGGGGGGATGTGTGAATTGCTCGGGATGAGTGCCAACGTACCGACGGATATTTGTTTCAGTTTTACCGGACTGGTGCAGCGGGGGGGCCGAACCGGGCCGCATAAGGACGGCTGGGGCATTACGTTCTACGAGGGTCCGGGATGCCGGACGTTCAAAGATCCCCTGCCGAGCTTTAATTCCCCCATCGCGCGGCTGGTACAGGATTATCCCATCAAGTCCTGCGCTGTCATCTCCCATATCCGGCAGGCCAATAGCGGGCGGGTCGCGCTGGAAAATACCCATCCCTTTACCCGCGAATTATGGGGCCGCAACTGGACCTTTGCCCATAACGGTCAGTTGCGGGGATATGGACGATTGCCCACGGGTTCGTTTCGCCCGGTGGGACAAACCGATAGCGAACGGGCTTTTTGCTGGCTACTGGCCCGATTGGCGGCGCGCTATCCCCGCACGCCGGGCCATTGGCCGGCGGTCTTTCGTTATATCGCCTCGCTGGCGGGCGAACTGCGGCAGAAAGGCGTGTTTAATATGTTGCTGTCGGACGGCCAGTTTGTGATGGGCTACTGTTCCACCCGATTGTATTGGATCACCCGGCGTGCGCCGTTCGGCAAAGCCACGTTACTCGATCAGGATGTGGAAATCGATTTTCAGCGGCAGACCACGCCAAACGATGTGGTCACGGTCATCGCCACCCAGCCGCTGACGGGCGATGAAACCTGGCACCCCATCGTGCCAGGGGATTACGTGTTATTTCGTCTGGGTGAGCGCGAACTGTGAAACAGTGCCCGAGTTACCGTTCAACAACGAAGGCGGGTTGACTACGTACTGCCCATTGATAACCGATACCGCCGCCGGTTGGTGGTGCGCGACAAAATAGGCATAGCCGGGCTGCAACTGCTGCCAGAAAGAATAATAGACGGAATCGCGATGACGCCGCATATTCTCCGGCGTCATGCGGAACGGATAAATATGAATCTTTATCGCGCTCTGCCCGTTTCTCAGCGCCGCTTCCACAAAATGGTATATTTCGCCGATATAGGCATTGGTCATGGCATAACAGCCGATGGAACGGCAATCGCCATGAATCATCAACATGGCTCCGGAATAACCTCTCGCCTGATCGTAGGCATTGGGAAAACCGATATTGATGGCTCGGTAATAATGGCTATTGGGCTGAAGATTACGGCTATCAATCGTATAAAAACCTTCCGGGCTCTTGAAGTCGCCTTCCCGGTGTTTCGGGCCAAGGCCGCCGGAAAACTTGCAGATCCGATAGCTGCCGATCAGGTGGTAATCAGTGCCGATCTTGGCATAAAGCTCGAGGGTACGCTCTTCTTTGAATATTTGTATAAATACCGGCGACCCCAATAATTGGTCTTTTAATTCTTGTGAAACCGCCTGTGTTTGCTCGCTGGCATAACTGGTTGAAATCAAGGCCGGTATACAAAACAACATCGCAAGCACTAATGCGATTTTGCCCATCATCTTTCCTGCGTAGTCAAAATAAATCACTCGCCTGGCAAGTAGGATTGCCGGCAAACCCTTAAAAACGACAAATTTAACAAACAAGCCAGCGACAAGATATCACTGCTCCGGCAATTATCAAGATACCTTTTGTATATATTCCTAAAATAACTGTATACTCATACAGTAAAGGGGGTGTGCATGCGTAAAATCATACATGTCGATATGGATTGCTTCTTCGCCGCGGTGGAAATGCGCGACGATCCTAGCCTGCGCGACATCCCCATCGCTATCGGCGGCAGCGTGGAGAGGCGCGGGGTTATCAGCACCGCCAACTATCCCGCCCGCGCCTATGGCGTGCACAGCGCCATGTCCACCGCCATGGCGCTAAAGCTGTGCCCCCATTTGAAATTGCTGCCCGGACGCATCGCCGCTTATAAAGAGGCGTCGGCGCATATCCGCGAGATATTTTCCCGCTACACGACGCTCATCGAACCGCTATCGCTGGATGAAGCCTATCTGGATGTTACCGACAGTCCGCATTGCAACGGTTCCGCCACCTTGATGGCCCGCGCCATCCGCCGGCATATCGCCGAAGAACTGCGTCTGACCGCATCGGCCGGGGTGGCGCCGGTAAAGTTTCTAGCCAAGATCGCCTCGGATCTCAACAAGCCCGACGGGCAGTGCGTTATCGCGCCGGACCAGGTCGCGGACTTTTTGCAACAATTGCCCTTGGGGAAAATTCCCGGCGTGGGCAAGGTGACGGCGAAAAAACTGGCGGATATGGGCCTTAACACCTGCGCTGACGTGCGGCGTTACGATTTAGCGGTTTTGTTGCGGCAATTCGGCAAATTCGGCCGGGTGATTTGGGAACGTTCGCAAGGCATCGACGAGCGCGAAGTCACGGCGGACCGATTGCGCAAATCAGTGGGCGTGGAGCGAACCTTGGCGGAGGATATCGTCGCCTGGGAGGATTGCGCGGCCATCATCGACGCCCTGTATCCCGAACTGGCGCGCCGGCTGGCCAGAGTCAGGCCGGATTTGCATATTGCCCGGCAGGGTATCAAGCTCAAATTCGCTGATTTTCAACTGACCACTCAAGAACATGTCTGGCCGGTTCTCAATAAAGACGATTTGCTGGAAATCGCCCACCAGGCCTGGCAACAGCGCCGGGGCGAGCGGGGCGTCAGGCTGGTGGGGCTGCATGTGGCCTTGCTTGACCCGCAAATCGAGCGGCAACTGCCGCTTAACTGGGACGAGAATTATCTTGAACCCCCTGAACGCCCGGCCGCGATGTGATATGCGGCCGGAACGGGGTTCAGGCTTTTTCGGGAATGGCGCGCAATAACGCGGTGAGCAATGTCCAGTATTGACCGACGCTTTTGATATGCACCTGTTCATCCGGCGAATGCGGTCCGGTAATGGTCGGCCCGATGGAGACCATGTCCATGTCCGGATAAGGTCTTTTGAACAGCCCGCATTCCAATCCGGCGTGGATAACCATGATATTCGGGGTTTTGTTGAACAGTTTCTGGTAGGTCTCGCGCACCAAATGCATCACCGGCGAATTGGCGTCCGGCTTCCAGCCGGGGTAACTGCCCTTGGCGATGCATTCCGCGCCGGCCAGTTGCCCCAAGGCGGTCAGGCTGCCCACGACGTCTTCCTTGCCGCTGTCGATAAGCGAACGGATAAGACAGCGGATGGTGGCCTGCTGCCGTTCCATAGTGACCACGCCGACATTCAGCGATGTTTCCACCACGCCCTTGACTTCATCGCTCATACGGATAACGCCGTTGGGCATGGCGTTTAACAGCGCGATAAACCGTTGGCCGCAGGCTTTGGTCAGCGCCTCGGCCGCGGTTTGCACCGGTTCCGTCTGCACGATGATGTTTTTTTCCACTGCCGCCAGTTCGGCATGGATCATTTCCTGGTATCGCCGCGCCAGTCCGGCGAAGTTCTCCATCTTGTCCGCCGGCAGGGCAAGTGTGGCGAACGCTTCGCGCGGAATGGCGTTGCGCAATGTGCCGCCATTCACATCCACCACCCGGACGTCCAGCTCCTGGCCGGCTTGAAACAGGAAACGGGCCAGCAATTTGTTGGCGTTGCCGAGACCAAGATGGATATCCGCGCCGGAATGACCGCCCTTAAGCCCCTTAAACGTCAATTTTACCGTCTGATAACCGGCCGGCGCCGCTTCCCGCTCCAGCGGCAGAATGGCTTTAAAATCAACGCCGCCCGCGCAGCCCATGTAAATTTCGCCTTCTTCCTCGGAATCGGTGTTGATCAGAATCTCCCCTTGCAGCCAACCGGCTTGCACGCCGAAAGCGCCGGCCATGCCGGTTTCCTCGGTCATGGTCAGCAAGACTTCCAATGGGCCGTGCTGTACGCTGTTATCGGAAAGTACCGCCAGCGCCGACGCCATGCCGATGCCATTGTCGGCGCCAAGGGTGGTGCCCCGCGCCTTGACCCATTCGCCATCGACATAAGGCTGGATCGGATCGCGGGTAAAATCGTGTTCAGTATCGCTGTTTTTTTGCGGCACCATGTCCAGATGCGCCTGCAATACCACGGGCCGACGCTTTTCATAACCTGGGGTGGCGGATTTTCGCAGCAGCACGTTGCCGGCCTCATCGCGTTCCGCAGATATCCCTTTTTCCCGCGCCCAGTCAAGGATATGGTTGGCTAAAGCCTCTTCATGGTATGAGGGATGCGGAATAGAGCATATTTTGGCAAAAATTTGCCATAATGGTTGTGGCGAAAGTTGCGTCAGTTCAGACACGATAAGAACTCCTGTAACAACTAAATGTCTGGCCGGGCGGGAAATTTTGCCGCCCGGCGGGCGGATGTCGACGAATGATGGCTCAAGGATAGCACTTATGCTCTCATTAATTCGAGTCGCATCGCCCCCAGGCGCAGAGCCAACGCTGTGACGGGGGGATGAACGCCGCCAGCGAATAAGCGGCTTGCCGTATGACGCGTATAACCTTGATCCGTGGCGGGCCACGGTGAAAAAGGGTACTGGTATTTGTGCGGTTGCGTCTCTATAATCTCGCGCAACCTTTTTTCCCCTTGGTATATTTTGAGCCGATCTGGCCGGGATAGCATTACTATGAGTGATAAATACGTTGTAACCTGGGACATGTTGCACATGCAAGTCCGCAAGCTGGCCCAGCGGTTGCTGCCGGCGGAACAATGGAAGGGCATCATCGCGGTAAGCCGCGGCGGCCTGGTCCCTGGTTCGATCCTGGCCCGCGAACTGGGCATCCGCAATGTGGATACGGTCTGCATCTCCAGTTATGACCACCAGCATCAGCGCGCCCTGACCGTTATCAAACGCGCCGAAGGCGACGGCGAGGGTTTTATCGTCATCGACGACCTGGTCGATACCGGCAGCACCGCCAAGGCGATACGTGAAATGTATCCCAAGGCCCACTTTGTGACGGTGTTCGCCAAACCCGCCGGCCGGCCGCTGGTGGACGACTATGTCGTGGATATCCCGCAAGACACCTGGATTGAACAGCCCTGGGACATGGCGGTGACCTTCGTTAAACCGCTCAGCGAACAATAATCGTCCCTTGTGGCGGCGCCATGGCCGGTTCTCGGCCGAGCGCCGTTGGACATGCATTCCAGCTGTCATGCGCCTCGCTTAGCGCCGCACGGCCGGCAGCGTTGCGCCCGCCGGCGATATCGGGCGCGAGCCCCTCAACCCGGTCATCCTAGCCAATTTCTTTGCGCCGGGCCAGTCCTTGAGCTGAAATCGGGCACAAACGGCAAAATAGGTTAATTTACCTAGCCGCCCTTTTTGAGTAATCTTGCTTAACCATTCCTGTAAAAGGAACCGCGGCATTTGAGGAGGCGTCGGCGTAATGGGCGGGACCAATCTGAGCGAAACGTTATTTAAACCGACCTTCAAACAGCAGGAAACCTCCACGCTGGTGCAACGTATCCGGCATGGCGGTTCATGCCCGGTGAACGCCGCGCTGGACGGCGCCAATCCCGCAAACTGGTACCGCCTGATAAACCGTCTGATGTGGATTTGGCGGGGGTTGGACGCCTGGGAGATTGAGGAAACCCTGGCGCGCATCGCCGCAAGCGAGGCCGAACGCAGCGACGATCGGCTACTGGATACGGTGGTGGGGTACCGGCCCGGCAACTGGATTTACGAGTGGTCGCATCAGGGAATGCTTTGGCAGCAGAAAGCCATGGACGAACCGCAGGCGGAATTGTCCGGCGGTTATTGGTTGCGGGCGGCCAATTTTTACAGTATCGCCTCTTATCCCCACCTGGTGGGGGATCTGTTGGCCGAACAAGCTCAGACGCTGGCCAACCGGGCTTGGGAAGAGGCGGTGGGACGGTTGCGTTTCCAGGTCAAGGCGTTGGAATTTCCCATTACCGGCGGCGGGAAACTAACCGGTTTCCTGCATCTGCCGTCACAGGGGCCCGGCCCCTTTCCCACTGTTATGGTGTGCGGCGGTCTGGATATGTTGCAAAACGATACCTATCGCCTTTTCCATGATTATTTCGCGCCGGCCGGACTGGCGATGCTGACCATCGACATGCCTTCCATTGGTTTCGCGGCGAAGTGGAAACTCTCCCAGGACTCCAGTTTTCTACATCAACAGGTTTTGCGGGGGTTGTCGGAAATCCCCTGGATCGACACTCACCGCATCAGCGCTTTCGGTTTTCGTTTCGGCGCCAATATCGCCATTCGACTGGCCTATCTTGAGCCACAGCGTTTGCGGGCGGTGGCCTGCCTTGGCCCGGTAGTTCATGCGCTTTTTACCGATGCCCGTTGCCAGGACCGCGTGCCGGCCATGTATATGGATGTTCTGGCCAGCCGCATCGGTATGGCGCAGGCTTCAGACAGGGCGCTGAAAATCGAGCTCGGCTGTTATTCGCTTAAAACGCAGGGGCTGCTGGGCCGGCGTTGCCAGGTACCCATGCTGGCCGGATATTGGGGTAACGATCCTTTCAGCCCGAAAGATGAAGCCATGCTTATTGTTTCTTCCTCCACCGCCGGTAAGCTTTTGACCCTTAAATCCGCGCCGGTTTATCAGAATTTTCATCAGGCTTTGCTGGATATTCGCGACTGGCTGACAAAATTTTGAGCACCAAGAGTTGCTAATTTCTATTAGTTTGCTAAATAAATATGTTCGAGCCCGAGCGATCTCGGGCCAACGTGTCGGCGAACGCAGCCAACAATGAGGCAACCCGAAGTATGACGACCCTATATATACTCTAAATACTTCGTGTTGCATCGCGGCGGCAAGGGAGCGAGTCCCCAGGCGCATAGCCGACTATGTAACTGGGGTGAGCGAGCGCAGCCAACAATGAGGCAACCCGAAGTATGACGAGTATAAACACATTCGCGGCGAGGCATATTTATGGCAGTAGTCAACGGACATCCTAAAAGCAGGCTGATAAAAGGTTTCGCCGCGCTCGGTCCCTACCTTAGGGAGGAACAATGCGGCGATGGGCATTTTTTCTTTGATTGTCTGGCTGTCTGCCTTAACATGCAGCCCGCACCGGAAAAGAGGGAATTTTGGGGTTGGTGGATGGACATGAATGTCGAGGATGGACATTTTACCTATTCTTATCGTCTGGGCTTGTTTGACCGGGAAGGCCGTTGGAAAGAGAAAAAAATCGGCGATCCGGAAGTGTTTGCGAAACTGGAAAACACCCTGCGCATGTTTCATCAGCGTTTACGCGCTTACCTCGCCACGCTGGACATGACCCTGGCGCCGGCCGAATCCTTCAAAGAGCAACCGTTTGTCCTGACTTCTTGACCACACGTCGGGCCTGCATTTTCTTTCAATTCGCGTTATGCTGGCCGGCGTAACGCTTTTTTATAGACGGCCTGGCCGTCGATTTCACTTACGGTAGAAATTGTATGGATGGCAGCCAGACCTTGGTTGTAAAGCTGGGTACCAGCGTACTGACCGGCGGTTCGCGTCGGCTAAACAAAGCCCATATTGTCGAGTTGGTTCGCCAATGCGCGCAGTTGCATGCCGCGGGGCACCGCATCGTCATTGTGACATCGGGAGCCATTGCCGCCGGTCGCGAGCATCTGGGCTATCCGGAGTTGCCGGCGACCATCGCGTCAAAGCAGCTATTGGCCGCCGTGGGGCAAAGCAGCCTGATACAACTTTGGGAGCAGTTATTTTCCATTTACGGTATCCACATTGGCCAAATGCTGCTGACCCGCGCCGATATGGAAGATCGCGAACGTTTCCTTAATGCCCGCGACACCTTGCGCGCCTTGCTGGATAACCGCATTGTCCCGGTTATCAATGAAAACGACGCGGTCGCCACGACGGAAATCAAAGTCGGCGATAATGATAATTTGTCCGCACTGGCGGCGATACTGGCGGACGCCGATAAACTGCTGCTGTTGACCGACATTGACGGGCTGTACACCGCGGATCCGCGCGCCCATCCCGGAGCGGAACTGATTCGCGAGGTTAAGGTGATCAACGATGCGCTGCGCGGTATTGCCGGCGGTAGCGTCTCCGGGCTGGGTACCGGCGGCATGGCGACAAAAATTCAGGCCGCCGACATTGCCAGCCGCGCCGGCGTGGATGTCGTCATCGCGGCCGGTAATCGGCCGGGCGTTATCGGCGACATGATGGCGGATCTGTCGGTGGGAACCCGCTTCCACGCACAGGAGATGCCGTTGGAATCCCGCAAACGCTGGCTGTTCGGTCCGCCTCCGGCCGGCGATATCACTGTGGACGATGGCGCTTTGGCGGCCATTCGGGAGCGGGGCAGCTCGCTCTTGCCTAAAGGCATACGTTCGGTGTCCGGGGATTTTTCCCGCGGGGTGGTGGTACGGATTCGCGGACTGGACGGCAAAGACATCGCTCATGGGGTGAGCCGCTATAACAGCGATGCGCTACGCATGATAGCCGGTCATCACTCCCAGCAGATCAGCGAAATCCTGGGCTACGAATATGGACCGGTCGTGATCCACCGTGACGACATGGTCGTTTATTAGGTATTGAGGAATTTTTATGCTGGAGCAAATGGGTAAGGCCGCCAAACAGGCCTCCTGGCAATTATCGGTGCTCAGCAGCGCGGCGAAAGATCAGGCTTTGCTGGCGATAGCCGATCGGCTTGAAGCGCAAAGCGAACAGATCCTGGCGGCCAATGCCCTGGATATGACCGATGCGCGGCAAAACGGTCTTAGCGAAGCGCTGCTCGATCGCCTGCTGCTGACACCGGCGCGCCTGGCCGCCATCGCCAATGATGTCCGGCAAGTTTGCCGGTTGACCGACCCGGTCGGCCAGGTGATCGATGGCCGTATGCTGGACAACGGCCTGAAGCTGGAACGTCGCCGGGTGCCGCTCGGCGTGGTCGGCGTCATTTATGAGGCCCGTCCCAACGTGACGGTGGATGTGGCGGTACTTTGCCTGAAAACCGGCAATGCGGTGATCCTGCGTGGCGGCAAGGAGACGCATCGTACCAACGCCGCCACAGTGGGCGTTATCCAGGATGCCTTGGCCGCGTGCCGGCTGCCCAGAGAGGCGGTGCAGGCCATCGACAATCCCGATCGCGCGCTGGTGGCCGAACTGCTGCGCCTGGACCGCTATGTGGATATGCTGATCCCGCGTGGCGGCGCCGGACTGCATAAATTATGCCGCGAACAATCCACCATTCCGGTTATCACCGGCGGAATCGGCGTCTGCCACACGTATGTGGATGAGGCTGTCGATATCGCCCAGGCCCTCAATGTTATCGAGAATGCCAAAATACAGCGCCCCAGCGCCTGTAATTCCCTGGAGACGTTGCTGGTGCATCAGGCCATCGCGCCGGAGTTCCTGGCCGCGCTGAGCCGGCGCATGCAGGGCCTGGGGGTGACGTTGCATGCCGACGAAAGGGCTATGCCTTATCTGTCCGGCGGTCCGGCCGTCTGCGTCGCGGTGGCGGAAGAGGAATATCAGGACGAATGGCTGTCGCTGGACTTGAACGTGCGGGTGGTGACCGGTCTTGATCAGGCGGTGGAGCATATCCGTATGTACGGCACCCAGCATTCCGACGCAATTCTCACGCAGTCGCTGGGCGTGGCGGAGCGTTTTGTCCGGGAGGTGGACTCCGCGGCGGTCTACGTTAACGCCAGCACCCGTTTCACTGATGGCGGCCAGTTTGGACTGGGCGCGGAAGTGGCGGTCAGCACCCAGAAGCTGCACGCCCGCGGCCCGATGGGGCTTGAGGCGCTAACCACCTATAAGTGGATAGGCTACGGCGACAATCTGGTGCGGTCCTGAGCGCGTTTTGGCTGCATTTCCTTAATAGCCGTCATCGTACTGGGCGAAAATACCCCGATGGCGTTCAACAAATTCCAGGGTATTGCCTTCGGGATCGTCCAGGAAAAGCGTGCCGATGCCTTGATCAAGGGGGTGATCGGCATCGCGCACCGGAAATTTTTCCATGGACAGCGACATTTGATAGGGGTGCAGGCCCTTCGCCAGCAGATGACGTGCGCAGCCATTGAGGGACTCTACTTGAAAGGCGATATGTCGGGCGGGATCCGCCGGCGCGCGTCCCCCGGCGACTGGCATGAGATGCAGTGCGTAACCGCGCCCGGTCCCCAACCAGTTGTTTTTGACCGGGTGGCATTTTAGGCCCAGGGTATCGGTATAGAACGCCAGCATCGTCGCCATATCTTCCACCGCCAGGGTGGTATGGTGTAAACCTTGTAATTGCATGGCCGCCTCGTCGCGAAGAATGAGATGCTTACAAGGGTTAAGCATAGTTGGCGGAGTCGTGCCCGCCATGTATGGCCGCCAATAGCGTTGCGCACGGGAGGGAAGGGCGTCGCTTATCAGGCGGGTGACTGTTTTTTATCAGCAATTTGCTGTTTTTATCAGCATATGAACGCCGGGCTATTGACTCTTCAACCGCTTTTGCATAACGTGTCCCCCCGTGATTGAGACCATACGAAAATTTCTTCGAGGCCGGTATAGCTCAGTTGGTAGAGCAGCGCATTCGTAATGCGAAGGTCGTAGGTTCGACTCCTATTACCGGCACCAGTAAAATCAATTAGTTACCTTTAGTTCCTGCCACATCCTTCAGCTCGCGTGTCGAATTCGTGCCGTAATTACCCATAATTATATCTATCTGTTTTGCGTGTTCGGTCAGATGGGTAGGGGCAAGGTGCGCATAACGCCGCACCATTTCAATTGACTCCCATCCGCCCATTTCCTGTAACACCGACAGCGGGACCCCGGACTGAATCAACCAACTGGCCCAGGTGTGCCGGAGGTCATGAAAACGGAAATTCTCGATCCCTGCCCGCTTTAGACCCGCCCGCCAGCCTGTGTTACTATCGGATCGCATTTTCCTGACTTCTTTCGTCCGGGTTCCATCGGCCCTAACCGATGACTTCACGTGAACGAAAACCCATTGAGAATGCTTGCCGATCTGCTTTTTCAACACATTGCAGGCAGTGTCATTAAGGGCGACGCCAATCGCCCGACCTGCTTTCGCATCTTCTGGATGTATCCATGCCACCCGCCGCTGCATATCGATCTGCGACCACTCCAGATCCACAATGTTTGAACGCCGGAGCCCGGTGGCCAGGGCGAAAATAACCACCGGTTTCAGGTGCTCAGGCATACAGTCTATCAACCTGGTGGCCTCTTCCTTTGTCAGCCAGCGGATGCGCTTTTGCTTGGGCTGGTGAGCCTTAACCACTGGCAGCTTATCCAACCATTTCCATTCATTCGCCGCGATGCGTAATAGCGAACGGATAAATGCCAAATGGGAGTACTTTGTTGCTTGCGCCACTGGCCTGGGGATGTACTCCGGGCACTGCTGGCCGCTTTTCTTGCAGCCATCGCGCATAGACTCCCAATTTAAGCGGTGCTTGCGATTGACCATCCTGGCCACCGCCGCCTGGATCCTTTCTTCGGTAATAAAGGAAAGTGGTTTCCCGCCAAAGTACTGCCGCCAAAATCCTATCTTCGATTTATCGTCATCTAGGCATTTTTTATGCTGTTTCTCATCCAACCAGCGCAGACATGCCTCATCAAATGTCTTTACCGGAGCCTCGCCGATTTTTGCCGCGCGCCAGGCTTCGGATTTCAATTTGTCGTGTAATTCCTGGGCTTGCCTTTTGTCCGTTGTTCCAAGGCTTTGTCTAATGCGCTTTCCGTCCGGAGTAAAGAAATCACAGTGCCAGACACCGTACCTTTGTTTGATTGCCATACAGTTTGTTCCTCTGTTCGGCCATCATCCGCATTCACAGCGTGATCCTGCTGCTGCCGATGAATATATGCAAGACAAGAAGACTTCAAAATTTGCAGTTTGCCACCGCCATTCCCGCCGGATTTTGCGGCCCGGATACGGCCATCTTTGATCCGGGCGCGAATCGCCCTTTCACTGAGCTTAAGGAACGCCGAGGCTTCATGCAGATCAAATACAACATCATCGATATAAAAATCACTCATAATTGCCCCTTAACCGCCTCGGGTCGCCCAAGACAAAAACCCGACGACTAAACCTGGCTGGATCTGTACGACTGGACTGATCACGTAATCGATGCCGCTCGCATTTTTCTCGACCACATTCTCTGCATGCTCGGCTGTTAACATACCGGACGCGGCCATGGCCCGGCTTTCTACATTTCGTACCGATATAGAATTTATCGCCGGCGGCCACGGCAGCAGCGTGGTCTGTTTTCAGGTTTGAGGTGTCGATAGTCACTATTCCTCCGTTGCGCTGGTGGCTGGTGGAGGGTCGTCCGGAAACGCCGGATGTGGCGTCCAGTGAGTGTGATATCC
>NZ_SZPQ01000048.1 GCF_005217455.1 Martelella alba
GAAATATTCAGCGTATTATAGGTCTTGCGAGTGCCCACACAGATTGTCTGATAACTTGTTAAAGAGCGTGCGCCGGGGTAACTCATCTGGCGCGAGGTGGCGTATGTTACGCTTTCCTCATTGGGTGTCAAGCCTGACCGGCTTGCCGCCATTTTCTTTTCGACATCCTGTGATATCTTTCACAGTGCTGGCCGATGGAGGCGCATTATAGGGATCCGGTTATATTGCACAAGCGTTTTTTTTCCTTTTCTTGCTAATTGTCTATTTTTCAACCCTACCGTTCGGATCTCGTCCGATCCCCGGCAAAAAGGAGCTAAGATCAAGGTCGTTGATTGCCATCGCCCCCGCCACGGCGATAACATTTTCAGTGTAAATATCTGCTTGAGGTAACTGCCATGCCGCAACTGTCAGGTTCGCTACGTGCTTATCAAGGCGAAATGCCGCAATTGGGCCAACGCGTCATGATTGATCCTTCCAGTGTTGTGATCGGCCGGGTCAATCTTGGGGACGATGTCAGTATTTGGCCGCTGGTGGCCATTCGCGGCGACGTCAATATCGTCACCATTGGTGCGCGGACCAATATCCAGGACGGCAGCGTACTGCATGTCACTCACCAATCCGTACACAATCCGGCCGGCAATCCGCTTATTATCGGCGAGGACGTGACCATCGGTCATAAAGTCATGCTGCACGGCTGCGCCATTGGCCATCGGGTGCTGGTGGGGATGGGATCTATCCTGCTTGATGGCGCCCTGGTGGAAGACGAGGTGATGATCGGCGCGGGCAGTCTGGTCTCACCCGGCAAACGGTTGGAGAGCGGTTATCTTTATCTGGGCAGCCCGGCACGCAAAATCAGACATCTGACAGATGAGGAAATCGGCCGGCTGACATATTCCGCCGATAATTATGTTCGCTGGAAAAACGAATACCTGACCGAGAACGGCCTCGATCCGTCCCGCTAGACGGCGCCCGGCGGCATCAAACCGTCGGGCTCGCGCGCAAATGATGCAAAATCGGCTGAATATCGGGCAACACCCCGTGCCACAGCAAAAACGCATAAGCCGCTTGTCCCACCAGCATACCCAGGCCATCGGTGTAATCCTTCGCCCCCAGGTGCGCGCACCATTGCAGAAACGGCGTCAGACCACGCCGGTAATACATGTCGTAGCACTTGACCGCCGGGATGATAAGCCCGGCGGCCAGTCCCGGCACATCGCCGCGTACGCCGGAAGTGGTGGCATTGATGATCAGATCGAACTCGGGCTCGGCCAGGTCATCCAACGGCAATGCCGAAATAGAACCGGCGTGACGGTAAAACGATGCCAGTTCCTGCGCACGCGGGAAGGTGCGGTTAGTCAACGTGATGGCGCAGCCAAAAGACAACAGGGGCAGGATAACCCCGCGGGCGGCGCCGCCGGCGCCCATCAGCAGGATCCGGCTGTCTGGCCGGATAAACGCGATTCGCTGTAAATCCAAGAGTAAACCGATACCATCGGTATTATCGCCCAGCAGCGCGCCATCGGGCTGTTTTTTCACGGTATTTACCGCGCCGGCCTGCGAGGCGCGCTCCGTCAACTGGTCGCACAGGGAAAACGCGCGTTCCTTGAACGGCATGGTGATATTAGCGCCTTGACCGCCGCCGGCGAAAAACGCGCGCAATGTCTCCTCGAAAGTATCACGCGGCGCCAACACCCGGCCATAGCGAAGCGCGATGCCGGTCTGCTTCGCGAAAAGGGCATGGATTTCTGGCGATTTGCTGTGATCAATCGGATTACCGAATACCGCGTAATTTTCCATCATCAGGTCTCATCGGGTTTAACCTTGCCTTACCAGCACCCCGGTAAGCGCATCGCGGATCTCTGATGGGTTTTCTCGTCCACCCACCGCATCATCCATCAACGGAAAATCCTCGCCGAACTGCGCACGGACTTCCGCCGCGGTCCGCGCCGGCGCATGACCCGACAGATTGGCGCTGGTCGAAACCAGCGGTTTACCAAAGGCCGCGCACAACCGCCGCGCCGGTTCAAAGGCGGTGACGCGCACCGCCAGTGTGGAAAACTGACCGGTCAGCCAGTTGGGAGTGGCCGGATTGGCGGGCATGAGCCAAGTCAACGGCCCCGGCCATCGGGCAAAAATTTCCGCGCGCCGCCGTTCGTCGACTTGGCTATCGTCGATATACGGCAAGAGTTGCCGATACTCGGCCGCAATCAAAATCAACCCTTTGGTCCAGGATCGTTGTTTGAGCGCGAGCAACGCCCGAACCGCCACTTCGCTGTCCGGATCGCAACCTAAACCGTATACGGCTTCGGTGGGATAAGCGATAACCTGGCGGCGATTTAGCGCAGCCATCAGATCAGGAATATCAAATCGGTGTTGTTTCATCATCGTCTTTTACCGCTACCGGTTTACCGCAACGTTTGTCGGCGCAAAAGAGCCTGGCGCCGCGCGCCGTGATTTTCTCCATCAGCATGGGGAAATGGCAATAGGCGCATTCACCGGCGACCGGTTTAAAGTTCACCACAAACCGGCATTGGGGGTAACGATCGCAGGCATAAAAGGTTTTGCCGAACCGGGAGGTACGCTGCACCAGTTTGCCCGAATGGCATTGCGGACAAGCCAACGCCGTTTCATCAGGCTTCACCGCATCCGCGAGATAATCGCAATCCGGGTAGGCGGAACAACCGATAAACATGCCATAGCGTCCTTGACGCAACACCAATACGGACTGACAAACCGGGCAGGCCTGCCCCTCAAGAACAGTGACGACATGGCCATCGGCATGTTGTTTCAGCGGTTTGATATAAGCACAACGCGGGTATTGCGAACAGCCAAGGAATGGCCCGTGTTGTCCGGAACGGATAACCAGCTCTGCCCCGCATTCGGGGCAGAGCTCTTTAGCCCTGGGGGAAAAAAGCGCAGCTTTTACCATAAATTCGGTTCAATATCCGCACGTTAGTGCAAACGATCGATTTCTTCCTCAAACACCAAGTCTTCCATCTGCTGGTAAGCGTTCTCATACCCCGGGATATTGAACAGCACCATCAAAATCACCCACTTGAGATCTTCCAGATCGAATTCTGCGGCATCCAATGCCATAACGCGATCGATGACCATTTCGCGGGTCTCAAGGTTTAACACCTGAATCTGCTCGAGGAACAACAAGAAGCCGCGGCATTCCGTGTCCAGAAATTGGCTCTCTTCCTCAGTATAAATCCGCAGCGCAAGCGGATCGGTTCCCCGCATGAGAGCCTTGTTCTTGCCGTCTTGCAGATCAGCCAACTTTTCCAGCCAGTTCAGCGCATTGTAGATATCGTCCTGGTGAAAGCCCACACGGGTGAGATCATCGGTCAATTTATCCTGATCCACTCGCATCTCGACTTCATTGTGGATATAGGTTTCAAACAAGTACATGAGTACGTCGAACATGGCCTGCCCTCCTCAATCGGACATAGCCGCCGGGTACAACTGCGATCCACCCTGCTAACTCCAGCTCGAGCAATTTAACCACGACCTCTGGCACAGGTTGGCCGGCACGTTCAGCGACGACGTCAACAGGTGTAACCTCATCCCCTACGTTAGCCAACACATCGGCAAATGGCAATTCAACTTCGCGTTCTGCGGCACAAATAATTTCATCCCGCGGTAAATTTAACCAATTGAGACCGTTGCCAAGCTGCTCCAGTATCTCCCGTGGCTGGGTGATGAGATAAGCGCCTTGCCGGATCAACCAATGCGTACCCTCGGTGGCGGGATTGCCGAGCGGCCCCGGAAGCGCATAGACGTCTTTGCCCTGATCGAGGGCATAACGGGCCGTCACCAGCGACCCGCTTCGGGCCGTGGCTTCCACCACCAGCACGCCCTGGCTCAACGCGCTAATGATACGATTACGATAGGGAAAATGGCAGGCCAGCGGCGGGGCGTCCAGCGTGAACTCGGAAACCAGGGCGCCCCCTTCGCCGACGATACGCTCCGCCAGTCCACGATGCTGATGCGGATAGATATGCTGTAATCCACTGCCCAGCACCGCCACGGTCCGGCCCCCGGCGTCAAGCGCCGCGCGATGGCTTATGCCGTCTATCCCCAGCGCCAGTCCGCTGGTGATGGTAACGCCGCACCGGGCCAGGGCGGCGGAAAAATAGGCGCCCCATTGCTCGCCATACAAGGTGCAACGGCGGCTACCGACCACCGCCACCTGTCTGGAACGCAAGCAGGCCGGATCACCGCGGACAAGCAGGGCCGGCGGCGGACAATCAATGTGGCGCAGGCCATCGGGATAGTCGGGATCGGCATAAGTCACCAGATGATTCGATGGGTCCGCCAGCCAGCGGCGAGCGGCGGCGATGGCGTCGTCGCCAAAATGGTAAAACCGCTGACGCTGCCGCGGGGTCAATACGTTCGAAATCCGCGCCTGGGGACCGAATTCGGCCAGAAGCGGCATTTGCGCAAGATATTCCTGAGCTTTGGCGCCGTTTACGCCTTTTACGGCCATCAGCCGCAGCCATATTTCTATCGGGGTCATGTTTGCTCCGCGTCCGTGCCGATCGCCGCTTCCGCGACTTTGACATGCGATGCTGTCAATCAGCCCGGGAAATGTCTAGAATAAGAGGAGGAATCTTTTTCATAATCGGACACAGATATAGACTTATATGGCGGTATTGCAGGTATTACATTATCCGGACGACCGGCTTCGCATAGTGGCGAAACCGGTCAAAGAAGTGAATGACGACATTCGCCGCATCGTAGATGACATGTTTGAAACGATGTACGCCGAAGAAGGGATTGGGCTGGCCGCGACCCAGGTCGATATCCATCAGCGCATAATCGTTATCGATGTCTCGGAAACGCGCGACCAGCGTCATGTGCTGATCAATCCCGAACTGCTTTGCAAAAGCGGCGAAACCGGCATTGAGGAAGGTTGCCTGTCAATCCCTGATCAGCGGGGTTTCGTTCCCCGCGCGGAAAAAGTCACTGTTCGCGCCCTGAATCGCGAAGGCCAGTCCTACGAGCTGGAGGCGGACGGTTTGCTGGCCATCTGCATTCAGCATGAAATGGATCATTTGGTGGGCAAGTTGTTTGTCGATTATCTGTCGCCCCTCAAACGCCAGCGTATCCGTCAGAAGATGGAAAAATTGGCCAAAATGAACGCCCGCGCCGCGAAATAACCGGGGCAATACAGGAATGAACGTGTCTGATTCTTTACGCATCATCTTCGCCGGAACGCCGGATTTCGCCGCCCGTCATCTCGACGCGCTGTTGGCCTCGCGGCACCATGTCGTCGGGGTTTTCACCCAACCCGACAGACCGGCTGGCCGGGGTAATAAGTTATCGGCCAGCCCGGTCAAACAGCTGGCCCAACAACATGGCATACCGGTTTTCCAACCCAAGTCGTTGCGCTCCGCCGACAATCAGCAGTTAGCGGCGGCGCTTGCCGCCGATGTCATGGTGGTGGTGGCCTATGGTCTGATCCTACCCCAGTCGGTATTGGATATGCCCCGTCTGGGCTGTCTGAACGTCCACGGCTCGTTGTTGCCGCGCTGGCGCGGCGCGGCGCCTATTCAGCGGGCGTTGTGGGCGGGAGACGCGCAAACCGGCATTACCATCATGCAAATGGATGCTGGCCTTGATACCGGCGCGATGTTGCTGAAAGCGCCCTGTGACATCACCGCCGAGGACACCAGCGCCAGTTTATATGAAAAACTGGCGGCCATTGGGCCGCAAGCGCTGCTGGAAACCTTGGCGCGTTGCGCAACGGGTACGCTGACGCCTGTCCCGCAAAACCACCGGGAGGCATCTTACGCGCAAAAGCTGACCAAGGAAGAAGCCCGGCTGGACTGGCGACTGCCGGCAACGCATCTCGAACGGTGCGTGCGCGCGTTCAATCCCTGGCCGGTTAGCTATATCCTCTTGGAGGGGCAGCCCGTCAAGATCTGGCGAGCGGCGGCGCAGGATCCGGAACAGCGGCAATCCGACCGGGTACCCGGCAAGATTATCCGGGCGGATAAATCCGGTATCCTGGTGACAACGACGGTAGGCAATCTGAACCTGACCCTGTTGCAACCCGCCGGGAAAAAACCCATGCCGGCGCAGGATCTGCTCAATTCGCGCCGGGAATGGTTTACACCCGGAAGCGTTCTGGCTTAATCTCGTACCCGGTCCCCTGCCCGGTCGACGAGACGCGGGCCCGGCCGGCGCAAATTCCCGGCTATCTCATTTCCGGTCAATTATGAACAAACATTACCACCTCCGCGCTTTGGCCGCGAAGGCCGTCGCGCAAGTGCTTGACCAAGGCGTGTCGCTGAGTCAGTCCCTGCCGGCGCTGCAATCCCCGCTCAACGACAAGGATCGGGCATTATTGCAGGAATTATGCTTCGGCACCCTGCGTACTCTGCCGGAGCTGGATCAGCACATCGGACGGTTGATGGCGAAACCCCTTGCCGGCAAACAGCGGGTCGTGCATTGCCTGCTGATGGTCGGACTCTATCAATTGCTCCATACCCGCATTCCCCGCCACGCCGCGCTATCCGAAACCGTGGAGGCGGCGGCGGCCTTGAAAAAACCGCAATTCAAAGGGCTGGTGAACGGGGTTTTGCGGGAATTTCTCCGGCGGCAGGAAAACGGCTGGCAGCCATCGTCGGACCACCTTCATCCCGAATGGCTGGCCCAGCGCCTGCGGGCGGCTTACCCCGATCAAGCCGACGCGGTCATGGAGGCCAATAACCAACACCCGCCCATGTGGCTGCGCGTCAACCGTCTGCGGCATAGTCGGGAACAGTATCTGGCCTTGCTGACGCAAAATGGTTTGACCGCTTACCCGCATCCGCGCCTGCCCGACGCGCTCAGGCTTGAGACGCCATGTCCCGTGGGTAGGCTACCCGGATTTGAGCAAGGCTGGATCACGGTGCAGGATGCCTCGGCGCAGGCCTGCGCGGCATTGCTCGATCCGCGGCCCGGCGAAGACATATTGGATTTATGCGCCGCGCCCGGGGGCAAAACCACCCATCTTTTGGAACTGGCGCCCACGGCGCGGGTGACCGCAGTGGATATCGATGCGCAGCGCGCGTCGCGGATTCATGAGAATCTGCGACGTCTCGGCATGCAATCGGAGGTTATTATCGGCGATGGCGCCGCGCCGGAACAATGGGACAATGGACGGACCTGGCATCGCATCCTGCTTGACGCGCCTTGCTCGGCCACCGGTGTCATACGGCGACACCCCGATATAAAATGGCTGCGGAGGGATACCGATATCGCTGAACTGGCGCTTTTGCAAAAGCGGATTCTGTCCGCCATCTGGCCAAGGCTGAAAACCGGCGGCGTATTGCTATACGCCACTTGTTCGGTTTTGCCCGAGGAGAACCGCGATCAAATCAACGCGTTTCTGGCCTGTCATCCCGATGCGCGGCTCGCCGGCACCGGCGATGCGACCCGTCCCGGTTTGCAGCAACTTCCCGCGCCGGATGAGGGAGATGGCTTCTTTTACGCTAAGATAATGAAGATAATGGCTGCGGGCAGCCAGGGGTCATCTTGACGAGCATAACGAGTCGATAATGAAAATAATCATACTGGGTGCGGGGCAAGTAGGCGGCACGCTGGCGGAAAATCTGGCTGGGGAAAACAATGATATCACCATTGTCGATACCAATTCCGATCCGTTGCGCCAGTTGCAGGATAAATTCGATTTGCGCACTATTCAAGGTCACGCCGCCCACCCCCGGGTGCTGCGGGAGGCCGGCGCCGAGGACGCCGATATGCTGGTCGCCGTCACCAATTCCGACGAAACCAATATGGTGGCGTGCCAGATAGCCTATTCGCTCTTTAAAACGCCCAACCGCATTGCCCGCATCCGTTCGGCGGATTATATCCGCGAATCCGCGCGGCTATTTTCCACCGAAGTGGTACCCATCGATCATCTCATCTCACCCGAACATCTGGTTATCGAGAGTATCTACCGACTCGTGGAATATCCCGGCGCGCTGCAGGTGGTGAACTTTGCCCAGGGTAAAGTCAGTATCGCCGCGGTAAAAGCCTATTACGGCGGCCCGCTGGTAGGTAACGCCCTGTCTTCCCTGCGCGAACATATGCCGCATATCGATACCCGGGTCGCCGCCATTTTCCGTCAGGATCACCCCATCCGACCACAAGGCTCAACCGTCATCGAAGCCGGCGATGAGGTGTTTTTCGTCGCCGCGTCCCCCCATATCAGGGCGGTAATGAGCGAGCTGCAACGGTTGGAAAGACCCTACAAACGCATCATGATCGTCGGCGGCGGCAATATCGGCGCCGGGTTGGCCCAGCGGCTGGAAAAAGACTACAGTGTGAAGCTTATCGAGAGGGATCAGCAACGGGCGGCTGAACTGGCGGAACGGCTACAGGACACCGTCGTTTTCTACGGCGACGCATCCGATCAGGAATTACTGGCCGAGGAACATATCGAACAAATCGATGTCTTTATCGCCATAACCAACGATGACGAGGCCAACATTATGTCGGCCATGTTGGCCAAACGCATGGGCGCCAAAAAAGTGCTGGTGCTTATCCAGCGTCGCGCTTATATCGATCTGGTACAAGGCAGCGTGATTGATATCGCCATTTCACCGCAACAGGCGACGATTTCAGCGCTGTTGGGCCATGTGCGCAAGGCGGATATCGTTAGCGTTTCGTCGTTGCGCCGCGGCGTGGCCGAAGCCATCGAAGCTATCGCCCATGGCGACGAAAGTACCTCCAAAGTCGTGGGCAGGCCCATCGACGCCATCAAATTGCCGCCCGGTACTGTGATTGGCGCCATCGTGCGCGGCGATGAGGTGATCATCGCCAACCGGGACAGCATCGTTCAACAAGGCGATCATGTCATCATGTTCCTGACCGATAAAAAATACATCAGCGATGTTGAACGCCTGTTCCAACCCAGCCCCTTTTTCCTGTAGGCGCCTCGCATTTGATTGGCCAAAATATCATTGCCTCACGACCACAGAGGGATTTCACTACGGTATAGAAGCGCATTTCTAAACTTGCGGAATAGCTTAGCGGCAACAAGGATATGTCCGCAATGTACCAATGGAATACATTAGCGATTTACACCCCGCAGGCAAACAAAACGGCCGCCCCGCGATGCACATCGTCGTGTTGTAACAATGCCGGCGCGTCCCTACCGCTAAGGGGTTCGCGTACAGACCCTTTGACTGTCGGCCGGCGCCTTCACCTTATGGCCCAGAATATGTTGTCGGTGCCGTCCCGCCTTTATCATCATGACCCGGCTTGGCGGCAGCAGTTGAAAAAACCCAGGAATATCGGCCAACGCCTGGTTTATGCGCTGGCCGCCGCCGCCGCCGTTAATAACACGCAAATGTCGTTTTCCTTAAGCCGAGAACGCGTCCTCATGGCCGGAACATCGCCGGCGACCCGAACTCAAGGGGAAAGAAAGGCGACCTGGGTAGCTCAGGCCTGGCCGGGAAGACATTCCTTTCCGCCACGACGGGCCAAACGCCACAATACGGCCCCCCCTCCGGTCAGGAATATTGATTGGAAGTTTATGCTGGCCGCTTATGTCAACGAATATATGGGGCTGGAAACCTTTTCTGAGAATATCGACGATCGCCAACTGGCGGCCGCTATCCTTATGGCTACGGCAAAAAAGCCGGAGTTGCTTGCGCACGTGGCCAGGCTTTCCCTGCTGGGCAGCGGCTATTATGGCGAGCGACTGGGCGAAGGTCTCTCGCGGGAGCAGCAACGGACGCTCGTCGGCCAGACACTATGCAAGTTACTTTTCAAGGAAGACAATATTGCCCTACGCGTGGCGACGATCTTTGCCCGCCATCGAAGATGCACAATACAAGAATTGAGAATGGCTTTACATAATGCGTCGGCGGAGACAACCGATCCCATCCTGATGAAAATATGGCAACACCATTATGAAGCCCATGAGATGCCGACGCTGTACTTGGCGGATATCCATAAATTGGCCACTAATATGACGAATACCAGAGCGACGATAACCACGCTAACGGATAGTGATCATATTCTGGTGGGTAGCATAAGCTGGGCATTGATACATTTTGGCGCCAGAGCGTTAATCTTATCTGGTGATCCGGATTTTTCCTCAGAAACGCCGACCACCTTGTTAGATATTGGCTTGGGCATGGTAACCCTGCTGGAGAATAACCAGATTCTCAGAGGAAGCGAATCTGTTTTTCATCTCGGATTGCTCATTTTCTTACTGGACCAGAAACCCCTTTTGTCATTTGAAGAAGCATTATCCGATGCTGCTTTTACGGAGGCGAAATCGTTGTTTCTGGCAGAGATCCTTAAACGTCAGAGTAAGGCCAAAACGCTTTACCACAATGTTGCCTCGTTACGCAAACAATACACATCCCTGCCGTGGCAATCACGGAAAGCCGCGGCTATTGATTTGTTGGATAGATATTGCGGCGGCCATAAAAAAATCAAAAAAAAGTATATTGGAATTTTATTTATCAGATTGAGTATGTATTTTGATCCCGTTGAGGAATATTTAGATTCCCCTGACAGATATCATTGTTCACATGATATAAACACGCTACCCAACTTAAACCTTTATTACAACGAGACAATTAATTATTTATCTGAACGAATTTTATCAGTGGATAAGTCTTTACTGGATATCGTTTTCAGCGCCAGTGATGCCAGAGATGACACTTTACAAATAGAACAACTGAATTTTTTGAATCGTGCCTCGTTGCAATGGGTTATGCCGAAGCTTGTCCGTAAGCGGAAAACACAGGAAATGTTTTATTGGAACAAGACAGAAAAATACCTTGCCAAAAAAGATGTGACATTTTTTCTCGCCAAAGATCACAATGTGACGTGTTTGGTGGCATTAAGTATGGACAATAAAGGATATCGTTTGTATTTTATTGATCTGCATGATGATTTGTCCACCGTCTTACGTCCGTTAATGGAAAATTGGCCGGCAAGATACCTGGCCACGCATTTTGAACTGGCACTAACACAGTTGAAACAACCTGCCATCCACAAGGCCGCCGGCGAACCCGTGGAAAACTTATATCGGCGTTTTGCCGAGATACATTTCAAGTACTATCAACAACGCCTTTACTCATTGGGTAGTGAAGCTGAAGAGAATACCTTGTGGAAGATCGCCGATGATATCACCGGATTATTAGTGCCTTTCTATGGCTGTATGAGCTCTGTGCTCGATCACGATATCAACAGTGCCGCCATAGAATGCATGATTGATGGTAGTTTGGTGGGTATCCCGCTCTTTTTTTCCGGAATAGAACACGGACTGGCTATATATCAGGCCGCCAAACTGGGTATCGGCCGCACCTTGGAAAACCGGCTTATGGTTGCCGGGGCCACGACAACCACGAGAAAAATTATCCCGATCTCCACGCAAATAGCCGGCGGCGCGCGAGCCGTAAGCGATGAAATGCTCAGACTGACTCACTATTTTCCAAGTGAAGTGGCAAAGGTCCTCGATCCCGGACTTGAGACACTTAATTCGGTATATACCTTAACAAAAGGCATCGCGATGGCGTTAAGCGGTAGAATTCTGTTGAATGCTTCTCCGCTGTTACATTCACTGTTGAGCATCTCGCAAGAAAGCCATAAAGTTTTCACCACGCGAACATCCCGGTTTTTCCCCACCCAATATGGTTATGGCGAAGACGGCGTAACACCGGTTACCGCTGAATTTGACGGAGAATGCTTTACGATCTTCAATGTTCGTCGAGGCATCATCGCCACGGAAAATGGCGAGTTTACCCCTCAGGGAAGAGCCATTTTTGTCAAAATCAATCCGGAAAATCATTTTGGGATGGACAGAAAATATGTTTATGCCCTTCCCGTGACAGAAAAGCAGAGTCTGAGACTGGAAGAACATCAGGTTGCGTCAAACGACACCCTCTCCTTGGCCGCCATTGAAAAATACAATGACACAGTCATATGGCGAATATCCAGCCGAATGCCAATCACCGTCTTAGTGGTTTATCCGCAACACAGTGTGAAAGTGGCGGACACACAGCATATTTTTTTTGAAGCAAATTATCAAAGTTGGTTACTGGATCCCATTGAAAATATTTTGTCTTCCGTGCATCACCTGGATTATTGGGAAATCGGCCCACGGGATCCCTCACGGAGTATTCCCGTCATCAGTCTGGCAGACAATGAACGGGACCTGCATATCAAAATAGACCATATCAAAATGACTTTACAACGGTTAACGGATGAAGCTGAATTGCTAAAAGACAGCCGATCACTGAAAAGCTATGCATTAACTGAAGATCACTGTCATGGTTCTATTTCTCTTTACCAGCAATCGTTATTGAGTGTGCCTATCAACCACATTTGCTATTTAATGAAACCTGAGCAGAATCGTCCAACTTTTCTCATTGTTCATTCCGTTAATAAGCATAGCGCCTATATCAGGGCAAGTTATGATATGTATCATAAAGCATTTATTTTTGCATCACCGCAAAAGTTACTTTCTTCGAAAGTTTTGAGTGCCCGCACAGCACATTATCTATTGACATCAACAACCCGTGAAAGGTTTTTTTTCGACGAATTCCTTCTCCCCTCTCTTTTTAACGGCGCATTGATTTATGCCAACCTAATGTTATTAAAAATAGCAGATAGAACGGTTATTATAAATGAACTAGACGATTATTTCTATGAAGTTAGCCAACCAGATGAGAACAGCCCTGCTAAGATATTACGTTATGAGCTTTTCACAAAAACCTTCAACATCATTCCTCATGCCGACCTTATTGATAATTTCCAGAACGGCATCACTCTATCGCCATTCGAAGCGCTGGCTGAGAGTGTATTTAATGTTTCTGCCTATCCCAATCTCAGCGAACTCTGCCTGAAAAATATTGAAAACAGCGAAGCCAATACCGGGCCGCTCTTATTGCGGCTTAAGCAGGTCAATCTATTGCTGCGTCTCGATAGCGCGCGGCGCCGCGAGTTGCTTCATAGCACCCTGTCTTCTTTACGCGCCTTTAAAACCGTAACGCAAGGTACCCTGGGACAGTACCCGGTACTGGCGCTTTGGACGGCTTTCGAAACGCTGACCGCAAGGCTTTCCTCATCGGCAGAAAATCAAACCGCTTCGTGGCGATTTGAAAAGTACGCGCAACTCGCCAATTTGTCACAGTCGTTTAGATGGCCGTCAATGCTGGCGGCGGGGCACCACATGCGCTTATTTTTATATGATCGCAGTCACATGGAGCCGTCTTTCCGGCAAACGCATTACCGTGAGATTACCTTGATTGGGGATACGCTTTTACTCACCGAAGGAAGCCAAATAGCAGACCGATATCAATGGATAGCGCCGTATAGCTCTACACAATCCATACAGGTTAATCGTCATACTTTATATCATGATACACAGCCGAGCTTCTGGTTGAACGACAGTAATGATGTGTCCGCCAAAACAGTGGGTGGGCATATCATTCCATTACTGCCTACCACGCAAAGAAATGAAATAAAAAATATCCTCACATCCCCCAAAGGTAGCAAAATTGTCATTGTATCTTCAAAAGACACCGAGTTACTTTTAATTGAATTTTATCGACTCCCTATCAGAGAAATAGTGGATAAGCCCACTTCATTGAAACCTGTCAACGAAATATTGATCGCGGCAAACCATAACGATTATAAACTTTGGTGGCTAACCGAAGACAGTAAACTTTATATCATTTCGGAAAACGCCTGGCATATTTATGATCAATATAAAGAATATTTCCCTACCCCAGAGGGATATGCCCCACGGTTTATATCCCCTGACCAGATTTATCTTGGATATACGGCCCTGGATCCGGCAGGCGAACAGGCTGTTTTAATACTCTATGATATTATTCAGCGAAAACAGATTGCAATTCACCGCTCACAGCCTGAGAGACCTGGTATGGATGAAGGCATCACCTGTGTCGCATTCTCCCCGGTAAATGCTATGGTAGCCATCGCCTTCGCGGATGGCTATATAGAAATTTATGCTTTGCCTGTAATGCCTGATAACGAGACCGCGGTCAGTCTGGGGGGGTTATTTATGCCATTGGCATATTACCGCATCAATGGACAACATTATGTCAAGCCCAAGAATATTGCCATGAAATTTAATAACGCTTTCGATCGACTGATCATTTTTTATGACGAAGGTATTTTTTCTACTGATACGCTAGTCAGCGGGACATTCAGTATCGCGGAAATCAGACCCGACATGGCAATTTAAAATACGTGCCATGCTCATAGCACGGCGCAGGCAGATAAAACCATCGTCATTAAGGACGTAATGGCCTCACCTACCGCGGCGGTTCACTACGGGTCGGCAGATTGATCTTTGCAGGGAATACACCTCGTCAATAGCGTTGACCTAAGCATTCATTTTCAGATTTTCCTTAGAAAAGGATTTTAACTGCGGGCATACACTGTGCTGCAAATATGCTGGTAATTGATTAATCCTTTGTTAAACTTAATTTGTTATTCACTAAAGGAGCAACTTATGAGTTTTTTGCAGGAATTCCGTCAATTTGCCATGCGAGGTAATGTGGTAGATCTGGCAATAGGCGTCATCATTGGCGCGGCCTTTGGTAAGATTGTCTCCTCATTGGTCGCCAATGTCGTCATGCCGCCCCTGGGATTACTGATAGGCGGTGTTGATTTCAGACAATTCAAATGGGTGCTGAAACCCGCGGAGGGAAATACGCCCCCAGTCGTCATGGAATACGGTATCTTCCTACAGAATGTCTTCGACTTTATCATTGTCGCGCTGGCGGTATTTTGTTTCGTCAAGCTGATCAATAGCATGCATCGCAAGAAAGAAGAAGCACCCGCCGCTCCACCGAAACCCAGCGCGGAAGAGACGCTTTTAACGGAAATTCGCGATCTGCTAAAACAAAATAGCCGGCCGGAAGCCTGATTGCCCCCCGCGGAGCGGCCAAGCTATCGCTATTATGTCAAATACTCCATCGGTAATAAGCTGGAAGGCCCCGGGCAAACAGGCGTAAGAGAGGTTATCTCAACGGGATGGGCGTAAACGGAATGCGGCGGGGCAGTTTGCTTTCAATCAGAAAGAGGCGTGAATTTCAAGGTTGCCATGACGGAGGGCAGTGGCAAAACCACGATGTATGCTTTTGCCACTGCCCTCCCAATCGTGGGCCGATACTTTTTTGCCTTTGCGGTTGTAGCTTCCCTTCCCTTTATGGTTTTTCTCGCAACGTTGCCGGAATAGCGGATCATGTAACAACGCGGCAAGGGCGTTGTCTTGGATGATGCCCTTGGTGTGACGATATTTGCTTGCCATGTTGACCTCGGAGAGTTGTCTGAAATAAAGATACTCGTCATACCTCACGTTGCTTCTTTGTTGGCCGCGATGCAACTCGACGTATTTAAAGTATAGCCATTAGTTAACGCGCGATAGTATAGCACAGTTTTTGACTTTGCCCACGGTAATAGCATGGCCCCGGCGTAACCGATGCCAACCCGCTGCGGTGAATGTCGGCGCTGGCCCGTCCGGCCGCCTTACTGGCCTTTTCCGGAGGCGGCAAAATGCCGCTCAAGGCGCTGTTGATAATCATGATAAAGGAATTCGGTGTTCACGCCCGCCTGACGCAATTTCAATTCCAACAGACGAAACCGACTGCTCGTTTCGGCATAGACACCAGAATCTCTATCCAGGCTGCGCAACATATCCGCCAATTGCAGGGCGTCTTTGCGATCCTGCAATTCCTGCGGCAGATAGCCGGCGTTTTTCAAAAGTCGGTAACCCGCCCTGAGATCCTCAGGCACCGCGCTGTCGTCGTCCAGTTGCAAGGGTTTGCCATAACCGGGAAGATCATCGAAATCGCCGTTCTGTTGTGCTTGCTGTATATGCCGCTCCGCCCATTCATCCACCATACCCATGATGACATCGCTCCCGAACAGAAAAGACCCAACAAGCATACGCTGTTGCCGCCAATATGATAAGCGCCAATAAAAAACCCGGCATGTGCCGGGTTTTGCAGACTGGCGATTAAAATTACTCGGTAACCGCTTCAGCCGGAGCTTGAGATTCTGCCGCGCGATCCAGCAGTTCGATGTAAGCCATCGGCGCGTTGTCGCCGGCGCGGAAGCCACACTTCAGAATACGGGTGTAACCACCGGCGCGGCTCGCGAAACGCGGTCCAAGCTCGTTAAACAGTTTTGCCACGATTTCGTTGTCACGAGTACGGGCGAATGCCAGACGACGATTTGCAACGCTGTCGGTCTTGGCAAGTGTAATCAGCGGTTCGACAACACGACGCAGCTCTTTCGCTTTCGGCAGGGTCGTCTTGATGATCTCATGACGAACCAAAGAGCCGGCCATATTACGGAACATAGCCTGGCGATGGCTGCTGTTACGGTTCAGTTGACGACCACTCTTACGATGGCGCATGACCTTATCCTTCTCAGTAAAACCTTACCCTGTGATCGGGTTATTCATCAGCGATACTCGCCGGGGGCCAGTTCTCAAGGCGCATACCCAAAGACAACCCACGGGAAGCCAAAACGTCTTTGATCTCGGTAAGAGATTTTTTACCCAGGTTGGGGGTTTTGAGCAACTCAACCTCGGTGCGTTGTACCAGATCACCGATGTAGTGGATGGCTTCTGCCTTGAGGCAGTTAGCAGAGCGGACAGTCAATTCCAGATCGTCAACCGGGCGCAGCAGGATCGGATCGAATTCCGGTTTTTCTTCTTTAACTTCCGGCTGACGTACGTCACGTAAATCAACGAAAGCTTCAAGTTGTTCAGCCAGAATGGTCGCCGCACGGCGGATCGCCTCTTCAGGATCGATCGTGCCGTTGGTTTCCATTTCGATGACCAGCTTATCCAAATCGGTACGTTGTTCGACGCGCGCGGCTTCCACGTTGTAGGCGATTCGCTCTACGGGGCTATAGCACGCGTCAACCAGTAAACGGCCTATTGGTCGCTCATCTTCTTCCGAATGAATTCGGGCAGAAGCCGGCACATAACCACGCCCCCGCTGAACCTTGATACGCATGCTGATTGCGGCGTTCTCATCGGTCAGGTGGCAAAGCACGTGCTGCGGCTTGACGATTTCGACATCGCCGTCATGGGTGATGTCGGCTGCGGTTACAGGGCCAATGCCAGATTTATTCAAAGTGAGGATGACGTCATCCTTGCCTTGAACTCTCACCGCCAGCCCTTTCAGGTTGAGCAGAATCTCCAGGATGTCTTCCTGTACACCTTCTTTGGTGCTGTACTCGTGCAGTACACCATCAATCTCAACCTCGGTCACCGCGCAACCCGGCATTGATGAAAGCAGAATACGGCGCAGTGCGTTACCTAGGGTATGGCCGAAGCCACGCTCTAAAGGTTCAAGGGTCACCTTGGCGTGCGTCGAACTGACTTGCTCGATATCAACCAGGCGCGGTTTTAGAAACTCTGTCACAGAACCCTGCATTGTGTCCTCTCTTTGGTGCTAAGCTTTACTTGGAGTAAAGCTCGACTATCAGGTGTTCGTTGATGTCCGCAGACAGATCGGTACGTTCCGGAATGCGTTTGAACACCCCTTCCATCTTAGCAGCGTCGACCTCAAGCCAGGTCGGCTTTTCACGCTGTTCAGCCAGTTCCAATGAGGCGCGAACGCGAGCCTGCTTCTTCGCTTTTTCACGGATGCTGACAACATCATTCGGACTAACCTGGTAAGAAGCGATGTTGACGATACGGCCGTTTACCATGATAGCCTTGTGGCTGACCAACTGGCGCGATTCGGCGCGAGTGGCGCCGAAACCCATCCGGTAGACGACGTTATCCAGACGGCCTTCCAGCAACTGCAACAGGTTCTCACCGGTATTGCCTTTAAGACGCGCTGCTTCTTTGTAATAGTTACGGAATTGACGTTCCAGAATGCCATAAATGCGGCGAACTTTCTGTTTTTCACGCAACTGTACCCCGTAATCGGACAGACGGGGCTTACGTGCGCCATGCTGTCCCGGGGGTTGCTCAATTTTGCCTTTGGTATCGATCGCGCGAACACCGGATTTCAGGAAGAGGTCGGTACCCTCGCGACGGCTTAGCTTGAGCTTGGGACCCAAATATCTTGCCATTTTCTTTCTCCAACTAACCTGGAAGCGGCGTTATACGCGACGCTTTTTAGGCGGACGACAACCGTTATGGGGGATCGGAGTCACATCAGTAATGTTAGTGATGCGGAAACCAGCCGCGTTCAACGCGCGAACGGTAGACTCACGGCCCGGACCAGGTCCTTTAACCATAACTTCCAGATTCTTGATGCCATACTCTTTGACTGCTTCGGCGCAGCGTTCCGCCGCAACCTGCGCGGCAAACGGAGTGGACTTGCGAGAACCGCGGAAACCGGAACCACCGGATGTTGCCCAACCCAACGCATTACCCTGACGATCGGTAATGGTGACGATGGTGTTGTTGAAAGACGCATGGATATGAGCCACGCCATCTGAAACCTGCTTTTTGACGCGCTTGCGTGCACGAATAGGTGCCTTAGCCATTATTTAATCACCCCGATTATTTCTTGATCGGTTTGCGCGGACCCTTACGGGTACGGGCGTTAGTCTTGGTGCGCTGACCGCGAACCGGCAGACCACGACGATGGCGCAAACCACGATAGGTACCAAGGTCCATCAGACGCTTGATACTCAGGGTGACTTCGCGGCGCAAATCGCCTTCGACGGCAAACTTCGCCACGGCGTCGCGCAGCTTGTCAAGCTGCTCTTCAGATAGCTCACTGATCTTAACATGTTCGGCAATACCCGTACTTTCACAAATGGATTGCGAACGGGTTTTACCGATACCGTAGATAGCGGTTAAGGCGATCACGGCATGTTTATGATCAGGAATGTTAATGCCTGCTATACGGGCCACTATGCACTCCTAGAAAAGTAAACAACAACACCATTCTGAAAAGCCCGTTTTCAGGATACTCAAACAGTGTCGTGTTGATATAACAAAAGATTGGCTGGCTAATCTAGCCAGCTCAACCCAACTTTGCAAGAAAAAAATGTCGCAACTTTCAACCTTGGCGCTGTTTATGCTTAGGCTCGCTGCAAATTACGCGAACTACGCCATGGCGTTTGACAACTTTGCAGTTACGACACAACTTCTTGACGGAAGCACGAACTTTCATTTTTCCTCTCCGTAACTTCTCAAACCAACCCGATTCAGCGGTTATAGCCTTTCAAGTTGGCCTTCTTCAAAGCGGACTCATATTGACTTGACATCATCAGAGTCTGCACTTGAGCCATAAAGTCCATGATGACCACAACAACGATCAACAAGGATGTCCCCCCGAAATAGAAGGGAACTTTCATCGCGTCACGCATGAACTCCGGGATAAGACAGATAAACGTAATATAGAGCGCGCCGACCAGCGTCAGGCGGGTCATTACTTTATCGATATACTTGGCCGTTTGCTCTCCCGGACGAATGCCTGGTACGAATGCACCGGACTTCTTCAGGTTATCCGCTGTTTCACGCGGGTTGAACACCAGCGCCGTGTAAAAGAAACAGAAGAATATGATTGCAGATGCATAGAGTAACACATAGAGCGGTTGACCCGGTTGCAAATACAGCGAAATCGCCGTTAACCAACCCCAGCCCGTCCCCCCCCCGAACCACGATGCGATAGTGGCCGGAAAGAGGATAATGCTGGAAGCGAAGATGGCCGGTATAACGCCGGACATATTCACCTTCAACGGCAAATGCGTACTCTGGGCCGCGTATACACGGCGGCCTTGCTGGCGTTTTGCGTAGTTGACGACGATCCGGCGTTGGCCACGTTCGACGAAAACCACGAAATACGTCACGGCAAATACGAGCGCCACAATCAACAACAACACGAGGAAGTGCATATCGCCTTGCCGAGCTTGCTCGATGGTATGGCCGATGGCCGGCGGAAGGCCCGCTACGATACCGGCGAAGATAATGATTGAGATACCGTTGCCGATACCCCGCTCGGTTATCTGTTCACCCAGCCACATCAGGAACATTGTCCCGGTAACCAGGCTTATCACGGCGGTAAAGTAAAAAGCGACCCCCGGATTGTACACCAGGCCCTGCATACCCGGCATATTCGGCAAACCGGTTGCAATACCGATCGATTGGAATATGCCAAGCACCAACGTGCCATAGCGGGTGTACTGGCTGATTTTACGGCGGCCAGCCTCACCCTCTTTTTTAATCTCCGCCAACGCCGGGTGAACGACCGTCAGCAACTGGATAATGATCGATGCCGAGATATACGGCATGATCCCCAGGGCAAAGATTGAGGCACGGCTGAGCGCACCACCAGAGAACATGTTGAACATTTCAATGATGGTGCCTCTTTGCTGCTCGAGCAATTTAGCAAGCACAGCGGCATCGATACCAGGAATCGGAATAAAAGAGCCGATACGGAAGACAATCAGAGCGCCGACCACAAACAGAAGCCTGCGTCTTAACTCGCCTATCCCGCCTTTAGCGCTTTGAAAATCTAATCCTGGTTGTTTGGCCATCTGCTACTTATTCCTCAATTTTACCGCCGGCGGCTTCGATTGCTGCCCGGGCGCCTTTGGTGACGCGCAGGCCGCGCAAAGTAACAGCGCGAGTGATTTCGCCGGAAAGCATGACTTTCGCGGATTCAATCTGGATGCCGATGAGGTTGGCAGCCTTCAACGCGTTCAGATCGATAACCTCGCCTTCCACCTTGGCCAGCTCGGACAGGCGGATTTCCGCCGTTACCGCGGCTTTGCGCGAAGTGAAGCCGAACTTCGGCAAGCGGCGATACAACGGCATCTGGCCGCCTTCGAAACCGCGGCGCACGCCGCCGCCCGAACGGGATTTCTGACCTTTGACACCGCGTCCGCCGGTTTTACCCAGACCGGAACCGATGCCGCGGCCGACGCGTTTAGGCGCGTGCTTGGAACCTTCAGCCGGAGACAGAGTATTCAAGCGCATCTCTTACTCCTCAACTTTGACCATGTAGGAAACCAAATTGACCATACCGCGAACGGCGGGGGTATCCTCGCGTTCAACGGTGTGACCAATACGACGCAGGCCCAGGCCGGTCAAAGTTGCCTTGTGTTTCGGCAGACGACCGATGGAACTGCGAGTCTGAGTGATTTTGATAGTCTGTGCCATGGTCGTTTACCCCAGAATTTCTTCGACGGATTTACCACGCTTGGCAGCGACCATTTCAGGAGACTTCATGTTGGACAAAGCATCGATGGTAGCACGAACCACATTGATCGGGTTGGTGGAACCGTAGGCTTTCGCCAACACGTTGTGAACCCCTGCGACTTCCAAAACGGCGCGCATTGCACCGCCGGCGATAATACCGGTACCTTCGGAAGCCGGCTGCATAAACACACGGGACCCCGTATGCGCGCCCTTGATGGGGTGCTGCAGGGTGCCGCTGTTCAGCGCGACATTCAACATATTGCGACGGGCTTTTTCCATCGCTTTCTGGATCGCTGCCGGAACTTCGCGAGCTTTACCGTAACCAAAACCCACGCGGCCGTTACCATCGCCGACGACGGTCAGCGCGGTGAAACTGAAGATACGGCCGCCTTTCACGGTCTTGGATACGCGATTTACCGCGATCAGCTTTTCCTGCAGTTCGCCAGCTTGTTTTTCGATGTGTGCCATCTTACACCTCTACCTTAGAACTGAAGGCCAGCTTCACGGGCAGCGTCTGCCAGTGCCTGGACACGACCATGATACTGGAACCCGGAACGGTCAAAGGCCACAGCGGTGATGCCTTTTTCCAGCGCCCGTTCAGCGATGGCTTTGCCAATGGCCGACGCGGCGTCTTTGTTGCCGGTGTACTTTAACTGCTCGGCGATGGATTTCTCCACCGTGGAAGCGGCCACCAGAACCTCGGCGCCGTTCGGAGCGATTACCTGCGCGTAAATATGGCGCGGGGTACGATGAATCACCAGGCGGGTAGCGCCCAGTTCATGTAGCTTGCGGCGTGCGCGGGTCGCACGACGGATACGAGCTGCTTTCTTATCCATAGTGTTACCTTACTTCTTCTTAGCCTCTTTGGTACGCACGACTTCGTCGGCGTAACGGACACCCTTGCCTTTGTAAGGCTCAGGACGACGATAGGCGCGTAAATCAGCCGCGACCTGTCCAACCACCTGTTTATCAGCGCCTTTAAGCACGATTTCGGTCTGGCTCGGACACTCAGCGGTGATGCCTGCCGGCAAAACATGGTCAATGGGGTGAGAATAGCCCAGGGCCATATTCACGACATTTCCCTTCACCGCGGCACGATAACCTACGCCTACCAGCTGCAGCTTCTTGGTGAAGCCTTCGGTAACACCGACAACCATCGACTGCAACAATGCACGGGTGGTCCCCGCCAGAGCCCAACCGTTGGCTTCGCCTTCGCGGGGCAAAAAGGTCAGGTTGTTATCTGCATAGTTGACATGAACAGCGTCGTGGACGGTACGACTCAGCTCGCCGTTTTTACCTTTGATCGAAATTTCCTGACCGTTGAGTTTTACCTCTACGCCGGCAGGAACGACGACATGTGCTTTTGCAACACGAGACATGTTTTCCTCCGGATTACGCTACGTAGCAGATAATCTCGCCACCCAGGCCAGCCTGGCGGGCAGCACGATCAGACATGATACCTTTGGAGGTGGAAACCACCGCGATACCCAGACCGGCCATGACTTTCGGCAGCGCGTCTTTTTTCTTGTAGATACGCAAACCGGGGCGGCTGATACGCTCAATGATTTCTACCACCGGCTTGCCCTGGAAATACTTCAGCGCCAGTTCAAGCGTCGGTTTGGCATCACCTTCAACTTTATAGTCTTCAATAAAGCCTTCTTCTTTCAGCAAATGGGCGATTGCCACTTTAAGCTTGGAGGAAGGCATGGAGACCGCGGTCTTGTTCGCGGTTTGACCGTTGCGGATACGGGTCAGCATATCCGCGATCGGATCTTGCATGCTCATCTGTCTTTACTCCCGTGATTCAATTGGTGACAATTACCAGCTAGCCTTTCTCAGACCCGGAATTTCACCGCGCATGGCGGCTTCACGGACCTTGATACGGCTCAACCCGAATTTCCGCAGGAAAGCATGCGGACGACCGGTTTGACGGCAGCGGTTACGCTGACGGGACGGGCTGGAATCACGCGGCAGAGTCTGCAGCTTGAGAACCGCATCCCAACGTTCTTCGTCGGTAGAATTCACGCTTGAGATGACGGATTTAAGTTCAGCGCGTTTCGCGTAGAATTTATTAGCTAAATCAACACGCTTGACTTCACGTGCTTTCATGGATTGCTTAGCCATTAGAACCCTGCCTTACTTACGGAATGGGAAGTTGAAGGCGTCCAGAAGCGCGCGGCCTTCATCATCGGACTTCGCAGAGGTGGTAATGGTGATATCCAAACCACGAACGCGATCGACTTTATCGTAATCGATTTCCGGAAAGATGATCTGCTCACGCACACCCATGCTGTAGTTGCCGCGCCCGTCAAATGACTTGGTGGGCAAGCCGCGGAAGTCGCGGATACGCGGTACAGCGATAGAGATCAGGCGCTCAAAGAATTCCCACATGCGCTCGCCACGCAGGGTCACTTTACAGCCGATCGGATAGCCCTGACGGATTTTGAAGCCTGCAACGGATTTGCGTGCTTTGGTGATAAGCGGTTTTTGACCGGAAATTGCCGCTAAATCGTTGGCAGCATTATCCAGCAATTTCTTATCGGCAATCGCTTCACCGACACCCATGTTCAGGGTGATCTTCTCGACCCGAGGGACTTGCATGACAGAATGATAGCCGAATTCTTTCATTAACTTTCCGACTACTTCGTCTTTGTAGTAATCATGCAGTTTCGCCATCGTACTACTCCAAATTACTTAATGATTTCGCCGTTGGATTTGAAGATACGGACTTTTTTGCCGTCTTCAATCTTAAAGCCCACACGGTCCGCCTTGTTGGCCGCACTGTTGAAGATAGCAAGGTTGGAAAGCTGGATAGCCGCTTCCTTTTCAACGATGCCGCCCGGCTGGTTCATGGCCGGTACTGGTTTTTGATGCTTCTTGACCAGATTGATGCCTTCAACGATTGCCTTGCCAGAGGACAGGACATTTTTTACCTTACCGCGCTTACCTTTGTCTTTACCGGTCAGCACGATAACTTCGTCATCACGACGGATTTTCGCTGCCATGATCGCTCCTTAAAGTACTTCTGGCGCCAAAGAGATGATTTTCATGAACTTTTCGGTACGCAGTTCACGAGTCACCGGCCCAAAAATACGCGTGCCGATGGGCTGCTCGCTGTTGTTGTTCAACAACACGCAGGCATTGCCATCGAAGCGAACGACAGAACCGTCAGGACGACGGACGCCTTTCTTGGTGCGCACCACTACCGCCTTCAGCACATCACCTTTTTTCACCTTGCCACGGGGAATCGCTTCCTTGATGGTAATTTTGATGATGTCGCCGACGCTTGCGTAGCGACGGTGCGAGCCACCTAGAACCTTGATACACATTACGCTACGCGCGCCGGAGTTGTCGGCCACGTCCAGCATAGTCTGTTCTTGGATCATCTTAGTGCTCCGCTAATGTCAACTACAACTTAAGGACCTGGTTTCAGGTCGTTAAAAAAACCCCATAATACAGGGCGCAGTATTATAACACCGCGTATGTCGTATGGGTAGAAAAAATAAACGGCTCGTGCATTGAGCCGTTTATTGGAGTTGAGGGCGCTTACTGTATTACAGAATCGCTTTCTCTACAACGCGGACAAGCGTCCACGACTTGGTCTTGGAGATCGGGCGGCATTCCCGAATTTCCACGATATCGCCGATGGCGCTTTCATTGCTCTCGTCGTGTACGTGCAACTTGGTCGTACGCTTGATGAACTTGCCGTAGATCGGGTGTTTCACGAAACGCTCAATGGCAACGACGATGGATTTTTCCATCTTGTCGCTGACTACACGACCTTGCAGAGTACGGATCTTGTCGGTCATTTCGCACCCGCCTTCTCAGTCAATACAGTTTTTACTCGCGCGACATTGCGACGGACTTGCAACAACAGATGAGTCTGTTGCAATTGGCCGCTTGACGCCTGCATCCGCAGATTGAACTGCTCGCGCAACAGGTTCAGCAGCTCGGCGTTCAATTCTTCAACGCTTTTTTCACGCAGCTCTTGTGCTTTCATTACATCACCGTCTTAGTTACAAAGGTGGTTTTGATCGGCAGTTTCGCTGCTGCCAGCTGAAATGCTTCGCGGGCAACTTCTTCCGGAACACCATCCATTTCATACAGGACTTTGCCCGGCTGAATCAGGGCAACCCAATATTCAACGTTACCTTTACCTTTACCCATACGCACTTCCAGGGGTTTTTCGGTAATGGGCTTGTCTGGGAAAATACGAATCCAGATTTTACCCTGACGCTTAACGGCACGCGTCATGGCGCGGCGCGCAGCTTCGATTTGACGGGCGGTCAGACGACCACGGCCGACAGCTTTCAGACCGAAAGTACCGAAGCTGACATCCGTACCCGCCGCCAGGCCGCGGTTACGGCCTTTATGCATCTTGCGGAATTTTGTACGCTTTGGTTGTAACATCAGCGACTCTCCTTACTTGCGGCCTTTACGCTGCTGCTTTTTAGGTTGCGCAGCCGGTTTTTCCGGTTGTTCAACGGCAGCCATACCACCCAGAATCTCACCTTTGAAGATCCACACTTTTACGCCGATGACACCATAAGTGGTGTGCGCTTCGGAGATGTTGTAGTCAATGTCCGCCCGCAGGGTGTGCAACGGCACGCGACCTTCGCGATACCATTCGGTACGGGCGATTTCAGCACCGCCCAGACGGCCGCTGACTTCAACTTTGATCCCCTTGGCGCCCAGACGCATGGCGTTTTGCACGGCGCGTTTCATGGCGCGGCGGAACATCACGCGACGCTCCAGCTGCGAAGAAATGCTGTCGGCCACCAGTTTCGCGTCCAGTTCCGGTTTCCGGATTTCGGCGATATTGATTTGCGCCGGTACGCCGGCGATATCCGCCACGACCTTACGCAGTTTTTCCACGTCTTCGCCTTTCTTGCCGATCACGATGCCCGGACGAGCGGTGTGAATGGTCACACGGATGCTTTTCGCCGGACGCTCAATGACGATGCGAGAAACGGAAGCCTTGGCCAGTTCCTTGGTCAGGAATTGGCGAACTTTAAAATCGCTGTCCAGGTTGTCAGCGAATTCTTTCGTATTCGCGTACCAGGTAGAGTTCCAAGGTTTGACAATACCCAGGCGAATACCATTAGGATGTACTTTCTGACCCATTGCTAGTCTCCAGAGTCTCAGCGATCGGACACAACCACAGTAATGTGGCTGGTGCGCTTCAGGATGCGATCCGCCCGACCTTTGGCACGCGGCATAATGCGCTTCATGCTGGGGCCCGCGTCGACGAAAATTTTCGCGACTTTCAGATCATCGATATCTGCGCCATCGTTGTGTTCAGCGTTAGCAATGGCAGACTCCAGGACCTTTTTGACCAAACCAGCGGCTTTCTTGTTGGTATAGGTCAGAATATCCAGAGCTTGCGACACCTTCTTACCGCGAATCAGGTCAGCCACCAGGCGAACCTTCTGAGCAGAAGAACGAGCGTGGCGATGTTGAGCAGTAGTTTCCATCTCTTCCTCCTACCTTAGCGCTTCTTGGCCTTTTTATCGGCCGCATGGCCGCGATAAGTCCGCGTCGGCGCAAATTCACCCAGTTTGTGACCGACCATTTCATCGGAAACAAACACCGGTACGTGCTGACGACCATTATGGACAGCGATGGTCAAACCGATCATTGTTGGAAAGATCGTTGAACGACGGGACCAAGTGCGAATAGGCTTCTTGTCACCGCTTTCCACCGCTTTCTCTACCTTCTTCAGCAAGTGCAGGTCGATAAACGGACCTTTCTTGAGAGAACGTGGCATGGTTTATCCTCTATGATTATTTACTACGGCGACGTACGATGAATTTATCGGTACGCTTATTACTGCGAGTCTTCTTACCTTTGGTTTGCAGGCCCCAGGGGCTGACCGGATGCTTACCAAAGTTGCGGCCTTCACCACCACCGTGCGGGTGATCCACCGGGTTCATCGCCGTACCGCGAACGGTCGGACGGACACCGCGCCAACGGGTGGCGCCGGCTTTACCCAGGACGCGCAGCATGTGTTCAGCGTTACCCACTTCACCAATGGTCGCGCGGCACTCAGACTCGATTTTGCGCATTTCGCCGGAGCGAAGACGCAGCGTGACATACGCGCCGTCACGAGCGACAATCTGTACATAAGCGCCAGCGGAACGCGCCAACTGGCCGCCCTTACCCGGTTTCATTTCCACATTGTGAACCGTGGAGCCCACCGGGATGTTACGCATCGGCAACGTATTGCCGACCTTGATGGCCGCGTCGATGCCGGACTGGATCTGATCGCCCGCCTTAAGACCCTTCGGCGCCAGCACATAGCGGCGTTCGCCGTCTTTGTACAGCACCAGCGCGATATTGGCGGAACGGTTCGGATCATATTCCAGACGTTCAACAGTGGCCGGAATGCCATCCTTGTTGCGCTTGAAGTCGACGAGACGATAAGCCTGCTTGTGACCGCCGCCGATATGGCGCGTGGTAATACGGCCGTTGTTGTTGCGTCCACCGGTTTTGGAGAGTTTTTCAACCAGCGGGCCGAAAGGCTTACCCTTGTGCAGTTCAGGGTTGACCACTTTAACGACGTGACGACGACCCGGCGATGTCGGTTTACATTTAACAATTGCCATTGTTCTTCTCCTCCGACTTACTCTGCGCCGCCGATGAAGTCCATGTTCTGGCCTTCTTTCAGGGTCACGTAAGCTTTTTTCCAGTCGCTGCGACGACCGATACGTTGTCCGTGACGTTTCACTTTCCCTTTAACGACCAGGGTGCGAACATCAGTGACTTCGACTTCAAACAGTTTATGCACGGCAGCCTTGATTTCCGCCTTGGTCGCTGCCAAAGCAACCTTGAGTACGATGGTGTGGTGTTTTTCCATCGCAGCGGACGCTTTTTCAGAAACGTGCGGCGCGCGCAATACTTTCAGCAGACGTTCTTCACGAATCATGCCAGCATCTCCTCAACTTGCTTGACGGCATCGGCCGTCATCACGACTTTGTCGAAGGCGATCAGGCTGACCGGATCGATGCCTGCGGCATCGCGGACATCAACCTTGTACAGGTTGCGCGCGGCCAGGAACAGGTTTTCATCGAGTTCTCCGGTGACGATCAGCACGTCTTCCAGCGCCATGTCCTTCAACTTCTGGGCCAGCAGCTTGGTTTTCGGCGCTTCAACGGAAAACGCTTCGACAACGATCAGACGTTCTTGGCGAACCAGCTCGGACAGGATGCTTTTCAGCGCCCCGCGATACATTTTTTTGTTCACCTTCTGGCTATGGTCCTGCGGCTTGGCGGCGAAGGTGACGCCGCCGGAACGCCAGATCGGGCTTTTGATGCTACCGGAGCGGGCGCGGCCGGTGCCTTTCTGCCGCCACGGTTTTTTACCGGAACCAGTCACTTCGGCACGGGTCTTCTGAGCGCGGGTTCCCTGACGGGCACCTGCCGCGTAAGCGACGACGACCTGGTGTACCAGCGCTTCATTGAAGTCACGCCCGAAGGTAGTTTCGGAAACAGTCAGCGCGCTTTGCGCGTCTTTCAATACCAATTCCATTCCTATCTCCTCGACGTTACGCCTTGACAGCCGGTTTGACGATCAGATCGCCGCCGGTGGCTCCCGGGACGGCGCCTTTGACCAGCAGCAGATTGCGCTCGACGTCAACACGCACTACATCCAGGCTCTGAACGGTAACGCGTTCATTGCCAAGCTGCCCCGCCATCTTTTTACCCTTGAATACTTTGCCCGGAGTCTGGTTCTGACCGATGGAGCCATGGCCGCGATGGGACAAAGAGTTGCCGTGGGTAGCGTCTTGGGTGCGGAAATTCCAGCGCTTGGTGGTGCCTGCGTAGCCTTTGCCTTTGGACGTGCCGGTAACGTCGACTTTCTTGACGTCGGCGAACAACTCAACGGTCACGCTTTGGCCGACGGCGACTTCCTCGCCCTCTTCAATGCGGAATTCCCACAGACCGCGGCCCGCTTCGACACCCGCCTTCGCGAAATGTCCGGCTTCGGGCTTGGTCACGCGATTGACTTTTTTGGTGCCGGTGGTGACCTGAATGGCGCGGTATCCGTCGCTATCCAGATCCTTGACCTGGGTAACACGGTTTGCTTCAACTTCAATAACGGTTACCGGGATGGAAACGCCGTCTTCAGTGAAGATGCGAGTCATGCCCACTTTACGACCGATTAAACCCTTCATTGTTTCAACCTCTCAATCGTTTGGCGACCTGATTAACCCAGGCTGATCTGCACATCAACACCGGCAGCCAGATCCAGACGCATCAGAGCATCAACGGTTTTTTCGGTTGGCTCAACGATGTCGACCAGACGCTTATGAGTACGAATCTCGTACTGATCGCGCGCGTCTTTATTGACGTGGGGGGAGATCAGTACGGTAAAGCGCTCTTTACGGGTCGGCAGCGGGATCGGACCGCGTACCTGAGCACCGGTACGTTTAGCAGTCTCGACGATTTCCGCGGTTGATTGATCGATCAAACGATGATCAAACGCTTTCAAACGGATACGGATTCTTTGGTTCTGCATGAGACCAGAGCTCCAATGATTTATAAACGTAAAAAATTACTCCTCGCACCCATTTCGATTGACGGGGGAGTGTAATCGTTCAGTGTTATCCCCAAATCGGGGATGTTGTCTGCGGGGGGCACATTTCTGTGTTTCCGCGCGCGCCGCCAGATACCCGGGTTACCCCGGAATCACGGACCAGACGGCACACGAAGCCCGCGCAAGCTCAATTTATCGTAATACCTTGAGCCGGCTTATTTCCTACTTATAAGAGATAAGCCCGCGCATTATACGCAAATTCGCTCAGGAAGCAAGCGGCATGTGTCTATAAGCGAAGCCGATTCCCCTTTCCGGCAAAGAATTTGGCGGTAATGCCGTTTCCCGGCATGCTTATCTTTCGCCGCCGCGTTGCGATGTGGGGAAAGGAGGTCCGGTGACTTTTTCGGTGATTGAAGCCCTATTGAATGCCTGTTTCATGTTGTACGGTCTATTGATGGGCCATCTAAGCCGGCGCATTCTGGCGGCAATGCCGGTCGAATCCGCCGTAAGCGGACCGCAACCGCTGTTTCGGTCGCCGGCGGGAGGCATTCGGACGGTTCCACGGGTTTATGACTGTGAGATAAGCTGTGCGCTGCTGTTTTTACCGATCCCGTCGTTCATCGACGGGCTACCGCCCTGCCAGTGGCCCGCCGCCCTGCTGTTGGGCTGGTTCCTGAGTACGCTTAGTTGGATTGACTATCATCTATTGCTGTTGCCCGATAAGCTGACCGGCCCATGCCTGTTATGCGGACTGGCGTTTCGTCTTCCGGATGGCGTACCGGCGGTGACGGAGGGAATGATCGGGGCGGCGGCCGGCGGCGCGGTTATGGCTCTATTGAATGCCGGGTTTCTCCGCTGGCGCGGCTACCGGGGAATGGGCGGAGGCGACGGCAAATTGCTGGCGGCCCTGGGCGCCTGGCTGGGTTGGCGGCCCCTGTCGCTGGTCTGCTGCGAAGCGGCGTTGTTCGGCCTGGCCGTCTATGCGCTAGCCGGCCGAACCCACGGCAAAATCCCTTTCGGTCCCTGCCTGGCGCTGGCCGGTTGGCTGGAATACATCAGTTCGTAGCGCGGCGTTGACGAACTGATGGAATCAAAAGCGCTACGCCCATGGGGCATTTTACGTTATGCGGGACAAGGCGCAAGCGTTGGCGAACTGGCGAGATCCATGACGGGACGGCGATTACTCCCCGTTTCCGTCATCCTTGATCTGCGATTGCAGATAGTTTTGGATGCCGATACGGGTAATCAGATCCAGTTCGGTTTCGAGAAAATCGATATGCTCTTCCTCGTCCGTCAAAATTTCGATAAGCATATCGCGGGTGACATAATCATGAACCGAATCGGCATAAGCAATACCGTCGCGCAGGTCCTGCGCGCCCTGCAATTCCAAGTTCAGATCAGAGCGTAACATTTCATCCACATCCTGGCCGATGTTCAGCGCGCCGAGATCCTGAAGATTGGGCAAACCTTCGAGGAAGAGTATACGCTCGATATAATGGTCGGCGTGTTTCATTTCATCGATGGATTCGTGGTATTCGATATCGTTAAGACGCATCAAGCCCCAGTTTTTGAACATCCGGGCATGCAGGAAATACTGATTGATGGCAACCAGCTCGTTACCGAGCAGTTTATTGAGATGGTTGATTACTTGGGCATCACCTTTCATAGCACAGTCCTCCATTGCGGTTATGTACAGAATATAACCGGAACAGAGTAAATCAAGGCAATAACCCTACTAATTAAGCAATTTTTTCATAATGCAAAAGGGATTGCAGTTCGTCCTCCATGATAACGCTGACTTTACAAAGACATTTGCCGCATTTGGTGCCAACCGGAACAACCTTTTTCAGATCCTGGATGGACACGGGCTGATAGCGTCTTACCGCACTCCGAATGGTCTGATCGCTCACGGCATTACATATGCAGATGTACATTATCTCGCTTCTCTGAACACGTCTAAACCAATTGCGGTCAATCTAAATGAGAACGCTTGTCATTACAATAGGTGAATCAAGATTATTTTGTAAAGTCCTGCCTTTTTATCAGGTTAGTTTTTACGCGTCGGGAGGTAAAAAAAACCCTTTGACCGGATAGCATGACAAACCCCAATAAAAAGGGCGCCGGAGCGCCCTTTTTTTTACCCTGTCAGGGGAAAACTTAGGAAAGAACCTTGGCAACCACGCCGGCGCCGACCGTACGGCCGCCTTCACGGATAGCGAAACGCAAGCCGTCATCCATCGCAATCGGCGCGATCAGATTGACTTTCATCTT
>NZ_SZPQ01000049.1 GCF_005217455.1 Martelella alba
TAAAAATCACTCACTTGAACTGTGATCATTAATTCCCCCCTTGCAGTTTTTCAAAATGGGCCTACAATAAGGCCCACGGTGATAGAGTGTTGTGTGATTTTATCTTGTTTTTCAGGAAGTTATAGTCCGAATCAGGATTCTGCACGACCCACCATTTACTTACCGCTGCTGTTCCCCATAACTCTCTTTCTCGTTTGTCCACACCTCATTTTTCGACGCTATTCTTGTGTCTGTTACTTTACCCGGTGGACATTCGATGGCCGGGACCCGGATTGGTCGCGTCGTTACCCCTGCTTTTACTTTTACGCGAGGTAGGCGCCTGGTCTGGGTAAACGGCTATTTTCCCCATTCGATAATCGGCGGACCGCCCCGGTAAACCCGCCCCGTGGCGATTTGCCTTGCGCGTTACCCGGATACTGCCGTAACACAAAGTCATAACGCGGCTATACTCCGGTGCGGCAGGGCGGGTCCGCCTCAGGCGGAGCGGGTTATGCCCCCTGGATATATAGCGTAATAACCCTGGGCGAGTGAATCAGTTATTAAATAGCTTACTATTTAATAGTTTTCGATTTAAATTCTTTTCCTCGGCCAAGGTCAGGCTTATCGGTTCACCCGACATAGCGCCGCGATTGCCTCTGTCAAGAAGCGCGTCCGCCGCCGTGCAAACCGCTGCCCCCGATCGCCAGGTAGCTTCTTTTCTCAAAGCCCTTAACGGCGCCGGCGGCAAGCCAATGTAACAGTTAACGCCGAAGGAAGCGCGCCAGGCGCTAACCGATGCGCAAGACGGCGCCGAACTGAAAGCGCACCTGCAATAATGCCGCGATGGGTTATACGGCGCAGTCATGCCTTACCGCCCATGTGCGGCGCGGTATCGCAATCCGGTTTGTTTAACGGCAATGGCGCCGGCGCCCCCTCGTCCCTCGCGAAGGCTGTTGGGCCAAAAAAATGACGCGCATCAGCGCGTCATCGCGAAAGCGGCGACATCAGCCGCTGCAAAATGCCCCAATGAGGGTGGCGCGGCGCGATGCGGAGCTAGTGCCCCGCCCCGCTGCCCGCCTGGGCGGTAAAAGGCGGTTTGGCGATGAAGATCACCAGAATCAGCGAAAGGAAAATCCAGCCCAACAGGGTGAAATAATCGACGGTGGAAAGCATATAGGCTTGCCCTTCCACCAGCCGGTCCAATTGCGCCCAGGTAGATTGACCGACTCCCCCCATCTGGTCGATATACGCCCGGGTGGCCGGACTGTAGGGCGTAATGTCCTCCGTCAGTATCGCATGATGAAATATTTCCCGGCGATGCCAGATCCAGGTGGTGAGCGAAGAGGCGAAACTGCCGCCCAATACCCGCAGGAATGTCGCCAGGCCGGAGCCGTCGGCAATCTCCCTCGGCGACAGGCTGGACAGCAGAATACTGGTGGTCGGCATAAAGAACAACGCGATGCCGATGCCCATAAAGCCCTGTATCATGGCGATGTGATAGAAATCCACCTCGGTATTAAAATCGGCCCGCATGAAACAGGAGACGGCGATCACCAGAAACGATCCGCCCGCCAGCAGGCGCAGGTCGAACACATGAGCGTAACGGCCCACCAACGGCGACAAAAATACCGGCAACAAGCCGATGGGCGCGGCCGCCATCCCTGCCCAGACCGCGGTATAGCCTAATTGGGTCTGCAACCACTGCGGCAACAGCAGATTGATGCCGAAGAAGCCGGAATAGCCCATCACCAGCGCCAGCGTGCCGAACGAAAAGTTTCGGTAGCGGAACAGCTTCAGATCCACAATGGGATGCTTATCGGTAAATTCCCAGATGACCAGCGCCACCAACGCGATGGTGGAAATGATCGTACCGATGATAATGAAATTGGATCCGAACCAATCCAGGTCGTTGCCCTTGTCCAGCACCACTTGCAGCACGCCGACGCCGACCACCAGCAACCCCAGTCCGACATAATCGATCGGCTGGTGTTCCACTTGTTCGGGCCGGTCCTTTAACTGCGCCAGGACCAGCATGGCGGCGAAAATCCCGATGGGCACATTGATAAAGAAGATCCAGGGCCAGGTATAGTTATCCGTGATCCAGCCGCCGGCCAGCGGGCCGACGATGGGCGCCACCACCGTAACCATTGCCAGTAGCGCCAGCGCCATCCCCCGTTTCATGGGGGGGTAAATGGACAGCAATAATGTCTGGGCCATGGGATACAGCGGCCCGGCGAAAAACCCCTGTAATGCGCGGAAAATCACCAGTTGCGACATGCTCCGGGAAATCCCGCACAAAAAAGAGGTCAAAATAAACAAGAGCACTGACGCCAAAAACAGTTTGGTCTCGCCGAAACGGCGAGACATCCACCCCGTCAACGGCAGGGCGATGGCGTTGGATACCGCAAACGAAGTGATGACCCAGGTTCCTTGTTCCGAGCTAACACCCAGGTTGCCGGATATGGTCGGCAATGCCACATTGGCGATGGTGGTATCCAACACTTGCATAAACGTCGCCAGCGACAGTCCGATGGTAGCCAGGACCAGGCTGGGCGGACGAAAAGATTGATCACTCATCGCGACGACTCCGCATTACTTTTGTTCCTGGCCGGCATCCCGGGCCTGTGAATTATTTTCATGGATAATGCGCGTGACCAGTTGATCCGCTTCCGCCAATTGATGATCGTAGACATCGGTGGAAAAACGGGGTTTCAACCGCGCATGGGGCGATAGCACCGCGCCGCTCTGATCGTGCAGATCCACTGTCACATCAGTGGAAAGCCCGATACGTAGCGGATATTTATCCAAATCCTTTTGATCCAGGTGGATACGAACCGGCAGGCGCTGAACAATTTTTATCCAGTTGCCGCTGGCGTTTTGCGCCGGCAACAGGGAAAACGCGCTACCGGTGCCAACCCCAAGACTTTCCACTTTTCCATGGTAGGTGACTTTATCGCCATACAAATCGGCGTCGATTTCCACCGGTTGACCAATTCGCATATCCACCAACTGGGTTTCCTTAAAGTTGGCGTCAACCCAGACATCATCCAGAGGCACAACCGCCATCAGCGCGGTACCGGGCTGCACGCGGCTGCCCACCTGTACCGAGCGCTTGGCCACATAGCCGCTGACCGGCGCCACCAAGGTGCTGCGCACGTGATCAAGATAAGCCTGGCGCAACTTCGCCGCCGCCGCTTTCACATCGGGATGGGTGGCGATGGTGGTGTCATCCACCAGGGCGGTCGTGGTATTCAATTGCTGTTGCGCGCCGCTTAAGGCGGTTTCCGCCGAGGTTAGGGCGTCACGGGCATGGGACAATTCTTCCTGGGAAATGGCCCCGTCGCGCGCCAGATTGGCCCGGCGATCATAGTCATCTTTGGCGCGTTGCAGTTCGATTTTGCGCGCCGCCAGCAACGATCGGTAATTCGCCACATTGCTGTATAAGCCGCGCACCTGACGGACCACCTGGGCCAGATTGGCTTCGGCGTTTTCCTGCGCGACGATGGTATCGCTCGGATCCAGGCGCACGAGTACCTGGCCTTTTTTGACGAAATCGCCGTCGTCGGCGGTAATGGAGGTCACCGTTCCGGCCACCTGGGGCGTGATTTGCACCAGATTGCCGTTCACATAGGCATCGTCGGTGCTTTCATAGAAACGGGCATCCAGCCAGTAGTAAAGTCCGAACGCCACGGCGGCCAGAACGACAATGGCCAGCAAAATCAGTAACAAAAATCGGCGTTTGCCCTGCCTCGGCGGCCGAGCGCCGGCTCCGCTTTGCTTGTCTGCTTGTTCAGCTTGGGTATTCATGTCAGCCATAAAAATTGTTCTCAGTATGCGTGATTTACGGCCACGGTTTTCGCGGCGGTCGAGGAAATGGGGGAGGAAGTAAAGCCGCCGCCCAGCGCCTGCATCAGCAAAATGGCGGTATCGGTGCGTTCGGCGTTCAAACTGGCCAACTGCCGCTCAGCCTGGATCAGTTGCTGCTGGACGCTCAGCGCATCGAGATAATTGCCGACCCCGGCGCTGTAGCGCTGCATGGCATTGTTCCAGGAGTCGTTGGCGATATCTCGGGCACGTTCTTGTTGCTGAATTTGCACATCCAGCGATTGCAGGCGGGTAATGGTATCGCCGATATCGCCCAGGGCGCGCACCAACGTCTGATTGTATTGCGCCACGGCTAAATCATAGGCGGCGTTGCTGCTGGCCAAATCGGCGCGCAGGCGTCCGCCGTCGAAGATGGGCAACGACAAGGCCGGCCCGATGCTGAAGTAGCGACTCGGCGTCCCGAACATGGCGTCGCCCAGCATGGATTTAATACCGGCGGCCGCACTCAAGTTCAGGTTGGGATAAAAGGCGGTGCGGCTAACTTTGATATCCTTGGATGCCGCCTCAACCCGCCAGCGTCCCGCCACCAAATCAGGACGGCGGCCAAGCAGTTCCGCCGGCAGATTCTCGGGAAGTCTGACCGCCTCGGGGGCGATCAGATGCGGGCGCGGCAACGACATCGCCCGGTCCGGACCCTGGCCGAGAAGCACTGCCAGCCGTATCCCGGCCGCGCGCACCTGTTGCTGGGCATCGGTAAGGGTGGCCTCCGCCGCGGCTTCCAAACTTTCGGTCTGCTGGTACTGGAATTTGCTATCCAGTCCCGACTGATAGCGCCTTGCCGCCAGCTTCAGCATGGTGCGCGTGCGCTCCAGATCTTTTTGCGCCAAATCCCGCTGGGCATAAGCCTCGCCCAGCGTGTTGTAGGCGCGCGCCACATCGGCGGCCAGGGTGAGACGGGCCGCCTGGCTATCCACTTCGGCGGCGTTGGCCCGTCCCACCGCGGCTTCCCACGCCGCGCGCTGGCCGCCCCACAGGTCAAAAGTGTAATTAAACTGCGCCGACAATGTGCGCACGGTACCGTAGTTTTGACCCAGGCCATAGGCGTAGGGATCGTCGGACTTGGTAATCCGCTCACGGGTGATGCCGCCACTGGCGTCCAGGGTGGGCATCCGGTTGGCTTCAGCGCCGAGTACGGCGGCGCTGGCCTGGCGAGCCCGCGCGTCGGCCACCTGCATATCCGGACTGGAGCTCAACGCTTGCCGGATCAATATGTCAAGCTGCGGATCCCCAAGACTCTTCCACCAATCGGTGGCCGGCCAAGCGGCGGAGGACAGCGTCACGTCCGCCAGCGTGCGTTCGCTGTGTAAATTGGCGACATCAAGCGTATGGCCCTGAGTATGTAAACCGTTAGGCCAGACACATCCCGCCAGAGCGAATGAACAGAACAGCGGCAAAAAACGAATGCGCAACGGCATGGTAACAATCACTCCTTACATTTCGGCATGAACCACCAACTTTTCCAGTAGGCGATCGAATTCACTAAGTTCGGCGGGAGTCAGGGGGGCCAGCAAATCGTTGAACGCCTTGACGGCGATGGTGGCGATTTCCTGGCAGAACTGTTGACCCTTATCGGTCAGAGCCAGATGGAATTGACGGCGATCGGTCCTGCTGCGCACCCGCTCAATCATGTTTTTATTTTCGAGTCGATCAAGCATGCGCGACATGGCGCCGCTGTCCAGCGAGATACAACGGCAAAGTTCCGCCGAGGTTATCACGCCATCCCGTTTCATCATCAACATCACCTTAAACTGCGCTGCCGTAATCTCGTAGGGGGTGAGGTAATGTTCAAGGAGACGATCTTTGCATAGGTTCAAACGATGAATGTGACGACCATAACGATAAACAGTCTCAATGTCATCCAAGGTAAAGTGACTCATGTAATTTGTGCCTAGGCAGCTATTAGGTTTGAAACTATACCGTCTGGTGCTTAGGTAAACAACCGTCAGTATTGTAACAAAATGTATCGTCCAACTTACAATTTCAGGAAAAGTACAAGTGTGTCGGGCAGGAAGATTATCTATACCTATCAGTACATTATTTCGCTCTTTACGCTTGACCCTTTCCGGATTCGGCGGTTGAGATTATTCAGGGCGCTGAGGGCTCTGAGACTTGGTGCGTCCGATTCTCCCATAACAAATGCGAAAGAGACATGACAAATGAACCTTAGCCGATGAAAAGGCACAATTAGTTCATCTTCATTAACATAAACCCCTCCTGCATGATTACCCAGAAACGACGACCCTTGGGGCCCTGCCACAGCCCCAGCGGTTTAAAGAGCCCTGAGTCGGTCGCGCTTGCCCGCCGCGGCGCACCCCCGGGCCGTCACGCATCGTCAAAGCTCAGCAAAGTCAGCACGTCCTTCGCCGAAACGGCATAACCGCACTCAAACCGCACGCCCGCCGGCAATTGCGGCATCAAGGCGGTGGTCAACTCCAGCGTCAGCCGCTGCTCGGCCACGGCCACGACTTGCGCATCAAGAAAGTCGAAAAAACGGTTTGTCAGCGGGAATAAGGCCTTGAACAAACTCTCCTTGGCGGAAAAAGCCAGGGTCAGTAAAACCGTGAACGGCTGCGGCAGGCCGCGCAAATAAACACACTCCGCCGCACTGATGATACCGGGCCAGATTTCCTCGGCGGCCGTCTCGGACAGCCGATGTTCAATATCCACCCCCACGCCGGACAAGGGCCGTTCGGCACAGAGACGACCGACGCACACCGCCAGCGAATCATGGTGGGTCAGCGAGCCTTGCATCTTTTCCGGCCAACGGGGGGCCCGGTGTTTGTCAGGCAACAGCGGATAATCCGCCATTCCCAGCGCATCAAGCACCTTGGCGGCGGTCGCCCGGCCAGCCAAGTATTCGGCCCGGCGTTTCACCACGGCGCCGGCCACGGATGACGGCGGGGTAATACCCAGGCGGCCATAGTCCTGGTCTTGAAACCGGCTGGCATCGAACCGGCAATGCCAGATAGTCAGCGGCGGACACGGAAAAGAAGCGCATCCAGGAGTGGGGCCGAAAGGCAGCCCCTCGGTTAACGACAGAATAAAAGGCGCGGAATGGCTCATAGCGAACGGTATTCTCAGACAATGGCGACGGATATGCTATCAGCATAGCGGTTCATGGCGCGATCCGCCCGCCGAAACGCCCGTCACCCCCTAGGATCGGCCGATGCGCGCCGGCGTCCCTCCACTGGCGTAAAGGGGCTTAACCAGACCATAGAGCGCCGGGTTGTCGCTTTCATCCTTAAGGTCGATGCCCGACAGGCGCCGCTGCCCGGCCTGTTCCAGCAACCAGGCCAACTTGAAAGCGGCCTGGGGATAATCCAACCCTTCGGGCCGGATATTCGAAATGCAGTTGCGCTCCGATTCCAAACGCCGGGTCGTCGGCGCCCAGGTGAAATAAATGCCCAGGCTGTCCGGCGAAGACAGGCCGGGACGTTCACCGATAAGAATCGCCACCGCTTTGGCGTTTAAACAGGCGCCGATATCGTCGCCGAGCGCGACCCTCGCTTGATGGGCCAGTACCACGGGACCCGGTTTGAGGCCCAGTTGATCCAGATACGGCCTGAACGCCCGGATAAACGGCGCGGCTTGGCGATGCACCGCCTTGGATGAAAGCCCGTCGCCTATCACCAGCAGAATATCCGATGACTTTTTCGGGTAGTCCTGCAATAGCCGCCGGCTGTCATCGCCCAACCGCCGCCCGAGATCAGGCCGGCACAGGAAAGTCGGCCGATCGGCCGCCGCGCTATGCACCCTGAGGGTATCAAGGCCATCCGATTCCAACTCCCGCGCCAAGGACTCGCTATCGAAAGGTTGATGCACCGCATCGCGGGCCTGCGCATGGGCCAGGCCGAACTTCAGCAATTCCCGCGTCGGCAGGCTGGAGCCGGCGCGGCCAAGGGCGATACGCGCCGCGGTATATTCGCGCAGGCTCTCCCAGGGATTTTCGTGTAGAAGAGTGCTTGGCGGCAACTTGCCGCTGTCGGACGGCACAAATTTGTTCATGCTTCGCTTCTCCGGTAATTCACTGCGGCAGGTGTTGCAGCAACGGATGGCGGTCGTTGGCATCGCGTAACAGCCCGTCGCCGTCAATGATTTGCATGCGCTTAAGCCAGGAAGAAAATTCCGGCGCATGCTTGAGGCCAAGCAGTTCCCGTATATATAGCGCGTCATGAAACGATGTGCTCTGATAGTTCAGCATGATATCGTCCGCGCCCGGCACGCCGATAAGAAACGTCACGCCGGCGGCGCCCAACAACGTTAACAGGGTGTCCATATCGTCCTGATCGGCTTCGGCATGATTGGTATAGCAAACATCACACCCCAGCGGCACCCCCAGCAGTTTGCCGCAGAAATGATCCTCGAGTCCCGCGCGAATGATCTGCTTACCGTCGTAGAGATATTCAGGGCCAATAAAACCGACCACCGTATTGATAAGCAGCGGTTTGAAATGCCGGGCGATGGCGTAGGCCCGGGCTTCGCAGGTCTGTTGATCCACGCCATGATGGGCATTGGCCGACAGGCAACTGCCCTGCCCGGTCTCAAAATACATGACATTATCGCCGATGGTGCCGCGGTGCAGGCTCAGCGCCGCTTGCCGCGCCTCTTCCAGCAACGCCAGGTTAATGCCGAAGCCGGCATTGGCCGCCTCGGTGCCGGCAATGGACTGAAAGACCAGATCCACCGGCGCCCCGCGCTCAATGAGCTTTAGCGTGTTGGTCACATGCGTTAGCACGCAAGATTGCGTGGGTATGGCAAAACGGCTTATTACATCATCAAGCATGTCATTGAGCTTTTCCAGTAGGGGCAGACTGTCGCTGGCCGGATTGACGCCGATGACCGCATCGCCGCAACCATACAGCAAGCCATCCAGCATGCTGGCGGCGATACCTTTCAGATCGTCGGTGGGATGGTTGGGCTGTAACCGGATGCTCATGTGGCCCGGCAAACCGATGGTATTGCGAAAACGCGTTACCACCCGGCATTTTTTGGCCGCCAGGATCAAGTCCTGATTACGCATGATTTTGCTGACCGCCGCCGCCATTTCCGGCGTAATCCCCGCCGAGACCTGGGCCAGACGACTGCTGTCGGTGCGTTCCGACAACAGCCAATCGCGGAAATCCCCCACGGTCAAATGGGCAATGGGCGCAAACGCCGTGCTGTCGTGACCGTCGATGATAAGACGGGTGACTTCGTCATTCTCATAGGGAATGACCGGTTGCTGCAAAAAGACGCCGAGCGGCACATCCGCCAGCGCAATGCGCGCCGCCATGCGCTCTTCGGCGCTGTCGGCGGCAATCTCGGCCAGGTAATCGCCAGAGCGCGGCGGCGAGGCCTTGGCCAGCAATTCCTTCAGATCAGCGAAACGGTACTGGCGCTGTCCCAATACGGCATGAAACATCGTTTCCTCCCGGATTACTCCGTTACCGTCAACTGCGCGTCCGGCGCCGCCGCGTCGCGGGCATGGCGGGTCAAACGGAAATAGGCGTAACCCAGCAGCATCATCACGGCGAAGATCAGGAACAGCAGTTGATTGTAATAAATCATGGCCACCAAACAAATAACCGCCATCACCAGGGCAAAAGCCGGGGCCAGCGGAAACAGCGGCGCCCGGAACGGCCGGGTCAGATTTGGCTCCAGACGACGTAGTCTAAACAGAGACGCCATGGAGATAATGTACATGACAATGGCGCCGAATACCGACATGGTAACGATATTTGCGGTCAGCGGCTGGCCGCCGATGATGATCAGCGAATCGGAGAAAATCGCCGCGATGCCCACCACGCCGCCGGCGATAATGCCCCAGTGCGGCGTGCGGAAGCGACGATTGACCCTGGAGAGGGGTTTTGGCAAATATCCGGCGCGCGCCAAGGCGAAAATCTGCCGCGAATAGCCCATGATGATACCGTGAAACGACGCGATAAGGCCAAACAGCCCCAACCACACCAACATATGCAGCCAACCGCTGCTGCCGCCGACGATAATCTTCATTGCCTGCGGCAACGGATCGTTGATATTGGCCAGTTTGGTCCAGTCGCCCACGCCGCCGGCAAAGAACATCACGCCCAGCGCCAGCGCGGTCAACGTCAGGATACCGCCAATGAAGGCCCGGGGAATGGTGCGCTGCGGGTCTTTGGCTTCTTCGGCGGCCATCGAGGCCCCCTCAATGGCCAAAAAGAACCAAATGGCAAACGGAATGGCGGCGAAGATGCCGGAAAACGCAGCCGGAGAGAAATGCTCGGCGCCGGCCCAACCGCCGTGGGTAAAGTGGGCTATATCGAAGCCCGGCGCCACCACCCCCATGAAGACCAGCAGTTCGAGGATCGCCAACAACGTGACCAGCAGCTCGAAAGTGGCGGCGATGCTCACGCCAAGAATGTTGAGCACCATAAAGACCAGATAGGCGCCAAGCGCCACCCAGCGTGGTTCCAGCGCCGGAAACTGCACGTTGAGGTAGGCGCCGATCGCCATGGCGATAGCCGGCGGCGCGAAAACGAATTCGACCAACGTGGCGAAACCGGCAATGAAACCGCCTGTGGGGCCGAATGCCCGGTAAGCGTAGGCGAACGGTCCGCCGGCATGGGGAATGGAGGTGCTCAATTCAGTAAAACTGAAAATGAAGGCGCAATACATGGCGGCAATCGCCAGTGCGGTAATGAGAAAGCCCAGCGTACCCGCCTGCGCCCAGCCATAACTCCAGCCGAAGTATTCCCCGGAGATCACCAACCCGACCGCAATACCCCATAAATGGAAACTGCCCAGGGTACGCTTTAACTCAGGTACCGCTTTTTTGTTTTGCATGGAATAGTCCTTAGCTACGTAAATATTTGTAAAGTAGCAAAGGACGTACCAAGTCAAGGGAATAAGCGGTAACGAATTGGTTCTACTAGATTTACTCTGGAATTGCGCTAAGTTGAATCGTTAGAGCACTTTTGTCGGCAAAGCCGTGATCTGTTCTGGTGCAGCCACTGCCTCTTGGCGTTCGCGCCGATCAGCAGCGGTGCAAATCCAGCGAAACTGCGGGAAATCATCGGCTATTTCGTTTCAGCGGCAGAATCAGCCCCTCCAGCCCCTCGATTTTAATGGTCAGCGTCATGGACATCAGTTCGCCCAGCCTGCCCGCGGGAAACTCCCCCTGGCGGTCAAACCAGAGCAGGTAAGGCTCGGGCAGGTCAATCAGCGCCCGCCCCTGATATTTGCCAAACGGCATTTCAGTATTGGCGATGGCAATCAGATCGTCTTTTTCCATAACTTTCCCTCCGGAGGGTCATTCCGATTCTCCCAGCAGCCGCATCATTTCCGTTTCATCAATGACGGGGATTTCCAGCTGTCGGGCCTTGGTCAGTTTGGAACCGGCCGCTTCGCCGGCGATAACCATATCCGTCTTGGCCGATACGCTGCCGCTGACCCTGGCGCCCAGGGCCATCAGCCGATCTTTGGCCTCATCCCGCGAAAGACCGCTCAAGGTGCCGGTCAGCACCACGGTTTTACCGCTAAAGACACTGGCGTCGTTTTGGGCCGCCGGTACCGGCGCCGGCCAGTGGATGCCTATAGCCGGGCTGAGTAATTCGTCGATGATATCCCGGTTATGGGTTTCTTCGAAAAAATTCACCACATGAGCCGCGACCACCGGGCCGATATCCGGTACGGCGGTAAGGGCGTCCATATCGGCGGCATACAGCGCTTGCGGCGTTTTGAATTCCGTCGCCAGGCTTACCGCCGTCGCCTCCCCCACTTCCCGAATACCCAAAGCGTATAAAAAGCGAGCAAAAGTGGTTTCCTTGGCGGCTTCCAAAGCTTCCAGCAGATTTTGCGCTGATTTGGGACCCATTCGTTCCAAACGCGTCAATACATCTTTGTTTAAACGGAACAGGTCGGCGGGCGTTTTGACCAGTTCACGCTCCACCAGTTGGTCGATGATTTTATCGCCCATGCCATCGACATCCAGCGCGCGGCGGGAAACGAAATGCTTGAGGGCTTCCTTGCGCTGCGCGGCGCAAACCAGGCCGGCGGTACAACGCGCCACCGCTTCGCCCTCCACCCGCTCAATATCCGAACCGCACACCGGACAGTGCGTGGGGAACACCACGACTCGGGCATCCGCCGGCCGCCGCTCCGTCACGACGCCGACCACTTGCGGAATCACGTCGCCGGCCCGGCGGATAATCACTGTATCGCCGATACGCAACCCCAGGCGTTCGATTTCGTCGGCATTGTGCAAGGTCGCATTGCTGACCATGGCCCCGGATACCAGCACCGGCTCCAGCCGGGCAACCGGCGTAACGGCGCCGGTACGGCCCACCTGAAATTCCACATCCCGCACCCTGGTCAGTTGTTCCTGCGCGGGGAATTTGTAGGCGATGGCCCAGCGTGGCGCCCGGGCCACGAACCCCAGCCGCTGCTGCAGTTCAAGGGAGTCGACCTTGACCACCACGCCGTCGATATCGAATCCCAACGATGGGCGATCCGTTTGAACGCGCCGATAAAAATCCAGTACCTGCCCGCTACCGGTGCGCCGTTCGACGCGATTGCTCACCGGCACGCCCCAGGACTTGAACAATTGCAGGCGTTCCCAATGGCTGGCGGGCAATTCGCCGTCTTCCAACAAGCCGACGCCGTAACAATAAAACGTCAGCGGGCGCTTCGCGGTCACGGACGGATCCAGTTGCCTTAACGAGCCAGCGGCGGCATTGCGGGGATTGGCGAACACTTTGCCGCCCTCCCGCGCGGCGGCCTCGTTAAGGCGATTAAAACCGGCCTCCGACATAAACACTTCGCCACGGATTTCCAAACGCCGGGGAATGGCCCCCACCCCATCGCGCAACCGCAAGGGGATCGTGCGGATAGTACGAACATTGGCGGTAATGTCCTCGCCGGTGGCGCCATCGCCGCGGGTGGCGGCGCGCACCAGTTCGCCATTTTCATACAACAGGCTGACCGCCAGACCATCCAGCTTCAGTTCGCAGCAAAACACCAGGTCATCGGCGCTTTTCAGCCGGTCCAGAATACGTTTGTTAAACGCCAGAAAACTTTCTTCGTCGAAGACATTGTCCAGGGAGAGCATGGGCACTTCATGCCGTACCTGGCCGAAAGCGGCCAGCGGCGCGCCGCCCACGCGCTGAGTGGGCGAATCGGCCGTCAGCAGTTCCGGATGCCGCGCTTCGAGCGCGCGCAGCTCCGCCATGAGCCGGTCGTATTCCGCATCCGGCACCTCTGGCGCGTCCAGGACAAAATAGCGGTATTCATGATGGCGCAACTGGGCGCGCAGCGCCTCGATTTTTTGATTGATCTCTTCCATAACCCACCATCAGCGAAAAAAACCCCCGCAAGCGGGGGCTGTATCGTCCGGCGCGAATCCCGAACACCTCAGGCGCCGCTGTTTTCCTCTAACACGTCGCGGATCCGCGCTTTGTAAATATCCAGTTTTTGCGGCGTCATCATCCGGCGATCGTCGTCAAGCACCACGCCGCCGCAATCATCGGCGATGCGCTGCGCCGATTGCAGCATCAGTTTAAAGTTTTGATGCGCGTCGCCGTAGGAAGGTACCATCATGAACATCGACACGCCCGGGGTGGTGAACCCGGCCATGGCCTCGGGGTCGAACGATCCCGGTTTGACCATATTGGCCAGGCTGAACAACACCGGACCGCTGCCGGCCGGATTAAGATGGCGATGGAAGATGTTCATCTCGCCAAACTGGAAACCGGCCTGCAATATGCTTTGCAACAGCTCTTCGCCGCCGATAAGCATGCCGTTATGCGCGGCCACATGCAGCACCAGCACCGCCTCTTTACGCTTTGCGGGTTCGGCGCTTTGCCGATCCGCCGGGTCCTGCGCCGCGGTAGCCGGCGAAGAGACATTTTCCTCGCCGTCGGCCGAGGTTTCATCATCGGCATCTTCAAACAGATCTTGCTGGCGGGCGGGTGCCGGCGGTTGCTCGCCCCGCGCGGCGGAACGGCGTGAGAAAAAGGGTTTGTGGCGGGATGGCGGCGCGGAGGCCTGGTCCGGCAAGTCGTCAAGCAGCGGATCGTCGGAGGGTAGCCCCGCGGCAAGAGAGGCGTCCGGCGCCGCGGACCCGGTCTCCTGTTCCCGCGATTCCTGCCCATCGATGCGGCCAATCACCGGATCCCGCGGGCGGATTTTGGTCACCCGCACCTCCCCGACGCCTTCGTCGCGCTCATCCAGTGGAGGCTCGTCTTGCTCCTGGCGATCCTGTTTCAGTCGTTTCACCGGCCGATCGCGAAAAACGGAAGAGCGTTCTTTGCGGCTGGTCCATAGGCCGTGCAAAAGTAACGCTATAATAGCGATCGCACCAACAACGATTAATATCAGACGCAAATCCTGCATCATTGCCATCTCAGTTGTGCTAATTCATTGCCACCGCGGCAAACATTTACTCCCTTAACTCTATTTGCCTGCGTAGACAAGTGCAAGTCCGCGCGGTACTTTCTCACCATAAAGATAGCGTCAGCACATTTTTTTGCTGTTTTTTCGAGCAAAACCGCCTAAACAGTAGAATTTAATGATAGCAGGTGCTTTGATTTTTCCTTTTACCGGTCAGAAAACGGCTTAATAAAATGCGCAACGATATAAAATCCCGCAGCGGTTTCCATTATTTCGCCCTCGGCTGGCGGCTTATCGCCCAGCCCGGCATCAAACGTTATGTGCTGCTGCCGCTGCTGGTCAATATCCTGCTGCTCGGCGGCGCCTTTTGGTGGCTTTACGCGCGCCTGCACGTATGGATCCCGCAGTTGATGCGCCATGTCCCGGACTGGCTGCAATGGCTGAGCTACCTGCTCTGGCCTTTGGTTATCCTCGCGGTGGTGCTGATCTTCAGCTATTTTTTCAGCACGCTGGCCAACGCTATCGCCGCGCCGTTCAGCGGATTGCTGGCGGAACGGCTGGAAGCGAACCTGACCGGACATCGGCTGCCCGACAGCGGCTGGACGGACCTGATCAGGGATCTGCCGCGGGTGATGCGGCGCGAGGGGTTAAAGCTGCGCTATTATCTCCCCCGGGCATTGATTCTGTTTTTGCTGCATTTCATACCCGGTTTCGGCCAGACCGTCGCGCCGGTGCTCTGGTTTTTCTTTGGCGCGTGGATGATGTCCATTCAGTATTGCGACTATCCTTTCGATAACCATAAAGTGGATTTCGCGGTGATGCGCGGCGCGCTACGGCGCTATCGGTTCCGCAATATGCAGTTCGGCGCAGCGGTGGGCCTGTGCACGGCGATCCCGGTTTTGAACCTGTTGATTATGCCGGTGGCGGTTTGCGGCGCCACGGCCATGTGGGTTGATCTTTATCGCGGCGATTTCGGCCTTGACATCGCCGGCGACCGGTCGGAAGGCACGTCGCCGGCGGGCCGCTGACGCCGCGGCCGGTCGCCGGTGGCGGCCTTACTGGAGGGCAGGCTGAAAACTTATGTCGTAATCACATATCGATATACTTTTCTTTCACTTCCGTCAGGTGCATGAAAGGGTATGCTCTGGTAAACATTCCCTAAATCAGCAAGCCTGATCAGCAAAAAACTGTTAAAGGACCGGTCATGAGCAACATTTATCAAGACAATTCCTACACCATCGGCCATACGCCGCTGGTTCGCCTTAATCGCATCGGCAATGGCCGTATTCTTGCCAAAGTCGAGTCGCGGAATCCGAGTTTCAGCGTAAAATGCCGGATCGGCGCCAATATGATTTGGGATGCGGAAAAACGCGGCGTATTGAAGCCGGGCGTGGAACTGGTGGAACCCACCAGCGGCAATACCGGTATCGCGCTGGCCTACGTCGCCGCCGCCCGCGGCTATAAGCTGACCCTGACCATGCCCGAAACCATGAGCATTGAGCGGCGTAAGCTTTTAAAGGCGCTGGGGGCCAACCTGGTGCTGACTGATGGTCCTAAGGGTATGAAAGGCGCAATAGCCAAGGCCGAGGAGATCGTCGCCACCGATCCGCAACACTATCTGATGTTGCAGCAGTTCAGCAATCCGGCTAACCCGGCTATCCATGAGCAAACCACCGGGCCGGAAATCTGGGCGGACACCGATGGCGAGCTGGACGTGTTCATCGCCGGCGTCGGCACCGGCGGCACACTGACGGGCGTGAGCCGCTATCTGAAAAACACCAAAGGCAAAGCCGTGATTTCCGTGGCGGTAGAACCCACGGATTCTCCGGTCATCACCCAGGCGCTGGCCGGTCAGGAAATCAAGCCCGGTCCGCACAAGATTCAGGGTATCGGCGCCGGTTTCATTCCGGGTAATCTCGATCTTGACCTGGTTGATCGGGTGGTGCAAATCACCAATGACGAGGCTATCCACACCGCCCGACGTCTGATGGAGGAAGAAGGCATCCTGGCCGGCATATCCTCCGGCGCCGCCGTGGCCGCCGCGCTGAAGTTGCAGGAAGAAGCGGAATTCGCGGATAAAACCATCGTGGTGATCCTGCCCTCTTCCGGCGAACGTTATCTGAGCACCGCGCTGTTTGCCGACCTGTTCACCGAAAAAGAATTACAGCAATAACCTCTTCTGGCCGTCGCTGGCTTTTAAGGCATAAAAAAGCGCCCTTGAGGCGCTTTTTTGTGGACTGGATCAAATTTTTAAGCCCCATATAAACGATTTGCTTGGCTCGGGCTTGTGTTTGAGCGGAGAATTATTTCGATGTATGAAATTAATCAGGCTATTAATTGTTCTGCTAGCTGAATCGATTAATGCGCTATGGATTTTCGACAAAAAACGGCATAATAATGAGTAGCCCGGCGGCATAAAGGCGCCTTTACAAATTGTGGCCAGAAATGCTTTTATACCGTTTTTTGCTCGCATACATCTTTGCCTTTGTAACATACTCAGGCACGAACCATATAGGCTAAAGTCGGTCTTTTACGCTAAACTTTAGACCCACAACATTGATATCACCTAAAAAGTTGGGGAAACATAATGTTCCAGCAAGAAGTTACAATTACTGCGCCTAACGGCCTCCATACCCGCCCCGCCGCCCAATTTGTTAAAGAAGCCAAAGGCTTTGCTTCGGACATCACCGTCAGTTCCAATGGCAAAAGCGCCAGCGCAAAAAGCCTCTTTAAGTTACAAACCCTGGGTTTGACTCAAGGAACGGTTGTTTCCATTATAGCCGAAGGCGAAGATGAGCAAAAAGCAGTGGAACATTTGGTCAAATTGATGGCAGAGCTAGAGTAAAACGGGCCCGGTCTCTTGGTAAGTCAACACGCGCAATGAGTGAGTAAGGTAGGGTTATGATTTCAGGCATTTTAGCATCACCGGGCATTGCCTTTGGCAAGGCGCTTTTATTGAAGGAAGATGATATCGTCATCAACCGGAAAAAAATTTCCGCCACCCAGGTCGACCAGGAAATCGAGCGTTTCCTCACCGGCCGTGCCAAGGCGTCCGCCCAGTTGGAAGCGATTAAAGCCAAAGCCGGCGCAACCTTCGGTGAAGAAAAGGAAGCCATCTTCGAAGGCCATATCATGTTGTTGGAAGACGAAGAGCTTGAGCAGGATATCATAGCCCTCATCAAAGACGAGCTGGCGTCAGCCGATGCCGCCGTCTACAACGTTATTGAGACCCAGGCCAAGGCGCTGGAGGAACTCGATGACGAATACCTTAAAGAACGCGCCACGGACGTACGCGATATCGGCAAGCGGTTGTTGAAGAACATACTCGGCATGCCGATTATCGATCTGAGCGCCATCAGCGAAGAAGTGATCCTGGTGGCGGGGGATTTGACGCCATCGGAAACCGCCCAGCTAAACCTGGACAAGGTGTTGGGCATCGTCACCGACTTGGGCGGCCGCACATCCCATACCTCCATTATGGCCCGTTCCCTGGAATTGCCCGCCATCGTCGGCACCGGCAATGTGACCCAGCAAGTGGCGAACGGCACCTTTATCATACTGGATGCGGTAAACAACCGTGTCTATATCGACCCCACGCCGGAACAAATTGAAGAAATCAAGGCGCTGCAAAGCCAGTATGTCGCCGAGAAAACCGAGCTGGCCAAGCTAAAAGATCTGCCCGCCATTACTCTCGACGGCCATCAGGTGGAAGTCTGCGCCAATATCGGCACCGTGCGCGATGTGGCCGGGGCAGAACGCAACGGCGCCGAGGGCGTCGGCTTGTATCGCACCGAATTCCTGTTCATGGATCGCGACAGTCTGCCTTCGGAAGAAGAGCAGTTCCAGGCCTACAAGGCCGTGGCGGAATCCCTGTCCACCGGCTCTATCATTGTGCGGACCATGGATATCGGCGGGGACAAGGACCTGCCTTACATGAATCTGCCCAAAGAGGACAACCCGTTCCTGGGCTGGCGCGCCATCCGCATCGTCCTGGACCGCAAAGAGATGCTGCATGCGCAACTGCGCGCCATCCTGCGGGCGTCGGCTTTTGGTAAGCTGCGCATCATGTATCCGATGATCATTTCGGTGGAAGAAGTTCGCACGCTCAAGGTCGAGCTGGAATTGCTAAAAACGCAATTACGCGAGGAAGGCAAAGCCTTCGACGAAAGCATTGAAGTGGGCGTTATGGTGGAAACGCCGGCCGCCGCGACCATCGCCCGGCATCTGGCCAAGGAAGTCGACTTTTTTAGTATTGGGACAAACGACTTAACTCAGTATACTCTGGCGGTGGATCGCGGTAACGAGTTAATTTCGCATCTTTATAACCCCATGGCTCCGGCTGTGTTGACTTTGATTAAACAGGTTATCGACGCATCCCATGCGGAAGGTAAATGGACAGGCATGTGTGGCGAGCTGGCGGGTGATGAACGTGCTACACTACTGTTATTAGGGATGGGGCTGGACGAGTTCAGCATGAGTGCTATCTCTATTCCGCGCATCAAGAAAGTTATACGTAATACTAACTATGGTGATGCAAAAGCGTTGGCAGAGGAAGCCTTGGCTCAACCAACCGCGGAAGAGCTGATGAATCTGGTGAACAAATTCATTAAAGAAAAAACGCTCTGCTGATTTCATGACGCTGACCCGTATAAATGCTTAGGAGAAGATCATGGGTTTGTTCGATAAATTGAAATCTCTGGTTTCCGATGACAAGAAAGACACGGGAAGCATTGAAATAGTCGCGCCGCTTTCCGGCGAAATCGTGAACATTGAAGATGTTCCCGATGTGGTTTTCGCCGAAAAAATCGTCGGTGACGGGATTGCCATTAAACCCAGTGGAAACAAGATGGTAGCACCGGTGGACGGGACCATCGGTAAAATCTTTGAAACCAACCATGCTTTTTCAATCGAATCGGACAGCGGTATCGAGCTTTTTGTCCATTTCGGTATCGATACCGTCGAACTCAAGGGCGAGGGATTCCAACGGATAGCCCAGGAAGGTCAGCGCGTCAAAAAGGGCGATGTGGTCATCGAATTCGATTTGCCGCTGCTGGAGGACAAAGCCAAATCCACGTTGACGCCGGTGGTGATTTCCAACATGGATGAAATAAAAGAACTGGTGAAATTGTCCGGCAGCGTCGTGGTCGGCGAAACCCCCATTATCCGCATTAAAAAATGATTTTCCGGCGGCCGCTTGGCCGTCAGCCACACAGCACAATAGGTTGACGACAACGGCGCCCCCGGGGCGCCGTTGTTATTTTTAGCGTAATCCGCGCAAGTCTAAGCGCCGCGATCACCGCACGCTAGCGCCGCCAGCGCGGTATGGCGACCCGGATCACCAATCCCCCGCCGGCGCCGTTATACGCCTCCACCTGCCCGCCGTGCGCCAAAACGACTTTACGGGTTATAGCCAGACCAAGGCCATAACCCTTGCCCATCATCGGCGAATTCACCCTGACGAAAGGATCGAACATACTGGACAGTTTATCTTCATCCACCCCCGGCCCCTGATCAGAGACGGTGATAATCAGCAACCCGTCCGAGCGGGACAGCGCGACGTCGACCCGCTGCCCATGACTGGAAAAGCGCAATGCATTGCGTATGATATTTTCAAAGCCCCGGCGCATCATCTCGGCATTGCCCTTAACGGTATAATCTTCCGGCTGGTCGGCGTTCAGCCGGATTTCAACGCCGGGGACCTGCGCTTCATAGCGGGCGTCGTTCACCACGGCCTCCACCAATCCCAGCAAGTCGAAATAATCCTCTCCCGCGCCATCCTGGTATTCCGATCGCGATAGCGCCAGCAGTTCGCCGATCATCTTATCCAAACGACCGGCTTCCTGTTCGATGCGATCCAGGGACGAGTCGACATTGCCCGGATTCTGATGGGCCAAACCAATGGCCAATTGCAGCCGGGCCAGCGGCGAACGCAACTCATGCGACACATCGTGCAATAAGACTTCCCTGGCGCTGACCAACACATGCAGCCGTTCAGCCATGGCGTCGAAATCCCTGGCGACATCGGTGATTTCATCATGCCTGCGCCGCATGACCGGATACAGACGCACGGTCAAATCGCCCTGCGCCACCCGGGCGAAAGCCTGACGCAGTTGCCTCATCGGCCGGCTCAGATTCCAGGCCAACAACAGGCTAAACAGCAACCCCACCATCATGCCCAACCAAAATAATGGGCTGGGCATATGCAGGATACTGCCGCGCGGACCGCTATGCGCGTTCCGGCGCACGGCCTCGCGGTCGTATTTTAGCAGATAGGTTTTCCCATCGGGCGCCGTCGCCAATCGGGTGGCCGGCGGAAGAGGCAAACCCGCCATGTCGGCGGGCGGCGCGGCGTTTGCGGGCGGGGCGGCGTCTACGGGCGGCGGTTCGGTCCCGTCAACCGGCGCGAAAGAAAAGATTCGCCGCTGTTCGGGGCGCCAATCAGCCATCAACGATTGCAATGCCGGCAGACCGCCGCTTTTTATCACCGATGCCGCCGAATCGAGCTGCAAGTTTTCCAGCCGCCGGGACATGCTTTCCTCCGGCGACTCGCGGTGATCGCCGTATAAAGCGAAGCCCACCCACAGCAGTTGGGTCATTAACAGAAAAATCAGCCAAAATCCCAGCAGGATCTTCCAGAAAAGCCGACCGCGATTCTGCATTAGCGGATACGGTAGCCGATACTGCGCACTGTTTCGATGCTCAGGCTGTTGCCCGTTAACGCCGCCAGTTTCTGCCGGATATTACTGATATGCACATCCACACTGCGATCGTAGGCCTCTCGGCGCCGCCCGAGCCCCTTTTCGGAAAGATCGTCTTTGGACACCACCCGATCGGGGGTGCGCATCAGCAACTCAAGGAGATTGAATTCGGATGCGGTCAGGTCAAAGGGTTTGCCCTGCCACAAACTGTTGCGGGTCGCCGGATTCAGCGTCAGATCGCCGTATGTCACCAGGCCGTTTTCCGCCGGGTCTTCCCGCTGTTCGTCAAACCGACGCAGCACCGCCCGCAGACGGGCCACCAGCTCGCGCGGATAACAGGGTTTGGGCATATAATCGTCCGCGCCCATTTCCAGTCCGATAACCCTGTCGATATTATCGCCTTTGGCGGTAAGCATGATAATGGGAATACGGCTGCTCCTGCGCACCTGGCGCAGCACATCAATGCCGCTCATATCCGGCAGCATGATATCCAGAATCATGGCGGTATAATCGTCGGACAAGGCGCCGTCTATTCCCTCCTGCCCGGACGAAACCCAGGATGTGACAAACCCCTCGGCGGTCAGGTAGTCGCTCAGCATCGTGCCAAGCTCCCTGTCATCATCAACCAGTAAGATGTTCATAAACTCTCTCCGCGATATTCCATTGAAACCGCAACAGTATGCGTCTGTCCCATTATGACGCAGACCGGCTTGATGCTGGTATGACATAATAAAGGGAACGTCGTTCATATAATATGTCGTCGCAGCGACAATTTTTCCTGTGCGATCAGGGAATCGCTGCCGTTTACGCCGCTTACCGACAGTCGAAAATGCCAGTGGATAAGTAACGGTCGCCGCGATCGCAAATGATCGCGACAATCAGGCTACCCGGATGTTCGGCGGCAATCCGCAACGCGCCCGCCACCGCGCCGCCGGAGCTGACGCCGCAAAACACCCCTTCTTCCCGCGCCAGGCGGCGCATAGTGTCTTCCGCCGTGCCTTGATCCATATCCAGGATATCGTCAACCACCTCCGGACGGTAGATGCCCGGCATGTAAGCGTCTGGCCAGCGCCGTATGCCCGGAATGGCGCTGCCCTCCGCCGGCTGTAGTCCGATGACCCGCACCGCCGGATTCTGGCTTTTCAAAAACTGGCCAACCCCGGTGATGGTGCCGGTGGTGCCCATACTGGAGACGAAATGGGTGATGTTACCCGCCGTCTGCCGCCAGATTTCCGGACCAGTGGAGGAAAAGTGGGCGAAAACATTATCCGGATTATTGAACTGGTCGAGAACCTTGCCACGGCCTTGCCGCATCAGGGTTTGCGCCCGATCGCGCGCCCCTTCCATGCCCTCATCCCGGCCAACCAGTATCAGTTCGGCGCCGTAGGCCTGCATCGCCGCCTGACGCTCCATACTCATATTGTCCGGCATCAGCAGGGTCAGTTTATATCCTTTAACGGCGGCAATCATGGCCAGCGCGATACCGGTATTGCCGCTGGTGGCCTCGATAAGCCGGTCGCCGGGACTGATTTCGCCGCGGCGCTCCGCTTCCCGGATCATGGCCAGCGCCGCCCGGTCCTTGACCGATCCGGCCGGATTGTTGCCTTCCAGTTTTATCCGGATCTCACACCCGGTTTCCCGTCCCATACGCTGTAAAGTCACCAGCGGAGTATTGCCAATGCACTGCTCAAGTGTCGTCACGCCGATATCCCGATACAAAACAAGCGACCGAGGGGTCGCCTGTGGCTAAGAAACATACCGTTGCGCTCAATTTACGGTTAAATTTCATATTTATTGACAATAATACTATCAAATTGGAAACAAAACAAAGCGCCGCCGTCCATAAGGATCCGGCGGCGAGACACCACGGCCGGAAACGGCGGGAGTCTTAGGCGCTTTCGGCCAGCGCTGCGGGTTGCAGCGCTTTATCGCCCACATAGAGCCGGGCGTGGCCGGCGCCGAGATAATAACGTTCGCCCCGCTGCGGCGGCAGGCCGCCGCCCGTGGCCGGCAATATCAAACTCAGGGGATCCCGATGCCAGCCCAGCGGCGTAACGGTCGCTTGCCAATAGTGGCCGCGGGGACTGATATCGCTTATCTGCACCGGCAACGGATGCTGTTCGCCGGGCTGCTGGCTTACGGCCATTTCCCAGGGACGCAGCAGCAATTCCACCGGCCCCTGGTGGATGGGCGTATAATGCAGCGGCCAATGATAATGACCGACATGGATTTGCGATCCGCGGATTTCCCCCGGTAACCGGTTGACCTCGCCCAGGAATTCCAAGACAAAACGGCTGGCCGGGTCGCGCCATACTTCCTGCGGCGTACCCGCCTGTTCAATGTTGCCCTGGCTCATTACCACCACGCGATCGGCGACCTCCATCGCTTCTTCCTGATCGTGGGTAACGAATACGCTGGTGAATTTGAGTTCATCGTGCAATTGCCGCAGCCAGCGGCGCAACTCTTTGCGGACCTGGGCGTCCAACGCGCCGAACGGCTCGTCAAGCAGGAGAATCTGCGGTTCGACGGCCAGCGCGCGGGCCAGGGCCACGCGCTGTTTCTGGCCGCCGGACAACTGGGAAGGGTAACGATTGGCCAGTTGGCCGAGTTGCACCATTTCCAGCAATTGCGCGACTTTCTGCTTGATCAATGTCCGGCTGGGCCGCTCGCGGCGTGGTAAAACCGTTAAGCCGAAAGCGATGTTTTCAGCAACGGTCATGTGGCGAAACAGTGCGTAATGTTGAAAAACAAAACCCACCTGCCGTTCGCGGGCATGAATATGTCCGACATCCCGGCCGCCGAAACGCAGACGGCCGCTATTGTGTCGCTCAAGGCCGGCGATGATACGCAACAACGTCGTCTTGCCGGAACCGGACGGCCCCAGTAACGCCACCATCTCGCCGGTCGAGATATCAAGGGAAATATCGTTCAGCACCTTGGTGTTGTCGAAATATTTACTGATGTTATCAATTTCGATACTCACTGGGGGTCCTCCCGTTGAAACTGGGCCTGTTGGCGCGACAAACGCCATTGCATGCCGCTTTTCAGGAATAACGTGGCCATGGCCATCAGGGTCAGCAAGCCGGCGGCGGTAAACGCGCCCACTGTGTTGTAGTCCTGATGCAATAATTCGACTTGCAACGGCAAGGTATAGGTCTCGCCGCGGATAGAGCCCGACACCACCGACACCGCGCCAAATTCGCCGATGGTCCGCGCATTGGTCAAAATCACGCCGTAGAGCAGCGCCCAGCGGATGTTGGGCAGGGTGACGCGCCGGAACATCTGCCAGCCGGAGGCGCCGAGCAAGATAGCCGCCTCGTCTTCCTCGCCGCCCTGGCTCATCATCACCGGGACCAATTCGCGAACCACAAAGGGACAAGTGACGAAAACGCTGACCAGCGCCATACCGGGCCAGGCGAACATCAATTGGACATTATGGTCCTCTAGCCAGCCGCCAATGGGACCGTTGCTGCCATAAAACAGCAGGCACAACAGTCCGGCCACCACCGGCGATACCGCGAACGGAATATCCAGCAGGGTCAGCAGCAGTTGCCGCCCGGGAAAGGCGAAACGGCTGACCAGCCAGGCCAGCAAAGTGCCGAACACTACGTTGACCGGTACGGTGATAAGGGCTATCAGCACCGTTAGCCAGATGGCGTGCAACATGTCGGCATCGCGCAGATTCTGCCAGACCAGCGATATCCCGCCGCCAAAGGCGGTAATGAAGATGTAGGCCATGGGAATAACCAGCAGCACCAGCGACAACAGACCGCCGATACCGATAAGCGTCCATTTCAGCCAGTCGACGCGCTCGCGCAGGGCGCCGTTGGCAACGAAAACATCAGACATCAGTGGCCCCCCAGACGCCGGCCGAAGCGGGATTGCAATATATTGATGGCAAACAGCAGCAACAGCGAGACCGCCAGGATGACCGAGGCGACGGCGCTGGCGGCCGGATAATCGAATTCCTGCAACCGGATGAAAATCATCAGCGAGGTCACTTCGGTTTTCCAGGCGATGTTGCCGGCGATAAAAATCACCGCGCCGAATTCGCCCAGACTGCGGGTGAATGACAAGGCGGTGCCGGCCAGCAGGGCGGGCGCCACCTCGGGCAGAACCACACGCCGGAAAGACTGCCAACGGCCGGCGCCGAGAGTTTCGGCGGCTTCTTCATATTCCGGTCCCAGCTCTTCCAGTACCGGCTGCACGGTGCGAACCACGAACGGAATGCTGGTGAAGGCCATCGCCACGGCGATACCCAGCCAGGTATAGGAAACCTTGATGCCGAACTGGTCCAGCCAGGCGCCATACCAGCCGGTAGTGGAAAACAGTGTCGCCAGGGTCAGGCCGGCCACCGCGGTGGGCAGGGCAAACGGCAAATCCATCAAGCCGTCCAGCAACTTCCGGCCAGGAAAGGTGTACCGGGTCAGGATCCAGGCCATCAACATGCCGAAAAACGCGTTGAACAGCGCGGCGAGGCCTGCCGACAGCAAGGTCACCCGATAGGCCGCCACCAATTGCGGCGCGGTGATAACCTGCCAGTACTGTTGCCAGGTCATTTGCCCCAATTGCATGATAAGCGCGCAAAGGGGCAGCAGCAGGATCAGGCAGACAAACAGCAGACTGCTGCCCAAACTCAGACCGAAACCGGGCAACACGCGTTTGCTAGGCAGCGCGAACATTATTGATGCCCCGCCGCAAGTAATTTATCCAGTTCGCCGCCCTCGGCGAAATGCGTCTTCATGACCTGCGGCCAGCCGCCGAATTGATCTTCCACCCTAAAGAGGCTGACCTGGGGAAATTTATCTTTATTGGCGGCCATGACGGCCGGATCGTTGACCCGGTAGTAAAATCCGGCGATGATCTTTTGCGCCGCCGGGCTGTAAAGATACTTCAGGTATTCCCGGGCCGCCTGTCCGGTACCGTTTTTCTCGACATTTTTATCCACCCAGGTCACCGGAAATTCCGCCAGAATATTGTTTTTCGGTACGATGACCTGGTAATTGTCGTCGCCGTATTGATGCCGGATATTATTGACTTCCGATTCGAATGAAATCAGCACGTCGCCCTGCCCGCGTTCCGCAAAGGTGGTGGTGGCGCCCCGCCCGCCGGTGTCGAATACCTCGACATTAGCGAGAAATTTCTGCATCCAGGCGCGGGTTTTGGCCTGATCGCCGCCATCCGCCAAATTTTCCGCCCCCCACGCCGCGAGATAAGTGTAACGCCCGTTGCCTGAGGTCTTCGGATTGGGAAAAACCAGTTTCACATCGTCCCGCGCCAAATCCCGCCAGTCATGGATATTTTTCGGATTGCCCTTACGCACCAAAAACGCCATGGTGGAATAAAACGGCGAACTGTTGTTGGGTAGACGGCTTTGCCAGTCCGCGGGGATCAGGTTGCCGCGATCATGAAGGATTTGTACGTCGGTCACCTGGTTGTAGGTCACCACATCCGCCCGCAGGCCCTGCAATATGGCCAGCGCTTGCTTGGATGAGCCGGCATGGGACTGTTTGATGGTCAGCTTATCGCCGGGATGCTCGTTCTGCCAGATCTGCTCAAAGGGGGGATTCAAGGCGGCAAACAGCTCGCGCGCCACATCGTATGAGCTGTTCAACAACTCGGTGGAATGCGCCGGGCCGCCAATCAGCAATATTGCCGCCAACCCCATGCGCAGGGTATGGCCGGTTAAAAGCGTTCGTTGCATGCTTTGCCTTGTGAAAAGAATAAATAATTCGTCTGGAATAAAGCTAGTTTATTTATAACAGGCCAATAAACAGTAACGGTTTTATATATCCTTTTGGACTTTGGCATTATCAAACGCTATAAGCCCGCAAAGGGTGCAAAACCCGAGGGTTCGGACACGCGGACGGCGGGAACATGAGGAGGACATCACCGGGATGTCGGCAGTAAAGCGCGCATCGCCGGCAGGATGATTCCGAGAGCGGGATTATCCCGCGACGACGGCGCCGTTAACCGGGACGGCGGGGTTAATGAACGGTATCGGCATGCCAGATAATTTTGCCGACCCGCCAGTGTCTAAGCACATCGTCGGCCGGCATCAGGGATTCCGGGCCCTGCCATTCGCCGATAAAAACATAATCCACATGCCTGCTCTGCGGCGCGGCGCAGACCACCGCCTCGCTATCCTCGCCGACACCCTTGCGGCAGGCGCCGAACGCCTTATCATACAAATCGCTGAACACCGTGCCGATTTTAACGCCCCAGGCGCTGGGAACGGATTTGTCCTCGACCACCACTCGGGAAACCCCACCCGAATCGGCCCCGTAAATGGTCATTTCAACTTCTTTATCTTTTAGCGCCTGGTAAAATGAGACGATGCCGCCATTGGCGGTTTCCATCCCCTTGCGGAAGCGATAATCCCCCGACAGCGCCTTATCCAGCGCATCCTCGGTCAAGGGCGTGGCGGCATTGATTCCCCCCACGCCGCGGTCCGTCACGGTCACCTCGCTTCTAAACCAGTTGAACGGCGAAAGGCTTGACCAGGAAAAACCGACGCTTGAACATCCCGCCAGTACAAGGGGCAGCCCAATCAATATAGGGCGTAAACGCTGCATACTCTCTCCTTCGGTTCACTCCATAACGGAGGCATCATGCTTTCCGTTCCGGTCTTTGATAACGGCGCCGGGTAAAAGTGCCGCCGTTTATACTTTTTGCGATGAATATTTCAAGGGGCATCACGGCGGCATGCCTAATCCTCGCAGGTTCCATGACCGGAAGTTACCGCGCGCCTGGACCAGCAGTTGTCGAAAAACGGGACATTGGCACGCCGCATCCCTAAGGCTGCCGCGACAGGATGATAAAGCGCCCTTGACGTGGTTATCGCAAGGTTATCCCCGGCCGACGCTCAATATTCCTGGTCTTCTATTAGCCGTTTGCCCAATGTCACGCTATCGACCACCTCGTACTCGAGTTTTTCATACATACCGATTACCGCCGCATTGTCTTTACGCACCATAAGGTGGATTTTGGGACAGCCGCGGGCGATCAGTTTTTTCTCAAGCCGGCTTATCAGCGCATTGGCGATGCCGCGTCCACGAAAATCCGGATGAACGCCCAGATAATAGGCCGAACCGCGATGCCCGTCATAGCCGCCCATGATGGAGCCGACAACTTCCCCGGCCACTTCCGCGACCAGAAACAGATCAGGATCATGATTCATTTTCCGTTCGATATCCATTTCGGGATCATTCCACTGCCGCAAAAGGCCGCAACGCTCCCAAAGCGTGATCACTTCTTCAAAATCGTCTTGGCGAAATACACGAATTTCCATAGGCGCCCGCCATCAACCTGAATGAAAAGATTAATTATACGCTAAATACTTCGAGTCCCATCGCGGCGGCAAGTAAGCAAACATTGCCAACGAAGAGGCAGCTTGGCGTATGACAAGTTTATTGAATATCACGTTATTTCCCATTAAAGCAAATATACTCGCCATGATTCATTTTGCCACTTGGCCGGCGTGAAAGTCCGATGTTTATTGCGCCATGATCAATCCGGGCCAGGGGAATTCGTCAAGGGGGCAAGAGGACGTTATACTGGGGGGGCGTCGCTGATGGCGCAAGCGATCAATCGTGAGCCCGTGGTATGAATCAGCCTGATATCGAACACATTGAATGTTTTCTTCGGCGGTTGCAGGACGATATCTGCGCCGCGCTGGCCGACGAAGATGGGGGCGGCGTGTTCAAAGAGGACCCGTGGCGCCGCGAGGAAGGCGGCGGCGGGCGTAGCCGTTTGCTCACCGGCGGCGCGATATTCGAACAGGCCGGCGTAAACTTTTCCCATGTCGCGGGCGCCGCCCTGCCCGCCTCGGCCACCGCCCGTCGCCCGGAACTGGCCGGTCGGACCTACCAGGCGCTGGGCGTTTCCCTGGTGGTGCATCCGGAAAATCCCTATATTCCCACCAGCCATGCCAATGTGCGTTTTTTCATGGCCGAAAAACCGGACGCCGAACCGGTCTGGTGGTTCGGCGGGGGTTTCGATCTCACGCCTTTTTACGGTTTCGTCGAGGATGCCTTGCATTGGCATCGCACCGCCCGCAATCTTTGCCGCCCGTTCGGCGAACAGGTCTACCCGCGCTATAAAGCTTGGTGCGACGACTATTTTTTTCTCAAACACCGCAACGAGGCCCGAGGCATTGGCGGATTGTTTTTCGACGATGTGTGCGAGCCGGATTTTCCGCAGGCTTTCGCCTTCGCCCGCGCCGTCGGCGAGGGGTATCTGCCCGCCTATTTGCCCATCGTGCGACGACGCAAACATTTGGCCTGGGGTGCCAGGGAGAGACAATTTCAGCTTTATCGTCGCGGGCGGTATGTCGAATTCAATTTGGTATGGGATCGCGGGACCACCTTCGGCCTGCAATCCGGCGGACGTACCGAGTCCATATTAATGTCCCTGCCGCCGTTGGCGCGTTGGGAATATGATTACCGGCCGTCGCCCGGCAGCCCGGAAGAAGCGCTCTATCGCGACTTTCTGCCTGCCCGTGACTGGCTGGGCGGGGAGGACGGGTAATGGCCATTTGGGTAGATGCCGACGCGTGTCCCAAGGCCATCAAGGACATCCTGTTTCGCGCCGCCCAACGCGAAGAGATAGTGACGACCCTTGTGGCCAATCAGACGCTGACCGTGCCGTCTTCGCCGTTTATCCGCACTTTGCGCGTACAAGCCGGCTTCGATGCGGCCGATAATGAAATCGTCCGTCGCGTCGCAGGCGATGATCTGGTGATCACCAGCGATATTCCCCTGTCTTGCGAAATACTGGCCAAAGGCGCGGCGGCGCTTACCCCCCGTGGCGAACGTTATCGCCCGGAAACCATCCGCGAGCGGCTGGTTATGCGCGATTTTATGGACACGCTGCGTTCCAGCGGCATCCAGACCGGCGGTCCGTCGCCCCTGAGTCAACGGGAACGGCAAACTTTCGCCCAGGAACTGGATAACTGGCTGCGACAGCGTCCGCGAAAAGTTCGCTGAAAGGCGCCAAAGCAGGCCGTTCGCGGCTTTCTACGTTTTCAACCAGTGGAATAATCGGAAAAAGCGCATTTCTTTCTACGTCCTGTTGAGGCAGTGTTATTCTTAAGTTAATACCGCCTCATACGAGAAGTTTTGTTTTCCCTCACGGAGTTAAGAATGAACCAGTTAGAAGCGCTAAAACAATTCACCACTGTCGTCGCCGACAGCGGGGATATTGATTCGATTCGCCACTACACACCGCAGGACGCCACCACCAATCCCTCGCTGATTCTCAAAGCCGCCAGCCTGACCGCTTATCATCCCCTATTTGAAGACGCGCTGGCGTTCGCCCGCCAGCAGGGCGGCAGCCGCGAAACCCAAATCATTAATGCCGGCGATAAACTGGCGGTCAATATCGGCGTGGAAATCCTAAAAAGCGTGCCCGGACGCGTCTCTACCGAAGTCGACGCCCGGTTGTCCTTCGATCGCGGCATGTGCGTGGCGAAAGCCCGTAAACTGGTTGGTCTCTACCAGCAACAGGGCATCGATAAATCCCGCATTCTGATTAAACTGGCGTCCACCTGGGCCGGCATCAAAGCGGCGGAGGAGCTGGAACGGGAAGGCATCAACTGCAATCTGACGCTGCTTTTCTCCTTCGCCCAGGCCCGCGCCTGCGCCGAGGCCGGCGTCTATCTTATTTCGCCGTTCGTTGGGCGCATCTATGATTGGTATAACCAGCGCAAGCCCCAGACCCCCTATGATGTCGAGCAGGACCCGGGGGTTAAGTCCGTGCGCAAGATTTACCATTATTACAAACAACACCGTTATCAGACGGTTATCATGGGCGCCAGCTTCCGCAAAGCCGAACAAATTCTGGCGCTGGCCGGCTGCGATCGCCTGACCATTTCTCCGGCATTGCTGGAAGAACTGCATAAGAGCGAAGAGCCGGTGCAACGCAAACTGACGCCATCCACTGAGGGCCTGCATCAGCCGGCGCCGTTATCGGAGTCCGAATTCCGTTGGGAACATAACCAGGATCCTATGGCGGTGGATAAACTGGCCGAGGGCATTCGCCAATTCGCGGTAGACCAACAAAGCCTGGAAGACCTTCTGGCGGCGAAACTCTAATCCCCGGAGTATGTCATGACCACACGTAGAACGCTTGCCAACGCTGTTCGTGCCCTTAGCATGGATGCCGTGCAAAAAGCCAAATCCGGCCATCCCGGCGCCCCGATGGGCATGGCCGATATCGCCGAAGTCTTGTGGAACGATTATCTGCGGCACAATCCCGCCAATCCCAAATGGATTAATCGCGACCGCTTTATTCTCTCCAACGGCCATGGCTCCATGTTGCTTTATAGCCTGCTGCACCTGACCGGCTATAACCTGCCCATGGAAGAGCTGAAAAACTTCCGCCAGTTGCATTCAAAAACCCCCGGCCAT
>NZ_SZPQ01000050.1 GCF_005217455.1 Martelella alba
ACCGAGGGAATACCGGAGCCGACGGATAACACTAACTTAGAGATAAAAGCTGTCTGAATATAACGGGTCAAGATCAGCGCGTTTGTATTCGATTTGGCGAGTGAAAACATATTGGAGAACGGCACCGATAACGACGCCTGCGAAGGGCAAATACGGGAGAAGTGAATCCAGCATCATGTATTCCGATATTTAAAGTGGGTTTCCTTATCATGCCTCTTTTGGGTGATGTGTCGCTATAGCGTTCAACACCATGCCAACAAACGACCGTTTTCTGGCACCTTCCAATCGCACCCTTTCACACTGTTGGAAAATTAGCCTTGGCTTTTCTGGCAGGCCATCCTAAGTTGACACCGTTTTCTGGCAGGGGCCGGATGAGGAAATGACTATGGCTATTTTTGGCTACGGACGTGTTTCTACCGCTCAGCAGGATACTGAGAACCAGCGGCTGGAACTTGGGCAGGCTGGGTGGAAAATTGATTACTGGTTTGCCGATGTTGTTAGCGGGAAGGTTCCGGCAATGCAACGTAAAGCGTTTTCTGAAATGCTCAATAAAATCCGCGATGGTGAAACGTTGGTGGTAGCGAAGCTCGATCGTCTGGGGCGTGATGCGATTGACGTCCTGCAAACGGTAAGGGCGCTGGCTGACCGTAATATCAAGGTTATTGTCCACCAGCTTGGCACGACTGATCTCACCTCCGCAGCGGGTAAGCTTCTGTTGTCGATGCTGGCAGCGGTTGCGGAGATGGAACGTGACCTCTTGGTTGAGCGCACTCAGGCGGGGCTGTCACGAGCAAAAGCTGAAGGAAAGAAGTTGGGGAGACCGTCGAAAATCTCCCCCGAAGCCCGTAGGTCGATTATAGAGAAAAACAATAGAGGAACCAGTGTCAGTGCGTTAGCGCGTGAATACGGCGTTTCAAGAGCAACAATATCGGCATTTATTTTACAGTGATAAAAATTAAAAAGCTGAAAAACAAAAGAACCTTATTATGCATCTGTATTATTCATATAAGAATTCTTAGGTGAATAATGCAGGTGCGAAAATTTATCATTTGATGTGTCGGATCAAAAATGGCATCATTTTTTCGGTAACTAGCTCGGCCAGTTTTTTTACATGCTCATGAGTAAGTTGTTCCCCTTCCTTAGCACCACAGTTCTTGAAACCATAATCGATGGCCTCCGCCAAAGCTCTATTTTTTTCTCTTTCAAAAGATAATTCAATAGCGTAAGGAATTACTTGATCGAATGCTTTCATTAAGTTCTCGTTATTATATTTCTCATATCTATATGCGCTTTTTATATCTTCTATGTTAAGTGTGGTTAAATCCACCTTTAATAATAATTCTTCACCAGACATAGGGTTTATTGCATATGTTCTCTCAATGTTTGAACCGGAATAGTTCTCTGATAAACAGACAATCGCTCGCTGGACACCGAAGTATTCAACATAAGCAATTAAAATACCAAGAGCTTGGTTACCAAAAATGCTAACACAGTGTAGTGGTGTCCGAGGCGGCCTGTCTAAGATTACATCTTTTTCATAGTAATAACCGAAACAAGGTTCCCCATCTTTGTCCCTAAGATACGTCATTGCATTTTCACAGCTACGAGGATTTATTCCGGCTTCATAAGCAAGCGCTAAGGCAGTTTTTACGAGAGATCTTCCAGCGGAAACACCTCCAAAGGCTAGTTTAAATTGCAATGGTTCATCAAGATACTCACTTTTACTCTCCATACTCTCAAGAACCTTTTCAATATCTATGGTTGGGAATTTATTTTTTAACTCCTTAACCATTCTCCTTGCTTCATCTGAATTGCGTGCAGTAATATTGATTGTTTTGCTAATGCCTTCGTTAATTAAAACCTGAGGTTTTGATGGCGTCATACCACCTTCATGATGGACAAGGTATTCTTTTCCACTTATGGTTTTTAATTTCTCTGGTCTTGGTATCCCTCTTTCCCTGTTTACCATGAATAATATATTGAATGGATTAAGTTGCTTACTAAGTTCTGAATCCCAATTTATTCCAGAAATATTGTTGCAAGCGTTACATATAAATCCTTTTACTTTTTTACGGCCGCCGATACTATTAGGTATTATATGTTCCTTGGAATCGTTTTTATCATTAATTTCTTTATCGCATAAAGCGCAAAAACCCATTTTAAACTCCTTTTTCTGTGCATTGATGAAGTTTGGGGTTACTGTGTATATATTAAATATTATAACATAATGGTCATTTTTGAATGACCTTATAAAATTATGGTTATAACTAATTGATTATTCGAAAGAAGCAGTTATAACTTCCCCGGAGTTGGCGTCGAAAACACAAAAATATTGAAGCGGTGTTAACATTCCCAGACTGTTAATGGCGTTAGCCTGATTTCCAAATGCTTGAATCGTTTTCTTTTGCTCGTCGTGCCACAAGTAAGTTCCGAAAACCGGCTGCGCTTCACTTTCCTGCCACACATGGCGAAACGTCGCTTTCTTGTCCATTACCTGCTTGCACTCCCTGACCGGGTTGTGGTGCGTTTTCGCATAGCATTCCGGGCTGTTACCTGAACATAAGGTATTTTGTTTTTCTGCCGGGTGTTCAGCGCTAACAGCAGAAAATGCGTATAAACCAAGCACCAATGAGAGAGTGCCCAGAGACCCCCATGCAATTGCGCGTAGCGTGCTGAACTGCTGTTTCGATACAACATGAGCGACCACACTATAGCTGGCCCAGCTAAGCGCGGCTCCCACTGCCATCAGTAATAAAAGGTCTGCTCCCGCCATGATTCCCTCACTTTCCAAACCACATCGCGCCTAATAGCGAACGATGGTGTCGCCCAACTGATGACGATCATCATACTTATTGGATTTTAAATGTCACTATTGGTGTTTATTTTGAATCTTTAAGGGTTGTCATGAGAAAGGCGACTAATGCGAGTGACTGAGGTCGCTGACGCGAAGATGGATTCAAAATGTCTCAAATGGAGCGTGGCCTTACAGTAGTCAAAATTGCACATTCAGTGCATGAAAAAATCTCTCAGAATACAGTTTGGCGAGCGGGTAAAAGAACTTCGTATAGCCAGTGGAATGAGCCAGGAAGCTTTTGCTGATCGGTGTGGGTTTGCGCGTAGCTATATGAGCCGCATTGAACGTGGTGGTTCCAATGCATCTTTGGATGCGATTGAGGTGTTGGCTGGGGCTTTAAATGTTGAGCCGTGGCAATTGTTAGTTTCCGGCACATCCAAAGATAACGACCCGGAACTGTTGGTTCCATACGCTGCTGATGGCTCGTGTTTTCATCCCGGACTGGCAAGCAATCGAGATGGCTCATTTGGAGTAGGTGATAAACACGCTCAGAAGCGATTTGGGACGTTTTTGGAGGCTCTTGAGTATCTACGTAGTATGGAGACAGCAAAATGGCGTAGGCCTAACCCTAGCGGCAATTGGGGGATAGTCAGTGCTGTTAAATGGGATAAGCTTAAAACCTAAATTGGTGTAAGTTTATTGATCTTAAATACTGGATCAATCAACAGTGTATATTTAAACATGTAAGTATGTATTTTTGACTCACGGGGATTACTGCACTGATTCTGAAAAATTTATGTAGGTGCATAGATGGCTTTTGAAATTATCACCTCAGTCATACCAAGATGAAATTAAATGCAATAACCCTGTGCGAAGCCTTCAGAGGCATGATGACGCTTTGTCGGGGTTAATGACTGAGATGAGGATAGATCTTGATGTTTCCTCTTCGCATGGTGAATTGTCCATTTTTAGATTGTGGTCGCCAGGAAAACCAACTGATAAAAATTAATCTCATGAATGATTTTCCGCACGTAGATGTGGTTGATTGATGAATATTGTCCAGTTTTGTTATTTCCCAAGTTCTGGTTACTTTACGGTTAACTTACAGTATCACTAATTTTATGCTTTGTTATTTTAAATCAATGTGATGGTTCACTTCTGTTTGCATGAGTAGTTGTTCTCATTATAGGAGGAAGTATCACTTTTTTCTCATCAAATTTTGAGGGTTTAGAAGGTAATGACACAACCAATATATAAGAAGCCTCAGAAGGGAAACCGTGCTTCTGTTGCATCTTCAAAAAACTACTACTTCTGCCGCAGCCTTGATAACTGTCCGCTTTAAGGACTTTGCAAAACGTTGTAGTTCCTCCTACAAAATCGTCCTACAATGCATCAAGTTTTTGCTAATAAATCCATGGGATTACGAGATCTTTGGAGCGGGGGTGATTTCCCTTCGCCCGCTCCAAAGATATCCTAACGTATTAATTCCACTATTTTTTCCCAAGTCATACGTAATGGCACTCGTGATCCTCCTACAACGGAGTGATACCGCCGATGGCTCAGCGTGATAACCTTTATCGACGTGCCTCTGGGATTACGTTCTGCGAATAACCGTCCCGGTTCGTTACCCAGTCCTGATAGGGCAGCGTGAAATTCTATAATCTACATCGCTTCTCTCTCACTGGCGGCCGTCGCCGTGTGCCTTTATGGATGGATACGTTATTAAAAAGGCGAACCCTGTTCAAGAAATACGATTGTTTTCAACAATCACAAAGCGTGGCTGAAGAGAATCAAGGTTCCTTGGTGGTTAAAAAAAAGCTATACCTTAAGTTTGTATGCTTGGTTTAAAAAGGAAAGGGAAAATCCGTGGGCATTAACTGATGAGAGAAATTTTTTATCCTAAATTAGTTTTTGTGGAATAGTTTACTGTGCCAATACCTATTCCATCGAAATGAAATATGCCATATTGACCCAATAAGTCAGGGGAGATATTTACAATGTTGATAATATGGGGAAAACTACGCCCATGTGTCATATTGAAATTCATTCAACAATATAGGGTGGATAATATGAGCGAAAAAACATTGTCTGATTATACGGAAAGCGAATTTTGGTTCGTAAAATATGCCGAGCAGTGGGGCCAACAGAAGAGGATGATAACCGACGGGGCAGGGAATTTAGACGTATTGCCGAACATCCATCAGGAACTGATCTTATCTTCTATCCAGAGGATGGAAAAGATGACAGTCCAGAAAGTATTGTTCAGGAAGTCAAAGAATGGCGTCAGGCTAATGGCAAACCAGGCTTCAAAGATTAAGCCTCCAGCAGTATTGATGCGTATGCATCCGCGCTTTAGGGCGCGGTTTTACTCTGTTTAGGTGGATCTTTGAATCAGTCTATAATCAAGATAGCTAAATATCGAGATTGTGACATGAAAATCAGTCGCTACCAGCAAGGTGATTCAGAAAAGCTATGGGAATGAGTTTTTAAAACCGTACATCTAATCAATGTGCGTGATTACTCGCAAGAGCAACTCAACGCATGGGCGCCAGAAGACATAGATATGGATTGGTGGCGGCAAGAACTCACTGAAAAAGCACCTTTCATTCTTTATAATAATAATGAAAGTATTTATGGTTATGCTGACATACAGAAAAATGGACATATAAATCACTTTTTTGTGGCACATGACTGTCAGCGGCAGGGTAAAGGAACCATTCTGATAAACGCTCTGGTTGAACGCGCGGTGGAGATGGGCTTGAGGAAAGTAAGCGTCGAAGCCAGTCTCACGGCAAAGTCTTTTTTTGAGCATCACGGATTTACCGTTGTAAAAGAAGAGCACGAGGCGTGCTTACGTGGACAAAAATTTCTCATATTCAATATGACGAGAGAATCATGATTGAAATAACGATGGCTTTGGGACAGGAAGCGCTGGGCTTCAAATAAATATTCAAATGTCTGCATTACACTCTGAAGCAGGTGGTCAGATTTTGCTGTTTTTTATATGTTTTTGACTTGCAAGTCGCAATGACAATCATAGCTCGGTTTTTGCTGCTAATCGTTCGCTTGCCATGTAATGCGCGTCAAGCATCTTTTCGTAAAGCGCAGCTGGAACGCAGTAAAAAGCGGGTTGGTTACGGTTGAGAATAGCGACAGGGAAGCCATCTCCGGCGCCGAGCGTGGCCATCGGGTTTTTTTCAGTTCGCTGACACTGGCGCTTGTGTCACTTAGAATGATGTTAGGCATACCGCACTTCTAAAGACGGGTTAACAGATTTTTATGCCTCAATCTTTTTCTAAACCATACGGTGAACAACGATCATTCGCAGCGCTTCCCGAAGCATCGTTAATATGCGCCGACAAGCCTGTCTGACCTGGCGCAACGTGATCGGCCAAGACGTGGCGATCCGGGTAGTCGCCGTTGTTTTGTAACCGAAAGGGAATCGGCGCGTCGTCAAACAGCCCTTTCAATCGGTTATGCCAATTGGCCTCCACCTTGGCAATGCCGTCGGAAGCAATCCGGCCGGTTCCATACACGGCAAAGGTGGGTAGTACTTCCATGCCGGTATAGAACAAAGCACCGTGCGTGACAGGAAACAGCAGTTGATCCAAAGGACCATTGATGCCGCGGGGGGAATAGTCTCTCTCGGGTCCACCAACGGATACCGCCAGCAGTGCGCGTTTGCCCATGAAGCCGCCCTCCCCGTAGCGATGCGCGTTGCCCTTGTCTTGATAGCCGTATGCCAGGCCATAGGCCCATACGCGTTCTATCCAGCCTTTCATTATCGCGGGCAGGCCGAACCACCAGAGGGGGAACAGCAGAATCACCGCGTCCGCCGCCAAAACTTTTCTTTGTTCGTCCTCGACGTCTGGTGTCTGAGCGCCATGGGTAAAAGCATGTCCCGACTCTTCGATGAATGACAAGCGCTCTGCGTTAACCCGGTTGGGGAAATCATGGCTGTCGAATACGGCTTTCCACCCCATGCCATAGAGATCGGATTGCTCGACCGAGTGACCTTGGGCCGTCAATACCTCAACGGCAATGTTAACCAGATGGCGTGTCATGGATGTGCGTTCCGGCTGCGCGTGGACAAGAAGAATGTGCATAATCGATACCCCCCTAAGTCGATGAGGGCAGGTTAGTTTCGTTTCCGGTATAGTTGAAATGAATTTCCATTATATCTGGTATTGTTATGGGTAATTCCCTGCGACAGCTCGACTTGAATTTATTGGTGACGCTCGATGCCTTGCTGATTGAGCACAACGTCACGCGCGCGGCCGGGCGCCTTAATTTATCGCAACCTACGGTAAGCGTGCAGCTCGCGCGGTTGCGGGACTTCTTCGGCGATCCGCTGTTGTTGCCCGGCCCCCGCGGAATGCGACCCACCGCCCGCGCCGAGGAACTGCGCGAGCCGCTGCGGCAGGCGCTGGCCGCACTGGAACAGGCGGTCGCGCCATCCGATGCCTTCGACCCCGCCCAGTCCTGCCAGACCTGGCGTGTCTCAGCCTTCGACTACGGAGAATTCACCATTCTGCTCCCCATACTTTCGGCGCTGCGTGTGGCCGCACCGGCGATGCGCCTGGCGATCGTGCAGAGCGAACCTTCACAAGTGGCGAAGAAAGCGGAGCAGGGCGACATTGACCTGGCCTTTATGTCGGGCGCCGAAGCGCCAGCCAATCTGCATCGCCGCACGTTATTCACGGAACGCTATGTGCTTGCCGGCCGAGTCGGACACCCGCACTTAACGCGCCATCTCACCCTGGCGCAATTCTGCCGGCTCGACCATGCCATAGTTTCTCCCGATGGCGGCGGGTTTCATGGCGCGACGGATATGGCCCTGGCCGAACGGGGCATGATACGCCGTGTCGCGCTATCCGTGCCGCACTTCCTTTTCCTTCGCGCGGTCTTGGCGAGCACCGATCTGGTGGCGGTGGTGCCCTGGCGGCTGGTGCGTGAAAATGATGCCCTGCGCGTGGTCGAACCGCCCCTTGATGTGCCGGGCTTCGAGATGCTCATGCTTTGGCCCGAGCGCGTCCATCGTGATCATGCGCATCAATGGTTGCGCGGTCACATCGCCAGTTTGGTATGAGTGTCGACTGTTGCTGCGATCCCGCACAGACAGATTGTCGCTTCATCTGCAACTGTCATGTGGGGTTCGGCTCTGGGCGCCGGGCGTCTAGAGCCAAAAAGGCGGGTAGCGCGAAGCGCCTTGTGCCAGGGTCATGACTGGGCGGCATATGGCCTTCCGGTCGCATGGATTTGGCCGCCGCCGGCAGCGGACGTTATTTTCAGCGGCGACAGCGTGGCGTTTTCGCAGAATAGACCGGCGATTGGCTCAGAGTGGCGCCGCAATCCCGATGGGTGTGACGCGCGCAGTGGAACAGCCAGAGCGGGGTATGGCAGAATGAAGGCGCCGCCGTATTATTGTGGAATAAACACATACGTTTTTTCGAATATGTTATTGCTTTTATCCGTCCTTGGCGTATGCTTGTTTCCAAGATCAACAGGAGAAATGATGCCCTTAACCTCTTTGCAACTCTTCAAGAACCTGTCTGACGAAACCCGTTTGAGCATCGTATTATTGCTTCGGGAGATGGGTGAGCTATGCGTGTGCGATCTCTGCGCCGCGTTGGATCAGTCGCAACCCAAAATCTCTCGACATCTAGCCATGCTTAGGGAAAGCGGGCTGTTACTGGATAGCAAGCATGGGAAATGGGTTCACTACCGTTTGTCTCCGCATATGCCTTTGTGGGCCGCGCAGATTATCGAGCAGGCCTGGTTAAGTCAGCAGGACAATGTGCAGGCCATCGCCCGTAAGCTGGCGTCGGCAAATTTTTCCAGCAGTGGTAAGACGGTCTGTATCTAAAAATTTTACCCCTACATATATGAAATTTCGAATATGAGGAATCAAAAATGAAAACGTTAACGGTGTTTGACCCGGCGATGTGCTGCAATACCGGCGTTTGCGGCGCGGATGTCGATCGGGTTTTGGTCGATTTCGCGGCGGATGTGCAGTGGCTGAAAGCGCACGATGTTCAGGTTGAGCGTTATAACCTGGCGCAACAACCCATGGACTTTGTCAATAATGAGAAAGCCAAAGCGTTTCTTGAGGCCTCCGGGGCAGGGGGATTGCCATTGCTGTTGCTGGAGGGGGAAACCGTGATGGCGGGCCGTTACCCGAAGCGGGCGGAACTGGCCCGCTGGTTCGGCATACCGCGGGAAAAGGTGGGGTTGGCACCGGCATGTGGTTGCGGCGGTAGGACTTCCTGTTGCTGAGCCTGTCGGGAGGGCATATGAAATTTCTGCAAAATATCCCCAGCTACCTGTTTTTTACCGGTAAAGGCGGGGTCGGCAAAACCTCGATTTCCTGCGCCACGGCTATCCGCCTGGCGGGACAGGGAAGACGGGTTTTGCTTGTCAGCACCGATCCGGCCTCAAACGTCGGTCAGGTGTTTAACCAAGCTATCGGCAACGCCATTTTGCCGATAACGGCCGTGCCTGGACTTTCAGCTCTGGAAATCGATCCGCAGGCCGCCGCGCAGGACTATCGGGCCAGAATCGTCGACCCCATCCAGGGCCTTTTGCCCGACGAGGTGGTTAACAGCGTCAGGGAACAACTTTCAGGGGCATGTACCACTGAAATTGCCGCATTTGATGAATTCACCGGGTTACTGACCGACCCGGCGCTACTGACCCGTTTTGACCATATCATTTTTGACACCGCGCCGACCGGCCACACCATCCGTCTTCTCCAACTACCCGGAGCCTGGAGCAGCTACATTGAGAGCAATCCCGACGGGGCTTCCTGTCTCGGCCCGATGGCGGGACTGGAAAAACAGCGTGATCAATATACCCATGCCGTTCAGGCCCTGTCTGATCCCAAACGCACCCGCCTGGTGTTAGTGGCGCGACCGCAAAAATCGACGTTGCAGGAAGTGGCCCGAACCCATGATGAGCTTGCCGCTATCGGGCTTGGAAACCAGTATCTGGTCATTAACGGCGTTTTGCCCGAATCGGCAGCGGCAACGGATGCGCTGGCGGCCGCGATATGGCGCCGGGAACAGGCGGTTTTGGCAAATCTGCCCAGTAGTCTGGCGGGGTTGCCCATGGACAGTTTATTCCTTCAGCCTGAAAATATGGTCGGCGTACCCGCGCTTCGAGGGCTTTTCGAGCCTGGACCGGAACCCCCTTTCCTCCCTGAACAACAACTGCCGCAACCGCCGGAATGCCCATCGCTCTCCGAGCTGGTGGACGACATCGCCCGCGATGGACAGGGTCTGGTTATGCTGATGGGCAAAGGCGGGGTGGGTAAAACAACCATGGCCGCCGCAATAGCGGTCAGCCTAGCCGAAAGGGGGTTCGATGTGCATTTGACGACATCGGATCCCGCCGCGCATCTCGGCACAACCCTTGAGGGTAGCCTGCAACATCTCAAGGTCAGCAAAATCGATCCCCACGATGAAACGGAACGCTATCGCCAGCATGTGCTCGAGACGAAGGGACGCGACCTGGACGAAGCGGGTAGGCGCCTGCTGGAGGAGGACTTGCGCTCTCCCTGTACTGAAGAGATTGCGGTATTTCAGGCTTTCTCAAGGGTGATCCGTGAAGCGGGTAAGCGATTCGTCGTCATGGACACCGCTCCCACCGGGCACACATTATTATTGCTGGATGCCACCGGGGCATACCACCGGGAGATTGCCAAGAAAATGGGGGATAAGGGACAGTTCACCACGCCCATGATGCAGCTTCAGGATCCGCGACGAACGAAAGTCTTATTGGTCACATTGCCGGAGACCACGCCGGTGCTGGAGGCGGCCAATTTACAGGCTGATCTTGTTCGTGCGGGGATTCACCCTTGGGGCTGGATCATTAATAACAGTCTTGCCATTGCCGATACCCGTTCACCGTTGCTGTGTCAGCGCGCGCGACGGGAGCACCCCCAAATCGACGCCGTTAAGTCCGTGCACGCCACCCGTATTGCGCTGGTTCCCATTCTTGCGTCAGAGCCCACCGGTATCGAGAAACTCAAACAACTTGCGGGTTAATGCAGGGTCGTCTGGCAGGGGCGCTTCGCTACCCTGCCAGGAGGTGTTATGTTACTGGGGGCTTTCGGCCATCATAAAGATATTTTAGTGGTCAAAGGGGTTATGCGCCGGCGTCGGCACATTGCCGGTTTCGGCGAATCTGGTTCACTCTCTCAAGGGATACCGATATGAGCAACGTTATCATCTATCACAACCCGGCCTGCGGCACTTCGCGCAATACACTGGCGCTGATCCGCAACAGCGGCACCGAGCCGACCATTATTTATTATTTAAAGACGCCGCCTTCCCGTGATGAACTGATAAAACGCATTGCTGAAATGGGGATCGGGGTGAGGGAATTGTTGCGTAAGAACGTTGAACCTTATACCGAGTTGGGCCTTGCCGAAGATCGTTTTACCGACGATCAGCTCATCGACTTCATGCTGCAATATCCGATCCTGATTAACCGTCCAATTGTGGTGACTCCGTTGGGCACGCGGCTTTGCCGCCCGTCGGAGGTGGTGTTGGACATTCTCCCGGATGCGCAACATGGGGCTTTTGCCAAGGAAGACGGGGAAAAAGTGGTTGATGAAACAGGTAAGCGGCTAAAATAGGCACCTAAAAGTGGGCGCGCGCAAGAGAAAAGCAGCGACCGCTACCATAGAATACGGCGCCAAATGCGCCAACAAAAAAGCCGATGGGCCAATTTGTTACATAAGCTATAGCGATTGAGGCCCAAACGGTGATGAGCGCGATACCAATCGAGTAGAGAACGGCCTTTCCGGGGCGATCGGTCAGGGAGCGGGCGATGGCCGGGGGAGCAATCATCAGGCTAAAGACTAACAACGCGCCGACCACCGGCAGCGCCATGACTGTTGTCAACGCGAGGGCAGTGAGGAAGCAAAGTTCCATGCGACGGGAAGAGACGCCGCGTATTTCCCCCAATTCGGGTGATATTGAATTCAATAATAACGGCCGGAAGAAGATAATAACCATCGCGATTGACAACGCGCCTACGATGATAACAGGGACTCTCTGACCGTTATTAATGCCTAAAATTTCACCGAACAGCAGCGCGTAAACAGACTGGGAATATTGATGGGTCATGCTCAGGAACAAGGTGCCGGTACTCAGCAGAGCCACCAGCGATAGCGCGGTGGCGACCTCATGCCGGCTCTTCTTGCCAAGTTGGCTGATGCCAAGTATCCCCAGCCCTGAAAACACCACAAGGCCGTAAAGTTGATTAATGCCAAGCAGCGCAGATGCCGCCGCGCCGGAAAAAGCGCCCATTGGCAATGAATGCGCGGCGAAGGCGGCCCCCCTGACAATAACAAAAAATCCGACGATACCCGCCGCGATGGCCACAATAGTGGCGACAATCCAGGTATTGATCATGAAACTGGAGAACATCCTTAGCCTTCCCTTATGTCCTTTATGTCAGTGTATTCCGGCCGACCGGCTTGACGGCTGAACCGGCACGGTAAATGTACGATGGCGATATATAGGATGAAGATCAACATAACGATGAAAAAGCTGACTGGCCATCCATGTCCTGGCGTCCAGTAAAAGCTGTCATAGGCGAGCACGATACCCGCCCAGACGGTTGCCAGCCCGATCAACACGGCTATCAATATTGTCCGGCCGGGCCGTTTCGACAGTTGCAATGCGATTGCCGACGGCCCTACCAATAGCGCAGTGGATAAAATGGCGCCCACCGTCATTGCCGAGAGCGCTACGGCCAGCGCCAAAGCCAGCGAATGCAGCAGGCTTACGAAACGTATGTTGATCCCTTGGACTTTGGCCAGTTCCGGGTTGACGGAACTTAATAGCCAGGGGCGATACAAAAGCCCGGTTATCAGCATGACACTGATTCCGATACCGATGGCCAACGGAAGGATAGACGGGGAAATCGTCCAAATTGACCCGAACATAACGGTGATCGCGGCACCGGTCGTGCTGTGGGTGGTCATATCGAAATAAAGAAACAAAGCGGACAGGCCGAGACCGGCGCTCAATACGATCCCCGTCGCAAGACTACGTTCACGGGCGCGTTGGACGCCAATCAACTCTATTCCCGCTGCGCCGAGTACCGCCATAATCACAAAACCCAGTAATGGGTTGATGCCGAGTAAAAAAGAGGCCGAGCCGCCCGCGCTACTCACATCCGCCAGCGCATGGCCTGCAAAAGCGTGGCCGCGTATCACCGTGAAAACCCCCACGACGCCTGATACGATTGCCGTACATCCGCCGACTATCATCGCCACATAGACCGGCTGGTTGGTAAAAAAACCGGCGGCAAAGAGGAAGGATAATATGTTCATGACATTAAGGAATTTGTGCGACATGGACCGGTTCACGGGCCATCATGTCACATATATCGCCAGAAGACGCGGCGGCCACCACCAGGACACGGCCATGGACACGAATGACATCGATGTGATGACCATAAAGTTGGCTCAACACCTCACCCCTGACCACGGCATCGGTCGGTCCGCTTGCTGCCCGCCCATTGGCAAGATAAATGATGCGATCCATATTGGAAAGAAGGGGATTCATGTCGTGCGCGGAGAGTAACACGGAGACCTGTTGTTCTTTGGCAAGCCGCCCCAAGAGGCCAACGATTTCAGCGACACTTCGGATATCGAGATTCGCTATCGGCTCATCAAGGAGCAGCAATTTTGGCTGTCGTATCAAGGCATGGGCAATCAAGATTCTTTGCTGCTGTCCACCGGAAAGCCTACCGATCCGCTCGTTAGCAAAGTGTTCCGCATCCACGGCATTAAGCATTTTTTCAACGAGATCCGTGCGCTTTCGCGACGACAATGGCAAACCCAGCCGATATCCATCTAGACCTAGGGCCACCAGATCCCGCGCTCTCATTGGCATATCGGGATCAAGGACGTTCTTTTGCGGCACATACCCTATAACGTTGCGGCCTGCCCGCCCTTGCAGACCATTGATCCTGATATTGCCACTGGTGGATTTTTGAAAACCGAGGATTGTCCGCAGCAATGTGGTTTTGCCTGAGCCATTCGCACCGATCAGGCCACAGAATTCTCCCTGCCTTAAGACAAAACTCACGTCCCGTAAAACCGAATGGCCGGGGAACGATATCCCCAGCCGCTCAACCTTGAGAATATCGGGCTCTTTAGACATTCTCATTGCTTGGCCTGAATGAGTGTTTCCGTTGAGACTCGGTTTGCGACGGCTTTACGCAGGGCAATCACTTCAGCCAGCATCCAGGATTGATAATGATACCCTGGCCGCGGCATTGTCTCATAAACGCCGACAACCGGGATATGATTTTTCTTAGCCAGGGCCAGAAACGACCCTGTAAGAGGGCTGGTCACCTGCTGGTTATAAGCGAATACCTTCACTTTATGGCCGGTGAATAGCGCATTTTGCGTACTCACATCCTGGGGTGAAGGATCCGTACCGTTCATAATGGATGCCTGTAGGCTGAAGGGCGTTTTAATATCAACGCCCATTGCCTGCAACATAAAGTTGGCCACAGGTTCCGTCGCGGCCACCGGCGCGTTCGGGTAATCCGCTTTGAAGGCCGCCATGGCGTCGTACCAAGGTTGCAATGACGCTTTGAAATGCTTGGCGTTCGCTTCGAACACGCGAGCTTGCGACGGAAGCAGCGCAGCGAGATCCTGCGCGATGGCATCGGCGACCGCTGGCATGGTCTTGGGATCGTACCAGAGATGTGGATTGGGCGTAGAGTCCGGCAAGTTCAAAAGATGCTGAACATTGATAATCTTCCGGTTGCTTTTAGGCGCCGCGCTAATGATTTTGTCCGCCCAATCGTCATAGCCGATTCCGTTTTCAACGATGATATCGGATGCGGCGATTTGCTGGGCGATTTTCGGGTTTGCTTCGAACGTGTGCGGGTCGGTGTTGGGGTCGCTTATAAGGGTGGCGACATGTACATACTGTCCGCCGATTTGTGAAATGACGTCGGCGTACTCGTTTTCAACGCCAACTGCATTGATGATTTTGTCCGCGGCGATAGCCGGGAGGCTTCCCACGCCGTAGGTGAAAACCGTGAGCAGGGTACAAAAAAGCGCCGTTTTCCAGCGCGGATGGGTTCTGTTGGATGGGATCCTGATTGTATTGGTGGTCACGACAGGCAGGGGGAAACATGTACCTTGAACATTCATATTATGCTATCTCTTTATGCTATCTCTGTGTGGGAAGAGCCATAGAGCCGAATCAAGTAAAGTACGTTATAACATTACAAATATAAAAGTAAAATAGTTTTTTATGGATATAACGAATTTTGGCGAGTGTAAAAAATGAACTGTTACAGAAAAATGCCGCGGTATTATCCAGGGTTAAGGGATCCATGAAAGACTCCCTGTCGCTCATCAAAGGCTTGAGGCGGGCGGTTCAAATTCGTTCCCGACGAATTTGTCGCTCGCTTGCCGCCGCGATGCAACTTGAATTATTTAGCGTATAAACCACCGGAACGATGTTATTTCCGTAGCAGCATTGCTAAAACAAACAGGCCGCCAAGACTGCCGGTAATAATGCCGATGGGCAATTCCTGAGGCGCGGCAAGCGTGCGGCTGAGTATATCGCCGGTTAACAGCAGTAGCGCGCCGATGCACGCCGCCAGCGGAAGTAATTTGCCGTGTCTGACCCCGCTGAACGGACGGACCAAATGCGGCACCATCAGGCCGATAAACCCAATCACGCCGGTAAGGGCAACCAGCGCGGAGGTCGCCATCGCGCAACTGATAAAAATCTCAATGCGCAACCGGGTTACCGGTATGCCGAGCGAGTGGGCGGTTTGTTCGCCGGACAGCAGTGAATCAAGGGATCGCAGACGGAACAGGATAACGCCGGCGAGGAGTGAAACCGCCGCCAGGGCAATACCGATATTGTTCCAGCTTGCAAGACCCAGACCGCCTAAAGACCAGAACAGTACCGAACCGGCGGCCCGCTGGTCGCCGGTAAAAATAAAATAGTTGGTGAGCGCGGAGAACAAGAAAGAAATGGCCAGACCGCTGACCACCAGCCGTTCCGTTCCTTTATGGGATTGCAAAACAAAAATCAGTATTACCGTCGCCGAAGAAAGCGCCCCGCCCGCGAACGAAGCCAACGGCAAGGTCCATATCCCCAATTGATCGCCCAGGCGCGTAATGACCCAGACGGCGCCGGCGGAGGCGCCGGAAGATAAACCAAAGAGAAACGGATCGGCGAGATCATTACGGGTGACGGTCTGTAAAAGCGCGCCCACCATAGCGAGTCCCGCGCCGGTGAGCATGGCCAGCAACGCGCGTGGCAGACGGATATCCAGGACAATACTCCTTATCACTGCCGAACGGGGCACAATGTGGGTCATGTCTATGGCCTGCCCTATTTGCGCCAATGACAATGACACCGTGCCCAAGGTCAACTCCGCCATAAAAAGGCCGGCCAGTAGCGGTGGAATCAGTCCCCAGAGCAGGACATAACGGCGGTGTCGCCGCATTAGCGAAATGCATCCGGGTAGAGCGCATGGGCCAGTTTGGTGATGGCGCCGATATTGGCCGGTCCCGGCGTCAGTTCCTGATACTTAAGCTTAAGGTAACGGTGGCGCATCACGGCCGGCGTGTTTTTCATCAACGGGTGCGATTCCAGAAAACGGCGTAATGCCTCCGCGCCGCCGCCGGTTTGGTAATCCAGTAAAATGATGAATTCCGGCTCAGCCATGGCGACATTTTCCCAATTAGTGGTTCCCCAACTGGTCTGCATGTCGTCCATGATGTTTTTGCCGCCGGCGGCTTCAATGATTGCCGTTGGCATGGCGTATTCACCGCTGGTGAAAGGCTTTTCTTCGCCAGAATCATAAACAAAGACCCGCAACGGCGTTCTGTGGCCGATTTTCCTTTTTATGGCGGCCAGTTGCGATTTCCACTGCTTGATAAGCGCCAGCGCCTCTTCTTCTTTGCCGAATATCTTGCCTAATTTATCCATATCGCCGTACAGCAGATCCATGCTGGCCCGGGGACGATGTTTATCGACATGAATACAGCTTTCGCTGAGTACCAGCGTTTTGATATGGTACTTGGCCAATGTTTGCGGGGTGACGTCGCCGCCGACTCTCATGCCGTAGTTCCAACCGGCAAAAAAGAAGTCCGGTTTTACCGCCACCAGTGTTTCAAGAGAGGGATATTTTGGCGCCAGTTCCGGGATACTGCCTTTCTCGCGATCGAACTCGGGCGTGGTTTTATACCAACCGGTAATGCCGGTGACACCGACGATATGCGGCTGCAAATGCAGGGCGAAAGCCATCTCCGACATATTGATGTCATGTATTACGGCCCGTTTGGGCGCTTTATCGAATGTTAAGGTCTGCCCGCAACTGTCCACCTTGACGGGAAAACCGGATGAGTACGCCGACGAAATCCATGCCATGGTCAATAACAATACGGCAAATTTTTTCACGCTTTCTCCTTAGTCGCCACTGTCAATCGCTGAACCATCAGCGGATTGAAGTGGTGTGAGAACGCGAAAAAAAAAGCCGGCCATATCCGCGTAACAGCACATCCTCCTCCCGCCGAAGAGTTTGTCGCAATACGTTACGGTGCCGGTCTTCTGGCTTAGCGTCATCCTTAGCCATCCCTTCCCGCGATTAAGCAGTGGCATGTGATGGCTTCGTCGGCAATACAGCAGCGGGGGCTGCGGAGGCGTCTCACCTCACTTCCCGATAACCTGTTTAGGTTACACACCAGTAACAGCCGGCCTGATCCCTAAGCAACCAAGCCGTCCATGACGCTAATATAATGTAATTGCCTTGGGCTTATACCTGAAAAGATCAAGAAATAGCGGTTTTGGCGGACACCCGGCACGGGCTTTCCCCGCCAAACCTTGCCCGTGCAATCAGGCCGGCTCGAAGCAACGCAATAACTCGCCGTTGCGTGGGTGGGTAACCCGAAAACTGTGCAGACCGAACACGTGTTGCATGAGCGGCGAGTCAAAGACATCGTCGGGACTACCTTCGCAGCATTTGGCGCCGTGGTTAATCATCAATACCCGGTCGGCAAACGCGCTGACCAGCGATAAATCGTGCAGTACGGCGACAGTGGCGATGCGTTTATTCCGTATCAGGGAGAGCAACTGTATTCTGGCCAGGGGGTCCAGATGGTTGGTGGGTTCGTCCAGCAGCAGCAGCGTGGGCTGTTGGGCAAGCGCCCTGGCGAGCCCCGCCCGTTGTTGTTCGCCGCCGGACAGCGTGCCCAGATAAGCGGCACGCAAGGGATAGAGTCCGGTGTCCTTGAGCATTTGGTCGACAATTGTCCTATCCTCGTCGGCGGAGCCGCGGGTCTGATGGGGTAACCGGCCGAGCATCACATATTCATCGACGCGCAGGCGCATGTCGGCCGCATCGTTTTGCGCCATTAACGATATTCTTCTGGCTTTCTGCCGGCGGGTATAGCTGGATAGCGCCCGTCCTTCAAGAAAAATACCGCCCTGGTCCGCTTTCAGCTCGCTGCTCAGCAGGCGCAGCAGCGTCGACTTGCCGCTGCCGTTCGGGCCGATGATGACCAAACGCTCCCCGTGGTTAAGCGTCAATGACATATCGCGCAGGCGGGGTTTGTCATTATCGGCGCATAGCGTGAGATGGCGAACCTCCAGCAACGGGTTACTCGGCGGCTGTTCCAGGGCGATGTGCGCAACGTTCAATATCATGGCGTTACAGTACGCGAACGGTTTGAAAACAGGGTTCACGACTATACCGCGACCCGTCATGGCGGCAAAGTAAAAAAACAGGCGGCCAGCTTGCTACAGGGGGGTGGCTCAACGATATCATCATGGATAGCCAGCCTGTTCGTGTTGCCTCCGAGAACCTATTCCATCAGGACTTTCACTTGCCATTTTGGGTCCTGGGCAGTGCCCGACATCCTCGTGCGGTCCGTGTACGCGCTGGTCTACGCGCGCTGTCCGTGTCCAACTGGCTGCGTCAATGACGCCCGCTGGGGGGCTTTTAGTCACCCAGCGGCGCTACCCCAGGTTCTGAATCAGTCTCCATACCGCCGTCGCCGCCGGCGACAGCAAGCTATTACGGCGACGCGCCAGTTGCAGTCGCCTGTTTTCCATTGGCCACAATTGGCGGGTGGTCAAACTGGAGCCCTCCAGGGAAGATAAGGCCAGTTGCGGGATAATCGAAACCCCTATGCCCGACTGTAAAATACGAAATATGGTCGCCACATGCCCGAGTTCCTGGACGACACAGGGTTTAACGCCATGACGCATCAAGGCATCGTCGATAATAGGCCGACTCCCCGAGGCATAATCAAGCAGAACCAATTCCTGATTTTGCAGGTTGCTCCACTTCACCTGACTCTGCCGGGCAATGGGATGCGCCTTGGGTAATACCAGGCAAAACGGCTCCTCCATAAATGTCTCGGTGTACAAATCGGACGGTACCGAAGGTTCGACAATCACGCCGAAATCCACTTCGCCGTTTAACACCATCTGAATGGTTTGCTGTTGAACCTGATCATGAATGATTAAATTGATCTGTGGATAATTCTCCACGACCTGCGTGATACAGCCGGGCATGATGCCCGCCGAAATCGTCGGGCTGGTGGCCACGTGTACCAGCCCGCGCCGTCGCTCGCCCCTGCTCTGGGCATGACTAAGCGTGGTTTCCAGTTCACTTATTATCCTCCGAAGTTCTTCCGCCAGATCAGCCCCATCTTGAGTTAAAAGCACTTCTCGTGTGGTGCGATCGAAAAGTCTGATCCCTAATTCGGTTTCCAACTCGCCGATACTGTGACTCATAGCGGATTGTGTTAATGAAATCATGTTGCCTGCACGACTAAAACTGTGATGTTCGGCAACTGCTAAAAAGATCCGTAGTTGTCTTAACGAGATATTTGCCAGATTCATGATTTAAAATCATCGATAGAGTAAAAAAAAACATTTCCCCAATTCGCTCCCATAGGTCTTAATAAACATCAGTAGCAGAACAAGGTTTCATTACCTCTGCGATGTTAATTAAATAATTTTAGAAATTATTAGAAATGGCTCGCAAAATCATACAATAAAGGCAATGAAAAGTATTATATGATAAATGTAACAGCGGGAGGAGGCCTATTCGTAACAAATATATTTCAACTCGTTATTGATACGCTAACATTGATTGAAATCAAAAACAAGTGACCTGAAATATAACGAGTCAATGCTCTACCTAATTTAAGCTGCGGCGCGATGGCAAAGGAAGACATCCTGGTAAAAATGTTGTTCTGGTGACCGGGACGAATGAACGTGGCCCGCAAAGAGACGAGTGAAGTATGACGAGTATATGCCAGCCAAAAGAATAGAGCGCTATATAAAGCCGTGGCATACCGTCTCTTCACGTCTACAAGTATAAAAATTGAGTGTGGCACGGCACTGATGAATTCCTTTTTCAAAGGAAGCGATCTCCCGATGTTTCACTCAAAAAATATTTATTTTTGAACATCCTATCTTAGGAGGCTGTACCATGAGTGAGACTCTACCTACGCAGAAAAGTTCAGATAAGGAAATATTGGGTTTTAGTCGATGGTGGCTGTTTGTTTTGGCTTTTCTGGCGATGTCCGTCATCAGTCCATATGAATATGCCTGGTCGGTGATAGCGCCACATTTCGCCAAAATTTATGGCTGGGAACCGACTAAACTTTCGTTAATGTTCACCACCTTTGTGATATTCCAGGCGTTCGGCACATTGCCTGGCGGTATTCTGCGCGACAAATTCGGACCAAAGATTGTTTCTGTCGTTGCGGGTATCGTTGCGGGCATGGGGATCCTGATTTGCGCCTTTGGACAAACTTTTTCCTATACGGTCGTTCTCATTGTTTGGTGTATTGGTTGTTTTTTTTGCGGATTTGTCTATAACGCCGCGATCACAACCTGCAACAAATGGTTCCCCGACCACAGGAATATCACAATAGGGGTGATATCCGCCGCCTTCTCCTGGGGGGCCATTCCTTTCATTTTACCGATCCAGGATATCCCGCCGACCGCGCCGGATAGTGCGTTTTTCAATGTGATTTTTTTCATGACGGTTGTTATCACCGGCGTCATTATCATCACCGGCCTCTTTATGAAAGATCCGCCCAAGGGCTGGAATCATTTCTCAACAACCGCGGGCGCGAAGAAAAACGTGGCAAAACGGCCTTGCGATAAACAATACAGCATGGGCGAAGCTATGCGTACCTGGCAGTTCTGGGTACTGATCGCCTCGTTTGTTTTAGCTTCATCCGCGGGATTGACTTTTATATCCAAAAGTATCAAGTTCGCCTCGGCGTTCCATTTTAGCGTGACTGCGGGAACAATTGTTACTGTCGGTATCGCTATCACCAGTGGTCTAAGCAGGGTGGTGGGCGGTTGGATCGCTGATAGAATTGGCGTCGATAAGACCATGTCTATCTTCTATATTCTCTGCGGCATGTTTTCCTTAGTGGCGCTGTTTTTTGCACAAGCGGGCAGCTCAACAGGATTTATCAGCAGCTGCATCATCTCGATTTTCTTCTGGGGGGCATTATATTCCCTGTTCGCCTCAATAGTAGGTTATTACTATGGCGAAGTCGCTTCTGGCTCCAATTACGGATTACTTTATGCCACGGCCAAGGGATTAGGCGGTATTTATGGCGGTGTGTTATCGGCGTATCTGATTTCCTCTTACGGCCATTCTTTTACCATTATCGTCTCCTCCATTATGGCATTACTTTCCGGCGTCATTCTTATTCCTCTGTGGAAGCACCCGCCTATTTGGAAAGAAGCATCCGGTGTATTCGTAACAACGCATTGAACAATTGAATCATCACTGAATTGAACAACATGGCAATTTAAAGAGAGGCTTTATGTCTGTTATCAGCGAAATGGATATCGGGACACATGCAGTATCCGAAGAAACTGCATTGATCGATGGATTTCACCTTTTCCTCGACGCGCTCAAACTCAACGATATCGATACGATCTTTGGTTTGCCGGGTATTCCCATTACCGATCTTTTGCGCATGGCCCAAGGGGAAGGTTTGCGCGTCATTTCCTTCCGTCATGAACAGCACGCCGGCAACGCGGCGGCGGCGGCGGGTTTCCTGACCGGCAAACCCGGCATTTGCATGACCGTTTCGGCGCCCGGTTTCCTCAATGGACTGACCGCCCTTGCCAATGCCACCACCAACTGCTTCCCCATGATCCTGATAAGCGGCTCCAGTGAACGTGAGATCGTCGATTTGCAGCAAGGCGACTATGAGGAAATGGATCAGCTCGCCATCGCCAAGCCGCTATGCAAGGCCGCTTTTCGCGTACTGCACGCCAAAGACATTGGCGTTGGGATTGCCCGCGCCATTCGCGCCGCCGTTTCGGGGCGCCCTGGCGGGGTTTATCTGGATCTTCCCGCCAAATTGTTCTCGCAAACCCTGCCCCTTGAGACGGGACGCAAGTCCCTGATTAAAGTGGTGGATCCGGCGCCAAAACAACTGCCCGCCCCAGAGGCGGTGGCCCGGGCCCTTGATCTGCTGAAAAACGCCAAAAAGCCTTTGGTTCTGTTGGGAAAAGGCGCGGCCTACGCGCGCGCCGATGCCGATATCCGCGCCTTGATCGAAAAAACCGGCATCCCTTATCTGCCGATGTCCATGGCCAAAGGACTGCTGCCGGATACGCATGAGTTGTCGGCCGCGGCGACGCGATCTTATGTTTTGCAAGAAGCCGATGTGGTTTTGCTCATCGGCGCCCGTCTTAACTGGTTGCTCTCACATGGCAAAGGCAAAACCTGGGGCCAGGAAAACGGACCGAAAAAGTTCATCCAGATCGATATCGCGCCAACTGAAATCGACAGCAATGTCGCTATCGACGCGCCGCTTATCGGTGATGTCGGTTCTTGCGTAAAAGCGTTGTTAGACGGAATCGGTCACGGCTGGACCAAACCGTCCCTTGACTGGACCGGCCCTATAGCGGAACGCAAGGCCAAAAACCTCGCCAAGATGGCTGAAAAACTGGCCGCCCGTCCGTCCCCCATGAGTTTCCAAAGCGCGCTAAGCGTGGTGAAAGATATCGTCAAAGCCAACCCCGAGGCCATTGTGGTTAGCGAAGGCGCCAATACGCTCGATTTCGGCCGCAGCATCGTGGATATGTACCTACCCCGCAAGCGGCTGGATGTGGGCACCTGGGGCGTGATGGGCATCGGCATGGGCTTCGCCGCCGCGGGGGCGGTTGTCACCGGCAATCAGGTTATCGCCATTGAAGGGGATTCGGCTTTCGGTTTTAGCGGGATGGAGGTGGAAACCCTCTGCCGGTACAACCTGCCGGTCTGCATTGTGGTGTTCAACAATAACGGCATTTACAAGGGAACCGACAAAAATGCCTCTGGCGGCGTGGATGTGGCGCCCACGGTATTCGTCAAGGATGCGCGCTACGACATGCTGATGCAGGCATTCGGCGGCGTGGGCGCGCATGTCACGACGGCCGACGAACTGCGCAGCGCCATGGAGCAAGCCATTGCCTCAGGTAAGCCGACGCTTATCAATGCCGCGATTGATGAGACCGCCGGTACCGAAAGCGGCCGCATCACCAACCTGAATCCCGCCAAGGCGATGAAAAAATAAGCGTTATGGCCATGAATTGATAAGTCACAATAAACCACGGAGATGAATTTATGAGTAACTACAAAGATCTGCCTTTGGCGGGTGTCAAGATTATCGACTTCACGCATGTCCAAGCGGGTCCCGCGTGTACTCAGATGCTGGCTTGGTTCGGTGCGGACGTGATCAAAATTGAACGTCCGGGTTCGGGCGATATCACCCGTAACCAATTACGCGATATTCCCGATGCGGACGCGCTGTATTTTACCATGCTCAATAGCAACAAACGTTCGCTGACGCTCGACACCAAGAAACCCGAGGGCAAGGAAGTCCTGATCAAGCTTATCAAAGAGAGCGATGTCATGGTGGAAAACTTCGGCCCCGGCGCGCTGGATCGGATGGGTTTCACCTGGGAATATATCCAGGAATTAAATCCGCGGATGATTCTCGCGTCGGTCAAGGGCTTCAGCGAAGGCCACCATTATGAACATCTGCGAGCCTATGAAAATGTCGCCCAATGCGCCGGCGGCGCGGCATCGACCACCGGTTGGTGGAAGGGCGAGAATGCCGGACCGACCATTTCGGCGGCGGCCTTGGGCGATAGCAATACCGGCATGCACCTGGCCATTGGCATCCTGACCGCCTATATCGGCCGTCAAAAGACCGGCAAGGGGCAAAAAGTGGCCTGCGCCATGCAGGATGCCGTTCTTAACCTGTGCCGCGTCAAGATGCGCGACCAACTCCGTTTGGACCGGGTCGGCTACCTGGAAGAATATCCGCAGTATCCGCACGAGCCGTTCACGGACGTCGTGCCTCGTGGCGGCAACGCCGGCGGCGGCGGCCAGCCCGGTTGGATTCTGAAGTGCAAGGGCTGGGAAACCGATCCTAACGCGTACATTTATTTCACCGTGCAAGACCTGGTATGGACGCCTATTTGCGATGCGATTGAACATCCCGAATGGCGTGATGATCCCGCCTATACGACCCCGAAAGCGCGGCAGCCGCACATCATGGAAATCTTCGGCGCCATCGAAAATTTCATCTTGACCTCGGGCAAAGACAAGTACGCGGCGGTGGACTATTTCGGTAAATTCGGCATCCCCTGCGCGCCGGTGATGTCAATGAAGGAATTGCTGCACGATAAATCGCTGTTGGCGAGTGGTTCTATCGTCGAGGTGCCGCACAAGGTACGCGGAAGTTACTGGACTGTCGGCTGCCCGATCAAATTCTCGGAACTCAAACCCGAGATTACCGCCTCGCCGCTGCTGGGCGAACATACCGACGAGGTGCTGACCGAACTGGGTTACTCGAAAGAGCAAATCGCGCTTATCCATTCGGCCAAAGCGGTTTAAGCGTTATGGCGCTCACTCTAGGGCAGTTCCTGACGGCGATAGGCGACGCGGTGGTAATAGCCGATGTCAAGGGAACCATTACCGCCTGGAACCCGGCTGCCGAACGGTTGTTCGGCTTCCCGGCGAGCGAAGCGTTGGGCGCTTCGCTCGACATTATCATTCCCGAGCGGCAACGGCCGAGGCACTGGGCCGGTTATGATCAGACCATGCATACCGGTACCACCCGTTACGGCGCATCGCTTCTGCAAGTACCGGCCTTAAAGCGTGACGGCAGCACGATTTCCATTGCCTTCACCGTGGCGTTACTGCCCGGCGAGGATGGCCAGATGGCGTCGATCGCCGCCATTATTCGCGATGACACGGCGCGCTTTAATGAGTCGCGTGCGTTGCGCAAGCGACTGGCCGAGGCCGAGGCCAGGGAGGGCGGTCGCGTTTCGTCGCAGGCGCAATGCCCGCCGAGTGAGCATAAAGGATAAGTGAGAGCATTTAAGGAGAGAGTATGAAAAAGGCATTGGACGGAATCAGAATTATCGATTTTACCCATGTACAGTCCGGGCCGAGCTGCACCCAACTGCTTGCCTGGATGGGCGCCGATGTAATCAAGGTTGAGCGTGTCGGCGAGGGCGATGCGACCCGCAAGCAGTTGCGCGACCTTGCCGATGCGGACAGTCTGTACTTTACGATGCTTAACCACAATAAACGCGCCATGACGCTCAACACCAAGACGCCGGAAGGTTTGCAAATCGCGGAGAGTCTGATCGCGCGCTGCGATGTCCTGGTGGAGAACTTCGCGCCCGGCGCGCTGGACCGCATGGGCCTGACCTGGGAACACATTCAGTCCGTCAATCCACGTCTCGTTCTCGCTTCGGTTAAAGGGTTCGGGCCGGGGCGCTACCAGGATTGCAAGTCCTATGAGAATGTGGCGCAATGCGCCGGCGGCGCCGCCTCAACCACGGGCTTCGACGATGGCCCGCCGCTGGTTACCGGTGCGCAGATAGGCGATTCGGGCTCGGGTCTGCATCTGGCGCTGGGTATCGTTGCCGCGTTATTCCAGCGTAACACCACCGGACGTGGGCAGAAAGTTTCAGTCTCAATGCAAGATGCGGTGCTGAATCTTTGCCGGGTCAAATTACGCGACCAGCAAAGGCTGGATCGTACCGGTACGTTGAGTGAATATCCGCAATTTCCTAATGGCCATTTTGGCGAGGCGGTACCGCGGGCGGGTAATGCCTCCGGCGGCGGACAGCCAGGGTCTATCCTTAAATGCCGGGGCTGGGAGACAGACCAGAACGCCTATATCTATTTCATCGCCCAGGCGGCGGTGTGGCCGGCCATATGTAAGATTATCGGCGAAGAGGGCTGGATAGAAGACGAAAATTATCGTACACCCGCCGCCCGCCTGCCGAGATTGCGATCCATCTTTCAGCGCATCGAACAATGGACAATGACCCAGACCAAGTTTGACGCCATGGAACAGCTTAACCGGTATGACATCCCCTGCGGTCCGGTACTGTCGATGAAAGAGATCGCCGGGGATACGTCTCTGCGCGCCAGCGGGACCATCGTCGAGGTTGATCACCCGATACGCGGCCGCTACACGACTGTCGGCATGCCAATCAAAATGTCGGACAGTCCGGTGGAGATCATCCGTTCGCCCTTGCAAGGCGAGCATACCGCTGAGATTTTACATGAGTTGGGTTATAGCGGCGGGGATGTGGAGGCCCTGCGCGGCAGGAATGTTATCTGATAAGACGCGGACGGTGGCCAACGCCGCAAAAGAGTAACATGCCGATGCGCCCTATGCCGCCGGGGGCGCATCGGTAAGTTTTTACTGAACTGAGATGTGCGTACCCATTGCCTGGCGGTTTGTCGGACGCCGTTGCATGACGGATGGCGATTCGGCATATTTCACGTGGCCTCTTGGTTGGCCGCGCGCTCCCCTGAGTCACAGAATGAGCCGTGCTCCGGGGAAACTTTCTCGTTTGCCGCCACGGTGCAACCCAACATATTGAAAATATACAGATAAATCTGCTGCAACTTATTGATATTTTACCTCTGCGGGAAAACTTGTTTCCTATGCTCATTTACCATAAAATTCTATTGATTTATATTGTGATGGGATTGATTTGTACTTGTATTACCTGGTTTGTAACAAAGGAAACGCGCGCTATCCGGTTATTGGCATCATTGTTAATCGGTGCGACCTGGCCGTTCAGTTTTCCTGTGGCAATGATATTCTCCCTGATTTAACTGATCAGAGAATGCCCGCCGTTTTGCCGTTATGATTGGCGCCATCTGACTTGCGTTAGGGCGATGCGTTATATACTCGTCATACTGCAAGTTGCCGCTTTGTTGGCTGCACTCGCTCGCCCCAGTCACATAGTGAGCTATGCGCCTCGCATTATTTAGAGTATAGACTGGCAATGGCACGGCGGATTATCTTACACAATGGATCATATCTATACTCCGCATAGTTCAAATTGCCCTGCTGCCGACAAAAAGGCGACTTGAAGTATAATAAGTACGTTTGACTAACTTGCTTGTTAATTCATTAGGTGGCAGATGAGATTGGTACGGGAAAGTTCATTGCAATTTATCAAATCCATAGATATAGGTAAACTTGCAAACCATGAGTTATCTTATTGTCAGGTGAGTTTCAATGTGGAATATTACACCGAAGGGCTTTATGAAATATTTCGTATTGAAAAGGCAATTGAATTAGAGCGTGCGTCTGTACAACGCAGGGCTGAATATATTGCCAGCAGATATGCAATACGGCTAGTTTTTGATTTATGGAACATGCCCAACCCAAAAATCCCAAACGCAAGCCATCAAGCGCCCCAAAAAATCTCTTCAAAAGGTCAAGAGGATATGGCGTCTCATCTCGTCCGCAAAAGACATATCCCCCATGAACTTTATGAAAATAATCACCACTGTTAAGGTTTGTTAGCCCTTCTTTTCCTATAATTGCATTATACACGGACGACACCTGGAGCTGATAAAAGAGGTTATGACCATCAGTTTGCACAAACTCTAAAGAAAAGCGTGGCAGTTTTTTTGCAATTCGGCCTTTAGAAACTCCGCAACGGCATTCATATCCATGACTAAAATAACGCCCACTTCAGTGAATGTTTTTTTATAATCCCAGCACTGCTGAGTTTAGTTTCCAAATTAACCTGATTTGCATATATCACCTCCATATTCTGATAGGGTACGGACATATAATAATGAGTATCATCCTTATCCATTATTAACTTGTTATAAACATAAGGTACACCACAAAGTTGTTCAATATGATGTATTAATGTGAGTTTTTCGATGCCAGGCAATCCAATAATGACAATTTTAAATTGGTTTTCCAACATCGAATGCCAAGGAGACAATGGACCAAAAGCATATTTATGGGTTAACATTAAACGTGATTTCAATTCTTGCCCGCCTTTTTGTCGGTTGAAAGTTATCGAAAAAACGGGATGTTGCGTGCGGATACTATGGCGTTTTTGACACAGAAATTTTGAAAAATCACCTATATCATGAGACGGCGGAAGTCTACCTCGGCTATCAATGGGATGATGTTCATGTTCCCACGTTGCGGATAAGCAACCCATGATGCCAGTCCTAACGGTGTCGCGTATGGCTTTGTATAGCAAGCTGCATGCGGCCTCAGGAGCGAACGATTGTGTCTTTCGGAGCTGATAATAAAGGGGTATCAAGGATGAATGGACAAAGATATTATCCCCCTCGCGCAGACCTGATTGGCTGAAGTGAGATCTCAGCGTTTTATATAAATTAGGTAAATGGCGCTGCATCCAAAGCACTCCTGATGGTATCTTGAAAAAAGCTTTTGAAAAAGTCCCACCGATAAAATTCATAAAAGACTAGTGCGCTGCCATAAATTTTATGAATGTCTGTGGAATGCTGTGAGTAGGCCCCCTGCGAAACCAGACAGTAGAAGTCTCTTAACTTAAGAGATAGGCTTGGATACATGTCTAACAC
>NZ_SZPQ01000051.1 GCF_005217455.1 Martelella alba
AAGATGAAAGTCAATCTGATCGCGCCGATTGCGATGGATGACGGCTTGCGTTTCGCTATCCGTGAAGGCGGCCGTACCGTCGGCGCCGGCGTGGTTGCCAAAGTTATTCAATAACCATTTGACGTAGCGCGCAGGAAAAGGGCATCATTTGATGCCTTTTTTCTACGCTGTGACAGAGAACCTATCTCATCAGCGATTTTACGCCATAATCATTGGTGAGATGGGCTCTTCATCAGCGGCGTGAATTCGGGAGTTTTGTTGCTAACCCAGAGCAATCCTCGTTTGGTAGCCTCGCCCTTGCGGGGCTTAGTTGTTTGTATGAATCCTACGTGACAGGTTTTTTTATGAGTGCGAATACCGAAGCTCAAGGAAGCGGACGCAGCCTGGAAGTATTGAAGTGGATAGTTGTTGCTATTCTACTGGTGGTTGCGATTGTCGGTAATTATTATTATCGTGATTTCAGCCTACCCCTGCGAGCGCTGGTTGTCGTGCTGTTAATCGCTATCGCCGGCGGCGTGGCTTTGATGACGACCAAAGGCAAGTCCACGGTGGCGTTTGCGCGTGAAGCCCGTACGGAAGTCCGTAAAGTGATTTGGCCCACCCGCCAGGAAGCATTGCATACCACCCTGATCGTCGCCGCGGTAACTGCCGTGATGTCGTTGATCCTGTGGGGACTGGATGGCATTTTGGTCCGTCTGGTATCGTTTATTACTGGCCTGAGGTTCTAAGATGTCCGAAGCTCCCAAAAAACGTTGGTACGTCGTTCAGGCGTTTTCCGGATTCGAAGGTCGCGTCGCGCAATCCCTTCGCGAACACATCAAACTGCACGATATGGAAGAACTCTTCGGCGATGTTCTGGTTCCCACGGAAGAAGTAGTGGAAATCCGTGGCGGGCAGCGCCGTAAAAGCGAGCGCAAGTTCTTTCCGGGCTATGTGCTGGTGCAAATGGTCATGAATGATGCCAGTTGGCATCTGGTTCGCAGCGTTCCCCGCGTCATGGGCTTCATCGGCGGTACCTCCGACCGACCGGCGCCGATCAGCGACAAAGAAGTGGATGCGATAATGAATCGCCTGCAGCAGGTGGGCGACAAACCGCGGCCCAAGACCTTGTTCGAACCGGGCGAACTGGTTCGCGTCAACGACGGTCCGTTTGCCGACTTCAACGGCGTGGTGGAAGAGGTGGATTACGAAAAGAGCCGCCTGAAGGTTTCGGTTTCCATATTTGGCCGCGCCACGCCGGTCGAGCTGGACTTCGGCCAGGTTGAAAAAGGCTGATGTCCGCCGGGACGCGAAGATAATTTATGCTTGCTCAAGGTGTGGAATTATACTAGAATTCCGCGCCTTTCGTTTTATGCGATGATACGCATAAAACACCATTGAATGGGGAGCCTTAACCGGCGCTAACACCCGCTAGAGGAAAACGACATGGCCAAGAAAGTTCAAGCCTATGTGAAACTGCAAGTCGCTGCAGGCATGGCTAATCCAAGTCCGCCGGTTGGTCCCGCTCTGGGCCAGCAGGGCGTTAACATCATGGAATTCTGCAAAGCCTTCAATGCTAAGACCGAAAGCATCGAAAAAGGTTTGCCGATTCCGGTTGTTATTACCGTTTATACCGACCGTTCTTTTACCTTTGTCACCAAAACGCCGCCCGCCGCCGTGCTGCTGAAGAAAGCCGCTGGCGTGAAATCCGGTTCCGGTAAGCCGAACAAAGAAAAAGTCGGTAAAGTAACGCATGCCCAGATCCGTGAAATCGCGGAAACCAAGGCAGCGGATATGACGGGTGCCGATGTGGACGCGATGTCCCGCTCCATCGAAGGCACCGCACGTTCCATGGGCCTGGTGGTGGAGGATTAAGACATGGCTAAACTGACCAAGCGCATGCGTGCTATCCGCGAAAAAGTGGATGCGACCAAGCAATATGAAATCACCGAAGCCGTCGCCTTGCTGAAAGAACTGGCTACCGCGAAATTTGTGGAAAGCATTGATGTAGCCGTGAACCTGGGCATTGATGCGCGTAAATCCGATCAGAATGTTCGTGGCGCCACCGTTTTGCCGCATGGCACCGGCCGCACCGTCCGCGTTGCCGTGTTCACCCAGGGCGCGAATGCCGACGCAGCCAAAGAAGCCGGCGCAGATTTGATAGGTATGGATGATCTCGCTGATCAAATTAAAAAAGGCGAGTTCAATTTTGACGTGGTTATCGCTTCTCCGGATGCGATGCGTGTTGTGGGCCAATTGGGTCAGATTCTCGGGCCGCGCGGCCTGATGCCTAACCCGAAAGTGGGCACCGTCACGCCGAACGTCGCCGAGGCGGTAAAAAACGCCAAGGCTGGTCAGGTTCGTTACCGCAACGACAAGAACGGCATTATTCATACCACCATCGGTAAAGTCGACTTTGATGCCGATAAATTGAAGGAAAACCTGGAAGCTTTGCTGGTGGCGCTCAAGAGAGCGAAACCGACGCAGGCCAAAGGCGTGTACATCAAGAAAATCAGCCTTTCCACCACCATGGGTGCCGGTTTGGCCATCGATCAAAGCGGCTTGGCGACAGTTATCGCCTAATTGCCTCTTTACGCGGGCGTCAGATTCCTCTATAATCGTACGCCCGTTGTTTCATCAATGGTCATATGCGCCATTCGCCATTGATGAAACAATGCATTTTCGGTTGGAGCTTGGCCTTATCCAAGCCTCCGTCCAAGACCGCAGGTGTGTCTTACCCTTTTGACTGATGTCGAAACCAAAGCGGGTAAACACTTAATCGTCCTGCGTAGACGGTGACAGAGCCTGAATAACATTTTCGTTTGCTGGATTCTGCTCACCGTGTTTCGACGTTTATCCCCTTGCGGCGATAAACGATGTGAGTCCCGGGGAATTTTCCCTCGGATAAATCCAGGAGCAAAAGCTAATGGCATTAAATCTTCAAGACAAACAAGCGATTGTTGCTGAAGTCAGCGAAGTGGCCAAAGGCGCGCTGTCTGCTGTGGTTGCCGACTCTCGCGGCGTCACCGTGGATAAAATGACCGAACTGCGTAAAGCAGGTCGCGATGCCGGCGTTTACATGCGTGTTGTCCGCAACACGTTGTTGCGTCGTGTGGTTGAAGGCACGCAATTTGAATGCCTGAAAGACGCGTTTGTCGGTCCGACCCTGATTGCATTTTCCAACGAACATCCGGGCGCAGCCGCTCGCCTGTTCAAGGCATTTGCCAAAGAAAATGCAAAATTCGAGGTCAAGGCAGCGGCCTTTGAAGGCGAAGTTATCACGGCGGCCAATATCGATCGCCTGGCAACGTTGCCGACTTACGAAGAAGCGATCGCACGCTTGATGTCGGCCATGAAAGAAGCCTCTGCAGGCAAACTGGTCCGTACTCTCGCTGCACTGCGCGATCAAAAGGAAGCGGCATAATTGCCGGCGGCTTTCGATTGCTATTGCGAACGTATAAACACTTTCTGAATTCTAGGAATCACTGTTATGTCTATCACTAAAGAACAAATTCTGGACGCAGTTGCCGAAATGTCCGTTATGGACGTGGTTGAACTGATTTCCATGATGGAAACCAAATTCGGCGTTTCCGCCGCCGCCGCTGTCGCTGTTGCCGCCGGCCCGGTTGAAGCGGTAGAAGAAAAAACTGAGTTCGACGTCGTGCTGTCCGCTATCGGCGGCAACAAAGTCGCTGTTATCAAGGCTGTCCGCGCCGCTACCGGCCTGGGCCTGAAAGAAGCCAAAGATTTGGTTGAATCCGCTCCGGCAACCTTGAAAGAAGGCGTGAACAAAGAAGACGCCGATTCGCTCAAGAAAGCGCTGGAAGAAGCCGGTGCTTCTGTTGAGGTTAAATAAGACCTCTTGCATTGCAGCCTGAATTCGGGCTGATGGCTGGTGGCTTTTGGGTCACCAGCCTTTTTGCGCTGTAAGGCGTCAGTGGATTTTCACACTGTTGGTCCGCTGATTAGCCTCAATACCGTTTTCAATCGACGACTTAATATACTGCATCTCCTGTCGAACCTCCCTGGTTCAGCAAGTGCAATGAAATGATTTAAGAGTGATGGAAAAGAGGTATTGCGGAAGGCTTCATCGCTTTTCGAAAATGCATACCCCACTGCTCTCGAGTTGCGGAAATGGCTGGCGAGGGGCGCGCGAAGCGCTTCTCCATGGGCGGTTCAGACAAACAAGCCTGGCCGGCGTGTCGGTAAATCGAAAAATGTTGGGTATACACTCTAAATGCTTCGAGTGGCATCGCGGCGGCAAGGGAGCGACAAATTCGTCGGGAACGGATTTGAACGCAGCCGACAAAGCGTCAACGTGAAGTATGACGAGTATAAACGGTGTTGCATAACCTGTCCTTAGGGCGGGCAGAGTGGGTCACTGATCAGCGAGCTGAGGAACCCTATGGTTTACTCCTATACCGAAAAAAAACGCATTCGTAAGGATTTTGGCAAGCGTCCCCAAGTGCTGGACGTTCCCTATCTCCTTTCTATACAGCTTGACTCGTTTCAGAAGTTCATCGAGCAAGATCCGGAAGGCCAGTACGGATTGGAAGCAGCATTCCGTTCGGTTTTTCCCATCCAAAGCTACAGCGGCAATTCGGAGCTGCAATACGTCAGTTACCGTTTAGGCGAGCCTGTATTTGATGTCAAAGAGTGCCAGATACGCGGCGTCACTTTTTCAGCGCCTCTGCGCGTGAAACTGCGCCTGGTGATCTATGAGCGCGAAGCCCCCGAAGGCACGGTCAAAGACATCAAAGAGCAGGAAGTTTACATGGGTGAAATACCGCTCATGACCGACAACGGGACCTTTGTGATCAACGGGACGGAACGTGTTATTGTCTCCCAGTTGCATCGCAGCCCCGGCGTATTCTTTGACAGTGATAAAGGCAAAACGCATTCCTCCGGCAAGGTGCTTTACAACGCGCGCATCATTCCCTACCGCGGCTCCTGGCTGGACTTCGAATTCGATCCCAAAGACAACCTGTTTGTCCGTATCGACCGTCGCCGCAAATTGCCCGCGACCATCATTTTACGCGCCCTGAATCATTCGACGGCGCAAATTCTCGATACGTTCTTCGACAAAGTCGTTTTCGAAATTTACGACAATAAATTGCAGATGGCGTTGGTTCCCGAACGGCTGCGCGGCGAAACCGCCTCGTTTGATATTGAAGCCAATGGCACCGTCTATGTCGAGAAGGGTCGTCGTATTACCGCGCGCCATATCCGTCTGCTGGAAAAAGACGGTATCGATAAAATCCATGTGCCGGTGGAATACATCATCGGCAAAGTGGTGGCGCAGGATTATATCGATGAAAATACCGGCGAAATCATCTGCCCGGCCAATACCGAGCTGACGCTGGATCTGCTGGCGAAACTCAGCCAGGCGGGGCACAAGCGTATCGAAACGCTATTCACCAACGATCTGGACCATGGCGCTTATATTTCCGAAACGCTGCGGGTCGACCCGACCAACGATCGCCTGAGCGCGCTGGTGGAAATTTACCGCATGATGCGGCCCGGCGAGCCGCCGACCCGTGAAGCGGCGGAAAACCTGTTCGAAAACCTGTTCTTCTCCGAAGACCGTTACGACCTTTCCGCCGTTGGCCGGATGAAGTTCAACCGTTCGCTGCTACGCGAAGATATCGAAGGCTCCGGCATTCTGAGCGAGCTCGATATCATTGAAGTCATGAAAAAACTGATCGATATCCGCAACGGTAAAGGCGAGGTGGACGATATCGACCATCTGGGCAACCGTCGGATTCGCTCGGTGGGCGAAATGGCCGAGAACCAGTTCCGCGTCGGTCTGGTCCGTGTCGAGCGCGCCGTGAAAGAACGTCTGTCGCTGGGCGATCTTGATACGTTGATGCCGCAGGATATGATCAACGCCAAGCCCATTTCCGCCGCGGTGAAAGAATTCTTCGGTTCCAGTCAGCTTTCGCAGTTCATGGACCAGAACAACCCGCTGTCGGAAATCACCCACAAGCGCCGCATTTCCGCCTTGGGCCCCGGTGGCCTGACCCGTGAGCGCGCCGGGTTTGAAGTTCGCGACGTGCATCCGACCCATTACGGCCGCGTTTGTCCTATCGAAACGCCGGAAGGCCCGAACATCGGTCTTATCAATTCGTTGTCCGTCTATGCCCAGACCAACGAATACGGCTTCCTGGAAACGCCGTACCGCCGGGTACACGACGGCGTGGTGACCGACGAGATCCATTACCTGTCCGCCATTGAGGAAGGCAACTTCGTCATTGCGCAGGCCAATACCGATTTGGACGAAAGCGGCCATTTCGTCGACGACTTGATCACATGCCGCAGTAAGGGCGAATCCAGCCTGTTCACCCGTGATCAGGTGGACTATATGGACGTCTCCACCCAGCAGGTGGTTTCGGTGGGCGCGTCCCTGATTCCCTTCCTGGAGCATGACGACGCCAACCGCGCGCTGATGGGCGCGAACATGCAACGCCAGGCCGTACCGACGTTGCGTGCCGACAAGCCGCTGGTGGGAACCGGCATGGAACGGGCCGTGGCGGTGGACTCCGGCGTTACCGCGGTGGCCAAGCGCGGCGGTACCGTCCAGTATGTCGATGCCTCCCGTATCGTTATCAACGTCAATCCCGATGAAATGATCGCGGGCGAGGCGGGTATCGATATCTACAACCTGACCAAGTACACCCGTTCCAACCAGAACACCTGTATCAATCAGATGCCTTGCGTTTCGCTGGGCGAGCCAGTGGAACGCGGCGACGTTCTGGCCGACGGCCCGTCGACGGATTTGGGCGAACTGGCGTTGGGACAGAACATGCGCGTCGCGTTCATGCCCTGGAACGGCTATAACTTCGAAGACTCCATTCTGGTGTCCGAGCGCGTGGTACAGGAAGACCGTTTCACCACTATCCATATCCAGGAACTGGCCTGCGTCTCGCGCGATACCAAACTGGGTCCGGAGGAAATCACCGCCGATATTCCCAACGTGGGGGAAGCGGCGTTGTCCAAGCTGGATGAATCCGGAATCGTTTACATCGGCGCGGAAGTGACCGGCGGCGATATCCTGGTGGGCAAGGTCACGCCGAAAGGCGAAACCCAACTGACGCCGGAAGAAAAGTTGCTGCGCGCTATCTTCGGTGAAAAGGCCTCCGACGTGAAGGATTCCTCGCTGCGGGTGCCGAACGGCGTGTCTGGGACGGTTATCGATGTGCAAGTCTTTACCCGCGATGGCGTGGAAAAAGACAAGCGCGCGCTGGAAATCGAAGAAATGCAGTTGAAGCAGGCCAAAAAGGACCTGACGGAAGAATTGCAGATTTTTGAGGCCGGCCTGTTCGCCCGTATCCATGACGTGTTGGTTTCCGGCGGCATCGAGGAAGAGAAGCTGGCCAAACTGACCCGCGAACGCTGGTTGGAACTGGGGCTTGGCGACGAAGACAAGCAAAATCAGCTCGAACAATTGGCGGAACAATACGACGAACTGAAATCCGAGTTCGAGAAGAAGCTGGAAGCCAAACGCCGCAAGATTACGCAAGGCGATGATCTGGCTCCGGGCGTATTGAAAATCGTCAAGGTCTACCTCGCGGTCAAGCGGCAAATTCAGCCGGGTGACAAAATGGCGGGCCGTCACGGGAACAAGGGGGTTATCTCCAAGATCAATCCGATCGAGGACATGCCTTACGATGAAAACGGCGTGCCGGTGGATATCGTGCTCAACCCGCTGGGCGTACCGTCGCGTATGAACATCGGCCAGATCCTGGAAACCCATCTGGGTATGGCGGCCAAAGGCATCGGCGACAAAATCAACGCCATGCTGAAGAAACAGGAAGAAGTGGCCAAGCTGCGCGAATTCATCCAGAAAGCCTATGCCCTGGGTAATGGCGTGCGCCAGAAAGTGGATCTGGACACATTCAGCGATGACGAGGTTTTGCGTCTGGCGGAAAACCTGAAAAAAGGTATGCCCATCGCCACGCCGGTCTTTGATGGCGCCAAAGAAATGGAAATCAAGGAACTGCTGCAATTGGGCGGGTTGCCCACTTCCGGCCAGATCACCTTGTTCGACGGCCGCACCGGCGAGAAATTCGAGCGTCAGGTAACGGTGGGCTACATGTACATGCTGAAACTCAACCATTTGGTCGACGATAAGATGCATGCGCGGTCCACCGGCTCCTACAGCCTGGTAACCCAGCAGCCGCTGGGCGGTAAGGCGCAGTTCGGCGGTCAACGCTTCGGTGAGATGGAAGTATGGGCGCTGGAAGCCTATGGCGCGGCCTATACTTTACAGGAAATGCTGACTGTCAAGTCGGATGATGTTAACGGTCGCACCAAGATGTATAAAAACATCGTGGATGGCAATCATACGATGGAACCGGGCATGCCGGAGTCCTTCAATGTCTTGTTGAAGGAAATCCGTTCGCTGGGCATCAATATCGAGCTGGAAGAAGAGTAGTCGGCCCTGATGGCTTTCAGATGACGTTGCGGCGGCAAGCGAACCTGCCCGGTTGATACCGGGTAAGTGATTGGGTTAAGCGGTTGCCGCGGCGTCTGTGGTCTGAAAGAGGACGGGACAATACCGGCTCGGGTGCGTTCGCACCGGAAATAAGGGCGCCTGAGTGTTTCAGGCGCCTAACAGGTCTAACTCCGACAGGAGCCAATCCGTGAAAGATTTACTTAAGTTTCTGAAAGCACAAACTAAAACCGAAGAGTTTGATGCGATCAAAATCGCGCTGGCATCGCCAGACATGATCCGTTCCTGGTCGTTCGGCGAAGTTAAAAAGCCGGAAACCATCAACTACCGTACGTTCAAACCCGAACGCGACGGGCTTTTCTGCGCCCGCATCTTTGGGCCGGTGAAAGATTACGAATGCCTGTGCGGCAAGTACAAACGCCTGAAACACCGCGGCGTGATCTGTGAAAAATGCGGCGTTGAAGTGACCCAGACCAAGGTTCGCCGCGAACGCATGGGACATATCGAACTGGCGTCGCCTACCGCCCACATCTGGTTTTTGAAGTCGCTGCCGTCCCGTATCGGCCTGTTGCTGGACATGCCGCTGCGCGATATTGAGCGCGTGCTGTATTTCGAATCCTACGTGGTGGTTGAAGGCGGCATGACCAATCTGGAGCGCCGTCAGATCCTGACCGAAGAGCAGTATCTGGATGCGTTGGAAGAATTCGGCGACGAATTCGACGCCAAAATGGGCGCCGAAGCCATTCAGTCCCTGTTGAAGAACATGGATCTGGAAGCGGAATGCGAGACCCTGCGCGAAGAGCTGAATGAAACCAATTCAGAAACCAAGCGTAAAAAACTGACCAAGCGCATCAAGTTGCTGGAAGCGTTTGTACAGTCCGGTAACAAGCCGGAATGGATGATCCTCACGGTGCTGCCGGTATTGCCGCCGGATCTTCGTCCGTTGGTGCCGCTGGACGGCGGCCGTTTCGCCACCTCCGATTTGAACGATTTATATCGCCGGGTCATCAACCGCAATAATCGTCTGAAACGTCTGCTGGATCTGGCCGCGCCGGATATCATCGTGCGCAACGAGAAACGCATGTTGCAAGAGGCGGTGGATGCGCTGCTGGACAACGGCCGCCGCGGCCGGGCCATTACCGGTTCCAACAAGCGTCCGCTGAAATCCCTGGCCGACATGATCAAAGGCAAGCAGGGCCGCTTCCGTCAGAATTTGTTGGGTAAGCGCGTCGACTATTCCGGCCGTTCCGTTATCACCGTGGGCCCATACCTGCGCTTGCATCAGTGCGGTCTGCCGAAGAAGATGGCGCTGGAGCTGTTCAAGCCCTTTATCTACGGCAAGTTGGAGCTGCGCGGCCTGGCGACGACCATCAAAGCCGCCAAGAAAATGGTGGAACGGGAAGAGGCGGTGGTCTGGGATATTCTGGATGAAGTCATCCGCGAACACCCGGTATTGCTGAACCGCGCGCCGACGCTGCACCGTCTGGGTATCCAGGCGTTCGAACCGGTGCTGATCGAAGGTAAGGCCATTCAACTGCATCCGCTGGTGTGCGCCGCCTACAACGCTGACTTCGACGGCGACCAAATGGCGGTTCACGTCCCGCTGACGCTGGAAGCCCAGTTGGAGGCCCGTGCGTTGATGATGTCCACCAACAACATCCTTTCGCCCGCCAACGGCGAGCCGATCATCGTGCCGTCCCAGGACGTGGTGCTGGGTCTGTACTACATGACCCGCGAACGGGTGAACGGTAAAGGCGAAGGCATGGTGCTGACCGGGCCAAAGGAAGCCGAACGCATTTATCGGGCCGGCATCGCCGAACTGCATGCCCGCGTCAAAGTACGCATTACCGAGCACACCAAGAATGAAGACGGCCAGTGGAGCGAATACACCCATTTGATCGATACCACCGTTGGGCGGGCGATTTTGTGGATGATTGTGCCTAAAGGACTGCCGTTCTCGCTGGTCAATCAGGCGCTGGGCAAAAAAGCCATTTCCAAGATGCTCAACACCTGTTATCGCGTGCTGGGTCTGAAACCCACCGTGATCTTCGCCGACCAGATCATGTATACCGGCTTCGCTTACGCGGCCCGGTCCGGTTCGTCGGTAGGTATCGACGACATGGTGATACCGGAGAAGAAAGCGGGAATTATCGCCGAGGCCGAAGCCGAAGTGGCGGAAATCCAGGAGCAGTTCCAATCCGGTCTGGTGACTGCCGGCGAGCGCTACAACAAGGTTATCGATATCTGGGCCGCGGCGAACGAGCGCGTCGCCAAGGCGATGATGGAAAACCTGTCCACCGAGGCGGTCATTAACCGCGACGGCGAGGAAGAACGCCAGGTTTCCTTCAACAGCATCTTTATGATGGCCGATTCCGGCGCCCGTGGTTCCGCCGCCCAGATTCGCCAATTGGCGGGGATGCGCGGCCTGATGGCTAAACCGGACGGCTCTATCATCGAGACGCCGATTACGGCGAATTTCCGCGAGGGGCTGAACGTATTGCAGTACTTCATCTCCACCCACGGCGCCCGTAAAGGTTTGGCGGATACCGCCCTGAAAACGGCGAACTCCGGTTACCTGACCCGCCGGCTGGTGGATGTGGCCCAGGACCTGGTAGTGACCGAGGACGACTGCGGCACCCATAGCGGTATCGTCATGACGCCGGTTATCGAAGGCGGCGACGTGAAGGAACCGTTGCGTGAGCGTGTGTTGGGCCGTGTTACGGCGGAAGACGTGCTCAAACCTGGTACCGCCGACATCCTGATCGAACGTAACACCCTGCTCAACGAACAATGGTGTGACGTGCTCGAGGCCAACTCCGTCGATTCCGTCAAAGTCCGTTCGGTGGTGACCTGCGAGACCGATTTCGGCGTCTGCGCCAAATGCTACGGGCGCGATCTGGCTCGCGGCCATCTGGTCAATAAAGGGGAATCCATTGGGGTCATCGCCGCGCAATCCATCGGCGAACCCGGCACCCAGCTTACCATGCGTACGTTCCATATCGGCGGCGCCGCATCGCGTAACGCGGCCGAGTCCAGCATCCAGGTGAAGAACAAGGGTACCGTGCGTCTGAATAACGCCAAGTTCGTTATCAACGGCGCCGGCAAACTGGTTATAACGTCCCGTAATACCGAACTGAAGCTGGTTGATGAGTTTGGCCGCACGAAGGAAAGCTACAAAGTACCTTATGGCGCCATAATGGCAAAAGGCGACGGTTCCGATGTCATGGCCGGGGAAACCGTGGCCAATTGGGACCCGCATACCATGCCGGTTATTACTGAAGTGAGCGGTTTTGTCCGGTTCACCGACATGATAGACGGTCAAACCATTACCCGCCAGACCGACGAGCTGACCGGCTTGTCGTCCATCGTGGTGCTGGATTCGGCGGAGCGTACCGGCGGCGGCAAGGATTTGCGTCCGGCGTTGCGGGTGGTCGATGCCAACGGCAATGATGTCCTGATCCCGGGCACCGATATGCCGGCGCAGTACTTCTTGCCGGGTCGGACCATTGTTCAGTTGGAAGACGGCGTGAAAATTACCGGCGGCGACACGCTGGCGCGTCTGCCGCAGGAAACCAGTGGTACCAAAGATATCACCGGGGGTCTGCCGCGCGTTGCCGATCTGTTCGAAGCGCGTCGCCCGAAAGAACCGGCCATTTTGGCGGAGATCAGCGGTATCGTTTCCTTCGGTAAAGAAACCAAGGGTAAACGTCGGCTGGTGATTACGCCGGTGGATGGCAGCGACCCGTACGAAGAGATGATCCCGAAATGGCGTCAACTCAATGTCTTCGAAGGTGAACGGGTTGAGCGTGGGGACGTGATTTCCGACGGTCCTGAATCGCCACACGACATTCTGCGTTTGCGCGGCGTGCATGCCGTTACACGCTATATCGTCAACGAAGTTCAGGATGTCTACCGGTTGCAGGGCGTGAAGATTAACGATAAACACATCGAGGTTATCGTTCGTCAGATGCTGCGCAAGGCCACCATCGACAGCTCAAGCGGCACCGACTTCTTGGAAGGTGAACAGGCTGAATACTCACGGGTCAAGATCGCCAACCGTCAATTGGAAGCCGACGGTAAGGTGCCGATGAACTATACCCGCGACTTGTTGGGCATCACCAAGGCCTCGCTGGCGACCGAGTCGTTCATTTCCGCCGCTTCGTTCCAGGAAACCACGCGCGTACTGACCGAAGCCGCCGTGGCCGGGAAGCGTGATGAATTGCGCGGTCTGAAGGAAAACGTCATCGTCGGCCGATTGATTCCGGCCGGTACCGGTTACGCCTATCATCAGGATCGCGCCCGTCGTCGCGCGCTGGGCGACGTACCGGTCGTGCCGCAGGTGACCGCGGACGAAGCTACCGCCAATATGGCGGAACTGCTCAATGCCGGTTTGGGTGGGAATGACGACGATTAATCGTTGATCCGACCCTCGCCGACCTTTGTTCTTGGGCGGTCAGTTTGGCAAGCCCCGGCCTTTCGGCCGGGGCTTTTTTTCGCGTGCTTAAACCCTGATCCCCAATAAATCTATACTCTATTTACTTCCAGTCGCATCGCGTCGGTAAGTGAGCGAGTCCTTCATTCGAGGTATACCGAGCGTCAATGATTGCTAAATAGAATGAGCGCGGTATTTGACGGTTTTTAATCTGCCCGCTAGTGTAATAAAGGTTATTTTATTTTGAATGGTCAGATATCGGGTTTTCGAGCAAGATATCGATAGGAGAATCTTCATATGGAATGTGACTCTGCAACAGGCACGAGCGGCGCCAACGCGCCGTCCCCTTGTCGTCCGCAAACCGACCGGGCGGTATTGCATAAAATCGTAGATCGTTTGAGATCCGTGGCAGCCGCGACCGGCGTCACTGTTCCCCCCGGGCTTATCTCGAGCCTTGAATCGAGAAGTTTGGACTCGGATGTAAAAATCAGGCGCGATATTTCCAGATTTCTCAGCCAGGTGAAACAACACCTGGAAAACCATGAAGAAAAGGCGACGCTGGACACTGCTTTACATTCCCTGTCCGCCAAGGAAAAGGAAATCTCTCAATTGATTACTGAACACTTTGAACACAATAAAACATCGCCGGATTTTCATCCCGAGGAGAAATGGCGGCGGGAAATCAGAAGAATGGAAAATCAGGTTTCCGAAGCAGTCAGCGGCCTGAACAATATATGCCGCAAACTGAAGTCCGAATCGAAAATAAGCCAGTTCGGCGAATCGCTTTCCATTGAACGAGCACGTATCAACAAAACACTCGAACGAGAATGGCAGCGCGTTGAAGAAGAGTTCCGCGATGAGGCGAAAAATTTCGAAGAGAAAATCAAAAAGACCTTCGCCGAATCCGAGTGAGAATAAGCGCCTATCCCGGTAGGCGTCATTGGCGTGGACAGATTGGACGCGGACAGCGCCCGGGAATCGGCGCGTACACGGAGTATGCGAGGATATCGAGCACGGTCCAGGTGCAAAACGACACGTAAAATAGCCCTAATGGGATAGGCCGGAACGCGAAATCCGGTTAGGGTCCATGGCAGATGACCTGCCCAGATAACCATCCCAATCCTTCCATACCGGTTGCAGGCCGGCCCGCTCCAGCATCAGTTGTACTTCGCGCGGCGAACGATGGTCATGTGGTTCGAATTGCTCCAGTTCCGGTCCACCGCCGGCGTAACCACCTGGTTGGGTTTTCGAACCGGCGCTCACGCTGTTCACCACTATGGGCACTGCATGATCGCGAAAAAAGGGCGATTCGCGGGTTGACAGTGAGATTTCCACCTCGGGGGCCAGTAAGCGAAAGGCACACATGACTTGCAGCAACTGCGCTTCGTTCATCAACGACGCCGGCGTAATCCCGCCGGCGCAAGGCCGTAAACGGGGAAACGACAGGGAATACCGGCTTTGCCAGTAAGTTTTGCGCAGATACAACAAATGTTCGGCCACCATATAGCAATCCGCCCGCCAATTGTCTGATAAACCTATCAACGCACCCAGCCCAATTTTGTCGATTCCGGCACGGGCCAGGCGATCCGGCGTCTCCAGCCGCCAGGTAAAATCCCGCTTTTGTCCGCGCAGATGATGCCGCTGATAGGTTGCGGCGTGGTAGGTTTCCTGATAGACCATAACGCCGTCCAGTCCAAGGGTTTTCAGTTCGGCGTAATCCTCCTGCGACATGGGTTGGACTTCCATCATCAACGCGCTGAAATAGCGACGGATTAAAGGAACGGTACGGCGGAAATACTCTATACCGACTTTGCCCTTATGCTCGCCAGTGACCAGCAGCACGTTCTCAAAACCCATGTCGCGAATCGCCCGGCACTCGTTGACGATTTCATCCTCATCCAGCGTTTTGCGCTTGAGATGATTGCTCATGGAAAAACCGCAATACGTACAATCGTTGGCGCACAGATTTGACAGATAGAGTGGAAGGTAAAGATTGACCACATTGCCGAAGCGTTGGCGGGTCAGCCGCCTGGCACGTTGCGCCAGCGGCTCGATAAAGGGCTGCGCCGCCGGGGAAATCAATGCCAAAAAGGCTTCCGGTCCGGGATGCTCGCTATCCAGCGCCCGTTGCACATCCCGTGCCGTCGCGGCGTTGATCCTTAGCACGATATCATCCCAATCGAGATGTCGCCAATAGGGGGTAAAGCTCGTCATTACGCGGCCCCCTCAGTCTGTTGTAAAAATCCGGTAAGCGGGCTGGTGGGGCTGGCGTGTGTCTGTCTCGACGCTAATCCGCCTTGTCGGCCCGCTTCTCCCGCTTCCAACGCCAATCTGAACGCCCGGGCCATGGCGACCGGGTCCCTGGCCACCGCGATGGCGGTATTCACCAGTACCGCGTCGGCGCCCATTTCCAATGCCTCCAGCGCCTGGCTTGGGGCGCCGATACCGGCATCGACCACCACCGGCACGCCGGATTGTTCGATGATGATCCGCAGGAAATCGCGCGTCTGTAATCCCTGGTTAGAGCCAATAGGCGATCCTAGCGGCATCACCGCTGAGCAGCCGATGTCCTCCAGCCGTCGGCACAGTACCGGATCCGCCCCGCAGTAGGGTAAAACCACGAAACCGTCTTTCACCAGTAGTTCCGCCGCCTTCAGTGTTTCAACGGGATCGGGCAGCAGGTACTTCGCGTCGGGATGGATCTCTAACTTTATCCAATGGGTGTTTAGGGCATCGCGCGCCAGTCGGGCGGCGAATACGGCTTCTTCGGCGGTCTTGGCGCCGGATGTGTTAGGCAAAAGCGAGACCCCGTACCGGCGCAAAGCCGGTAAAATGGCGTCGTTATGGCGCTGTAGATCCACCCGTCGCATAGCCAGGGTGACCAATTGGCTGCCCGAGGCGGCGATGGCCTGAAGCATCAGGTCGGCGTTGGCGAATTTGCCTGTTCCGGTAAATAACCGGGAAGAAAAAGTCATATCTGCTATTTTCAACATGTTCAGCCCCCAGCTATGGCCTGGAAAAGTAATATGTCGTCGCCATCCTGGACAAGGCGGTGCGGCCATTGGCCGCGAGGGATCACGGTATGGTTGATGGCCAGGGCAGCGCCTTCCGGCGGATAACGTAATTGTTTTAGCAAGGCGTCCAGCGACAGTGGCGCGTCCAGCTCTACCGGCCGTTCATTGATGTGGATTTTCATTGAACGACCTCTTCTAGGCCCGACGGTAAGCCGCAATGGATGCAGTTATCAGCGCGGGTCATTTGTACAATGCGCCAGGTCATGGATTTGCCGTCGAACAGTCCCAACCGGCCGCTGAACGATGAGGGCATGCCGCAAAGGATTTTCATGGCTTCCAGCGCCTGTAAGGCGCCCATTATTCCTACCACCGGCCCGGCGATGCCGGCGGTGCGGCAATTGCGTGTCGGCTCGGTCGCATCGGGAAACAGGCAGGCATAACAGCCTTGCCGATAAGGCGGTTCCAATACCAATATCTGGCCGCCGAAACCGACCGCGCTGGCGCTTATCAGGGTTTTACCCAACCGGACGCATGCGGCATTGATTGCCTGTCGGGTTTGCATATTATCGCTGCAATCCATCACCAGATCCGCCCGCGCCACCACATCCGACAAGTTGTCGCCGGTCAGCCGTTGCCGCAGGGGAATATACTCGCCCAGCGGATTAAGCGCTTGTAAACGGCGTTGCGCCAACCAGGCTTTTGAATGGGAAATATCGTCGGTTTGAAAAAGGATTTGCCGTTGCAAATTACTGACATCCACCTGGTCATCATCGGCTAACAGCAACCTGCCGACGCCGGCGCCCGCCAGATACAGCGACGCGGGGGAACCTAACCCGCCAAGCCCGGCCACCAATACCGTGGCGGCCAGCAGTTTTTCCTGTCCCGTCGGGCCGATTTCCTCTAGCAAGAGTTGGCGGCTGTAACGTAAAAAGGCCTGATCAGTGAGCATCCGTCACCTCCCGGCCGGCTATTTTTTCCATCAGTATGGCGGTAGCGCGACGCCAGTCGGCGGCTTTGGTAATGGCGCTCACCACCGCGACGCTGCCGACGCCACAGGCCAAGACGTCGTCGACCCGATCAAGACTGATCCCGCCGATGGCCACGGTGGGAATATCCTTAAGGCCGGCGACCATGCGCCGAAGTTCCGCCAGGCCTTGCGGTTGCGAAGGCATGATTTTGGTTTGGGTGGGGAAAATATGTCCCAGGGCAATATAAGAAGGCCGGAACGATAGCGCTCTGGCAAGTTCCAGGTCATTATGGGTAGAGAGCCCCAGGCGTAATCCGGCACGTTGGATTACCCCCAGATCGGCGGTATCCAGATCTTCCTGACCCAGATGTACGCCATAGGCGCCATGCTTAACCGCCAATTGCCAATAATCATTGATAAACAGTCTGGCACGGTATTTTCGACCCAGGAGGACGGCGGCCTCAATGTCCGGCTCCACCACGGCGGGCGGTTGGTCCTTGATGCGTAATTGCAGGGTCGTCACGCCGGCATCCAGTAATCGGACGATCCAGGCTAGCGAATCCACCACCGGATACAACCCGAGACGATGCTCGGTGGGGGCGAAAGGGGCAAGTTGTTCGGTCATTTGTCCGCCTCCGTATCAATCGGCGTTAGATAAATCTCTCCGCCGCGGCTGCGAAAGGCCTGCGACATGCTTTCCATCCCATTCTGGACTTCCATCGCCTGCGCGGCGGCGTAGTCGCGCACTTCCTGGGAAATCTTCATGGAACAGAACTTTGGTCCGCACATGGAACAGAAATGGGCGATTTTACCGGATTCCTGCGGGAGGGTTTCATCGTGATAGGCACGGGCGGTGGCGGGATCCAGGGCCAAATTGAATTGATCTTCCCAGCGAAATTCGAAACGCGCCTTGGACATGGCATTATCCCTTATCTGCGCGCCGGGATGACCTTTAGCCAAATCCGCCGCGTGCGCAGCAATTTTATAGGTGATAAGCCCCTGTTTGACGTCTGCCTTGTTAGGCAGGCCCAGATGCTCCTTGGGCGTGACGTAACAAAGCATGGCGCAGCCGAACCAGCCGATGAGCGCCGCGCCGATCCCGGAGGTAAAGTGGTCGTATCCCGGGGCGATATCGGTGGTCAATGGCCCCAGTGTATAGAAGGGCGCTTCATGGCAATGATCCAGTTGTTCGGTCATGTTGCGGCGGATCATGTGCATCGGGATATGCCCCGGGCCTTCTATCATGACCTGCACGTCGTATTCCCAAGCGATTTTGGTCAGTTCGCCGAGCGTATAAAGCTCGGCGAACTGCGCTTCGTCATTGGCATCCTGAATGGATCCGGGTCGCAGACCGTCACCCAGGGACAATGCCACATCATAGGCGGCGCAGATTTCGCAAATATCGCGGAAATGTGTAAAGAGAAAGTTTTCCTGGTGATGCGACAGACACCATTTCGCCATGATGGAACCGCCACGCGAGACGATCCCGGTCAAGCGTTTGGCGGTCATCGGAACATAACGCAGCAACACGCCGGCATGCAGGGTAAAATAATCCACCCCTTGCTCGGCCTGCTCCAGCAGCGTGTCGCGAAAAACCGCCCAACTGAGATCCTCGGCAATGCCTTTAACCTTTTCCAGCGCCTGATATATGGGTACCGTGCCGATAGGAACCGGGCTGTTGCGCAATATCCATTCGCGGGTTTCATGAATATAGCGTCCGGTGGACAAATCCATAACCGTATCCGCGCCCCAACGGGTGGCCCAGACCAGTTTTTCCACTTCTTCCTCAATGGATGAACTGACTGCCGAGTTACCGATATTGGCGTTGACCTTGACCAGAAAATTTCGGCCGATAATCATCGGTTCTGATTCGGGATGGTTGATATTGGCGGGGATGATGGCCCGGCCGGCGGCCACTTCCTCACGGACGAATTCCGCCGTGATATTTTCCGGCAAATGCGCGCCGAAGCTTTGGCCGGCATGCTGCTGAGACAGCGTTTCGCCGCGTATCCGTTCCCGTCCCATATTTTCCCGCAAGGCGATGAATTCCATTTCCGGCGTAATGATCCCGGCCCGCGCATAATGCAACTGAGTCACCCGCCGTCCGGACTTGGCCCGGCGCGGCAAGTGCCCCGGCCTAAAACGGATATCCTCCAGGCCGTCGTCGGAACGGCGTTCGTTGCTGTAGCGGGAACTCAACTGACCGACGGTTTCACTGTCTTGCCGCCCGGCAATCCAATCGGCCCGTAGCGGAGCCAGACCGGCGCGCACGTCTATGGAGACCGCCGGATCGCCATAGGGTCCGGCGGTATCGTATACTGGTATGGGTTCATTTTGTTCATAACGCGGCGCGGTTTTGTCGCCGCCGATAAGCGTTGGACTGAGCTGTATTTCGCGCATGGGCACCCTGATGTCGGGATTGCCGCCCTGGATATAGATGCGCCGGGAATTGGGAAAGGCCTCGCCTTTTAGACGGTCGATGAAATCCTGGGCCAGCGCGCGTTGTTCACGGCGGGAAGAAGACGATGCAGATAGAGACATAGCAATTCCTTATTGGGTCTTTAAGAAAAATTGCTTGCCTGGAGCGCTATGGGAGTAATAGGACGTGATCAGCATCATCATGAGAAACCGGATAATGCTTGATGTTGAATTACTCTTGTTCCCTTCGCGGGTCTTAACCCGATCAGGTTCCGCGGATCCCGAATTAACGGTCTCAGCCTGGCGTAGAAAACGCGCTAGGCACTCCGACAAGATTTCGGCCTTGGTCAGGCCGGTACCGCATTTGCCAATGAGATACTCATTGTACTTCAAGTTGCCTGTTGGTCGGCTATGCCAGCCCGCCCCCGTTACAGAGTGAACCACGCTTCCGGGAACTCGCCCGCTCGCCGCCGCGATGCAACCCGACGTATGTAGAGTGTCTATTTTTACCGCAAAATACCCCGCGATAAAAGATCATTTGAAAATTTATGCCAAGGGGGCAGTGTCCGCACCATTGGCCTGCGGCTGCGTGGCGGACGCCGTGGCGGGATGCGCAGAACGGTGTTCGAAAACCGCCTGAATCAGCCTATCCTCCAGCGAAAAGCGCGTCGCCAGCGCTTCACCGACACCGGACAAGGCGTCCTGAAACGCGATGCAGTTATCGTCATCGACGGAGGTTTCAAAATTGCTGTCATAAAACGCCATAATTTGCTGGGTATTTTCCTGCAGCGCTTGATAAAGCTGAATGATGGATAGCGTATTCGGGCTACGATCCTCGGTGTTTTGCACGATGCGATCGTACATATGGAAGTGACCAGCGGAAAGATAGTCCACCAAATGATGGCAAAAGTCGTCCAGCGCCACTTCATTGAGAGGAGTATGCTTTTCTTTGTTGGGTTTGAGGCCTATCAGGCGATAGTACGCCACAAGCAACCCGCGGCGGGCTGTAAGCCACTGGTCGATAAGTTCATTACTGCCGCCAACACGTTGAGCCAGAATTTCCGGCTGGTTTAACATGACAGACTCCAATGTGTAAAAAGAAAAAGCATCCTAGGGTGACTTATCACTTAAGCTAAATTCTAGATTGCCAGCGAACAAGGGGTAGTGCAACAAAAATGGAACAAGTACTCAGTGGTAGCGAGCAGGGCTGGTGGGTAGTCAGCCAGGAAAGCAAAATTTGGTTGCCAAAGGGCGAATTGCCGTTTGGCCAGGCGTCCACCTGGTCGCTGCAAGGCCTGAAGGCGACCCGGATCGGCCAGTGGCAAGGCTCCCCTGTTTGGCTTGTGCGCCATGCCATGCCGCAAGATATGGGATCGGTTCGGCAATTGATCGATCAGGAAGCCGGATTGTTCCAACTGGCGGGACGGGGAGCGCAACTGGCTGAATTCTACCGGTCCCATCGCTACTGCGGTTATTGCGGTCACCCCATGCGCATCAGCGAAAAAGAATGGGCATGTTTGTGCGATCACTGCCATGAACGTTATTATCCGCAAATCGCTCCATGCATTATAGTTGCAATTCGCCGCGGCGTTGAAATTTTGCTGGCCCAGCATACCCGTCATCGCGGCGGCATCTACACGGTACTGGCGGGTTTTGTGGAAGTGGGCGAGACGCTGGAGGAGACGGTGGCTCGCGAGGTGATGGAAGAGACGCGTATTAAAGTCAAAAATGTGCGGTATGTGACCTCCCAGCCCTGGCCGTTTCCCCATTCGCTAATGACGGCCTTCATGGCGGACTACGCCGAGGGCGAGATCATCCCCGATCACGGCGAAATTCTTGATGCCGGCTGGTATCGATATGATGCCTTGCCATTATTGCCTCCGCCGGGTACGGTGGCCCGTCGTTTGATAGAGGATACCGTCGCGTTGTGTCGCGCGGAGCAAGATGCGGGACCGTCGCATGCTACAGTCCTTTCATAACCCAGGGAAAGCGCTATGGATGAATTGAAAAACGATCGTTACCTACGGGCGCTGTTACGCCAGCCGGTGGATATGACGCCGGTCTGGATGATGCGGCAGGCCGGACGCTATCTGCCGGAATATCAAGCGGTACGGGATGTCGCCGGTGATTTTATGGCGTTATGCCGAAATACCGAACTGGCCTGCGAAGTCGCCTTGCAGCCCTTGCGCCGTTACCCTTTGGATGCGGCGATTCTGTTTTCCGATATTCTCACGGTGCCTGACGCCATGGGGCTTGGGTTGTATTTTGAGCAAGGCGAGGGGCCGCGTTTCGAACGTCCGTTGACCGGCGTGGCCGATATCCGTAAGTTGCCAATACCCGACCCCGAAACGGAATTACGATACGTCATGGACGCCGTGCGCGCTATTCGCGCGCAGTTGCGCGGCGCTGTCCCGCTTATCGGTTTTTCCGGCAGTCCGTGGACGCTGTCGACTTACATGATAGAGGGCGGCGGCAGCAAATCCTTCGCCAAAATTAAACAACTGATGTACACGGAACCGTCCAGCCTGCATCTGTTGTTGGACAAGCTGGCGGATGCCATTATGCTCTATCTTAACGCGCAAATCCGGGCCGGCGCTCAGGCGGTGATGATCTTCGATACCTGGGGCGGCGTACTGACCGGTCGCGGATACCGCGAATTTTCCCTGGCCTATATGCATAAAATCATTGCTGGCCTTATCCGGGAACACCAAGGACGCAGAGTCCCGGTCACCCTGTTTACCAAAGGCGGCGGACAATGGCTGGAGGCCATGGCGGACACCGGTTGCGACGCGCTGGGACTGGACTGGAATACCGACATCGGCCAGGCCCGCCGTCGGGTGGGACATCGGGTCGCCTTGCAGGGCAACATGGACCCGTCGGCGCTCTATGCTCCAGTGCCGCGCATTGAGCAGGAAGTGGCGGACATTCTCAAGGATTTCGGTCATGGCGAGGGACATGTCTTCAATCTGGGACACGGTATTCAGCAAGATGTGCCGCCGGAACACGCCGGGGCGTTTGTCGATGCGGTTCACCGTCTGTCGCGGCAATACCATTCGGGAGACGCGGCCTAGCGTGAACATTGCCGAATTACGCGTCAGGCAAATGGAAACCGCGCGGCAGGTTATCCGCCGGGACGTTTATGATTTCGTGACGCCATCGCTGATTGCCGGCGCTGACGTGGGGTTCGAGCAAGGCGGCGAGATAACCCGGGCGGCAATCGTGCTACTGCGGTTTCCCTCGCTCAAACCGGTCGAGTATCGGGTGGCGCGTATCGAAACCACCATGCCGTATATCCCCGGTTTCCTTTCTTTCAGAGAATATCCGGCCTTGTTGGCCGCCTGGCAAAAATTGTCTCGCCAGCCCGATCTGGTTTTTGTCGATGGACATGGTATTTCCCACCCACGCCGCCTGGGCGTGGCCAGCCATTTCGGCCTAATGATCGACAAGCCGACCATCGGCGTGGCCAAGCGCCGGCTGTGTGGTCGATTCGAGCCGCTGGGGGACGACCTGAATGCCTGCTCGCCGTTGATGGACAAGGACGAGCAGATAGCCTGGGTTTGGCGCAGTAAATTACGCTGCAACCCTCTGTTTGTTTCCTCCGGGCACCGGGTGGGCCTTGATAGCGCGTTGACCTGGGTGCGCCGTTGCATGGGTGGATACCGGTTACCCGAGCCTACCCGTTGGGCGGATGCGGTCGCCTCCAACCGTCCGGCGTTTCAACGTTGGCAACACAACCCGTCGCAAACGGATTTATTGGGTCCATGATAGGGACACCGGTGGTTTTCAGGTACACTGCGGGTAATTTAAGAATTATGAGATAGTGCGATGTTACGTAACCCGATACATTTACGCCTGGAAAAACTGGACAACTGGCAGCATGTGGTTTTCATGGCATCGCTGTGCGAACGGATGTATCCCAATTATCAACTGTTTTGCGCCCGGTCTGGTTATGGCGATGGCGCGGTTTACCGGCGGTTGCTCGACCTTATCTGGGAAACCGAGACAATCAAGGGCGCCAAGGTCGATTTCGATTTGCAATTGGAAAAGCTCGAAGCATGCATCCCCGTCGCGGATGATTACGATTTTTATGGTGTTTATCCGGCGATCGACGCCTGTGTCGCACTAAGTGAATTATTGCACTCGCGTTTGAGCGGCGAAACATTGGAGCACGCCGTCTCGGTAAGCGAGACGTCCGTCAATACGGTGGCCATGTGGGAAATGACCGAGGCCGGACGGGAAATGACTGATGACGAATTGAGCGCATTGCCGGCCATTGAGCAGGAATGGGATATTCAGTGGGAGATTTTCCGCTTGCTGGCGGGCTGTGAAGAACGCGACATAGATTTGATAAAAGGCTTGCGGGCAGACCTGCGCGAAGCCGGGATAAGCAATCTTGGGGTAAATTTACAGCAATAAGGCAATAAAACGTGATTTAAGACCTGTTTTGCCATGTCTTAAGACTTCACATCTGCACCCTGTCTGGTCTACATTTGGGGGGGCATAAAAAAAAGTGGCTATCGGTGCGTGTTTGCAGGGAGGTGCTGCAATTCGGCATATCCGTCGCGCTCGATACTTAGCAAGCGATAAACACACTGTAAGGATAACATATGAACAAGACTCAACTGATTGATGTAATTGCTGATAAGGCTGATCTTTCCAAGGCACAGGCAAAGTCGGCGCTGGAATCCACGTTGTCGGCGATTACCGAGTCTCTCAAAGAGGGTGATGCTGTACAATTAGTTGGTTTCGGTACTTTCAAAATCAATCGTCGTAGTGAACGCACTGGACGCAATCCTCAGACCGGCAAGGAAATCAAGATTGCGGCGGCCAATGTACCCGCGTTTGTTTCTGGCAAGGCGCTGAAAGACGCTGTCAAGTAACACTTACAGTGTGTTGGTGATCAGAACAATTATAGGTATGGGGGCTGAAACGCCCCTTTTGTTTGCATGTCGACGCGCCTGGTTACTCTTGGGCATGTTTGTGCTGGCAGCTTGCGCCCATCATCAGGAAAAAACGCCTTCCTTCACCGCCAGCGGCTATATCGCCGATCGAGGTGTTATACGCTTGTGGCGCAATGATAACGCCGCGCAACAGTCTGTGGCCATTCTCAGTGTCTACAGCCCCTATGAAGGCGATAACACGACCCTTACCCGTTATCAATTCCAGGATAATAAGGTGCGTCAAATTACCCGCAACCAATTGGGCTCGCATCCTCAGACGGTACAAATCCGCTTTGATGACCAAGGCAACGTGATTTTTATGCAACGGCAGCAAAACCAGATCCGTGAAAAACTCAGCGACGACCAATTGGCCATTTATCAATTCGAAGCCGGCCAGGTATTGCAGGACAGTCAATCCCTACGCGTGGGGGATGTGCAGCTAAAACAAGGATCGTGGCGTGACGGCGAGCTTTACAACTGTTCTGGCAAAGCTGTTTCGGCCCATTTCGATCGGCGCTCCGCCGCCTGGATTGTCGCCAGAGCGAAACGATCAACGCGGCCGCTGGGCGTCGCCTGGCTGGATGCGCCGGAAGGGACGCAATTGCTGTTGGTCGCCAATGAAAGTTTTTGTCACTGGCAGCCAACCCGTAACGATCTTTAGACTGGCGGCCACAGATCCTCGGCCGCCAGTGGCGGCAGTCGATGGCGGCAATTGATGGCGACGAGGGGAGCGCCGGGCGCGATGCCTGCAGACGCCCGGCTTAAGGTTACTGGCTTTTCTCCCGGGCGATAGCGCGGTAACCGATGTCGTTGCGATAAAAACAATCCTGCCAGTGGATGGCCTGCACGTCGCGGTAAGCCCGCGCCTGCGCATCCGCCACTGTGTCGCCCAGGGCGGTGACGCATAGCACGCGCCCGCCCTGGGTCAGAACGTCGCCATTCTCCAGTCGTGTTCCGGCATGAAAGACTTTTGCGTCATCCTCCGCTTCAGCGGGCAATCCCGAGATCACATCGCCGGTACGGTAGTCGGCCGGATAACCGCCCGCCGCCATGACCACGCCTAACGCCGGACGACAATCCCATTGCGAACTTTGCTCGTGCAGCCGACCTTCGACGGCCGCCAGGCATAGCGCGACCAGATCGGAGCGCATACGCAACATGATGGGCTGGGTCTCCGGATCACCAAAACGGCAATTAAACTCAATCACCTTGGGCTGACCTTGCGCATCAATCATCAAGCCGGCATACAGGAAACCGGTATAGTCGTTCCCTTCGGCCGCCATGCCGCGCACGGTCGGCCAGATAACCCGATCCATCACCCGGCGATGCACCTCTTCGGTAACCACCGGCGCGGGCGAATAAGCGCCCATACCGCCGGTGTTCGGTCCGGTGTCGCCGTCGCCCACCCGTTTGTGATCCTGGCTGGTGGCCATGGGCACGACATGTCGCCCATCCACCATGACAATAAAGCTGGCTTCTTCACCCGCGAGAAATTCCTCCACGACGATTCGGTGACCGGCATCGCCGAAGGCATTGCCGGCCAGCATATCCTGAACGGCGGCTTCGGCTTCGGCCAGCGTCATCGCCACGATCACGCCTTTGCCGGCGGCCAGGCCGTCCGCCTTAATAACGATAGGCGCGCCTTTGCTTCGGATATACGCCAATGCCGAGTCTACGTCGGTGAAATTCTGGTACTCCGCGGTGGGGATATTATGGCGAGCCAGAAAATCCTTGGTGAAGGCCTTGGAGCCTTCCAACCGCGCTGCGGATCGGGTCGGGCCGAACACACGCAGGCCGTTGGCCTGAAAGGCATCCACCACGCCTATCACCAGCGGAGCTTCGGGTCCGACAATGGTCAGGCCGATGTCATGGCGTTTGGCGAAATCGACCAGCGCCGCGATATCCGTGGGCGCGATGGCGACATTCTCCAACTCCGGCTCCAGGGCTGTACCGGCATTGCCCGGCGCGACGTACACTTTATCGGCCAGGGGAGAACGGGCGGCTTTCCAAGCCAAAGCATGTTCGCGCCCGCCGTTGCCGATAATCAAGATATTCATGTTACGCTCCCGGTTTTAGTGGCGGAAATGACGCATATCGGTGAAGATCATGGCGATGCCGTGCTCATTGGCCGCAGCGATAACCTCATCGTCGCGAATGGAACCGCCGGGCTGAATGACGCAACGGATACCTACGGCCGCCGCGGCGTCGATACCGTCGCGGAAGGGAAAGAACGCATCGGAGGCCATGGCCGAACCGCGAACGTCGAGCCCCTCATCGGCCGCCTTAATGCCGGCGATTTTTGCAGAGTACACTCGGCTCATCTGACCCGCGCCTATGCCGATAGTCATATTATCGCGGGCATACACGATCGCGTTGGATTTGACGTACTTGGCCACTTTCCAGCAAAACAGCGCATCGCGCAATTCGGCTTCGCTGGGGCGCCGTTGGGTTACCACCCGCAAATCGTTGGGTCCGACCATGCCCAGATCCCGTTCTTGCACCAACAGGCCGCCATTGACGCGTTTGAAATCCCACCCCGGTACGCGAGACTGCCAGATCCCGCTGGCCAGTACGCGCACGTTCTGCTTGGCTTGCAGCAGCGCCCGCGCCTCGTCATCAATAACAGGCGCGATAATCACTTCGACGAATTGCCGGCTGATAATGGCTTTGGCGGTGGCGGCATCCAATGAACGATTGAAAGCGATAATGCCGCCAAAGGCCGAGGTGGGATCAGTTTTATACGCCCGCTCATAAGCCTCGAGCACGTCGACGCCGATGGCGACGCCGCAAGGATTGGCATGTTTTACGATAACACAGGCGGGTTCGGCGAATTCTTTTACGCACTCCAGCGCGGCATCGGTATCGGCAATGTTGTTGTAAGATAATGCCTTGCCCTGTAACTGTTTGGCGGTAGCCACGGACACTTCGTGAATCGGCTCCTCAATATAGAACGCCGCTGACTGGTGGCTGTTTTCCCCATAACGCATATCCTGCTTCTTGACGAAATTCAGATTAAGCGTGCGTGGAAACCGGCCGGCGGGAGTACGGGTATCGCCGTGGTAAGGCGGCACCTGGCTGCCGAAATAGTTGGCGATCATACTGTCGTAGGCTGCGGTGTGTTCGAATGCCTTTATAGCCAGGTCAAAACGGGTTTCATAAGTCAATGAACCGCCGTTTTCGTCCATTTCATGGATAATGCGACCGTAGTCGCCGCTATCGACCACAATCGCCACATCTTTATGGTTTTTGGCCGCGGAACGCACCATCGTCGGTCCGCCGATATCAATATTTTCGACGGCGTCTTCACGGCTACAGTTTTCGCGCGCTACTGTCTGGGCGAATGGGTAGAGGTTGACGATCACCATATCAATGGGCTCTATGCCATGTTGCCGCATAATCGCATCGTCCTGGCCGCGACGTCCCAAGATGCCGCCATGTACTTTGGGATGCAGCGTTTTGACCCGCCCATCCATCATCTCGGGGAAACCCGTGTAATCGGAAACTTCAGTCACTGGCAAACCGGCTTCGGCCAGCAAGCGAGCCGTCCCGCCGGTTGAAAGCAGCTTAACGCCGCGCTGGGAAAGGGATTTGGCGAATTCTACGATACCGGCTTTGTCAGAGACGCTGAGCAAGGCGCGGCGCACGGGACGTGGTTGTTGCATGGCGAGTTTATCCTTTGATTGGATAGTTTTAAATAATCCGGCATGCCCGGCTATTGTCGCCAATAGCGGGCATGAAATATCCAGGCTGAAGAATTGGCGTGAATTGTAGCGAAAACGTTTGCGCGATGCTCGCCCTATTTTCGTTCACAGGGGACGTTTGTGGATAAGTGTGTGCAAAAGTGGGTATAAAACCCTGTTTTGCTGTGGAAAGCAGCGAACAGCCAATTTTAAGAGAAATACCTGTTGCGGCATGATAAGAATTGCCTATAATGCGCCTCCATCGACCGACGCCGCGGCACTTCACGCCGGTATCGGCCGGGCCGCCACACGGCGGAAAGCGGTGAGAAACAAGCCGGTCAGGCTTGACACCCAATGAGGAAAGCGTAATATACGCCACCTCGCGCCAGAGGAGTTACCCGGCGCACGCTCTTTAACAAGTTATCAGACAATCTGTGTGGGCACTCGCAAGACCTATAATACGCTGAATATTTC
>NZ_SZPQ01000052.1 GCF_005217455.1 Martelella alba
CCAGCGTTCTTATTACACGACTGGCGGGGAGTGAGAAGTCCACTTCGATAGCCAGCGCTTCACGATTAAAGTCATCGATAACATTCAGCAATCGGACGGAACGACCATCCGACAGTTGATCGTGCATGAAATCCATCGACCAGCATTCATTGCGGCTTTCAGGCACCGCCAGCGGTTCAGGCTTATCCCGTTTCAGTCGTTTTTTCGGTTTGATTCGCATGTTCAGTGTTGGGGCACCACCGGGTCCACGACGCCATTCAGGTCGAGCGCAGGGTTATATCTGATGAGCCCTTGCTGTACCGCGTAGCGCATGATTTTGGTCAGGTATTGACGCATTCTCCCGGCCACGTCATGCACGCCTTTACCGTCGATGGCTTTGATTAGCTGCGCCAGATGCCAGGTTTCAACCTCCGCGATATCCATTTCGCCAATGTCAGGGAACGCGTAGCGCTTCAGGCAGGTAAGAATTTTAGCCGCGTGGTTTTCCGACCAGCGCTTCAGGCTACTGGTATGCCACGAGGTTGCGATGTGTTTAAAGGTGTGGGTTTCGTCTACTGCGGTTTTTGCTGATTCGCGGGGCAGGGAAGGGGGTATGCCGGATGCCAGAAGCTTACGTGCCGCGTCGCGCTTTTCGCGAGCCTCCGCCAGCGTCACCTGCGGGTAATGGCCGAGGGCCAGACGATTTTCTTTACCGCCAAAGCGATAGCGGAAATACCACAGACGTGAACCGCTGGCAGCGACCGTAAGATATAGGCCTTGGGCATCGCTGAGCTTGTAGGATTGAGAAAGGGGTTTGGCAGTGCGGATTTTACTATCAGTTAACATTGAGGGTCGCTCCGTTCGTCGAACTGAAAGACCCGCAATTAGACCCCACATTTTCCGGATACCTAGGGATAAATCGAAACGTATCGGAAAGAGTTTTTACGCTAACCTGTTGAATTTAAGACACATAAGAATTCATAGGAAGGCATAAAAAAAGAATAGTGGTGCCCGGACTCGGAATCGAACCAAGGACACGGGGATTTTCAATCCCCTGCTCTACCGACTGAGCTATCCGGGCAACGGGGCGCATTAAACCGTATCCGAGGGATGGCGTCAACGGCTTTATTACCGTCTTATCACCGGTTGGACATATTTCAGGCATTCTCTGCGCCATCGGTTGTTTCATGCGTTAGGGCTGCGGGAGCGGGGCCGGTGCAGAAAAGTTGTATCAGGATTTATCCGTAACGCATTATTGTATTAAATATCATATAAATAATTCGGGAAGGCATTGACCTGCGTTCATGATTTCTACTTGAATAGCAGAGAGAATCATGCAATTATTGCCCGAATTTTCTGATCCTCATGAACAACAACAGGAGAGCCGCCGGTATGATTAACGCCATGCTGCCGCACTTGCGTCTCAGGCACAGTCGCCTGACAGCGCTTTCCTGTTGTCCGCGCAATTTCGGTTTCCGCCTATTACCCCAGCCCTTCATGCGGTGAGGGTACCCTGACAGGCTGGCAGGCATGACTAAAATCAGAGCGCTCCTCTGGTTTTTATGATGCTTGTCTGACGCTGTCATCGCTGCTTTTCCAGGATATCGCTTTCTCCTGCTGAAAAACTAAACTCATAGATAAGGCGGGAATTTTTCCCTTTACATGCCATCTGGCATCCACACTCATCCTTAACCTCGGGATTGGTGACATGAAACTAATGAAAATTGCGGCCAGCGCCAACATCGCCGGGCAACTGCGTACTTCGCGGGAAATTGTGTTGCTGGATCAGACTGATTTTACCGATGTCGCCGTGCTGGTGGCCAGCGCGGCGGATGTCCGCTCAGGACTACTGACGGTGCTGCGTAATACCGGGCTGACCATTCCCGCGTTCATGGCCGTTGCCATACCGGGAGAGGCCGACGGTCTGACGCTGCCCCCTGACACGGCGCTGTTATCTCTCGCCGGTCCGGAGGATCATGCCGCCGTGCTGGAGGCCGCCGCCGACGATTACCAACAAAATCTGCTGCCGCCGTTTTTCGATACCCTGACCAAATATGTCGCCATGGGTAATAATACTTTCGCCTGCCCAGGTCACCAAGGGGGCGAGTTTTTCCGCAAGCATCCCGCCGGTCGGCAATTCTATGAGTTTTTCGGGGAAAATATCTTTCGCGCCGATATGTGCAATGCGGACGTCAAGCTCGGCGATCTGCTTATTCACGAGGGTTCGGCGAAAGAGGCGCAGAAATTTGCCGCCAAAGTCTTTAATGCCGATAAAACCTATTTCGTCCTCAATGGCACGTCCTCGGCCAATAAAGTGGTCACCAACGCCTTGCTGACCCGGGGCGACCTGGTGCTGTTTGATCGTAATAACCATAAATCGGTGCATCACGGGGCGCTCATCCAGGCCGGCGCGACGCCGGTCTATCTTGAGACCGCCCGCAATCCCTTCGGGCTTATCGGCGGCGTGGATGCGCATTGCTTCGATGAGCGCTATCTCCGTCGCCAGGTAGCGGAAATCGCCCCCTGGCGGGCCGACGAGCAACGGCCGTTCCGGCTGGCGGTTATCCAGCTCGGCACCTATGACGGCACGGTGTACAATGCCCGGCAGGTGGTGGACAAAATCGGCCATTTGTGCGATTACATCCTGTTCGATTCAGCCTGGGTGGGCTATGAACAGTTTATCCCAATGATGGAACAGTGCTCGCCGCTATTGCTCGATTTGAACGAACATGATCCGGGCATTTTTGTCACTCAGTCGGTGCACAAACAGCAAGCGGGCTTTTCCCAAACCTCACAGATTCACAAGAAAGACGCCCACATCAAAGGTCAAAAGCGGTTTTGCAATCACAAACGTTTCAACAACGCTTTTATGCTGCATGCGTCCACCAGTCCATTTTATCCCTTGTTCGCCGCGCTGGAAATCAATGCCAAAATACACGAAGGCGCATTTGGCCGGCGTTTGTGGCAGGAATGCGTGACGCTGGGAATCGAAACCCGCAAACAACTGCTGGCGCGGTGCCGGCTGATTAAGCCCTTTATACCGGGAACGGTCGATGGCCGGCCCTGGCAGGATCATGATACCGCCGACATGGCGCGCAATGTGCGATTTTTCAACTTCGGGCCGGGACAACGCTGGCATGGTTTCGCCGGCTATACAGACAACCAATATTTTGTCGATCCGTGCAAGTTGTTACTGACCACGCCGGGCATCGATCCCGCCAGCGGCAAGTACTGCGCGTTCGGCATCCCCGCCGCGATACTCGCTACTTACCTGCGCGAGAACGGGATCGTACCCGAGAAATGCGATCTCAATTCCATACTCTTTTTACTGACGCCGGCGGAAGATTACGCCAAGATGCAGCGACTGGTGGAGGCGCTGGCGGCGTTTGAAAACTATATCGACCAGGATGCGCCAATGCGCGATGTGTTGCCCAGCATTTGTGAGCGGCACCCGGATCGCTATCAGGGCTACACTTTGCGTCGTTTGTGCCAGGAAATGCATGATCTGTATGTCGGCTATGACGTCAAGCAATTGCAGCGGGATATGTTCCGCCGTGATCACCTGCCCAGGGTGGCCATGAATCCCCAGGAAGCCAATACGGCGTTTGTGCGTGGCGAAGTGGAACTGGTGCCTATCAGCAAGGCCGAGGGACGGATCGCCGCGGAGGGCGCGCTACCGTACCCGCCGGGGGTGTTGTGCGTGGTGCCCGGCGAAATCTGGGGCGGGCCGGCGCAGCGTTATTTCCTGGCGCTGGAAGAGGGCCTGAACCTGCTGCCCGGCTTTTCGCCGGAGCTGCAGGGCGTGTATGCGGTGGAGGAAGCCGACGGCATCAAGCGTCTGTACGGCCATGTCATCAGCCAGTGACCCGCGGCTTTCCCCAGTTGCCGGCGCATGCCGGCTAGCGCCGATAATAGTATTTTTGCAGTTTGTTCACTTTATACAGATAACGGCGTGACTCGGCGGACGGATGCCGGGTATAGAGAATTTCGTAAACCTGGTCCGGCGGCAGTTCGTTTATCATTTCAAATGCCTGGTTTTTGTCGCTGGAGAAGACCCGCAGCACGCTGCCGGCGCCGCCGTTATAGGCGGCGATGACCGCGTAGCGCCGGGAGGTGGGATTGACGATGCCCGCCAGGTAATTCGACTGGAGCAGGGCCAGATAGGCGGTGCCGGTGTCGATATTGTTTTCCGGGTTGAACAGGTAGCTTCGGCTGGGCGTTCCCCAGCGGCCCTGCATCTTGAAGACATCGCGTCCCGCGCTGTGCTGCACGACCTGCATCAAACCGAGGGCGTCGGAATTGCTGACGGCATAAGGGTTGAAACTCGATTCAGTCTGCATAATGGCCAGAATCAGCGATTCATCCACCCCGTATTTCTGCGCCGACCGGCGGACATACGGCAGGTATTTATGGGCGCGTTTATCCAGATGGTTGGGCACTAACTGGATAGTCACCGTCCAGATGACATGCATCCCCGATACCCGCTTTTGCAGGCGGGTCTGCAACAGATAATCGGCAAACCGGGCGGCGCGCCATTCCCAGCGGATGGGCTGGCCCTCATTATCCACCACCTGCCCATACAGGAAAGGTTCTTTGCTGATCTGGATATCGTTGGCATCGGAATAAAGATCGATGGAACCGGGGTCGTCGCCCATCAATAGCGTGCTGATGATAGCCTGACGCAAATGCGCGGCCGGATCGGTGCCGGCAATGGTTTCAACGGTGATGGTGCCGGCGTCGAAATTAATATGGCTGCGGGTGAGATATTGATCGGTATATTTTACATAATCCTTTGGTCCGGCGATCAGAACTTCGTTCAGGCCCCAAATGTTTTCTATGTTATTGGCGAATTGACTCATCAAGATGTCAAAACCATTGGTGTCCTTGATATAAGCTTCATTGTCTTCGTCATTGTTATGGCTCGAACAGGAAAACAACAAAGGCGCAATCACCAGCAATGTTACAATTTTCTTCATCTTACCAAGCCGTGTCATGACGAGGAATGCAAAGGGGGCCAGCCCGCCCCCAAAAGGTGATTATTCGCTGGGAGGAGTATAACCTTCCACATGGACATCCTGGCCTTCAAATAAAAACTTGATCATTTCCTGTTCAAGAATTTTCCGATCGGCGGGATTCATGGTGCTGAGTTTTTTTTCATTGATAAGCATGGTTTGCTTGCTTAGCCAAAGCGCCCAGGCTTCCTTGGAAATCGTTTCGAAGATGCGTTTACCCAGTTCGCCGGGATAGAATTGAAAGTCCTGTCCTTCGGCCTCGCGTTTCAGATAGGTGCAATAAATTGTTCTGCTCATTGTTCTTCCTCATTGTCGGCGGGGCGTAGCGATAGCGGCAGCCGTGGTTCGTCCGCCAGCTTCAATAACCGTTCCACCGGCGCGGCCAGTCCCACGCTCGGCGGCTGCGCCAAGTTATACCAGAGTCCGGCGCCTTCATCCATGCAACTTTGGGCATTCTCCAACTGGATGCGCAGCGGCACGATATCCAAGTGAAAATGACTGAAGGTATGCCGGAAAGCCGTCATCTGTTCGCCTTTATCGATATCCATGCCGCGTTTTTTCAGCCAGTGGCCCAGTTCGTCCCGCGAGGGAAATTGCGGAAAACAAAACAATCCGCCCCATAAACCGATCGAAGGCCGCTGCTCCAGCCAAATCACCCGGCCGGTTTGCAATATCAGGAACCAGGCGGTTTTTTCCGGGAGTGTCTGGCGCGGTTTTTTACCGGGATACTTACCCCAGTCGTTACCGGCATGGGCCTCGCAGCCGTTATGTAGCGGACAAAGCTCGCATTTCGGCCGGCTGCGGGTACAAACCATGGCGCCCAAATCCATCATGGCCTGGTTGAACTGCCCGACATCCTCAGCGGGCGTCACCTGTTCGCTCAAGGTCCAGAGCCGCTGCTCGATCTCTTTTTTGCCGGGCCAGCCGGCGACCGCGAAGCAGCGGGCCAGGACGCGCTTCACATTGCCATCAAGAATAGGATAATGCTGGCCGAGCGCCAAGGATAATACCGCGCCGGCGGTGGAGCGTCCCACACCCGGCAAGGCGGCGATATCCTCGAAGCGGCGGGGGAACTCCCCGCCGTGCCGGTCGGCGATAATCCGGGCCGCTTTGTGCAGATTGCGGCCCCGGGCGTAATAGCCCAGACCGGTCCACAGATGCAAGACATCGTCCTGCGCGGCCGCGGCCAAATCGCCTATTGTGGGGAAACGGGCGATAAAACGCTCGAAGTAGGGGATGACGGTGGCAACCTGGGTCTGTTGCAACATAATCTCCGACAGCCATACTTTATAGGGCGTTTTTTGCAACTGCCAGGGCAGGGTTTTGCGGCCGAAGCGCTGATACCAGGCCAGCACTTGTCGCGCAAATTGTTGCGCTTGTATCATTTACGCGGCACCACTTATCCGGCTGAATTCAGGGTAGAGGCTTAAGGCAGCGATTCCAGCATAGAGTCGCCAAACTGTAAACAGGAACTTTCGGCTTTCCGCCCCTTGCTTATCGGGGCTATCTTTGCATAATGCCCGTTTGCCCCTCAATATGCGCGGTACGAAACCATTATGAGTAATAACGTCATCTCTGCTGAATTCGATGAACAAGGCCGTCCGTTGCGCCGGATTCGCAGTTTTGTCCGCCGCCAGGGTCGGTTGACCAAGGGCCAGCAAACGGCGCTTGAGAGCTTCTGGCCGGAAATGGGGGTGGAATACCGGCCCGAACCCACATCGTTGGCGTCCCTGTTCGGCCGGGACGCGCCGGTTACGCTGGAAATCGGTTTCGGTATGGGGGCGTCGCTGGTGCAGATGGCGGCGGCCAGCCCCGATGAGAACTTTCTGGGCATAGAAGTGCATCAGCCGGGTGTCGGCGCTTGCCTGATGAGCGCCAAGGCCGCCGGGCTGGAAAATCTGCGGGTGATGTGCCATGACGCGGTGGAAGTGTTGCAACACATGATCCCCGACGGCAGTCTGGCGCGAATGCTGCTGTTTTTCCCGGATCCCTGGCACAAGGCGCGGCATCATAAGCGGCGAATCGTGCAAGGTCCCTTTGTCGAGCTGGTGGGACGTAAGCTGCGTCCGGGGGCGGTATTTCACATGGCCACCGATTGGCAACCCTACGCGGAACACATGTTGGCGGTGATGACCCAGGCCCGTGGTTTTTGCAATCTCTCCACCACGCAGGATTATGTGGCGCGGCCGTCGTCCCGTCCGCTGACTAAGTTTGAGCAGCGCGGCCAACGACTCGGTCACGGAGTGTGGGATTTACTGTTCGAAAAAACGGTCTGATAGGATAGGCGGTATCGCCGGCAATTTTCGGGAGAACATATGTTGCGCTATTGGGTGCTTGGGTTATTGATGTTGGCGGCCGGACAGGCGCAGGCGGATTACCAGTGCCAGGTCAAACCGCAGGTGGATGTTTTTATTACGCCGCAACAGGTGCGGGTGGTGGGCGCTGAGGAGGACATCGTCATCAGCCGGCAGGGGGACGTGTCGCGCGCGGGGCGGCCTTTGACGCTTGATGCCGACAGTCGCCGTCAGGCCGTGGCTTATCAGGCGGCGTTACGGGAGCAACTTCCCTGGATCGACGACGGCGCCCGGGCGCATTTAGAAAAGGGACGGGCGGCGCTGGATCGGGTCATTGTCCGGCAATTGGGTAGCGACAGTCATGTGCGGGCCCGCCTGGCGACGCTGGATAGCCAACTGAAACAGCAAATGAACCGGATTATCGAGCATCGCAGCGACGGACTGGCGTTTCATCATAAGGCCATTGATCAAGTCGAACAGGATGGCCGTCGCATTATCCAGGAGAGCCTGGGCGGCGTGGTGCAGGACAGCCTGAACGAAATGGGCGTACAGCAAACCCTGAACGCCGCTTCCGGTAAAAGCCCTTTACAGGCGGTCATGGCCAATCTGGGGGGATTGCAGCAGGCCATCCAGGCGGAATGGAATAACCAGGAACAGGATTTCCAGCAGTTTGGCCGCCAGGTGTGCCGGCGAGTGACGGATCTCGAACAGCAGCGTAAGGATTTGCTGAAAGTTCTGCCCGCGGCGTGACCGCAAGCAGGCGGTCAGTCCATAAACAGTTCCAGCAACGAATTCAGGAACAACTTGCCTTTTTCCGTTACCTGCCATGCGTCCGAGGTCTCGCTGATATAGCCGTCGGCCAGGGCCCGGTCCAGGGCGGGGCGCGCGATTTGCTCGTCCAGCCCGGTGAAGTCGCTGAATTCCCGGCGCGGCGCCGGTTCGAGCAGCCGGAAGCGGTTCATGAAATACTCAAACGGCAAGTCCTGCGCCGCCACCTGATAACGCTTATCCAGATAACGGCCCTGCATATAGCCGCGGGGATGGCGGACTTTTACCGTGCGCAACACACGGCCGTCGGCCTGAGTCAGTTTACCGTGCGCGCCGCAGCCGATGCCGAGATAATCGCCAAAGCGCCAGTAGTTTACATTATGCGCGCATTGAAAACCGGGCTTGGCGTAAGCGGAGGTTTCATATTGCCGATAGCCGGCGTCGGCCAGCAGCCGGTTGCCCCGCTCGTAAATTTCCCACAGCACATCATCGTCTGGCAGCGGCGGCGGGCGGCTACCGAACAGGGTATTGGGCTCAATGGTCAACTGATACCAGGATAAATGCGGCGGCGCCAGCATAATGGCCTGCTCCAGGTCGTCCAGCGCCTGCGCCGGGGTCTGTTCAGGCAATCCGTGCATCAAATCGATATTGAAACTGCGCAATCCAAGATCCGCGGCCTGTCGCGCGGCGTCGCGGGCTTCATCCGGGCCGTGGATCCGGCCCAGTCGAGATAATTTCAGCGGATCGAAGCTTTGCACGCCGATGGAAATGCGATTGATCCCGGTTTGCCGGTAGTGTTGGAAACGCCCCGCTTCCACCGTGCCTGGATTGGCTTCCATGGTGATTTCCGCCGATGGTTTTACCGGCAGGCGGCGGCGGATGCCGTCCAGCAGTTCCTGCATGGCCCCAACAGACAGCAGGCTAGGCGTGCCGCCGCCGATGAAAATCGTGGCGATTTCGCGGTTACCGGCGTCAGGCAGATCCTGCTGCAAATCCGCCAGCAGATGCGCCACATAATCCTCGTGCGGCAATTCTCCTTTTAGCGCATGGGAATTAAAATCGCAGTAAGGGCATTTCTGTACGCACCAGGGAATATGCACGTACAAACTCAGCGGCGGTAACTCAGGCATTGCGTAGTGCGTCCAGCAAGGTATTCAGCGCCTGGCCGCGATGAGAAAGCCGCTGCTTTTCCGTCTTGCTCAACTGGGCGGCGGTTATCCCGAGCGACGGCAGGTAAAATACCGGATCATAACCGAAGCCGCCTTCGCCCGCCGGCGCGGCGGCGATGACCCCCCGCCAACGGCCATGGCAGACCAGCGGCGTGGGATCGTCGGCATGGCGCAGGTAAACCAGGACGCAATGGAAACTGGCGCCGCGCGACGCCATTGGCACGCCGTCGAGAGCAGCCAGCAGTTTTTCCAGGTTTTGCCGATCACTGGCGTTGGGGCCGGCGTAACGGGCGGAATAGATTCCCGGCGCGCCGCCCAGGTAATCCACCGCCAGGCCCGAGTCATCGGCAATGGCCGGCAGGCCGGTGACCCGCGCGGCATGGCGCGCTTTTAACAAGGCGTTTTCAATAAACGTCAGGCCGGTTTCCTCGACCGGCTCCACCCCAAGGTCGGTCTGGGCCGACAGGCTGAAGCCGAAATCTTCCAGCAACCCGGCCAGTTCGGCGACTTTGCCGGCATTGCCGGTCGCCAGTACTGTCTTTCGCATAATGCAAACCTCAACGACGGTGGCGCTTACAACTGAAACCACAGGCCTTGGAACAGGTCCATACCCAGGTAATTGAGCATATACAGGATAAGGATAACCACCATGGCGGAGAAATCGATGCCGCCCATGGCCGGTATTATCCGGCGAATCGGCGCCATAAGCGGCTCAGTGAGTTGGTAGAGCACGTAATCCATCGGACTGCGTCCCTGGCTGACCCAGCTCATCAGCGAGCGGATGATAATTATCCAGAAAACCAGTTGCCCCGCGGCCTTAAGCAACGTCAGCAAACCCGCCAGGAAATTGAGCGGATCAATGTCCAGCGCGCCGTTCTGAATCAGCACCAGCAAGGGAAGCTTAAGCGTGGCCAGGATATAGGCCACCAGCAGCGACGCGCTGTCGATAGGACCGAGCGAGGGCAAAAACCGGCGCAGGGGACCGATAATCGGCTGTGTGATCTTGACGATGAATTGCGAAAACGGATTATAGAAATCGCAGCGTACCCACTGCATCCAGATACGCAGCAGTAACACCATGATATACAAATCAATCAGTGTCGTGACCAGAAACGTCAGCGTCAGCATAAGAAGGTCATGTCCTTTAAGAGGTTAAAATGGCGGAAACAGGGCATTGATCAGAATAATTTTTCCATCTCTTCCGCGCGCCTGACCGCGGCCCGCATGGCCTCGGCCACGGTCTGCGCCAGTTGCCGTTCGTCGAAAACCTGCAAGGCCGCGGCGGTGGTGCCGCCTTTGGAGGTGACATTTTCCCGTAACGTGCCGAGCGGGATATCGGGACTGGCCTGCGCCAGCGCGGCGGCTCCGACGGCCGCCTGCCGCACCAGCGTATCCGCGGCGGCGGGGGTGAAGCCCATCCTTACCGCTTCCTGCCGCATGGCTTCCATAAACAGGAAAAAGTAAGCTGGGGCGCTGCCCGCCGCGGCGATAATCCCGTTGATATCGCTTTCTTTCTCAACCCAGCAAATCTCGCCCACCGCCGCCATCAGATCGGCGGTGAAATCGCGATCGTCCTGCCCGACGCCGGGCGGAGCGTACAGGCCGCTCATGCCTTTACCCACCAACGCCGGCGTATTGGGCATGATCCGCACCACATTCAGCGTCTCGCCCAGCATCCGGCGAAAGCGTTCGATACTGACGCCGGCGGCGATGGACAGTACCAGTTTGCCGGAAAAATCCACGTCCTGACAGAGCGGCCGGCAGACATCGGCCATTAACTGGGGTTTTACCGCCATGACGATCACATCGGCCTGCCGGGCGGCGGCGATATTATCGGCGCCGCCGCGCACTGAAAAACGCGCGGCCAAAGTGTCGCGGTGAACGGCTGATGGTGCGCAGACGGTGATAAGTTCGGCGGGGTAGTCGTTGGCGACCAGCCCGGCCACTATAGCCTGGGCCATGTTCCCTGCGCCGATAAAAGCGATTTTACGCTGTTGCATGTCAATCCTCTTATGATGATGCCGTGGGAGCGCCATAGTCCCTGGCACCGAAAATCGCGGTGCCGATTCTGACCAGCGTACTGCCGGCCGCAATCGCCGCCGTCATATCGCCGGTCATACCCAGAGAAAGCGTATCAATGTGGGGCAATCGCCGGCGCAGATCGTCAAATAATGTTTTCATTTCGCCGAACACCGCCAATTGCCGCTGAAAATCATGCTCGGCGGCGGGGATGGCCATCAAGCCTCGCAGCCGCAATCGGGGCAGTTCCGCCACCGCGGCGGCCAGTTCCGGTAATTGATCGGGGGCGATGCCCGATTTGCTTTCTTCACCGCTGATATTCACCTGAATCAGTACATTCAGCGCCGGCAGCGCCGCCGGCCGCTGCAAATCGAGTCTACGCGCCAGCGACAGCCTGTCCAGCGTGTGCAGCCAATGGAAATGCTCGGCCACGGCGCGGCTTTTATTTGATTGCAATGGACCGATAAAGTGCCATGACAGCGGCGGATGGATTTCTTTTTGCTGAAAATATCCGATTTTGCCGACACCCTCTTGCACATAATTTTCACCGAAGGCCCGCTGACCGGCGGCCACGGCTTCCTCGATCGCCGCCACGGGTTTGGTTTTACTGACTGCCAGCAATGTGATTTCCGCGGGATCGCGGCCGCATTCCCTGGCGGCCGATGCGATTTGGGCGGTCACCTGCTGTAAATTCTCTCTTATAGCGCTCATGTTTCAGGAGGTCGTATGGATATGGATGAACTGGTGGCCCATAGTGTAAAGCATAATGCCTCCGATCTGCATCTTTGTCCGGGTTTGGCGCCGATTATCCGCATCGACGGGGAACTGCGCCGGTTGGCTACCTTACCACGAATAAACGATGAGAATATGAACGATTGCTGCGCGCGTATTCTGGATAAACGCGCGCGGGCGACGCTGGCGGCAACCGGCCAGGCGGACGCCGCGGCGGCCTTCGCCGGGGGCGGTCGGGTGCGGGCGCATTTTTTCCGCCAGCGAAGCGGAGTATCGGCCGCTTTGCGGCTGATACCAGAACGTATTCCGGATTGGACCGCCATCGGGATCCCGCCGGCCGTCGCCGGATTGCTGGACGGCGCTCGGGGCCTGCTTTTGGCCGTCGGCGCCGCCGGCAGCGGCAAATCCGCGTCGCTGGCCGCCATGGTGCATTACCTCAACCACCGGCGGCGGCTGCATATCGTCACGCTGGAGGATCCCATCGAGTATATCCACCAATCCGCGCTGGCGCTTATTCAGCAGCGGGAGATCGGCCGCCATTGCCTGGATTTCCACGCCGGATTGCACGCGGCCTTGCGCCAGGATCCGGACGTGCTGGTGATTGGCGAACTGCGGGGGGCGTCGGTTATTCGCCTGGCGCTGGCCGCCGCCGAGACCGGCCATTTGGTGTTGGGCACATTGCATGCCCGCCACGCCTGGCAGGCGGCGGATCGCATTATTGAAAGCTTCCCGTCCGACGAGCAGGGCGTCGCCCGCATCGCGTTGGCCGACGCCCTGCTGGCGATACTGGCGCAGCGTCTGGTCCCCACCGGACAAGGCGGACGCCAGGCATTGTTCGAGCTGATGATCGCCACTCCGGCGGCGCGCAATCTGATTCGCACCGGCAAGACCCATCTGCTGCCGGGACTGGTGCAATCAGGGGGGGAGCAGGGCATGCGGACTTTTGAGCAAGACGGTCGCCGGCGGGGAAGTGATTCCCCTGCCGGATGAGACAAACGGCTATCGCGCCGGCTTTGCGTCTCAGTACACCTCTTTTTTCTGGAAGCGCTGACGGTATTGGCGAGGGGATATGCCGAACGACTGATTGAACACCACCGAAAAATAGTTGCTGTCATCGAAGCCGCACAACGACGCCACATCGCTGATGGTTTGGCTGCCGTGCCGCAGCAAGTCCATGGCCTTGCACAGGCGTAATTGGCGCAGATATTGATTGACGCCCAGACCGGTTTGCTGCTTGAACAGGGCTTTGAGGCCGCGCGGCGAAAGGTTGTGCCGTCGGCAAAAACTGTCCAGATGAAAAGGTTCATTAACGCTGACCCGCAACGCCATCAAGAGCAAATCCAGTTGTTCGGCATCGGATGGCAGCACGCTGTCCGGCGCATGGCGAAACCGTAACATCAGCAGGCCCAATTGCAAAAACAGTGTCTCGCTCAGCATCACCGAGAGGGGATCGGTTTTCATGCACTCCCGCGCCAGATTGTCCACCTCTCGGCGTAAGGCCGACATGCCGGGGGTGCTTAATCGCCAGTAACGTTGCGCCTGTTCGGTATCCTCCCCCGGCAAAATGCTATTCCAGTCGGCGGTGAGGGTCAGTTGATTGCGGCAATAAAGAATGTTGTCCAGTTCCAGTTCGTTAACCGACTCGTAACTGTGCCGATCGCCGGCGTTGATATAAAAAAGATCGCCACAGGTAATGGCATAGGGCACGTCATTCCAGATATGCAGGCCACTGCCGCGCCAGACGATGACCAACTCATTGAACTCGTGGGTATGGGGCGGAAAAACCGGCTGAGGGTGTCGTTCCGCGACGATGATCGCATTCTTGTCAGACAAGAAATAGTCGGTCGTATCGAGTTTCACAATGGGCATCGTCACTTCCCCAAGCATTGAACAAAAGGGGAATAATGGCATGACCGCGCGATGAAAATTTTGCGATGGGCGACATTTGTCATATCTCACCGTAAATCATGAGCGTCAATGTTCGCCGTTACGCAGCATTTTTGGCGTATAGGAAAACTCATTGCGAAATTGCGTGGAAAAATGATTACTGTCGTTAAAGCCGCAGGCATGGGCGATTTCAGTGATGGTCTTATCGCTTTGCCGCAACTGGCGGCGCGCCTCCAGCAGTCTCAAGCGGTTAAGGTAGCGTTGCGGCGTCATGCCGGTTTGTTGCTTCATCTGGCGGTGCAAGGTGCGCAAGGGCAGGGAGAACTGTTCGGCCAGTTCCGTCCAGTCGATATCAGTATTGAAATTATGCTGCAACCAGCCTAGCAAGCCTTGCAGACGCTGCTCCTTGCGCCCCGCGCCCTGGTTTTGAAAACAGCTGTTTCTCAGCATAATCAACAACTGCAAAAACTGTCCTTCGCTGGCGGCGATGCCTTCTGGCGTGGTGGCGTTCATCAATTCGCTGATTTTTTGTATATATTGCCTGGCCTGTTGTATATCGGTGTGGCCTATCTGCCAGCTCAACTGTACGTCCGGTACATCGCGCGAGGGCAGGAACCCGCTGAGGTCCGCCAGGTAACGAAAACCGTGGGGCGAGCGATACAGCACATTGATCAAATTAAGGTCATTGACGTTCTCAAACAGATGATGATCATCGGCGCGGATAAAACAGACGGTACCACTGCCTATGACATACGGCTGATCGTTGAGTATATGAATACCTGAGCCTTTTTCCACCAGGACGATTTCCCAGAAGTCGTGGTAATGTTCGGGAAAATCGGGTTGAGGCCAACGTGGCTCAATGGTTACCGTTGCCTCGGGCGATAAAAAGAATTCTTCACCGCAGAGTAATGTCATGGTCGGCACCTCGCCAAATCAGGAAGAGTGATTATAGTAAGGCTGGGGGTTAACATATAACCTTGAATTATTGACCGTCATCAGCGGCATTCAGGTTAATTTTCAAAGATTGACGGTGGCAAAAGCGGAATTTGCGGGCATGATCACAGATGGCCTAACGCCTGTCGGGCGCTTCATCCGGCATCGTTTTTAGCTGCCATGGGCAATAGGCTTCTTTGTCGGCGACGCTCGCGCGCAAGCCGCCGTGGTGTGGCTTTTTCCATGCCTATTTCTTACCTCGTCGGACTTGATCCGCGATAATTGTGATCTGTTTCACATTCATCTTTGCCATTCTGCCATCGCCTCCGTCGTCGTGGCATCCACTGGAAGGCGGTAGTACGCTGAAATCCCTACACTGCCTGCCATAGAAGCGGTCCGTGCGCGGGAAGTCCGAATTTCCGTCGCCAATAACAGGCGACGGGTGGGTATTCCGTTTGTGGATGCAACATTCAGTCAATGCTGAGGATAGAGAGTCATGCAAACCATAGTGGGTTCCTGGTTCGTACAAGGAATGGTCAAGGCGACCACCGATATGTGGCTAAAAGGGTGGGATGAGCGTAACGGCGGCAATGTCAGCCTGCGGCTTACCGCGGAGGATGTCGCGCCGTATCGCGCGGAATTCAGCCTGAATCCGCGTATTGAAGCGCTGAGCCAGAGCGTGCCGGAGTTGGCCGACAGCTATTTCCTGGTCACCGGCTCCGGAAAATTCTTCCGCAACGTCCAGATATCGCCGGCGGATAATCTTGTGCTATTGCAAGTCAACGCCGCCGGCGACGGCTATCGCATCCTGTGGGGGCTGGCCGCCGGCGGGTTGCCCACGTCTGAGCTGGCGGCGCATTTCCAATCCCATGTGGCGCGCCTGAAAGTTACCCAGGGAAGCAACCGGGTTATCATGCATTGCCACGCCACCAATCTGATCGCGTTAAGCTATGTGCTGGAACTGGACAGCGCCCGCTTTACCCGTGAACTGTGGGAAGGCAGCACTGAATGCCTGGTGGTATTTCCCGAAGGGGTGGGTATCGTTCCCTGGATGGTGCCGGGTACCGACGGTATCGGCGCGGCCACCGCGGAGCAAATGCATGCCCACCCGTTGGTGTTGTGGCCGTTCCATGGCATTTTCGCCAGCGGTCCGACCCTGGATGACGCTTTCGGGCTTATCGATACCGCGGAAAAATCAGCCGAGGTCATGGTCAAGGTCCGTTCCATGGGCGGCAAGAAGCAGACCATCAGCCGGGATGAGTTGATTGCCCTTGGCCGGCGGTTCGGCGTTAATCCCATTGCGGCGGCACTGGACATTGAATGATGATCAGAAAAGCGTTTGTCATGCAGGTCAACCCCGACGCCCATGAAGAATACCAGCGTCGGCATAATCCCATCTGGCCGGAACTGGCGCAGACCCTGAAAGAAAGCGGCGCCCATCATTACAGCATTTTCATGGATGAGACGCGCCATTTATTGTTCGCTTATGTGGAAATGGAATCCGAGGAACGCTGGAACGCGGTGGCGCAGACAGACGTCTGTCGTCGTTGGTGGAAATCCATGACGCCCCTGATGCCGTCCAATGCCGATAACAGCCCGGTAAGCGAGGAATTGCGTCAGGTGTTTTATCTGGAATAAAGGTCCCCGCCGGCCGGTTGTTGTTCAAACCAGCTTTCCAGGATGACAACGGCGGAGCCGGCATCGATCCGGCCTTTGTCCAGCGCGCGGAAACCGCCGTGTTCGAAGAGGCCGGCGCGGGCTTCCACGGTGGTAAGCCGTTCGTCGTGCAGCAACACCTGAAAGCCGAAACGGCCGTGTAGCCGGTTGGCGAATTTGCGGGCTTGCTGCGTCAGCGGTTGCTCGCTGCCGTCCATATTCAGCGGCAATCCCACCACCACCAGATCCGGCCGCCACTCTTGCAACAGTTTTTCCACCCGCGACCAATCCGGCACCCCGTCCCGGGCTTTGAGGGCGGTCAGCGGACGGGCGGTGCGGGTGATATCCTGGCCGATGGCCGCCCCGATACTGCGGGTGCCGAAATCAAACGCCATTACGGTTCGGCTGGCCATTATGCATGGCCCGCTTCGTTGGCGATATTGTGCATATCGATACCCAATTTGCGCGCCGCTTCCCGCCAGCGCGAGGCGATAGGGGTATGGAACAGGATATCGCTGTCGGCGGGAATGGTCAGCCAGGCGTTCTCCAACAATTCCTGCTCAAGTTGGCCTTTTTCCCAGCCGGAATACCCCAGCGCCACCAATACATCGCGCGGTTGTTGCGCCGTGCCCAACGTTTCCAGTACGTCTTTTGACGTGGTTATCATGGTGTCTTCGGATATGGCGATGCTGGATCCGAATCCCTGACAGGGGGTGTGCAGGATAAAGCCGCGATCGTCGGCCAGCGGCCCGCCGGAGAAAACCGGTTTGTCCAGGCGGATGGCGGGGTCGCGTTCGGCCGGCATGATCTTGAGTTTGCTCAATACGCTTTCCACCGTGAACTGTTCGACCGGTTTATTGATAATCAACCCCATGGCCCCATCATCGTTATGTTCGCAAATGTAAATGACCGCGCGTTTAAATAACGGATCCTGTAGTGAGGGCATGGCAATAAGAAAATGATGCTGTAAATTCATTCTGGCTTTTTTATAAGATAGATTGATAAATAGACGATCAGCAGTATGCGGGTAAATAATGAATATGTCACTGGTTGCGGGACAAATCGACCCGCAACCGGTCATCAATCACTTTTTGCCCGCGGCCAGACGTTTCTCAATGGCATCCATCAGCATACCGGTGATGGAAATGGGGAAGGCGGCTTCTATCTCCCTTAGGCAGGTGGGACTGGTGACGTTGATTTCAGTCAGACGGTCGCCGATGATATCCAGTCCGACGAAAATCAGCCCCTTCTTTTTCAGAATAGGTCCGATGTCGCGGGCTATCCGCCAATCGCTTTCCGTCAGCGGGCGGGCTTCGCCGCGGCCGCCGGCCGCCAGATTACCGCGGGTTTCGCCGGATTTGGGGATACGCGCCAGGCAATAAGGCACCGGTTCGCCATCCACCACCAGCACCCGTTTATCGCCGTCCTTGATAGCCGGCAGGAATTTTTGCGCCATACAGAAATGCCGGCCATAACCGGTGAGGGTTTCGACGATCACGGTTAGATTGGGATCATCGGCTTTCACCCGGAATATGGACGTGCCCCCCATGCCGTCCAGCGGCTTGAGAATGATGTCGCCGTGTTGCCGCCAGAATTCGCGAATCAGATCGTCCCGCCGGCTGACCAATGTGTCCGGTGTATGGCGGGCGAACCAGGAAGTGAATAACTTTTCGTTGCAGTCGCGCAGGCTCTGGGGCTTATTGACAATCAAGGCGCCGCGATCCTCGGCCCGTTCAAGGATATAAGTGGCATAAATAAATTCGGTATCAAACGGCGGATCCTTGCGCATCAGGATGACATCGAGGGAACCCAGCTCGATATCCTGTTCGTCATGAAAACTGTACCAGTCGTCGTCATTCTGGCGAACCGCCAGCAGGCGGGTGGTGGCCCGGGCTTCCCCGCCGCGCAGGTAAAGCGAACTCATCTCCATGTAATGGATTTGCCAGCCCCGGCGCTGCGCCTCGAGCAGCATGGCGAGGCTGGTGTCTTTTTTGATGTTGATGGATGAAATAGGATCCATCACGATACCAATTTTGATCATTACCTTCTCCTTTACCCCAGATCACCGAAACGGACCTGTAAGGCCGTAATGGCGGTGAGCGCTGTGGTTTCTGTGCGCAAAACACGGGGCCCCAGCTGGATTTCAGTGAATCCGTGCGCCGAGGTCATGGCGATTTCTTCGGCGGACAGCCCTCCCTCCGGACCAATCAGCAGCCGGATCTGCTCCACCGGTAGCGGCAGTGTATTGATGCTTTGCCTCGCGCGCGGGTGCAGGTTTATCTTCAACCCACCGTCTTGTTCCGTGCACCACGCCTCCAGCTCCATGGCGTCGCGGATCTGCGGCAGCGTGTTGCGGCCGCATTGTTCACAGGCGCCGATGGCGATTTTGCGCCATTGCTGGAGTTTTTTGTCCAGGCGTTCGCCGTCCAATCTGACGCCGCAACGCGCCGAAAATAGCGGAGTGATGACATTGACGCCTAATTCGATGGATTTCTGGATGGTAAATTCCATCTTTTCCCCGCGGGACATCACCTGGCCCAAATGCAGGCGTAACGGCGATTCATTATCCTGATGCCGCATTGAGAATATACGCGCCACCACATTTTTTTTGCCCGCGCTGGCGATCTGCGCCTCGAAAATCCGGTTGCTGCCGTCGAACAGGCATAAAGGTTGCCCCTCGCCCAGGCGTAATACCCGGATGAGATGGTGGGCGGCTTCTTCGCTTAACGTCACATGGCCCTCGGCCGGCAACGGTTCGGCATGGTAGATACGCGGTATACGCATAGGGTTATCGCTGTCGTTCGTTGGAAAAAGCGTCCTCGCGGCCCGGCCATGCGGGTCCGCCGGCCGATCCCGGTAGGCTGTTATAGTAGGTCAGCGCTTTTATGGCTGGCAAGCCCGCTGTACATAGGGATTGGCATTTCCCTGTACGGCCTGGATGCGCTGGTCGCGCAGACATTCCCAGCGCGTGACCGGATAGCGTCGGTCCCAGGCCTCGAATAGCCGGGTCTGCTGGGGTGAAAGACGCAGCCGGTACCTGTCGCGCATGTAAAAATAGGTACGGGCGATGATGCCGCGGGCGCGCTCGGGCGGTTCCGCCAGACGATTTTTAAAATCGATTTTCATCTCGCATTGGCCATATTGGCCTTCGCCGCCGCGCCATTGGCTGTACTGAAAATTACCTCGATCGCCGTTGACTTCGCCGATAGCCGGTTGCAGGTTGTGCAGGTCATTTTCCATTTGCCGGTAGACGGCGTCCGTTTCACAGTTTTTTCGGCCGCCGTCTTGCCAGCATTGCCGCTGATGACCGAATTCCCAGGCGGGCACCACATGCTCCCATTCGATACGGTTGGCGCGCAAGGGGCTTTTGCGTACCCGATAGCCGCAGGAGGTCAGGTCGGGTATCCCTTTTTTACCCTGCCAGTCAATGGCGCAGCCGCAATAAAAGGTCCCCGGCGCATCCTGATTGATCTTGACCGACGCGGTCTTGGCCTGGCTGAAATTTAGGAGCGCCTTGGCCGACGCGGGGAAGGAAACAGACAAAAGGGAAAGCAAGAGTAAACAAAACAGGGTGTTCGGCATACAAGACCAAGCGTAACGGAAAAACGCAGAGTAACGGATTGTGATGCGCCGGGCAAATCGCGTGATAAACGCCATACTGCGGGCCGGTTTCCAAGGCCGGGGGGCGGCGGCTTGCCGATGCCTGGCCCGGCGGATTATCCCTTGGCGTCGAATTGCAAAATGTCGCCGCACTGGCGGCAGCGGTATTGCGCTTCTCCCCGCATCACCCGGTTATGGCGGCGCACAGTCAATTCATGGTGCTGACAGCGGCACACATAAGGGTAGGTATTGGGACGCACCGGCGCGAGATCGAACTGATGGGTACGTCGCGGTTCGGTTTGCAAAACGGCGGCCATCATCCAGCGCCATTCCCTGCCGTGGGGCGCTACGCGGCCAAAGCGGCGAAAAACCAGCAAATGGGCCAGTTCATGCGGGATCACTTCATTGACGAACTCGCCTTGGTTTGCCAGCAATAGCGTCGGGTTCAGGCGTATTTCCCATTGTTCCAGCCAGGCGGTGCCGGCCGAGGTGCCGCGCTGATGGTAGTTTAGCGCCGGTTCCTCGAATACGCAGCCGAAGTGCTCGCCGGCCCGGCGCAGATGATCACGCAGGCATTGCATAACCGCTTGATGAAGATTAATGGGAATTCGGGGTGCTTTCATAAACCCAAGGTTAACCGGGCGGGAAACGTGTGGCAAGAGGTCAGGGCGCCGCTGGCGCCGAAGTCGGATGACAAGCCCGACCTGGCCGCCTAATGTCCGGCGGCCAGGGGAAGACAGATCGGCTTAGGAACGGTCGCCGATTTCGCGCAATGGCTTGCCGCGCATCAAATTGCGTTCGATGTGCTCCAGGGAGACATTTTTGGTTTCCGGCAACAAGACAAAAGTGATGACGATGAAAATCACGTTCAGCAGCGCGTAAATCCAGAAAGTGGGCGCATGGCCAAGTTTGTCCAGCATGGTCAGGAAGGTGGCGCCGACGATCATGTTGGCGATCCAGTTGGTGGCGGTGGAGACCGTTATGCCGAAATCACGGCCTTTCAACGGCTGAATCTCCGAACACAACACCCAAATTAACGGACCTGCGCTCATGGCGAATCCGACAATGAACATCAATAGCATTACGATGGCGAAATATTTGCGAAAATCCGTTTCGACGCCCATATGCAACAATGTTCCCAAAACGCCCATACCCACGGCCATCACCAGAAAGCCCAGTTTTAACGTGGGCTTACGGCCCCATCTGTCCACCAGACCGATGGCGATGAAGGTGGCCAGCACATTCACCAGGCCGACGATGACCGTTCCCCACATCTGATCGGAACCGCTGGAGAAACCGGCGATGCCAAAGATCTTCGGCGCATAGTACATAATTACGTTCATGCCCGTAAACTGTTGCATGGCTTGCAGCAAAATGCCGAGGAAAACCACCCGGCGAAAATTGCTGTTGCTGGTAAACAGCGCCCAGCCAGCCTGTCTGATTTTTAAGCTTTCGCGAATTTCCTTCAATTCCCTTCTGGCTTGTTCAGAGTTGTCTTGCAGCATATTGAGCACTTTTTGCGCTTCGCCGTGACGGCCCTTGGCCGCCAGCCAGCGCGGGCTGTCCGGCAAAAACAACACGCCGATGAACAACAGCCCCGCGGGGATGGTGATAACCCCCAGCATCCAGCGCCAGTTGCCGCTGTAACTGAATCCGGTATCGGACAGATAGGCGGCCAGGATGCCGATGGTGATCATTAATTGATACATGGAGATCATGCCGCCGCGGATCCGTTCCGGCGCGATTTCCGATAAATAGAGTGGCGCGGTATAGGAGGCGATGCCCACCGCCAGGCCCAGAATGATGCGGGCGAAGATCAAGGTTTCCGTGTTGGGCGCAAAGGCGGAGCATAATGAGCCGGCGACAAACAATATCGCGCCGACCAGCAAGCCGTATTTGCGACCGAGCCGGGAGGACAGCCAGCCGGCGCCCACCGCGCCCACCGCCGCGCCAAACATCATGGAACTGACCACCCATTCCTGTTGCTGTGAAGTAATTTGAAATTCCTTGGATAGGAAGGGCAACGCGCCGGCGATAACCCCAATATCCAAACCGAAAAGCAGACCCGCCAGAGCGGCCATAAAACAGACAAAAAAGGTGAAACTTGTCGGAGAATGACTCGACTCCTGTGTGGCAGTACTCATGGCACCTCCCTAAAGATGGTATTTTTTAAGCATCGTTAGCTAATAATCATAGTCTACAAGCATTGCCGGTATGTGATATCCATCACATCTATGTAATCGTTTACATTCTTTCGCCGCTATCCGTAGAAAATAAAGACCTATCTGACCAGATAACATGCTACAAAATGGGGATATATCAAACTAAATCAATTAGCGGACGTAGCATATAATGTATAGCTGAAAACGCAACGGCAGGAATTATTTTTTTTCGATGTTTTAGGAATTAACCTTTTGGAAAATATACCAATAGGGACATGTAATCGATTTCAGGAGGCGAAAAAAAACGGTGATCAAGAGATCACCGTTATAAGTATAGCGCGTGGATGTGCTGTCTGACTGGCTGGCGACTTCCGGTTATTTCAGTCCGGCGGCCTCGCGCAGTATGTGTGCTTTATCGGTTTTTTCCCAAGGGAAGTGTTCGCGACCGAAATGGCCGTAAGCCGCCGTTTCGCCGTAAATAGGTTGCAACAGATCCAGCATGTTGATCAAACCGTAAGGACGCAAATCAAAAAACTCGCGAACCAGTTGAATCAGCTGTTCGTGCGGGATTTTTCCGGTGCCGAAGGTTTCCACGGAAATGGAAGTGGGTTCCGCTACGCCGATAGCATAGGACACCTGGATTTCACAGCGGGAAGCCAGCCCGGCGGCGACGATATTCTTAGCGACATAGCGGGCGGCGTAGGCGGCGGAACGGTCGACCTTGGACGGATCTTTACCGGAAAAAGCGCCGCCGCCATGGCGGGCCATGCCGCCATAGGTGTCGACGATGATTTTACGCCCGGTCAGGCCGCAGTCGCCCATCGGTCCGCCGATGACGAAGCGGCCGGTGGGATTGATGAAATATTTGGTGGCGGGGGACAGCCATTCGGCGGGCAACACCGGTTTGATGATCTCTTCCATCACCCCTTCCTTGAGGTCGCTCAAGGAAACATCTTCGCCATGCTGGGTGGAAAGCACCACGGTATCGATGCCGACCACTTTGTCGCCGTCATACGCAAAGGTCACCTGGCTTTTGGCGTCAGGACGCAGCCAGGGGAGGGCGCCGCTTTTACGCACCTGCGACTGGCGCGATACCAGACGATGGGCATAGGTGATGGGTGCCGGCATCAACACGTCGGTTTCGTCGGTGGCATAGCCGAACATCAGGCCCTGGTCGCCGGCACCCTGTTCCAGCGGGTCGGTGCGATCCACGCCCTGATTGATATCGGAAGACTGCTTGCCGATGGCGCTCAGCACGGCGCAGGAGTTGGCATCGAAACCCATCTCGGAGCTGACATAGCCGATTTCGCGGATGGTGCGGCGCGTCAGTTCCTCGATATCCACCCAGGCGCTGGTGGTGATTTCACCGCCGACCAGCACCATACCGGTTTTGACATAGGTTTCGCAGGCCACACGCGCTTTCGGATCCTGGGCCAGGATAGCATCAAGTACAGCATCGGAAATTTGATCCGCGATTTTATCAGGATGTCCTTCTGAAACGGATTCGGACGTGAAAAGGTGTTTAGCCATCGGTCTCTTTACCTTAGAAAAACGGGTTAGAAATGACTGCGTAGCGCTGGGGATATACCATCCGAAAGGCGATGTCCCTCGGATAGGCTTATGCGTCCTGCAACGTCCCGCGGATGAAATCTTTTAACAGTGCGTCGCTGAGTTAACCAGTCTGGACGGATTAACTTCTGGATGGCTATTCTAGGCCACCCCGCCGGCAAAAGGCCAGCGATTTTTCTGGCAACCTGAACCGGCATTCCTAAAATCGCCGCTGAAAATACCTTGTCATGATTTACTTTTTGCTTTTTGCCGGGCTTGGCTGTATAAATGCGCGCGCACGAAAAAAGCGGCGCAGGCCCATTGCCCGCGGCATCGCAAGTCGCATCGCGGCGGCGAGTAAGGTATGACGTTCAGGTGACTTTTTGCTCTGGTCCGGCGGTTCCGCCGGGTCCGGCTACACGGGGGGTGACACAGTTAATGATTCGCTTGGTTTCGGTCCCGACCGGCCCCTCCCGTCGTCGGCATATCTGCCCGCCGCTTCACGCGTCGTTCGCGTCGTCCCCCTGTTATCGCCGATGTCGCCGGTCCTTCGGACCCTCGGCGGTTGCCCGAATCGTTAGTCCGCGCGCCGTTTATTGAGCGGGCGCGGCGGATTATTCAAGCGGCTCATGAAAATGGGCGTCTTCTGTTCCGTAGCACGGAGTTCATCAAGGTGTTTTACAATTATGGTACTGATGTACCGGACGCCGGTCGCGTCCGGCGACGTTTGTTGCTGTTGGCGGGAAGCCCCCGCGGGCTGGGTTTTGCCGTCGGCGGCGTTGTCAGCGCTATGAAAACGGTACACGAGATCATCAACGTGAGCCGGGTGGGAGAGGTATGTCATGCTTGATGATCAAAAACAGCCGGGTTTCCATTCCTCGGGGGTCCATGACACTTTGCGTTCCATGCAGGAGGTCGCCATGAATGACAGCGATGCCAGTAAAATGATGCGAACCTACAATGTCGCTTACTGGGGCAATAATTACTTTGACGTTAACGAATTGGGTCATATCACCGTTTGCCCCGATCCGGACTATCCAGAGGCGCGCGTCGATTTGGCCGAGCTGGTCAAAGAGCGGCAAAACGACGGCCAGCGGCTGCCGGCGCTGTTCTGCTTTCCGCAAATCCTGCAACACCGGCTGCGTTCCATCAATGCCGCATTTCGGCGCGCCCGTGAATCCTTCGGTTATCGCGGCGGCTATTTTCTGGTCTACCCCATCAAAGTCAACCAGCATCGCCGAGTTATCGAATCTCTGGTGAATTCGGGTGAACCGCTGGGTCTGGAAGCCGGCTCCAAGGCGGAACTGATGGCGGTGCTGGCGCATGCCGGCATGACCCGCACCGTTATTGTTTGCAACGGCTACAAGGATCGCGAATACATCCGCTTGGCGCTGATCGGCGAGAAACTGGGCCATAAGGTTTACCTGGTTATCGAGAAACTGTCCGAAATCAACCTGGTATTGGAGGAGGCCGAACGGCTGAATGTGGTGCCCAGGCTCGGGGTCCGCGCGCGCCTGGCGTCGCAGGGCTCCGGCAAGTGGCAGTCCAGCGGCGGCGAAAAATCCAAGTTCGGCCTGGCGGCGACGCAGGTACTGCAACTGGTGGAATTACTGCGCAGCAAGCATTGTTTGGGAAGCCTGCAGTTGTTGCATTTTCATTTGGGTTCGCAATTGTCCAACATCCGCGATATCGCCTCCGGCGTGCGGGAATCAGCGCGGTTCTATGTCGAGCTGCATCGCCTGGGCGTCAACATAGAATGTTTCGACGTGGGCGGCGGCCTAGGCGTGGATTACGAGGGCACCCGCTCGCAATCGGACGGCTCGGCCAATTACGGACTTAACGAATACGCCAATAACGTGATCTGGGGGATTGGCGATGCCTGCAACGAATACGACCTGCCCCACCCGACGGTGATAACCGAATCCGGCCGGGCGGTCACCGCGCACCATACGGTGCTGGTTTCCAATATCATCGGCGTCGAACGCAACGAGTTCAGCGACCCGGAGCCGCCGGCCGAAGACGCGCCGCGGGCGTTGGAAAGCCTGTGGCAAACCTGGCAGGAGATGCAGGAACCCATCAATCGCCGCTCATTGCGCGAATGGCTGCACGACAGCCAAATGGATCTGCATGACGTCCATACCCAATACACCCACGGTATGCTTGATTTGACGCAGCGCGCCTGGGCGGAGCAGCTTTATCTGAATATCTGCCGGATGATCCAGACGCAACTGGATCCGAGTAATCGCGCCCACCGGCCCATTATCGATGAATTGCAAGAGCGCATGGCGGACAAGCTGTACGTTAATTTCTCGCTGTTTCAGTCGATGCCGGACGCATGGGGCATCGATCAGCTTTTTCCGGTGTTGCCGCTGGAAGGCCTGGACAAACCGCCGGAAGGCCGCGCGGTGTTGCTGGACATTACCTGCGACTCGGACGGCACCATCGATCATTACATCGACGGCGACGGTATCGCCACCACCATGCCGATGCCGCCCTATGATCCGGATAACCCGCCGTTGCTGGGGTTTTTCATGGTCGGCGCCTACCAGGAAATCCTCGGCAACATGCACAACCTGTTCGGCGATACCGCGGCGGTGGATGTCTATGTTTTCCGCGACGGTAGCGTGGAGCTTAACGAGTCCGATGAGGGGGACTCGGTGGCCGATATGCTGCAATATGTCCAGCTCGAACCGAATGTGCTGCTCACGCGTTTTCGCGATCAGGTCAAGGAAACGGATTTGGACGCCGGCCTGCAAGGGGATTTCCTCGAGGAATTTGAAGCCGGACTGTACGGTTACACCTATCTTGAAGACGAATAAGTTAAGGAATCAATATGACGACCCTGGGCCATCAATACGATAATTCGCTGGTGTCCAACGCATTCGGTTTTTTGCGGTTGCCGCTGGAATTCAACCCCTATGAGAGCGATGCCGACTGGGTGATTACCGGTATCCCCTTCGATATGGCCACCAGCGGCCGCTCCGGCGGCCGGCACGGCCCGGCCGCGATTCGCCAGGTTTCCACCAATCTGGCCTGGGAGGGGTGCCGCTGGCCCTGGGATTTCGATGTGCGCAAGCGGCTTAACATCGTCGATTGCGGCGATGTGGTGTTCGACTTCGGCGATGCGCAGGATCTGTGCGACAAACTGCAATCCCACGCCGAACGCCTGCTGGCGGCCGGCAAACGCCTGTTGTCGTTCGGCGGCGATCATTTCGTGACGCTGCCGCTGCTGCGAGCCCACGCCAAGCACTTCGGCAAAATGGCGCTGGTGCATTTCGACGCGCATACCGATACCTACAGTAACGGCAGCAAGTACGATCACGGCACCATGTTCTATCACGCGCCCAACGAAGGTCTGATCGATCCGCGGCATTCGGTACAGATCGGTATCCGTACCGAATATGAGCGCGACAACGGCTTTACCGTGCTGGATGCGGGGCAGGTTAACGATCGCGGCGTAGATGAGATCCTGGCCCAGGTAAAAGGCATCGTCGGTGATTTGCCGGTGTATCTGACCTTCGATATCGATTGTCTGGATCCGGCCTGCGCGCCGGGTACCGGCACGCCGGTCATCGGCGGCCTGAGCACGGATCGGGCGTTGAAACTGGTTCGCGGCCTGCAATCGCTCAATATTGTGGGAATGGATTTGGTGGAAGTGGCGCCGGCCTACGACAACGCCCAGATTACCGCCCTGGCGGCGGCGACCCTGGCGCTGGAAATGTTATATATCCAGGCGGCCGGCAAAGACTGACGAACACTCGGCTTGTCGGCGGATATCGGCTTCGCCGCGCTAAAGGCATTTCTCCCAGGCAAGGTTCGCCCATTTCGCGCCGGCAGGCGGGTTTTACCCAGGTAAATCCGCCGCCGGCGTGGCGGACCTCGCGCGCGTTGCGCAACCCGCGCCAGATTTTCCCCCCATTTTTCCCGTATTACTGCATATACATCGCTACCCGGTTTAGGTTACATTTAGCGATATTTTTTTTCGTGGCATTTTATCATAACCTACTGATATCAAAGAAACTTGGTAATCGAGGCCTAATTCATTCCGAACTGGAGTATAAAAATGACATCCCGAAAAACCCTGGCGAACGCGATTCGCGCTTTAAGCATGGATGCCGTGCAGAAGGCCAAATCCGGCCATCCCGGCGCCCCGATGGGCATGGCCGATATCGCCGAAGTCCTGTGGAACGATTATCTGCGGCACAATCCCGCCAATCCCAAATGGGCCAATCGCGACCGCTTTATCCTGTCCAACGGCCATGGCTCCATGCTGCTCTATAGCCTGTTGCACCTGACCGGCTATAACCTGCCCATGGAAGAGCTGAAAAACTTCCGCCAGTTGCATTCAAAAACCCCCGGCCAT
>NZ_SZPQ01000053.1 GCF_005217455.1 Martelella alba
AAAAGCGAGTATTTTTAGTCATCCTGTTACCTCTCTCTCAAAGAGTTTAGTCTCCAGGATTCCCGGGGCGGTTCATCTGGTATGATCTTGAATGTCGCGCAGCGACGCTTTGGCATCACCAACCAATTGCACGCCATCCAATTTGAGGGCATCGAAACGGCAGATATTGATATTCAGAAACGCCGCATCCGGATTTTTGAAAATCCATTTGGATGAGGTGGTGAAATCCGTATATCGCGTCCCGATGCCAATGATCAGATCGGCCTCGGCGGCAAGCAGATTAGCGGCAAGGGAGCCCGTTTCGCCAATTCCGCCAACATTGAGGGGATGCGCCGAGCTGAGAGTACCTTTACCGGCCTGCGTTTCAGCAAACGGGATCTGCAATGCCTCGGCGAACGCCGCAAGTTCGGCCCCAGCCTGGGAATACTTTACCCCGCCGCCGCAGATGATAAGGGGTTTCTTCTTCGCTTTCAGTAACCGCCGCGCATCTTCGAGCATCGATAATGTCGGTCGGGTCCTCTCTATACGATAAACACGTTTAGTAAAGAAATAGTCGGGATAATCCCAGGCTTCCCCCTGAACATCCTGCGGCAGGCAAAGCGTTACGGCGCCGGTTTCCGCCGGGTCGGTGAGGGTACGCATCGCGCTGATGCAGGCGCTCATCAATTGTTCCGGACGACAGATACGGTCCCAGTATTTGCTTACCGCACGGAAGGCGTCATTGGTGCTGATACTCAAATCATGACTTTGTTCGATTTGCTGCAGCACCGGATCAGGTTGGCGCGTTGCGTATACATCCCCCGGTAGCAGCAAAAGCGGGATACGATTGGCGGTGGCAGTGGCCGCGGCGGTCAACATATTGGCGGCCCCCGGTCCAACGGAAGACGTACAGGGGATAATCTGATGACGCAGCATCTGTTTGGCAAAGCCGGTGGCGATATGCGCCATGCCTTGTTCGTTTCGTCCCTGATACACGGACAACTGCCCGCAGTCCTCTTCCAGTGCCTGGCCCATGCCCAGCACATTACCATGGCCGAAAATGGCGAAAATGCCCTTCACAAATTTTATTTGTTCTCCGTCCACTTCAATGTATTGATTATCAAGAAAACGCACTAAGGCTTGTGCCATGGTTAATCGAATGGTGTTCATTATCCCCCCTGTGTGATAACCCTGTTTATCAGTGTCATTGCCTGATTGCGACTGGGTGCGGCGGCCCCATAGGTAGACTGATGTCACATAGGTCTAAGTATGAAATAGAAAATTTTCATATCAATAGATAATAAAATTTATTCTTCATTTTGCGAAGAAGATCAAAAAATGAAAAAGACGATTAGTCTTTTCTGAAGGGCTATGGGAACTATATATAGAAAGGTGAAAATTGATAATTCATTGATTTTAAATAATTTTATCAAAAAAGCCATCCTATTTACCGGTAAAAATGCTAACAGAGTCACATTATTCACTAGTAAATTTAAATTTCATTTTTATTGAAAATAAAATATTTGATTCTTAAAATGGCTTGTACGCATCTTATCTTTCTGGACTTGTTAAGGGGTTGTTATGGGTGATGAACAAAAGCGATTGGATGTGATCTGCATCGGACGGGTCGCCGTCGACCTTTATGGGCAGCAAATCGGCGCGCGTCTGGAAGACATGGGGTCGTTTGCAAAATATCTTGGCGGGTCATCGGGCAATGTCGCCTACGGCACGGCCAAACAAGGGCTACGCTCTGGCATGCTTGCCCGGGTGGGCGATGAACATATGGGACGCTTTCTTCGGGAAGAGCTACAACGTGCCGGTGTGGACACACAATATCTCATTACCGATAAAACGCGTTTAACGGCGCTTGTTCTGCTCGGCATCAAAGATCGGGATACCTTCCCGTTGATCTTTTACCGTGATAATTGTGCCGATATGGCGCTAACGCCTGACGATATCGATGAAATCTATATTGCCTCTTCGCGGGCTTTGGCGATAACCGGTACGCATTTGTCCCATCCCGATACCCGTGCAGCAGTGCTTAGAGCCCTAGGCTATGCTAAAAAGCATGGGCTGCGTCGGATACTTGATATCGATTATCGACCGGTCTTATGGGGGCTGACATCCCTGGGGGATGGGGAAACCCGCTATATCGCCTCCGATAAAGTAACCCTCGAATTACAGGAAGTTTTGCATCATTTCGACCTGATCGTCGGTACAGAAGAGGAATTCCATATTGCCGGTGGCAGCACAGATACTTTAGCTGCTTTGCGCCAGGTGCGCACCAACACATCGGCAACGCTGGTGTGTAAGCGTGGCGCCCTGGGCTGCTCGGTATTCGAAAACACCATACCGGCTAGCTGGGATCAAACGAAACTGTTCAGCGGCGTGCGGGTTGAGGTGCTCAATGTCCTGGGGGCGGGAGATGCCTTCATGTCCGGCCTGCTGCGCGGCTATCTGAACGATGAAGGGTGGGAGCAGACCTGCCGTTACGCCAATGCCTGCGGCGCGCTGGTCGTTTCCCGCCATGGCTGCGCGCCCGCCATGCCGACTCGCCTAGAACTGGATGACTATATCTTGCGGGAAAAAAAGGTTTTGCGTCCGGATAAGGATACCCGCCTCAATCACCTCCACAGGGTCACCACCCGCAAGCAGCACTGGGACGAGTTGTGCGTATTCGCCTTCGATCACCGCAAACAGCTATCCGAGATGTGCCAGGAAGTAGGCGTTAGCGAGGATAAAATTCCGGGTCTCAAGCTTCTGTTGCTCAAAGCGGCGCAAGAAGCCGCCGAACAGGCTGGCTTGCAGGGGAGAAGTGGCATTCTGGCGGATACCACTTACGGACAGGACACATTGAACGCCATCACCGGCCAAGGATGGTGGATTGGGCGTCCCATCGAATTACCTGGGTCTCGACCGCTACGTCTCGAACATGGCAGTATCGGCACACAATTAATCGACTGGCCGCTGGAGCATGTAGTCAAGTGCCTGATATTTTATCATCCTAAAGATAATAAGGCCCTGCAGGAAGAGCAGGAGGCATTGATCAGGGAAGTCTACGAGGCATGCTGCCAGTCGGGACATGAATTGCTGCTCGAAATCATACTACCGCAGGATAATCCTGATCAGGATGAAAAATATTATGCCCAAATCGTCGAGACGCTTTATCAGCAGGGTATTCTGCCGGATTGGTGGAAACTGCCACCCTTGCAGTCAAGCAATTGGAAAAATATCAGCCACTTGATTGATGTTTATGATCCGTATTGCCGGGGTATCGTTATTTTGGGCCTGGATGCGCCCGAAGCTGAACTGAAACGCGGTTTTGCCGCCGCCGCTGATATCCCCTGGGTGAAGGGCTTTGCCGTAGGTCGCACCATTTTTGGCGAACCCTCCCGCCAATGGCTGAGGGGAAAGTATTCCGACACCCAATTAGTTAATGAGGTGAAAAAGAATTACCTAAACTTGATAGAGTATTGGCGGGAAGGCCGGCCGCTTAGCTTCATCAAAAACTAACCTGACAAAGCCCATTCGCAGCCCGCCCTTTCCGGGGGCTGCGCGCGTACCGAGCGTACTGGCATGGTTTACTAACCGTTCCAGAACTTATCGCCGGCTTTCGCATGGTGAGATTCTATCCTGTTCACATCATGGCTTGCCCATCAACATGACAGTAAAAATGGAATTTTTATTCCATTTATTATGATAATGAAAAATGGTTAAGTAAAAAGAGCAAATTGAATGACATATACTAAGTTAACAAGATAGTTCTTATCCGAACCATCCCCAGCCAAGGGTGTTATTTGCACAGGATCACATAAAAAACTTATTCCGATAAAAATTTATTGAAATTTTTAGTTCATATTATAAAATGACTAACATACATCATTCCCATTGTTCGTTCGTGACCAAGGGCCCATCAGCCAAAACAAGCTAAAGGTAATACAAATGCAAACAGTCGGAAATTTCGTTAATGGTGCCATCGTATTGAGTCAAAGTACTGAATCCCTGCCGGTCACCAATCCGGCCACTGGCGAAGTGATTCATCAAGTGACCCAAAGTACCCGTGACGAAATGCTGGAAGCCATCGCTTGCGCCCAAAGCGCCTATCCGGCCTGGGCGGCGACCCCACCGCTGCGCCGAGCAAGGATATTATTCAACTTTAAGGTATTGCTCGAAAAAAACCGCCAAGAACTGGCGGCGCTGATTACCCGTGAGCATGGCAAAGTCTTGTCCGATGCCTTGGGGGAATTGACTCGGGGCATCGAAGTGGTGGAGTTTGCCTGCGGCATACCCCATCTTATTAAAGGAGAGTATTCCGCCAATGTCGGCACCGGCGTTGATTGTTTTTCCGTTATGCAGCCCCTGGGTGTCGTAGCCGGCATTACACCGTTCAATTTTCCAGCCATGGTACCCATGTGGATGTTTCCCATCGCCATCGCCTGTGGCAACACCTTTATATTGAAACCACCGGCCCCGGTTCCCTCGGCATCCATTCGCCTGGCGCAGTTGCTAAAAGAGGCCGGCTTACCCGACGGAGTTTTCAACGTTGTGCATTGCAATAACGATGTCGCAAGCATTCTCACCAGTGATCCGCGCATTAAGGCCGTCAGCTTTGTAGGATCATCGGGCGTCGCCGAACTTATCTATAAAAGCGCCAGCGCTAACGGCAAGCGTGTGCAAGCGTTCGGCGCGGCAAAAAATCATGCCATCGTTATGCCTGATGCCGATCTGGATGCTACAGTTCATGCCATTATGGGGGGCGCTTTTGGTTCCGCCGGTGAACGCTGCATGGCCCTGCCGCTGGTAGTGGCCGTTGGCGATGAAACAGCGGACAAGCTTATCGCCAAGCTGACACCGCTTATCAAGGCGTTGCGAATCGGTTCCGGTAGTGACAAGCGGGATGGCTTGGAAAATGAAATGGGCCCGGTTTATTCCCATGCCCACCAGAAAAAAGTGCTGGACTATATCGACAAAGGTGTTGAAGAAGGGGCTAGATTAGTCGTAGACGGCCGCAACTATCAAGTGGACGGACATCCCGAAGGCTTTTATGTCGGCGGTACTTTGTTTGATAACGTGACCACTGGCATGTCCATTTATAAAGAGGAAATTTTCGGCCCAGTGCTGGGCATCGTCAGAGCACGTCATTTCGATAGCGCGCTTGAGATAGTCAACGGTCATGAATTCGGCAACGGTAGCGCCATATTTACCTCAAATGGCCATTACGCCCGGGAATTCGTCCTAGCCGTCGAAGCGGGTATGGTGGGAGTAAACGTTCCGGTCCCCGTACCTGTCGCCTTCCACTCTTTTGGCGGCTGGAAACGCTCTGTTTTCGGCGCGCTCAATGTACATGGCCCGGACGGCGTACGTTTCTATACCCGCATGAAGACGGTGACCAGCCGTTGGCCTTCCGGACAACAAACCGTCGCCGAATTTAGCATGCCGACGCTGGGCTGAAGACTATCAGGAGGGAAAAATGTCAGATTGTATTCTCAGTAAGCAAGCCACCAGTCAGCCAGATGGCCATATTCAGCATATTACTCCGGTAAAAGCCGGATGGAAGTATGTCGGTTTTGATGTCTGGAAACTTGTCGCGGGCAAAAAGATTTCATTGCCCGTCGACAATCTGGAAAGATGTCTCGTACTGGTTGCTGGCGTGGCAACCATCAAAACCACCGCGATGGAGTTTAGTCGCATCGGCAAGCGCATGGATCCGTTCGAACGCACGCCGCCATGGTCCGTCTACCTACCCCATCATACAGCGGCGGACATTACCTCCGAAACCGAACTAGAACTGGCGATTTGCAGCGCTCCGGGCTTCGGTAATCTCCCTCCCCGCCTGATTACCCCCGATGATGTGAGTGTCGAAAACCGCGGCAAGGGCCGCAACCGACGACTGGTGCATAATATCCTGCCGGACGACAAACCGGCCGACAGCCTATTGGTGGTGGAAGTCTATACCGACGAAGGGGATACCAGTTCCTATCCCAGCCATAAACACGATACGCCCCAAGAAGGGCGGGAAACCTATCTGGAAGAAACCTATTATCATCGATTCAATCCGGCCCAAGGCTTTTGCATGCAACGGGTCTATACCGATGATCGCACCCTTGATCAGTGCGTTGCTGCCTATAATCACGATGTGGTGATGGTGCCACGGGGCTATCATCCTGTAGCCACCCTTGCCGGTTACGATAACTATTATCTGAATGTTATGGCAGGGCCGATTCGCAAGTGGCAGTTCACCTGGGAAAAAGATCATGCCTGGATCAATTCCTCAGATTATCCCCGGCAATTAGAATGATGCGTTTCTTAGGGTGTGTCCCGTAACTATTTTTTGTACAATACGAAGCATGGATTAACCACAAAAAGTCCTTCAATTTGGCTCGTTACGATTTCCCTGATGATGCATGGTTTCTGATTGCCCCCATGCCGCCACCCGGGAGAGGTTCTTCCAAAGGTGGTCGGCCTTACCTTGCGCACAGACATGTCATGAAGGGCATATTTTGGGTTCTTTGTTCTGGCGCGCCGTGGAGAGATTTACCCGAACGCTATGGTCACTGGAAGACAATTTACAACCGCTTTAATCGGTGGTCAAAACCGGAATAATGAACAGTCTTTTCAATAGACTACTTCAGATTCTGGATGAAAAAGCGCTGGTTGACTGGGATGTCATCGCGCTTGATGGCAGTAACATCCGTGCCCTGAAAGCCGCTGTGGGAGCAAAAAAAACATCCCGATGAACTCGACGATCATGGGCTGGGTCGCTCTCGCGGCGGCTTTGGCACCAAGATCCATCTGGCGACAGATGGCACCGGATTGCCATTAAGTTTCTGCCTGAGCGGTGGGCAAGCCCACGAAAGTCAGTATGCAAAAGACTTGCTCAACCGGGTTGGCGTTATTCGTAAAAGTGGGTGTCTGAAATCTCGTCCCTAAGCCGTACTGGCGGATAAGGGATACTCAAGCAAAAGTCTTCGTATGCATATGAAGATAAAGGGAATAAAGTCGCTTATCCCTTTTAAGAAAAATGAGAAGGCCAGTAAGGATGGACACAGAAAACTCAATACTGGGTTGTATAAAAAACGCAATGTCGTGGAGCGCTGCTTTGCAGCATTAAAAGAAAACCGCCGCATCGCAACACGCTCAGAAAAAACAGCAAGAAATTATCTGAGTATGCTTAACCTGGGAGTGATCCGGTTATTTTTGAAGAGGTTGTTAAGTTAAAGGACACAGCCTAGGCATGAACAGTGCTATGGAGGAATTACACCAGTTATAAATGTTGCTGACTGCCCCTGCTAAAGAAGATTCATATTTTTGATGATGATACCCTGTGGGTCGTCGATCAGGGTGCGACCCACCTGGACCGCAATGCACAAAAAGTATTACAGTTCGATATCAAAACTGGCAACCTTATGAAAAAAATCACTTTTAATGAGCAGGCATTACCAAGAGCGGGAGTATCAACGATCTTCGCCTTGACGCTGAAAATATTTACTTTACCGACTCTGGTGCTGGCGCAATTATCATTGTTAATCTCAGGACTGGAAAAGCGCTTCGTAGATTGGCGAATCACCCCTCCACCAAAGCGAGTGCCAATCGTCCGCCTATCGGTGAACATGGACAGATGCTTGCAAAGAACGACGGCTCCATAGTCATGGTGAATTCTGATGCTATTGAGATCAGTTCGGATGGGAAATGGCTTTATTACCAGCCCTTGACCGGTCCACTTTATAAGGTTCCCACAAAATCCTTAAGAGATGAAACGCTTTCTGAAGAAGATTTGGGAAAGCAGGTTGAGTTCGTTTATGATACGCCGACATTAGTGGGTACCGCCATCGATAGTAAAGGCAATATTTATCTAGCGGAGTTTGAACGTCCACGCATTACCATGTTATCACCTGATGGAATGTTACAGGTTATCGCAGAAGACGAACGGTTGTGGGGGCCTGACGCTATGTTTATCACGCATCAACGTGAATTGTATATGCCTTGTCCGCAATCAGGTTGGTTAGCGTCTAACCGGGGGCCCGGAGGTAAAGATAGGGTAATACGGCCGTAAAATTTATAAAATGAAATTACCAGAATTGCTGGGTCATGTTGAAAAAGTACCCCCTGTATCTCTGTAAATCAGTTTATTGACTGACGAAGCATTTGTTTTTTATTAATTCGCTCAAACGTTCTCCTCACATAGAGATGAGAACGTTATTTCATGATGTACTCGGATTGCTGGTCAATCTTCAAAATCTCAGTATGTTCATTAAAAAAAGTACCCTAAGCTTTCGTTGTTGCCATGCCGATGAACCGTTAACCGTGTTTGGTATGATCAATTTCTTCTGCTAAAAATACCCATTATTAATCTTCCCGCTTTTGCTTAGGGGAAACCGCTGTTAATCTGCGTCGTATAGATATCGTTGAATATGATATCCTGGCCTGAAAGACTTGTCATGTCGGAATCATGAGAGAATACCTGTTTCACGCCTGCGTATCGCCCCAGTCCCTGCTTGTCTTATCCGGCCAGTAAGGTTAGTTATTAAAGCATCAGGCTTTAAGCCACCGCTTATGAGCAGCAATTTTTAAAAATTTTCATTATGGCGGCGATATTCCGCGCTGTCTTATAAATATTCTGCGTTGCATCGTCCAGTGCCTGCTGCAAGGTACAAATCTGGTAAAGCACGCTGAATACCGCGTCCAGCCCGTGCTGATGCACCACATCCACATCGGCGGTCAGGCTGCCGGCAATCCCTATCACCGGTTTGTTATAGCGTTTGGCCACCCGTGCCACGCCAATGGGCACCTTGCCCTGGACGGTCTGGCTGTCGATACGCCCCTCGCCGGTGATGACCAAATCGGCGTCCTGCACCAAGGCGTCCAGGCCCAACGCGTCGGTGACGATCTCAATGCCTTTGCGCAATTCAGCGCCACAGAACGCGCGTAATCCCGCGCCCATCCCGCCGGCGGCACCGGCGCCGGGAATATCGGCGACGTCCATATCCAAATCGCGTTTGATAACCTCCGCATACTGTCGCAACGCCGCATCCAGTTGCTTTATCATAGTCGGCGTGGCGCCCTTTTGCGGCCCGAAGATCGCGGTGGCGCCATTCTTGCCGGTCAGCGGATTGGTGACGTCGCAGGCCACTTCGAAACGACAGTCGCGGGTACGGGGATCCAGGTCACTGATATCGATCCGGGCCAGTTTATTCAGTTCACCGCCGCCAAACCCTATCGGTTTGCCGCCGGCATCCAGCAGTTTGCCGCCCAGGGCCTGGACCATACCGGCGCCGCCATCGTTGGTGGCGCTGCCGCCGATACCGATGATGCAGCGCTTGACCCCATGATCCAGCGCGCTGCGGATCAGTTCGCCGGTGCCGTAAGACGTGGTAAGCAACGGGTTGCGGTCGCTGGCGGCCACCAATTCCAATCCACTGGCGGCGGCCATTTCAATGAAGGCGCTCTCTTTATCGCCGGATAAACCAAAGAAACCGTCCACCGGACGGCCCAACGGCCCGGTAACCCGTATTTTGACTATCTCTCCGCCGGTGGCCGCCACCATGGCGTCCACGGTCCCCTCGCCGCCGTCCGCCACCGGTAACTTGACATATTGCGCGTCGGGGAACACCTCGCGAAATCCCTTTTCAATCTGCGTTGCGACGTCCAGCGCAGACAAGCTCTCTTTGTAAGAATCCGGTGCGATGACTATTTTCATAGACTACCTACGCCTGTTGAACGGAGCCGGCCACATACCGCTGAGCTGCCTGAAGGGACGCCCGAAGGCGTCCGCCCTGATTACTGCCGTTTAACTGCAACCTTGGCTAATTTTTCATAGTAACAGGCAAGCGCACTGTGATCCGCCGTACCGAGGCCATCCTGTTTCAGCGCCTGCATCATTTCCATTACCGCCGCGGTCAGCGGTAATTGGGCGCCTACGCCATGGGATGTATCCAGGGCATTGGCCAGATCCTTGATATGCAAATCGATACGGAAACCCGGTTTGAAATTGCGATTAAGCACCATCGGCGCCTTGGCCTCCAGCACGGTGCTGCCGGCCAGGCCGCCACGGATGGCCTGAAAGACCAGTTCCGGATCCACGCCGGCCTTGGTGGCCAGCACCATGGCTTCCGACATGGCGGCAATATTCAGCGCAACGATAACCTGGTTCGCCAGTTTGGTGACATTTCCCGCGCCGATATCTCCCGTATGGACCACCGAGCCGGCCATGGATTTTAAAAGGTCAAAATGACGATCGAAAATTGCTTTATCGCCGCCGACCATGACCGACAAGGTGCCGTCAATGGCTTTGGGTTCGCCGCCGCTGACCGGCGCATCCAGCATCGCGATATTTTTTTCCGCCAGCGCGGCGGCGATTTCGCGGCTGGCCAGCGGCGCGATGGAGCTCATATCGATAACGACCGCACCGGCCCGGGCACCCTCAATGACGCCGTTGTCACCCAGCACCACGTCCTTAACATGGGGGGAATTGGGCAGCATGGTAATGATGATGTCGCATTGCTCAGCGACGGCCTTCGGCGTGTCGGCCCGGGTCGCGCCCGCCGCCGCCACGTCCGCCATCGCATCCTGATTCCTGTCCAGCACCACCAGGGAATAGCCTGCTTTCAGCAGATTTTTACTCATGGGCTTGCCCATGATGCCTAAGCCGATAAATCCGATTTTCATTAATGTTACCTCTTAACTCATTAAATAAGGGCGGGCGCAACCGCCTCGCCCTGTGTCGGTTATTATTTAAATTTGTCGCGCAATGCCTGGGTACCGGCACGGAATACGCCTAAATCGCTGCCTACCGCAACAAAACGCGAGCCCCATTCCAGATAACGGCGGGCATCAGCCTCCGCCGGTGCCAGGATACCGCTCGGTTTACCCTGGGCCGCGGTGCGCTCAAAGATATGGCGGATAACCCGCTGGACGTCCGGATGATTCGGTTGTCCCAAATACCCCAGAGCCGCCGATAAATCGCCGGGGCCGACGAAAATACCATCCACACCGTCCACAGCCGCGATGGCATCGATATTGTCCACCCCTTCCTGGCTCTCGATTTGCACCAGCACCGTGATGTTGTCATTAATCTGCGCGAAGTATTCCGGCACGGTACCGTAATTGTTGTTGCGATGAGCCACCGACACGCCGCGCACGCCCGCCGGCGGATACCGGGTCGAGGAGACCGCCCGTTCCGCCTGTTCCCGGCTTTCCACGAACGGGATCAGGAAATTGTAAAAACCGATATCCAGCAGGCGCTTGATGATGACCGGCTCATTGGTCGGCGGGCGGACCACCGGCGCGCTGTGGCCGCCGTTAAGCGCCATCAGTTGCGGAATAAACGTCGTGACATCATTGGGCGCATGTTCGCCGTCCAATACCAGCCAGTCAAATCCCGCCAGGCCCAATACTTCGGTCGTGATCGGATTCGCCAGCGCACACCAGCAGCCAATCAAGGTCTCGCCTTGCAGCAGACGCTGACGAAAACGGTTTGGCAGTAATGGAGTATCCATAGTCAACCCTCGCATTCATGAGACAATCTTTTGCGTTTCGCCATGGAAGGGCTGTAGGGCACCCTCCTCCCGGCAAACACGTGAGCGTGTTGACAACGTGCCCGGTCGGGGGCAGGCGGCCAGAACGTAAACACGCCGTGCCCCCTCCCTGGGGTGCGATCCGCACCATCCTTGGCGCGGACGGTTTACTCTTTTGGCGGCCTGTCCCTTCTGATTGATCCCGAGTCCGTGTGTCAGCAGTCTGAACATAGTGTTTATTTACCACGGCCAAATGCAGGCCGTTTGCGGTCGAACTGCCATCCAGGGACCAGATATTGCATGGCGGTGGCATCGTTACGCGCACCGCCAGGCAGGGTTTTGAAGAGTGCGTTAGCCTTTTCGACCTGTTGCCAGTCCAATTCAATGCCCAGACCCGGGCGTTCCGGGACAGTGATTTTGCCGTTGACAATTTGCAGCGGCTCTTTGGTCAGCCGTTGATTGCCTTCCTGCCAGATCCAGTGGGTATCAATGGCGGTGGGATTGCCGGGCGCCGCGGCCCCTACATGGGTAAACATGGCGAGTGAGACATCGAAATGGTTGTTTGAATGGCAACCCCAGGTGAGCCCCCAGTCATTGCAAAGCTGGGCGACGCGTACCGCGCCGGTGAGCGTCCAGAAATGGGGGTCGGCCAGAGGAATATCGATGGCATGAAGCATGATGGCATGGCTCATCTCGCGCCAGTTGGTGGCGATCATATTGGTCGCCACCGGCAACCCCGTGGCGCGCCGGAATTCTGCCATGACCTCACGTCCGGAAAATCCCTGTTCGGCGCCGCAAGGGTCTTCGGCATAGGTCAATACGTCTTTCATGCCTTTACATAAACGGATAGCCTCTTCTAATAACCAGGCGCCATTGGGGTCAACAGTGATCCGCGCCGCGGGGAAACGGTTGTGCAGCGCCGTCACCGCCTCGATTTCCTTCTCACCGGGAAAAACCCCGCCTTTCAATTTGAAATCTTTAAAACCATAACGGTCCTGTGCGGCCTCTGCGAGATTAACCAGCGCCGCACTGTCCATTGCGGATTGATGCCGCAGGTGGTACCAGGCATGTTTCGCTTTTTCACCCGCCTGATAGGGTAAATCAGTACGTTGGCGATCACCAATATAAAATAAGTAGCCTAATACGGTAACGGCATCGCGTTGCTTGCCCGGGCCTAGGAGTTCGCATACGGGTATGCCTAAGCATTGCCCCAACAGGTCCAATAGTGCGGCTTCCAGGGCCGCCACGGCATTAACACGCAACTCGAACGTCCAGGCCCCGCCGCCGAAAGCGGCGAAATCAGACGACTGATTACCCAAATGTACCTGTTGCACAACATGATTCATGCGGGCCACTTCTTTACCGACCACGTGAGGAATTGACTGCTTTAGCGTCTCAAGGATGACTTCACCGCCAGGTGCCTCTCCGATACCGGTATGTCCGGCGCTGTCTTTCAGCACCACCAAATTACGCGTAAACCAGGCGCTGTGAGCGCCGCCGATATTCAGCAGCATACTGTCATGACCGGCCACCGGAATAACTTGCATCTCCGTAATGATGGGCCCGCTCTGGGTATCAGACATTCATTTATCCTCTTATAAATAAGAAAAATTTTCGCAAAAAAACACCAATCAGGTTATATCCATACGCTTAAATTGCCCAATAATGGGCAGTGTTGCGGTTAACAAACCTGAATACCTTTCTAACTGTTTCTCGATAAATACATTCCTCAATCTGTAAAACTGACCTCAGCGGTCCGTTACATCAAACTTTTCGTCATTATAAATAAGAATAGCCAAAGACTTCATCATGCTTCAGCCCAATAAACCCTATATTAAATCGGTTTTTTTTTGCAAATTTACTATGACATTGTGTATGTAGCCTTTATGAAAAATATAAACTACTTGGTCACGTTCACGGGATGACATATCATGAAAAGCAGAGAATGAGTCACTTCAATTACTCTATGCATAAACATGACCCATGTCACAGATTTTCATTATCAGTTCACTGCCGTTTGTTCTCTTACTGCTTCAGCCGACTTCTGATCCCAGTGCTGTGAAAATGAATAGGCTTATTGCTTGCTTAGCAGCAAAACAATCTCTCAAAAAAGGGAAAACTGGCATATAAAGAACATTCCATCATCAAATATTCAATTTACGATAAATTTTAATCGCCGCTGATGCTGCACCAAAACCATTATCTATATTAACTGTCAACAATCCCCCCGCACAGCTGGATAAGCAGGAAGACAACGCCGCCTTACCACCGGCCGAAACCCCATAACCTATTGAGGTTGGTACAGCAATAATTGGCGTATCAAGCAAGCCGGCGAGTACCGTTGGTAGCGCGGCTTCCATGCCGGCTACAGCGATGATGATTTTGTATTCTGCCAGTTCAGAGAGACATTGCTGTAATCGCCATAATCCTGCCACTCCAACGTCTTGATAAAGCGTGCAGGCAATGCCATGATAATGAAGCGTCATCTGTACTTCATAACACACTTTAGCATCTGACGTGCCACCGGAAACGATCGCTATGGCAGGTTTTGAATCCGGTATCTCCGGAATTTTGCCAAAAATTGCACAATGACATACTGGATTATAGATAAGATGAGTCCGCAAGTTTTCCGGGATACCTGTGAACTTATGTTGGTCGAGGCGAGTGAGTAATACTCTTTTCTGCTTTTGATAGAACAACGATAAAATATCAATCAGTTGTTCAACTGATTTATATTCACATAACACGGCTTCTTCGACACCGCATCGTTGAAGCCGGTCAACATCCAGATTAAACTCACGATTTCCGTTCATATCTATAATCCACTGAAATTTTTTCCCCGACAAAAGCACTTCCTCGAGAGTAGGGGGCAATGTTTATTTTTTTACAATGATGTAGCGAATGAGATAATAATTTTTCAATCCCAGAAATCAATGCCCTGCGCATGACCACGGTCAAGGTGTCTAAAAACGCCTTATCCAATTGCAGTACCACATCATTAATGTATAGCCTCAGTCTGACATTGGATGTATTTACGAACCCCCTAACCCAATCTTCTATATCATCAATTAGTTTTAAATCATCAGAATTTATCGTAATCCCTGTTTCAATACGGCTTGCCAGGCAGGGGGAGGAAGGTATATTCTGCAAATCAGTCAGATTCAAGTAAGCTGCGATAAGGCGGATCCTGGTCTTATCTATACCCAGCTCAATGTAAGGTTGACGGACAGCGAATTCTGAAGCGGCGATTAATCCCGGCCGATAGTCACCTAGGTCATCAATATTACTACCCGTAACAATGGGGCCCGTGCCTAAGGTTTTCAAAGACGAAAATAGACACTTTTTGCAGAAATAACAACGGTTAATAGGGTTCTTTATATAATTTTCTTCTTCGATTTCCCCTGTATTCAATATTGTCAAGTTCCAGCCATATTTTACTGCATAGGTATTCACACGGTCCCGATCGGCAGAGGGAACTGCTGGCGAAGACGAATGCGCTATCAGTGCGGATTGACCGATAGCCTGATTAGCAATATAGGACAGCAGCATACTATCGATACCACCACTGGTGGCGATAATACAGTTTTGTATGTGTGTAAACCAGGAGAATATGTCTTCACTGAGACGTTGAACCAGATCATTCTCTTTCATTTTTATCACCTATGCGACGAGTAGACAAATCGTTAACGACCTCCTGCTCAATCTTTGTTTTTATCCGCAGGCGTGCTTCATGTCCTGAGTAACGATCCTTACAAAGTTCATCTGCTTCCAGTTTACAACTGATATGTTGATCGGGGCGCGAGGCGGTCTTGACAGGATACAAACCTTCGGTTGAACTATGAGAGAAACACTCCCTTGCCAGTAGAGTTCTTTCTGTTTCCCAATATCGAATGCCCAGTGTCGACGTCTCTGTAAATATTGCGGAAACGACATGGGCTAATGCTGTAGGTTGAATCAATATTTCAATCCGATTCATCCATCTTTCTTTTTTCCCCATGACCATATGGCTGGAAATATCCATTACACCCGATGTTTTTCTCAGCTTTCCGATGGAAATCGCCATCAGTTCCTGCGTCATATCGTCAATATCAAATTGAATTATATATATTATATCATGACTGACCGGTATATCGGAGCACGGCGTAGACTCATTTTCATACACCGCAATTCTCAGTGCATTAAGAATATTACCGAGATGACGTTCGCCCAGTCCATAACCAGAATTCGTCAATTGACCCGCAATGGGTTTAATAGGTTCATGCCTCGCCAACCAGGCGAGGATGGCGGCCCCGGTTGGGGTAACTCTTTCACCCGTAATACCGTCATCATGCCACCTGAATCCTGTCAGTATTGACAATGCCGCAGGGGAGGGTATCGGTATCCTGCCGTGTGCGCAATCGACCATTCCTCCTCCCCAAGGCAATGAAGAGAACGACCAAGAAGTGGCTTGGCAAGTATTAATCAAATAGGCGGCAGCGACTATGTCAATAAATGCATCATTGGCACCTACCTCATGCAAGTGTACCTGCTCCACGGGAATGCCATGAATAACGCTTTCTGCTTCAACGAGTATTGTGAAAATTTCGCATGCGCACTGGTATATTTCCTGATGGTTACAGAATCTAGTCAATTTGTTTTTTATTTTCTTCCATGAATAATGGCCGTGTTCTTTCAGGTTCTGGCTAAATATCACCTTATTCTTGTTCCTATTTTGAGAACTTTTAATAAGCATATGATAATTATCATTGATCTTTACTTTTTGTTTTTCAACAATAAAGCGATGACCCAATGCAAACAACCCTTTACCCCGCTGAATATTTACAGATAGACCACTGTCGACGAGGATTGGCTGAATATATGCCTGCAATCCGTTTTTAAGGTTAGGGAAGGCATCTATTATTGCAGCACAGAACATATCGCCAGCTATACCGCCTATGATGTCTAAATGTATATGCATGAAACGCATCTCCAGCCCGTTTGGGCAGTAGTTTATTCTAGGGGTGCTACCATGTATCCAGATCAGAAATATTTCCCGCGCTATCAAAGGCCCATCTGAAAGGTTTGCCAATAACTGTCAAGGCAGGATTGCTACGGATTTCTTCTAACAAGGATACAGAGGCCTGCATGCGGTCGAGTGTTAGCGTATTGCGTAACCTCACGATCCTGAGTCCCTTTAAATCCGCCACATTGCTGGTAAATAGGCAGGCTTTAATAGCCAAGATATCAGAGTCTAAAATAATAGGTACTTTCGCACCGGGTAATGTCGTAGAGGTTAAATGATTGGCATAAACTTGTGCGAAATCTATCTTGTCAAAGAGGCGGCGAGTGATGAACTCGGCCAACCCCAGACCCGCCGCATTGCCATGGCTTTTTTCATGAAGATCTAAAATAGCCATTCTGTTTGTTTTTTGTACAGGGTGTATAAAAGGCGTTCCCACTTTCCCGGTTATATTAGGATCCGTGCCATTACCAGAAAAGTGTTTGCCCATTGTATCAACAATCAATACATCAATTGGATTGAAAGGTATGCTTGGCATTGACTCTTTTGCTTTCTGTAGCAGTTCTTTTTCCCTGGCAAAAATGTCTTCGGCAGGAATGGCGAGTACCTTCGCAATATGATCATAAGCATTTTCCACCGTGGCGACGCCAAAGAGTATCGGCGTATGTTCAATCTTATATCTCCCTATATCAATAATATTATTAGCCATTTGTCCAAAGCCCATCATATGGGCAGCATTCGCGCCTTTTTGTTTTCCAAGCCCGATGACAATCATTTTCAATAGACCACTTTCATAGGTACCGGTGAAACTGGTATGTGGTTTTACTCGATTGATCACCACGATTCCATCAGCTTCCATGGCATTTTTATCCATATGGACTGGAAAACCGTTTACCCGGCCAAGCTCTTCGACCTCCATTGACGACATGATCTGACAACCCACGCTGTCTTCGGTAACACCCAACGCCGCTAAGACATCTCGCTGGCCTTGAGCCGTCGCGCCGCCGTGGCTGCCCATCGCCGGAATGACAAAAGGAACCGCGCCACTTCGTTTGATTTCATCAACGGTAACAGCGACTAACAACGGCAGCGCTGCGATACCACGACTTCCAACCCCGATAGCGATACGCGCGCCAGGTTTCAGTTTATTTTTGATGGCGGGTTGGTTAAGTTGCAACCTTAGCTCTTTTTCCACATCCTTCACTGTTTCAACTGAAAACTTTTGTGTGATGTTGACGATATCAGGCAATACTACATTGGATAAAATATCATCGATTATCGACATTATAAACCTCTCTCCCAGTATGAAATTATTTCTGAACTTCAATAGAACTTTGATGTGAAGAGGATTTCATAGCGTGCGTGACGTGAATATTCACACGCTGTAACTTCCCAACGATAACCCAATAACTCAGTACAGCAATAATTCCATGCACACCGACAAAAACAAGAGCATACTCAAAGGAGTTTGTGGCATTAAGTATATAGCCGATGACCAAAGGTGTAATAATTCCTGAACAATTGGCAAGGGTACCAAATATCCCCGCAGTCAGCCCCACAATTTCTTTTGGCGCCGTATCTGCTATGACTGTATGACCTAAGGATCCAAATCCTTTTCCGAAGAAGGCGCAGCTCATTAGCACGACAACAACAACAGAAGAGTGGGTATAATTACAAGCAATAATCAAAGTACTTAATATTAATCCAGCTGTAATTGGCAACTTTCTTGCTACCGTCAGATTACCGGTTTTCCTATATAACCAATCTGAAAAAAATCCTGAAGATACCCCACCTATACATCCGCATATCGCCGGTATTGCAGCAATAAATCCCGCTTGTAGAATATTAAGACCTTGTTGTTTTACTAGATAAATCGGGAACCAGGTCATAAAAAACCACGTAATCGCCGCAATACAGTATTGACCAAGAAAAATACCACACAGTGTTCTATTAGACATAATTCTTTTTATCAATTGATAATCGGTGGTATTTTTTTCTTAATACGTTCTCTTTCTTCAGTACTGTCCATTTCAACAATACCGCCGCCCTTTTTGATATACTCAAATTCGGCGCCAGTAATGGTCGGATGCGTTGTGGGCAGGTAGAGTATTTTTTGAATGAAAAATACCACGCAAATACCCAGCCCACCCATGACCCAGAAGATATGTTCCCAACCGAATAGATAATCTAGCCAGCCCATAAATGGCGTAAAAATCACAAGAGACAGGTATTGGGCACAATTGAATATCGCGCCTGCTTTACCTCTGTCTTGCGATGGGAACCAGGCAGCCAACACTCTACCTGAACTGGGTGCTACAGGTGATTCCATAAAACCCAGCAAAAAGCGCAAAATCAATAATGCCAAAAAAATATAACTTAACAAATTAACAAATCCCATAAATATGGTAAGTAGCGACCATAACAAGAGTGCACCGATAATGGTCTTCTTAATGCCTAATTTATCGGAAATCCACCCTGCGGGTGCGTGTCCTACGGCGTATGACCAGCCAAAAATTGAAAAAAGCCAACCTAATTGAATTGCATCCAAACCTAAATCTTTTTGCATATGCGGGCCGGCGACTGAGAGTGTTGCGCGGTCGCCTATGCTCAATGTTAATAGCAGCGTGATACAAACCAGTGCCCAATATCGACAATGGCCAATATAATTTCCAGTATTTATATGAGACATGATTGTTTCCTATTAGGGGTCAGAGTAAGTGTTTAACCTTATTTTTATTATAACTATCTTCAGATTACTTACGTGCAAAATAGCCACTATGTCATAATCAGTCGCGCTTGCCAAAGCGTAATTAATGAGAAACTTAAAATAATGTCGTGCTGAGAGCATAAAACGCGCTGAGAATATGCAACGTCCTCGGATTTCATTCTGATTATATTTATTTTCTATAACAATACTATCACGTTTCCAGTGGTTAATTTTTTCATGAAGAGTCAGTCTCAATACAGGTCGGCCAGTAACATGCATTTTACCCTGGCTAATCGCAATTTTTTCATTGAATACGGGTTCGCGCCACTCAATAACGCATTTCCCTCACCAACATAAGACCAACTAGCCGCGGTCTGGAGAACATCTTCTTGACGATCAGGATGTCCCGCCGTTATTTTGATCCCACTCATACCCCTTTCAAGCGACCTGTCCGCCGCGCCCATCATTTCTTCCATGGAAGCTTGCAGATATCCGCCAGAAGTATTGTCGCAAGGAACCGCATCGTGTAACGAATCTGGTTGTTTTGCCAGGGTCAATCCGGCTTGTTTTGATGTTAAGTGCCGGCGCATGGTATTGATGGTGGCGATGGCTTGGGCTGATAGACCACTTCTGCCAACGGAGGCCGATGCCCAGACTAATTTCATCCATAATTTGGCAATATTACAGTGGTCCTTGCCGAGAATAGCCGGGACAACTTCACACGCCAAAACGAATTGCGCTACTTTCCGAACGCGTGGGGGAGTGGTAAAACCTAACCCTTTTAATCCATGCCCAGTCCCAATTTCCGCTTTTAACAGAGAAACCGCCGATAATTCTTTTTGTTTTCCCGTTAAAATTGTTGCATTACTTACCGTTTTTTTTAAAAGCACATTTACAGAAGATAGATAAATTTTTGTGATGCATTCGTGGTTTACTTTATCAGTATCAGTGAGAATTTTTTTTGTGTTATAGTTATCTGATTGGGAAGGGTTCATCTTTGATTACACCTTTCTGTTAACTCAAAAATGTGACATAAACCTCAAATTTTTGTTAATATGAGACTTATGAACTCATACTTTGCTGATATATATATTATGATGGTCGTCAAAGTTTTTATTGTCTAATCCAAAAAAGGTATCATTTATTACTGAGGGGAAATCAATGTTTGAATTAGGACAATTACGTTGCTTTATTGTCGTGGCAAATGAATTAAGTTTTCGGCGAGCAGCGCACAAACTCAATATGACCCAGCCACCATTAACTAGGCAAATTCAAGTACTTGAGCATCAAATCGGGGTGCGGCTATTTGATCGTTCCACACGTTCGGTTACACTCACTGTCGCCGGTCAGGCATTTCTCCGTGAAGCGATACACGTTATCGAACAAGCGGATTTTGCTGTTCAAACTGTGAAACAGATCGCATTTGGTGAAATGGGGAACATATCGATTAGCTTTGTTGCGAGTGCTGTTTATGATTTTCTGCCAAAGGTCATTCAAAGTGTGAAGGAAAGATATCCTCATATTGTTTTTAATTTGAAAGAAATGCCAACACCTGCTCAAATCAATGGGCTTCAGTTACATCGCATGGACCTGGGAATAGTTCGGGATCCTCCTTTTATAGAAGATTTTGTGAGTGAATTGCTAGTTAGCGAGCCGTTCATATTGGCTATCCCGGCTTCCCACCCTTTAGCTGAAGTAGAAGATTTATCAGCCACTAGTTTGACACATTATGGTCTGATCACTTATTCATCATCTGGCTGGCGCCCGTTCCATGATATGATAGCTATAGCGCTACGACGAAATAAAATTCGTCCTAAGATTGTATATTCGTTTGAAACTAGCGTAACTATTTTGGCCATGGTGAATAGTGGATTAGGTATAGCTCTGGTCCCCGCGTGTAGCCGTATCGTTTCTTTCCCTAATATAATATTTAGAGAATTTGATTTAGATCCTGAACTTCGTAGTAATTTGTACTTATTATGGCGTAAAGATAATAATAATCCCGTATTACCCACTATTTTAGATTCGTTAAGATTGAAGGCTCGGCCATCTTATGCAAGAGAATAATCTCCAAAACGTAGTTAATTGAGCTACATTTTACCAGCAAGGAATGACTCTTCGCCATCTACCCGCCGCGAGTGAGAATGCGGCGACTTTCCTTTATAAAGGTGAAATCCTGTACGTTCTATTTAAACAACAGTTACCGAGCGGGGAACTCATCATGCTATATTTTATGAATCAGGTAAGATTTTTTCTCACCCATCAAGTGAATCGCCACGGATAATCTAGATACTTTCACTCTATTGATAATTTTGGTTTTCATATTTGAGAACGTTAGAATTCTGTGACATGCTAAAAATACTAGGCTGTGTCCCTTAACTTAACAACCTCTTCAAAAATAACCGGATCGCTCCCAGTTTAAGCATACTCAGATAATTTCTTGCTGTTTTTCTGAGCGTGTTGCGATGCGGCGGTTTTCTTTTAATGCTGCAAAGCAGCACTCCACGATATTGCGTTTTTTATACAACCCAGTATTGAGTTTTCTGCATCCATCCTTACTGGCCTTCTCATTTTGCTTAAGTAACGAGCCAAATTAAAGGACTTTTTGTGGGTAAATCATAGAACTAATTGTACAAAAAATAGTTACGGGACACACCCTAAATAAGTGTTCCAAATAGTAGATCAGAAGGGAACCCAGCCCGGATTGTACGATCTGATCAATCGCTAAAAAGAAACAAATCACCAACCGGACTGAGCGATGCCGATCATAGCACCCATACCTCGTACCGAACGACGCCTTATGCAGAAAACGATTCACCAAACCCGGGATAAAAATCATGCCCGTAGACTGACCCCCGTGCTGATGTTGCATCGGGGTGACCGGGTCAGCGATGTCGCTAGAACGCTCTGCTGTGCCCGTTCATCCGTCGGGCGCTGGATTAACGGGTTTACCCTTTATGGCATCGACGGTCTGAAATCACTTTCTCCTGGACGTGGGCGTCGCTGGCCTTTTGAGCATATCTGCGCGCTTTTACGTGAGTTGGTAAAGCACACGCCAGGTGACTTTGTCTATCAGCGCTCACGATGGAGCACGGAGCTGATGGCAATAAAATCAGAGAGATAACAGGCTGCTGCCTGCATGCTTCTACCGTGCGATGCTGGTTACCTGCCGCCGGTCTGGTGTGGCGCAGAGCCGCGCCTACACTGCGGATCCGTGACCCGCACAAAGATGAAAAGATGGTGGCGATAAACACAGCACTGGCACAGTGCAGCCATGCACATCCGGTGTTTTACGAAGATGAGGTGGATATCCATCTCAATCCCAAAATCGGCGCAGACTGGCAGAGACGGGGACAGTAGAAACGTGTTGTCACGCCGGGCCAGAACGAAAAATACTATCTGGCGGGGGCACTGCACAGCGGCACAGGCCGGGTCAGTTACGTGGGTGGCAGCAGTAAAAGTTCGGTGTTGTTCATAAACCTGTTGAAACACCTGAAAGCGACTTACCGGCGGGCCAAAACCATCACACTCATCGTTGATAACTACATTATTCATAAGAGCAGAGAAACGCAGTGCTGGCTGAAGCAAAACCCGAAGTTCAGAGTCATTTACCAGCCGGTCTATTCACCGTGGGTGAATCATGTTGAACGCCTGTGGCAGGCGCTGCACGACACTATCACCCGAAATCATCAGCGCCGGTCAATGTGGCAACTGTTGAAAAAGGTACGCCACTTTATGATAACGGTCAGTCCGTTCCCGGGTGGCAAGCATGGACTGGCAAAAGTGTAGCGATATTAGGATCACTTATTTAAGCTTCGACAACACCGTTATTGAGAACTACACCATTATTGAGACCGGCAGCCTGGCGGCAGGCTGCTTTTTTTGCATGATGTGTTTCCATTGGCTATTATTTAGCTTCTTCCTCCGAGTTACTCAAAGCTAAAGAAACCGCTAGGGTTTGCGCCAGACACATGGACGCCACCTGAGAGCGGAAGCCATCCACCTGGGCTTCCCGAATAACAAATGAGACCTCGCTAAACGCCGCTAGCGGACTGACCTGGCTATCGGTTATGGCTATCTGTTTCGCCCCATTTTTAGCGCCAAGATCCACCAATTCCAGCGTCTCTTTGGCATACGGGTAAAAACTGATTGAAATTACTACATCCTTAGCCCCCACCATGCGCAGATGCTCGTTAAACATGCCACCAAGCCCATCAATAAGAAAGGTTTTTCTGTCGGTATGGCGTAATGCATAGGTGAGATAGCATGCGACGCTAAAGGACCGGCCGAGACCGATGATATAAATGCTTTGTGCATCTTTGAGCAAGTCGATGGCACGGGAAAGCAGCGATTCATTTATCTGGGAAGGCAAGCCTTGCAGCGCTTGGGAATTAACCATGGTAAAAACTTTCAGGATCTCCGATGGCGTTTCAGGACGTCTTCCCCCTTCGCTTTCAGAAGATTGCCGAAAAAGTTTAGCCCGTTCGGTATAATTAGGCGTCCCCTCTAGCATATGTTGCCGAAAAATCTGTTTCATTTCATTAAAACCATTGAAACTGAAGGCGTTGGCAAAGCGAATCAACGTCGAGGGGGGAACTTCGGCGTGATTGGCAATAGTGGCGATGGTATCCAACGCGACGCTATCAGGGTTATCCAAAACATACCTGGCCACTTGTTTCAAACGTTTGCTCAATGTGTCATACCGGATATAAATTTCGTTATGCAACATGTCAAACTGGTTGGGAGTTTCGGTCATTGTTTGTCCTGTTAGAATAAAAATTCCGTATTGCAGCATTCTAGCAGATGGTGCATTGAAGTGCGATATCCCGAGATTGAGCTAGGCGCTTCAGGCAATCGCCCAGGGCGCATCTGCCAACGCATGGCAGCATACTTGAAAATTATTCCTTAATTCAATAAATTGACAAAGATCACGTAACTGGGTCGTCCCCAGTTCTTCCGTGGTCGGCAACACGGCGATATGCTCTCCTGCGTCGCGCTGACGTCAAAGGTCGCTAGCGGCACAGTTCAACTGCCCAGCGTCCCTATGACGATGTCGGCGGTCCAAATATAGCCACCCATGCCGTCGGTGATAATCATCACAATCTGACGTAACGTCCAAAACGGCAATGTCGCTCCGTCCAGTAGCGTATCTATCGTGGTGATGTCCGGTATAGATCTCGACCACCCGCGTAAAACGCAAGACCTGTGTGGCCATATTCATCCAGGTTTGCTTCGTGAGTCAGTCATTGATAAGCGTGCCCACCAGAGGCTAATCAGAAAAAGGATCCCAGGACAACGCCCGTGCTGAGGATGGCCCAGCCCCAATCAGGGTATTGGATTATGGACATGGTATTCACCAGATAACGAGAGGATTGCACTCTATGCAGTTTTAACATAACTCCAATACAAGATAATGGTGTTTCATCTTGTCCAACTATCAATTATCCAGTTATCTTTCAACTGGATTGTGAAGCCTATTATAAGGTTCTTTCGATTGAGAAGTTGTGTATACCAAGCTAACTATCTATAATAATTTTTGATTGTAAACTGACTTTCTATATCCTATGGAGGTCGTTTTTGATTTACAACTTATGCGCCTATCGTTACACTTATCCAGTTGGTTGTCCTCTTTGCGGCGTCCTACTTTGTAGGATTTACCAAATAAAACATTAAAGTGTAGCGACTAAGGCTAAGGGCTTGCGTTCATGCCATTTATGAAGCCAACTTTTGCGGAACGCATCACTATTAATAGCCGAGTGGCGATGCGGTTTGTATTACTTATTGGGGTGCTCAGTTTTTTTGCCGATCTTACGCACGAGGGTTCGCGAAGCATCCTGGGACCGTTTTTGGCTTCCATGCAAGCCAGTGCCTTGATCATCGGTATGGTAACCGGGTTTGGCGAGTTGATGGGTTATGCAATACGCTATTTCTCTGGGCGCTTTGTGGACACGACGGGCCATTTCTGGCCAACGACGATTACCGGTTATGTCGTGCAGATGACTGCCGTACCCTTGTTAGCGCTAACCCACTGTTGGCAAAGTGCGGTTATTTTCATCATCCTAGAACGGATAGGGCGCGCTATCCGCAATCCTCCCCGCGACGTCATGCTATCTTATGCGGCTAAAAATATCGGTGGCTACGGTTGGACTTTCGGCATTCATGAAGCCTGTGATCAATTGGGAGCCATGTTTGGTCCGTTACTGATGGCGGGTGTACTTTCATTTGGTGACAATTATCAGTTTGCCTTTATTGTATTGCTTGCGCCGGCGTGCCTTAATATTACTTTTGTATTGATAGCTTACCGGTTGTATCCTCAACCGCAAGAATTGGACAAGGAAACAGCACTTGCAGCAGGCAAGGCTCATTTTCCCAGCATATTCTGGATTTATTTAACCGGTGCTTGTCTAGTGGCCATGGGATTTGCTGATTACCCCCTGCTGGCTTATCATTTCAACCATAAAGATGCTATGCCAACGCAATGGATTGCCATTTTTTATTCCGTGGCAATGGCGGTCAGTGGCGGTTCGTCTTTATTATTTGGACGACTGTTTGATCGCTACGGCTTTAATGTACTAATCGTCCTGACGTTATTAACTTCACTGTTCGCTCCTCTCGTTTTTCTTGGGGGCTATAAATTAGCGCTGCTGGGGACGATTGTCTGGGGAATGGGAATGGGAGTACATGAATCGATTATTCCTGCGGCTGTAACACCTATGGTGCCAAAACAACACCGTGCTGCTGCATTTGGGCTATTTATCGCAGGTTATGGTATTTTCTGGTTTATTGGCAGTGCGGCTATAGGCCTTTTCTATGATCGATCACTCGCCGTAACCATCATTTTTTGCATTGCAGCCCAATTGCTCGCTATTCCACTATTCTTATGGGTCGGACGCCATTCCCCCCCCCTTTTTGACAGGTTAGATGACCGTCCCGGTTGCGGTAGGAATAGCTGTTACCGACTCCCCCTCGCACAGATCTGGACGCACGCGGCCAACGCATCCGGTATTTTTAGTGAACGAGCAAGCAATTTCTGTATCAGGCTATATCTAAATTGAACTTCTCTAAGAGGGACAGCTAACAGCTAATGTAGTGCAATATCAGGTTATGTTCTGTTTCTGGCAAAGGGTGGCTATAGGTTAACGAGTTGATTGATCTTTTTATCTATAATCCATATGAATACATTTGATTTTTTTGCAGGACCCATCTTGAACGACTTTCCGATGTCAGCCAAATCTTGGTTATTCACGTGCGTACAAATGATAAAGATGTTATCCTATGCCAGGTTAGGAGGCTGGTATGAACTCAGAACTCAATAATGAACACTTTGAAAAAATTGCTGAAATTGCTAAAGCATTCAGTAATGGTCGCAGATTACAGCTCATAGAGCTTCTCTATCATGGAGAGAAGTCAGTTGAGCTTATGTCAACGATTCTTGATGCTGGGATAACCTCAGTATCCGCGCACCTGCAAATTTTAAAATCATCAGGTATAGTAAAAAGCAGGAAAGAAGGAAAAAATGTGTTTTATCGTATATCTGATGATTCAGTGATGTTGCTTCTTGATAATTTAAAAAAAATACCAGTGCATATCCACTTTGGAGAAGGCGATACTTACCAGAGGCTATTGCCAAACATATCTCTGGGAGAGTTTATTCAACGGTTTGAATCAAAAGATGCTGTTATAGTTGACGTTAGGCCTAAAGACGAGTTCTGTAATTTCCACATACCTGGCGCAATTTCCGTTCCGATTGATAAAATTAATGAATGGGCATCTTCTTATTATGGGAAAACTGATGTAATCGTATATTGTAGAGGGATTTACTGCATTTTATCTTCGCAAGCAGTTTCTGTATTGAATGGGAAAGGAATTAATGCTTACATTTATCAAAATGGCATTAGTGAATGGCGAACGGCTGGTTTACCTGTTATAACCAATGCAGTTTAAAGGCTTTGTAAATTCTTTTTATCGCTATTAGGGGTTAGATTGAAATCCAGCGTTAAATCAGGTAATTTTTCCACTCCTTCCATAGCGTAACCATCTTTCCATGTATATCAGCCTCAAATTTCATCCTGTTGATAAGTGATCACTGTAACACCAGAACTTCATTGTAATTGCCATATTTGTTAGCGTATTCCCAACGGTAGCTGTCACCGAAGTTGGCAGCTACCGGCACACATCCTTCACATGCCGACCGTCTTCAACTTCTTTCAGAACCCGCAGGATCTGAGTTTCAGTGAAACGCGCTTCCTCCATGATGGTCCTCCGCTGGTTTTATTTTAACCAGAGAACTCTATTGCTCTGTAAGACTAAATTCAGGGGGGCTACAGGATGTATCAACTTCAGATTAGAGACAAGGCCAGAAGATATTGAGCAGTAGCGAAGATAACATGAGCAATGAGTATATAGACAATTGTCGAGATTGGTGATGATGTTTTAAGAGCAAAAAGTCCTCCACCCATTCCAGGTGATCTTGACCCGTTATATTCAGACAGCTTTTATCTCTAAGTTAGTGTTATCCGTCGGCTCCGGTATTCCCTCGGT
>NZ_SZPQ01000054.1 GCF_005217455.1 Martelella alba
TTTTCATAGAGATCTCCTCGATTCAGGTTACGAGAAAATTCTACTTATGAACACACCGGTTTTTCGGGGGGATTACCTAAGAACTTTACCAACCTAAATCACGTTTCAGGTCGTCAACCGTATCAACATGCGTCACCTTGATACCCGTTTCCAGGTCACGAATAGCCTGGAGTGTCTCCTTATTAGGTTGAAGCAGGTCAGCCGGCAGCTCGGCGCTGACAGCTAGGCGATTAACAACCATGCGTATTACTGTCGACAGATCCAGACCTAATGCCTTGGCATTGGCCATGGCAGCCGCTTTGGACTCGGGTGAAACCCGGGCGCGAACAACAGAATCAGCCATAAAACCTCCATTACTGTTTTTTTTCACTGTAGCTACAACGTAGCTATTTTTCAATATGAAAGTTGGTTTTCGCATGCGGAGGTGCGGACCAAAACTTGGACTATTCTCCACTGACAACGACAACAGCTCTACTGTGTCGTAAAAACCCAATACATCACCACAATTACGAGGTATTTCAGTCCGGCTTCAACCTCAGGGCCGGGGTGATTTCATCGACGGTAAAGTTATTTGCCAAATCAGCGCGATGACAGCCATCACGGCAATGATCGCGCCGACCGGCGCAAGGGAGGGTAAACCCCAGGCGTTGATGGCCACGCCGCCGATCCCTGAGCCGAGCACGACGCCAGCGTTGAAGGCGGCAATGTTCATCCCCGAGGCTACATCCCTCGCCTGGGGCTGATAACACCCAGCGAGCATCAGGATACGAGACTGAAGCGGGGGAATGGCTCCGTAGGTAGACAGGCCCAGGAGTGCGACCAGTCCGATCATCGCCAAAGGTTGGTGAAGCGCGAAGGCCAGCATTACCAGCGACAGCACGATCCCGACGAGCTGGATGATTGATGCGCGGTCCATGCCCTGACTGTCTGTCAAGCGGCCGCCAAACACGTTACCGAGCGCAGCCCCAATTCCATAGGCGAAAAGCGCCACGCTCGCGGTTTTTACGCTGACTTGCGTGACCTGTAACAACATCGGTGAAACGAACGTATAGAGCGCGAATGAGCCGGTATAGGAAAGCATCGGGATGCTGGCCCCGGCCAGCAGCCGTCGATCCAGAAGCACGCCGAAATCGCGCAACCCGGCACTCTTCGTTGCGGTCTCACCCGATCCGGTCGGCATCAAGGCAACAATACCGAGGCTACCGATTAAGCCGCAGGCCGAGATGACGAGGAAGATCATCTGCCAGTGGAGGATGGAACCAAGCCAGGCGCCGACCGGAACGCCGAGCGACATAGCCACCGTGACGCCGCCAAAGACCAGGGAAAGGGCCGAGCCCGCGCGTTCCGGTGCAACCAGCCTTGTCGCCACGCTCGACGCGACGGCAAAGAAAACCCCGTGGGCAAGGCCCGACAGCAACCGGGCGAAGAGCAACGGCGGCAAGCTATAGGAGAAGCCCGCGATCACATTGCCAACGCTAAACACCAGCATGGCGGCGAGGATCAGGTGCTTGCGAGACCAGCGGGCGGCCAGCGCGGTCAGGATCGGCGCCCCAATGACGACGCCAGCCGCATAGGTTGTGACGGTGAGACCTATGCGGGTGACGTCAAGGTGTAGGTCATTGGCGATCGCGAAAACAAGGCCGATGGTGATGAACTCGGTAAAGCCTACAGCAAAGGCGCATAGCGTGAAGACGTAGATGACAGAAGGCATGCCCGACCTTTTCCAGTAAAGCCCGCCTTCTCCTATCGATACACGGATCCTGGCAGGCAAAATCATTGTGGCTGTCATCTTGCACTTGGCTATGCTATCCATAAAGGTGCATAGTTGGAGAATACTTATGACAGTTTGGAAGAAATGAGCTTTCGCAATCTCGATGATCTCGTGGTGTTTGTTCGTGTGACCGAATGCGGCAGTTTTTCAGCCGCCGCTCGTGCGATGGACCTGGCCCCGACCACAGTCAGCAAGCAAATCGCCCGGCTGGAAAGGCAGCTTGGCACGACATTGTTTGAGCGCAATACGCGCAGGCTGAAGATAACCGAAGAAGGCCGCGCCATCGTCGAACGGGCGCGCGCCGCGCTTGTTCTTCTGGATGAAGCCACTGAGATCGCGCGGGCCGGAACTGACGAACTGACAGGGACGATCCGCGTGACGGCCCCCGTCCCCTTCGGCAGTCGCTATGTGGCGACGGCAACAGCCGCCTTTCGCAAATTGCATCCAAAAGTCGGCTTCGAACTGCACCTGACCGACCGAATTGTGGACCTCTACACAGGCGATATAGACGTGGCCATCCGCGTAGCGAAGCTGGCCGACTCCCGGCTGATCGCACGGCATCTGGCCAACAATCGCCGTATCCTGGTTGCAGCGCCCGACTATCTCGAACAGTACGCCCCACCGCTGCATCCAGACGATCTGGTAGATCATACTTGCCTGCTGTTTTCCTATCCGGGATTGGGCCGGAACAGTTGGACCCTTCGCAAAGGTCGTGAGGTTCACGAGGTCGTGATATCAAGCAACCTTGCGACCGACAGTGGTGATACGTTGCGGACCTGGTGTATCGCCGGGCTTGGCGTGTCGCTGCGGGAACTTTGGGATGTGGCTGACGAACTGCGAGCCGGACGGCTCGTCCATATTCTGCCCGGCTGGGAGGAAGAAACCAGCCCCATCAGCTTCGTGCGACCGAAGCGTGACCCTGTGCCTAAGCGGATTAGCACCTTCGGTGATTTCCTTGCTGAGCTCTGGCGCGTTCCTCCATGGGAAGCTTGAAGTCCCTACTGTCGCAAAAATGCTAATACATGGAACACGCCTGAACACACACAAATCTCTTTCGGGCCGGGTCCGGTATAGCCATCCCAGTAAACAGTACCAGGGCAAACTGGAGTTTTTTGCTTTTTCTTATAAAAGAGGCAAGCCTGTCCTGAAACAGACCTGCTATACCAAGGAACAAAACGCCTTATCCGGGAGAAATCAAACGCTCCCCACCGATTCCCCCAACGTTACCATCAGCATCATCGGGTCAATTGGAGAAGGTTCAAATCCGCCCCGTAGGTAAAATTCCCGCGCCTCATCAGATAGCGCATGCACCAACATTCCACGAATACCAATAGTTTCCGCCACCTGAATCACCCGTAGCCCCGCATCTCTTACCAGTGCCCGCCCTACGCCCTGGCCGTGCAATGATGTATCTAACGCCAAACGGGCTAGCACGACCACCGGGATCGGATCAGGCATATTACGGCGAAAGCGTCCAGGCGAGGCATTTGTCATCACTGCACTGGATGCCAACGAGTAATATGCCATCACCTTCGAATCGTTGTAGCAGACGAACGTTCGGGACGCGCCGGTTAGCTGATTTTTCATCGCCCGCTGTTTTAGCCAGTTGTCCATAGAATTCACGCCGCAACAGAATGAGGATAAAGCCCGGACTAATCTCAGCGCAGGGGAAGATCCAGGTGTAAAAAAACAGCACGACAAGCAGGCGAAGAAAAACGGCAATACCTTTGAAACCATTGCCCGTCAGTGGGTGGCCGCTAACATTCGCTGGACTGAGGAACACACCGCCAAAGTCCTGCGTTCGCTGGAACTGCATGCTTTCTCGTTCGTCGGCAATACCCCTATCACCGACCTGAAAGCCGCTGATCTGCCGGTCCCATTACGGGTAGCAGAGAAAAAAGGTTACGGGGATGCCATCATGCGTGCCGATGATCCGGCATTGTGTCCTGGCCGGATATTTTGCATTCGATTGATTAATGCTTCAGTGTCATGCGCGTGATTTCACCGACCACTAGCACATAGCAGAGCATGGCGGCAATGGCCGAGACGCCGACATAGATGAGCGCGCCGTTGAATGAGTGCAACGCTTTGACCAGGTAGCCGATGACCAGTGGAGTGACAATGGAGGCAATATTGCCAAAGGCATTGAATATGCCGCCGCACATGCCCGCCGTCTCTTTCGGCGCCATATCTGACACCACCGTCCAGCCCAGCGCGCCGAATCCTTTGCCAAAAAATGCTAATGCCATCAGTGAAACAACCATCACATGGCTATCAATGTAGTTGCACAGAATTAATGAAGTGGCCAGCACCATACCAAAAACAATGGGAATTTTGCGCGCGGCGGTCAGGCTCAAGCCTCTCTTTAGCAACCAGTCAGAACAAACACCGCCCAGGATACCGCCGGCGAAGCCGCAAATCGCTGGGATTGAAGCAATAAAGCCTACATTCAAAATAGACATGCCTCTTTGCTGCACCAGATAAATAGGAAACCAGGTGAGGAAGAACCAGGTAATGGTATTGATGAAATATTGCCCGAGGAATACGCCCATCAGCATACGATTGGTTAGCATTTGTTTTATCGAATTCATCCCCCCCCGATGCTGGTGTTTTCCCGGCGACTTTCGCATCTATATCGATAATCGCACCGCCTTCAGTGATATATTCCAGCTCTTGGCGGGAAAGAGAGGGATGCTCGGTGGGGTTATGCACATAACGAACCCAAATAAAGGTTAGAATAAACCCAATCACCCCCATGACGGTAAAGTCGTACTGCCAGCCCAAAGCGAAAGTCAGCCAGCCAAGTAGCGGTGAAAACAGGGCCAACGCGAAATACTGTCCGGCATTGAAACAGGCGGTGGCCGTGGCGCGCTCTTGCATGGGAAACCACGCCGCGACAATGCGGGCATTAGCGGGAAAAGAAGGCGCTTCCGAGAAGCCCAGCATAAAACGCAGGAAAAACAGGCTGATGACAATCCATGCCAATGGCATTAACTTCACAAATCCCTGGAGGAAAGTGAAACATGACCAGAAAAACAAGCTCCAGCTGTAGACTTTTTTTGAACCATAACGGTCCAGCAACCATCCGCCGGGAAGTTGCATAATCAGATAAGACCAGCCGAATGCTGAGAAAATCAGCCCCAAATCGCCGGGGCCAAGACCTAATTCTTTGGTGACGGAACTTCCAGCGATCGATAATGTTGCGCGATCCGCGTAATTCACACTGGTAATAAGAAAGACAATAACCAAGATAATATAACGGACGTGGCTTTTTTGTTTTCTAAACCGTGTAGTAGGGCTAGTCATGAAAAACCTCTTTACAAGGTAAAATGTTTATTGATTTATTTTTTAGATCTGAAGTAATAATAAAGATAAAATTGAAAGCAGGCACAGAGCGCCAGTATACGCTCTGCTCGCGGGAAATACTCCGAATCGTTCAGCAGATACCAGTATTATTTATTACCAATAACTGGATGATGGTATCGTGTTATTGAACAGCTTTTTAATGCTGTTTGCCTGTCTCAAAGCTCGCTACAGTCCAGGATTGCGTTTGCTCATGTAATGTTAATCCAAGTCCCGGGCGAGCCGGCACGATCATATGCCCGTTGCGAATGTCTATACGTTCGTTGAATACCGGCTCCAGCCATTCAAAATGCTCAACCCAGGTTTCATTGGCGTAGGCCGCCGCCAAGTGGAGATGGATTTCCATGACAAAATGCGGCGCCATTATCAAACCATGATCTTCCGCCATCTGTTGAACCTTCAGGAATGGTGTGATACCACCGACACGCGGCGCATCATGCATCACTAAGTCGACCGCGCCCTGGCGAATATATTCCGCCACTTCGCTGGCACTGGTCAGCATTTCTCCGGTCCCCACCGGTGTCACCAGTTGTGAGGAGAGCATGCGGTGTCCTTCCACATCGTAGGCATCCAACGGCTCTTCAATCCATTGCAGGTTGAACTGCTCCATCGCCAACCCCATGCGCTGCGCGGTGGTTCTGTCCCACTGTTGGTTGACATCAACCATCAGCGGCGTGTCATCGCCCAACTGCTTACGCACCTCCTCGACGCGTTTCAAATCAATCCGTCGGTCCGGATGGCCAACTTTCATTTTAATCCCACCGATACCGCGTACCAGAGAAGCTTTTGATTTTTCGACGATTTCATCTACCGATGCCTGCAAATAACCGCCAGACGTATTATAACAACGCACCGCGTTACGCTGTGCGCCAAGCAATTTGGCCAGCGACAGATTTGCGCGCTTTGCTTTCAGATCCCACAATGCAGTGTCAAATGCGGCAATAGCCTGTGTTGCCAGACCGCTGCGACCGACCGATGCTCCGGCCCACACCAGCTTGCTCCATAGGCGAGAGATATCATTGGGGTCTTCCCCCATTAATAACGGCGCCATTTCTTTCGCGTGAGCAAACTGCGCCGGTCCGCCGTTGCGCAATGTGTAAGTAAAGCCCAATCCCCGTAAACCTTGTTCCGTTTCGATTTCCGCAATCAGCAATGCCACATCTTTTAGTGCCTTCTGGCGGCCGGTAAGGACTTTCGCATCGCTCACCGCCGTGTTCAAAGGAACGTTTACTGATGACAGTTTGATCCAGCTGATACGGTCGAAAACGTTAGCAGCAGTAATATTTTCCGCAATGGTCATACATAACCTTTTGATGAATTGAAATATAACTTTACCAGAATAACGGTATGTGCCCATACTATCTAATCTAATTAGAGTATTAATTTATGCAGGATTGGTATAAATGTTTGAATTAAGTCAGTTGCGATTCTTCATCGCTGTGGCAACGGAATTGAATTTCTCCCGGGCCGCAAAGCGGCTGAATATGACGCAACCCCCTCTTAGCAGGCAAATACAGTTGCTTGAACATCAACTGGGCGTGGAGTTATTCGAGCGGTCTACCCGTTCCGTAAAATTAACCGTCGCCGGGCTGGCGTTTTACAAACAGGCGAATCAACTTCTTGAACACGCGACATATGCCGCGCAACAGGCGAAACGCATCGCCGCAGGGGAGACTGGCAACCTGACGCTCAGTTTTGTTTCTTGCGCCATTTATGCTTTGATCCCCGCTGTTATCCATCGGATACGTCACAAATATCCGCAGTTGAATATTAATCTTTTCGAACAATCCACCGCCGAGCAATTGAGCGGCTTGCAATTGCAAAAAAATGATGTGGGTATCATCAGAACATCCATAGTGGACGATAATCTCTATACCGAAAAGCTGCTCAGCGAGCCGTTTGTTCTGGCCATTCCTTCTCATCACCCTTTGGCCAAAAAAAACCTTATCACAATAAAACAACTTGAAAAACAGAAAGTTATTATCTATTCCTCCATGAGCTGGCAACCTTTTTACGAAAAAATCTCAACACTGTTTTATCAGGAAAACGTTCAGCCTGATTACGAACTTTGCACCGGGTCGACGGCGACTATACTCTCAATGGTCAAAGGCGGCTTGGGGCTGGCTCTGGTTCCTGCCGGCGGGATGCATATCCGCTTTAGCGGCGTGGTTTACAAGGAGTTAGTGCTCGCTACGCCGCTTATCAGTGATCTCTACCTGGCGCGCAGAAAAGACAATATCAATCCGGCGATAGAAACACTGATCAATGCGTTGAAAGAATGCGCAATATCCGCTGAAAAAGCTGACTTTACTCTATAGCGCCGGATTGAACCGCCCCGGTTTTCCGGGAGAGTGTTTTGTCTGTGAACTCAGACTGCCAGAACCGGGTTCCGGATGGAAGCATAATACGCTTTTTCTGTGTATCACCTCCGCCTTGTTCAGACCATTGATGCTTTCTGCCATCGCATTGTCGTAGGAGTCGCCCGTGCTGCCCGTGGAGGCCAGTAATTCTGCTTCCTGCAGCCGTTGCGTGTAAGCCAGTGAGACATACTGCGAGCCTTTATCCGAATGATGGAGGGTACCGGACGGGCGGCGGGACCACAGTGCCTGCTCCAGCGCATCCAGTACGAACGTCGTCTCCATCGACGCGGATATCCGCCAGCCAACGATCATACCGGCGAACACATCGATGATGAACGCCACATACGCGAAGCCCTGCCCGGTGCTCGCGTAGGTAAAATCAGCCACCCAAAGAATAGCGTTGCTGCGCCGCAGCTCACGGTTCTCGCGCTCCAGCTCTTTCAGCCGCTGGCATTCGGTGGTGGTGAGTCCACCATCACCACCACCGGCATCCCGCTCCTGCTGGCGTATCCATGACCGTAGCGTCTCGGGGGAACAGCCAATCTTTGGTGCGACAGAACAGATCGCTGCCCACTGTGAGGGGTATTCATGCTGGCTCTCAAACACCAGGCGGATGGCACGCTGACGTACCTCGGGGGAAAATTGATGGTTTTTTGTCATCCTGTTACCTCTCTCTCAGGGAGTTTAGTCTCCAGGAAACCCGGTACGGTTCATAAGTGCCATCTGACCGTGCGTTCTGAACACCCCATGTATCGGGCAATGTCGATAATATAAGCGCCTTGAGTGCGCAATTGCCTTATGATTGGGAGGTCCTCTCCGCTTAACAAGGCGCTTCATTTTTCGGTGTTGGAATCTTAAAGAAACATCTTGTTGGATGGAGTGGCCAAACTTTCCGATGAATTACGACCTTATATCGGCAATGCCGATAACGTCGGACTCAAAAACCCATCGTCTGCAAATAGCGCAAACTTTCCATGACATCTCCTAAGCTACCGCCTACATTACGGGGATCACGCTCCTGCTCGATTGTAACCCAGCCTTGATAATCTTTTTCCTTGAGGATTTTTCTGACAGAGGGATAATCAATAGATCCTTGACCAAGCGGGCACATAGCTCCCGCCGCCGCTGCGGTGAAGAAATCCAGTCCTGCATTCAAGGCATCTTGCTGTATTGTTTTATTGACATCTTTAAAATGAAGATAGTCTAATCTGGAGAAATAGCGCACCAGCCAAGCGGCGGGATCCATTCCTGAATAATAAAGATGTCCTGTATCCAAACACAGACCGGCGGTAGTATAGGGAATATCATTCGCCAACCGGTCGATTTCATCAGCGAATTCTATACATCCCCCGGCATGAGGGTGGATAACCGGGCGGACGTTATATTCGTTCCAGGCGATAACAGCAATATGTTTGATATGTGTTATCATACGATACCAATCTTCAGTAGCAAGTCTGGGAGAAATATCAGGATGACCCGCAAAACGGGCACGCTGAGGATTGCCGAAGTCAATTAAGACCAGATAAGGCGCAGAAAAGCGGGTAGTCTTATTTTTTTCCGGAGTAGGGATCCTGGACAGATTCCTGCATATACTATGAGTAAGAAAAATCAGATTGGGAAAATTATCTTCACTTACCAAATCGTCAAAAATAGTCCCTGCCACAATGGATAAATGATATTGATGCAAGGCAGCGGTCAACACTTCGGGATCGGTAGGGAAATAGGTCCATGGACCCAGTTCGATACTGGTATAACCAGCTAGGCTGGCTTCCTGAAGGACTTTTTTGTAGGGGGGAAGATAGGGGTTTCGAGGATCGTCCACGCCCCAGCTACACGGGGCATTGGCAATATTAATGGTCATGACAGACTCTCCTGGATGTTAAGAAGAAAAACGCTATGAGGTATATGCCGTTAGGCTTTGGTAATTATCGAGACCGATTTGCCATAAATCGTCCTCCCAATGCGTTGGGCTAAGCTGTTCGGGGCACCAGACGCCATTATAACCAGTAGCGCGAACCGCTTTTACCCAGGCAGGGATATCGACCTCCCCTTCCCCTGGCCGATAATCTCGTAATACATGCTCATCACATTTTTCCCCTGGCCGGGCCGCACGCCCATCACAAAAATGAACGCCATAAATCAATTTGGCATCCATGCGCGCCACCTCGGTTGGCGTGGTTTTACCACCGGCGTGCAAATGCCAAAAATCAATAACCACACCAACATTATCCCGCCCTACTCGCTGAATAATATCCAATGCCTGGCTTAAGCTATTAAATGGCGTAAAAGCTACCACTTCAATCTGAAACTTAACGTTATAATGTTTACCGATATCTGCAATTTCGGTAATATTATCTACTAATATTTTATTTCTTTTTTCTTCGTCTAGCGAATTGATTTCCTCAAGCGCCAAAAGCTGAACAACCGGGCAATGTAAACTTCTTGCCACCTGGCATATTTTGCGGGCTTCCTGTAACATGGCTTGCCGTTCAGCAGCTTGATAGCGGCCGATATGTCGTAGTGCATTAATACAACTTACCTCTATGCTATTTTCAGATAATAATTGGTTGAACATTTCCAATGTACCACCATTATCGATGTAACGAAACAAGTGCTCGGGCAGAATTTCCAGTGCGTCAAATCCGCATTCCTTCGCAATTCTTACTTGTGTAACGACATTACTGTACCAGACAGAAATCCCATGTAGTGCTTTTTTCATTTCTTTTCCTTATAAATACGAAAGAATTTAAAAAAAATCGATAATGAATTGTCATACAACCCACAGCATCGGATCGGCGGAAATAATGGTCAAAGCGCCAAACTTCCTTGAGGAGCCTGCCAAGGGTATCTCATCAGATTCAGTTGGGCAAAATAACCATGACGCGACTATCACATTGTCCCGGTGAGCCACTTTGATTAACCGGAGAGCGGACGCCGTTACGCGACACCGTGATGACGCCCCCGAGGTGATTCCTTGCGGCGCATTTCCGCCGCCAAAACGATAACAATTAAATACATCGGCCCTAACGCCCATCAATGTTGTTGCGTCAGATAATTATGGATACCCCATAAAACTAGTGCGTGATCATCTTGCGATGGCAATCCGCTGACGCTAACCGCACCTATGACGGCACCATGTTTTAACAGCAGCGGAAAGCTCCCGCCATGGTCACAATACTCGGCCTGATTAATAAAATTCTGTTCCGACATTGGCACCCCCTTCGCTGCATAATCCAGCCCAGCATACAGGGAGGAATGGCCTAAGCGCAGCACAGTGTTTCTTTTACGCCTCATCCATACCACATTATCTAAAGTAGCTCCCGGCAGAACTGAAACAAACAGTTCATGCCCATAGGCATAAATTTCAATGGACACCGGCGCACACTCATGTACCGCCCGGTCGTGAATCGTTTTGCCAATTTCCCACGCCCCGGCAAAATCAAGGGTATCGAAACGATTGTCTTGCTCTTGCTCAAGTAACTCGGCAAGGGTTAAAGCATGAGTCATTACAGTATTCCTTCTGGCTTATGGCAGGCACGTTGTTTACGTAATGACTACACTAGTATTTTGGAAAAAAAAATTCAAATAGAAATTTTTAGATTTTTGCGATCCGTTTAACGTTTCACGTTTAACGGCAGTCAAGAGGAGGGGGCGTTACACGGATCCTGAAAAAAATTTTCATAAAATTCTTTAAAATCAATCAATAATATATTTTTTCTATACTTGACACGACCTGTGGCGAATAAAGCAAGCAATATAAAAATTCCGATACCGATCACATTTATTTCATTTTTGTTTTGTTATTCTTCATTTTGAAAATTAAATTCTATTTAAGCCGCACGACATTCTCCTGATAGACTGGCCGGCGGTGAGATTTGTTAACATTTACCATCGCGCTATCTGCGGGATGCCTGCTGTATCAACCGTAAAAGGTTGCAAGGCGCGACATCAGCAGCATGACCAATAGATAAACAAGGTGTATGTGATGATGCTAAAGACACTATCCTTTTTTGCTAGTAAGTCGAATTACTTACAAGGGACCGTTTTTCTGATCGATGTCAGTGCTTGTCGCGAGGCCTCCTGGGAAACGAGGGAGCATAGCGTGAATCCGGACTGATACATACCTTTGGCTATAATTCAGGTAAAAATGACCCGAGTAGCGTAATGCCATCTGGATTTTATCAATTCAAGGCTACAACGAGAAATAGCAGGGTGATTCCTACGCAAAGCAGGAAGGTTATTCATTTTAAAAGCGTCAAAAACGATGACGATAACACTGTTTATGTATTACACCTCAAAATCCCGTTTTATCAATTTGACTGGAGAAAATGTTCATGTCAGACTCGAATATCCGATATGATATTAAGTACATAATTAGGATCTGTACCATAGCGGCCCTGGGTGGATTGCTGCTTGGCTATGACTCATCCATCATTTCCGGGGCCATCGAGCCTCTTAGTCGCCACTATAGCCTCTCGCCCGCACAAATAGGCTGGGCGGTATCCAACGTGATAATCGGTTGTATCATCGGTTGTTATGCCGGCGGTCCATTAGGAGATAAGTTGGGCAGAAAAAAAACCCTTGTGATAACCGCATTAGTATTTTTGGTCTCGGTACTGGGTACTTCTTTCGCCACAAGTTTTACCATGTTTGTGTGTTTTCGTATTATTGGCGGCCTGGCTATCGGCTTGGCTTGCGTTATTTCTCCTATCTATATGGCGGAAGTTTCACCGGCGGCCTTTCGGGGACGCGCCATTACAATGCATAGTTTTTGCCTGGTTGGTGGTCAAGTTATTGTGTTATTAACAAATTTCCTTATTGCCAGAGGGATGACCGATGCTTGGATGGTAGAATTAGGCTGGCGATATATTCTTGGGGCCGCCTTGGTACCGAGCGTGCTCTTTTTATTGGTAGTGTGGTTTGTCCCCGAATCGCCACGTTGGAATGTCATGGCCGGTCACGATGAGGCTGCCCTTAAAACTTTAGCACGAATCTCAAATTTGGAACATGCCAAAAGTGTTTTCCAAGAAATTAAAAATTCCCTGCAACAGCATAGTGCGCCAATTGATAAAAAATTCACTTTGAATAAGAAAACAATGATGTTTCTAACCATCGGGTTGGGGCTAGCTGTAGGTAATCAGCTTACCGGCATCAATGTTATCCAGTATTTCGGCCCGACCTTACTACTGAATATTACTGGAAACTTGGACGATGCCATGTTCAAAACTTTCTGGCTGGCGGTTTTCCAGTTCAGCGGTGTGGTGACAGGTCAGTATTTGATAGACAGAATAGGCCGAACCAAGCTGTTGCTTTGGGGTTCCTTGTGGTCGTTTATATTTTTAATTTATACTTTTATCGCTTTCTACTATCAATTCAAAGGATACGCCTCAGTCATCGGGTTATTTGGGTTTATGTTTACCTTTGGCACTACCTGGGCGCAGGTAATCTGGACGGTTATTGGTGAAATATTTCCGACTCATATACGAGCCATCGGCATGGGTATTTCAATCAGTGGAATGTGGATCGCCAGCTTTATTATTAGTCAAGGATTCCCTTTAATAAACAAAAGTCAATTCCTGCTTGAACATTTCCATGGCGGTTTCCCGATTCTGGTTTTCGCTATTTGTTCATTATTCACCTGGTGGTTTGCCAAACGCTTCGTACCAGAAACCAAAAATGTTCATTTAGAAGAAATTGAACAGTTAGTCGTCGCTAAATTTGCTAAAAAAGCGATAGCGAATACATCTGACGTGCATTCTCTGTAACCCATGCATCATCAATTTATCAAGGTGGCGCTAATCTACCCTATTTAACATGATCAATAAAACATTAGCTGGTTTAACGAGCAGATCTTTTGTCAACAACGCAAGCCTTATTAAAAGAAATGGATGCTATTGTGGCACTTAATCAATAATCGAGGAATTGATAATGGCCTTATGTCTTTTGTATAGTATGAGGAAATCATGATGAGTAAAATCTATAACATTGGTATCATTGGCTTTGGCTATGTTGGGCAAGTGTTTCATGCCCCGATTATATCAAGTGTCTGTGGATTAAAACTCCATACAATATGTGATAGTTCTGAAAAAAATCTTGGCTTGGCCGAGGAAAAATATCCCGATGTCAACCGCACCACAACCGTTGCAACGCTGCTGGACGACCCCAATATCGATATAGTCGTTATTGGCGTTCCTAATGCTTTTCATTATGATCTCGCCGCTCAGGCATTGGAAAAAGGCAAGCATGTTATCGTAGAAAAACCCTTTACTATCAATAGTAATGATGCAGATAAATTAATTTCCTTGGCAAAACAGCAACAGAGATTACTGTCCGTCCATCATAACCGCCGTTGGGATGCGGATTTCCTGACGGCGAAAAATGTAATTGATAGCAAATTATTAGGCGATTTAGTGGAATATGAAGCACATTTCGATCAATTTGTCCCGCGAGTTAATACTCAAGTCTGGCGGGAAAAGGATGCCCCTGGCTCGGGAGTGCTTTTTGATGTCGGTTCACATTTAATTGATCAGGCTCTCACGCTGTTCGGCTTACCAAACGCAATATTTTGTGAATTACGCCGGCAAAGGGAGCAGGCCAACACAACAGATAACTTTGAGGTTATCCTTGATTATGACAAAATTAAGGTCACCTTGAAAGGCGGCATGCTGGTAAAGATACCGGGACCTCACTTCACCCTAATTGGCAACCAGGGGAGTTTTATCAAATATGGCATCGACCAGCAGGAAAGCAAGTTATGTGCCGGACTGCTACCAAAAGATCTGGCTGATTGGGGCGAGGAAACACAAGAAATGCACGGGGAGTTCGCCACGGAAATAAATGATATGAAGATCAGCGGTAAGGTCGTGAGCGTGCCGGGGAATTATCGTGCTTTCTATCAAAATATACGGCAAACCCTCGATGGCGAAGTGGAACTTGCCGTGATGCCGCAACAGGCACGAAATACCATTAAAGTTATTGAGTTAGCTGAAAAAAGCGCCAAGGAGAAAAAGTGGTTGCCCTACCCTGTGGAATAGCTGTCTTGAACCAAACGCCTCCCGACGGTCGGAGATATTAACCGCACGGCATCCGAATCATCGGCTAAGAAAGAAGGAGTTGTCTTTTTGATATTGGCGCCAATACATTGTATTGAATAGACAATTCCTATTTCGTTCCCCGGCTAAGATGACTGACGGGAGTCAGTCAGACTTTGGGTGTGCCGCATGCGCAGTTGTCCATCCTGCGCATCCATCAGCAGTCCGATTGGATTGGCACGACAGGCATAAACAACGCCATTCTGCCGATGATCAGGCACTACTGAGTTGCGTATTTATCAAACAAGAGGATTTTTAGACAGAGGGTTCCGGCTTTCCGGACACAAGCCCCCCACCTGCAGACGGACTCAGAATCGAACCTACGGCGTCGGAGATCACGGTTTCTTCAAGATTGTTTGGTAATAATATCGTCAGCTTCCCTTGGTCATTGAATCTTTACGGTTTATCAATAATAGCGGTCTCCTTCTTACCTTTGCATGCTAGCGCGCTATTAGGCTGTGTCTTTTTTGTCGCCAGGGCAACAGCCAATGTCTGCACCAGACACATCGAAGCCGACTGCGAACGAAAACCGTCGATATTTGCCTCGCTAATAACAAAACAAACGTCGCTTAATGCTGCCAAGGAGCATATCCGGCTGTCAGTGATGACAATTTGCTTTATGCCTTTTTTCACACCCAATTTTACTAGTTGAAGCGTTTCTTTGGCATAAGGCGCAAAACTAATGGAGATAATCACATCGTTTTGCTCAATAATGTGTAACAGTTCGGTATAAATGCCACCATAGCCATCAATCAGGATGACCTTCCGCTGTACATGCAAAAAGGCATAGGTCAAATAGCATGCGATGCTAAATGAACGACCGCATCCGGCAACATAAATTTTTTTCGCGCCGTTTAGCAATTTAAGTGCCGATGCCAGTGTCCCCCCACTGATCTGCAAATGCAACTTTTCCAGCGTCTGGGCATTTCGGTTGGTAAATGTCTTTAGGATTCCGCCCGGCGTCATAGTACATTGTCCTTCTTCTTCCGATGAAATCTTACCCAGCAGTTTCGCCCGCCTAAGGTAACTTAGCCTTCCCTCCAGAGCCGATTTCCGAAACAGCAGTTTCATTGCATTAAAGTCGTAAAAACCGAACAAACCGGCAAAACGGATAAGCGCGGAAGGGGGAACATCTATACGTTCGGCGATAACAGCCAAAGAATCTAGCGCCACACTATCGGGGTTTTCTAGCATATAATGCGCTATTTTCCGCCATTCTCTGCCGAGATCGTCATAATGGGTATAAATGTTATCCCATAGCAAAGCGAACTGTTTTGTTGTATTTGTCATAATTTCACTAAGAAATATTTATTTCATATATATGAGTATATAGATATGATTTTTTCAAATATCAATGTCAATGAATCTTATACGACACCGTTCCGCCGAACTCAGCAAGCGGTCATCATGGTCCTTGCCCATCTGTTATGGATTTTCGTCGCGGGTAACTGTTATTGGCCGGACTTCAAGGGATCCCGGCGGATTCTAGAACATAGAATGCTACCGGCGACTCACGTTTTCTTCCCCACCGTCTGCCAGGTTCGATAGTTTTTCCCTGACGGCTTTTGCCAGGCTAACCATATTCTCCCCTAAGATGAACGGTAACCGCCAAGTGCGAACATCGCGCCAAGCGGTAGTTTTTATTCATTTTAGTTATAAAATAAAAAACATTTCCCAATTTTTCCATTTTTTTAATATTTATTTTATTTAGAGTCGTCGACTGAGCGATTCGCTGATTCCACCATGGCTCATCACACACCCATACCGCATTACGGACTAAAAATCATAAATTTCAAGTAATTACACAAGAATAATCTCTACTACAAAAAAAAGGATATGTCAATATTAATATGCATTTTTTGTGAGAAATTGCACTTAAGTAATTCGGATTTTGGAAAAAATATGAATGTCAGCACAAAATTAATATTCTATATAAAAATATATGGTATTTAATTTTCACATGGGTGTAATCTTATTTTTATATTATGTGACGGTTTCAGTAGCAAAGGTTACAGTTAATTGGCTGTTTAAAAAGACTATTTTCTCTAGGCGGGTCGTGGTTGGGTTCCAGCAGTAAAAGCGGGGGATACGATGGCAAAGGCGAGAGATAGATGACTCAACGGAACGGTAGATCGGCAGGATTCGATCATGGGCTTCATTTCGGGAGGCAAATTAGATACAGCCATCTTCTTAGGAGGAATTTTTATTCCAGATTCCAGAGTTTTTAATGCAGAACATCAAGTACCCACTTTAACCTCATAATAATTAAGGAAAAGTGATATGTATGATCATAATATGTACAACCAATCTACTCTACAAGAGTACAGTACTCCGGAAAAATACTCCCGAAAAATGCGCTGGATAGCCATTATCTCTACTATTGGCGGGCTATGCTTCGGCTATGATACCGGTGTGATATCTGGGGCGCTCATTTTCATGAAAAATGATCTGGGCTTGAGCCCTATCCAAGAAGGCCTTGTCACGTCATTTTTGTTAATTGGCGCGGCCTTAGGTTCATTGTTTGGCGGTTATTTATCCGATAGGCAGGGCCGTCGTAGAAATTTATTGTGGGTCGCCGCCATTTTCATATTCGGCGCGATCGGCACTTCACTGGCCTGGAGCTTTCCGTCGATGATAACGGCCCGGTTTGTGCTTGGGCTGGCGGTAGGTTGCGCATCGGTTACCGTGCCGGTTTATATTTCTGAGCTGGCGAGGCCAAATCAGCGCGAACGCCTCGTCACAGTGAACGAATTAATGATTGTCACCGGGCAATTTCTTGCTTATTCGGTGAATGCAATCATCGTCAATCTCTATCCGGATATGTCCCACAACTGGCGTATTATGCTGGCCATACCCGCTTTGCCGGGTGCATTATTATGGCTTGGCATGTTGATGATGCCTGAATCGCCCCGTTTCTTTTTAAGGAAGGGGGAAACCGAGAAAGCGATAAATGTTCTTAAGTTAGTACGCCGCCCTGAAGAAATAGATAATGAAGTCAGAGACATACAGCAAATCATACAAATTGACGCGGACAAACCTAGCGTTATTGAAGAAATTAAAAAAAGATGGGTAATCCAGCTGGTTTTGATTGGGTTAATGATTGTATTGGCAACCCGCGTCACCGGGGTGAACACAATTATGTATTATGCGCCGACGGTTCTCAAAGCGACCGGTCTGGGGGATGCTGCGGCGGTGACCGGAGCGGTGGCTAATGGTATTGTGTCTATTCTGGCGACGGTGCTGGGCATGTTGCTGATAGGCAAACATTCACGCAGACGGATGTTCTTTACCGGCCAGATAGGTGTTACGTTAAGTCTGGTTTTGATTGGATTGGCATTTTACTTTTTCTTCCACACCCAGACAGTAAATGGTATTGAGATCCTCCACGCCGATTTTAATGGCGCTAGTTATATCATTCTGGCCCTTATGCTACTTTTCCTAATTTTTATGCAAGGTTGGATAGCGCCAGTATTTTGGCTTATGTTGGCTGAAATCTATCCGTTGCGCATTCGCGGTGTGGGAATGGGTTTCGCAGTATTCGGGTTATGGGTATTTGATTTTATCATTCAATCTATCTTCCCATTTTTACTGAACAATTACGGTGGCGGAGCGACATTCTGTTTCTTCGCGCTAACTAACGTCATCATGTTGATTTTATTGTTTAAGTTTCTGCCGGAAACTCGAGGACTTTCTTTGGAACAAATCGAGAAAAAATTTCGCTTCTAACAACCAGATTATTTGAGGGACTGAATATGACTGTTAAAATTGGGCTCATCGGCCTAGGCATGATTGGTCTAGATCATTTACAAAGATTTAAGAAAACAATCAAAAATGCCAAAGTAACCGCGGTTTGCGATATCAATACAGATGTGGCAAACGCAATTGCCGATGAATATCAGGTCACGTCATTTTATGATGCCCATGAGCTTATCAATTCCGATCTTGTCGATGCCGTGTTCATCTGTACCATTGGCCCGGTGCACAATGAGCAAATTCTAGCGGCATTCAAGGCCAACAAGCCGGTATTCTGCGAAAAACCGCTGACGCCAACAGCGCCTGAAGCCAAAGAGGTCATCGAGGCGGAAGTGAGGTATGGCAAAAGGATGTTGCAACTTGGTTTTATGCGGCGTTTCGATCCTGGGTATCTGGCTCTCAAGGAAACCATCGATAGCGGCATACTGGGTGAGATCCTGATGGTACATTGCGCACATCGCAATCCGTCGGTCCCGGCCAGTTATACCCTTGAAATGGCGATTAACGATTCCGCCACTCATGAAATAGATATCATTCGATATCTCCTGAAAGAAGATATCGTGTCTGTTCGGGTGGACAGGCCCAAGAAAAAGACCCGTAAGGCCCTGGAACATTTGCAAGATCCGCTTATTGTGGTTTTTGAAACCCGTTCCGGCATTCGGGTAGATGATGAACTGTTTGTCAATTGCAACTATGGTTACGATATTCGTTGCGAGATCATTGGCGAAGAAGCGATTACGACGTTAACAGAACAGGCGCTGACGGAAACGCGGTCCATCAACGGTGTCGGCCGTCATATAACGATGTCGTGCATGGAACGTTTTGCCACGGCCTATGATTGCGAAGTCCAGAATTTTGTCGACAACGTTGCCGCCAATGTACCCATGACCGGGCCTTCTTCCTGGGACGGCTATATTGTCGCATTGGTGTGCGACGCGGGTATTGCGTCCCTTCATAACGGAATGCCCCATGATGTATCCATCCCGGATTGCCCGGAACTATATCGATAATGTCCCCGCTTGCCAGCGGCAGATCGGGACATGGGCTATGAAGTAAACGTTAGGGTTTGTTTCTTCACAATACTGTCGCGAGGAAAACGGTATGCTGAAGTTATCTGAAGAGGATATCTTTCTGGGCTGTAAAGCTTCAACCAAAAATGAAGCAATCAAAATCGCTGCAGATGCTTTGCAGAAAAGCGGATATGTGAGTTCGGGCTTTTATCAAGCAATGCTTGAACGGGATAAGGAGCTGTCCACCTACGTGGGTTCCGGCGTAGCCCTGCCCCATTGCGCCAAAAAATATATTCATCTCGTCAGTCGAACTGGTTTCCAAATCTTCCAGTTTCCCGATGGTGTAAACTGGGGAGAAGGCAAAATCGCCTTTCTGGTGGTCGCGGTCGCGGCGAAAAAAGATGAACATATCAAGGTATTAGCCAGTATCGCAGATCTATTGGATGATGAGGTAAAGACGACGCTTCTGGGCAGGCTGACGGGGAAAGCTGAGTTTATACGGCAATTTGTCAAAACTTGAAGCGATTATTTTATCGCCTTGGCACTGACAAGTTTAAATACCAGTTTTAACTGATTTATAATGAAGCAGGAATTATCATGAAACTTGCATTATGTACAGATGTTTTAGCTAAACTTTCATTCACAGACATGCTCGATAAAGTAAAAGGCTACGGAATCTCGGCGGTTGAGATGACGGCGGGGGGCTGGGCCACCTGTCCGCATGTCAAAACCGATGCATTGTTGGAATCGTCCTCAAGCCGCGCGGATTTGCTCAAGGAACTGGAAAGTCGCGATATGGAAATCGCCGCCCTAAACTGCTCAGGGAATCCATTGGCTCCGGGCGATCTTGGCAAAAAGCATGCCGCCAGCAGTTACAAGGCGGCTGAGCTGGCAGGTAAACTCGGCGTGAAAAAAATCGTGATGATGAGCGGACTGCCGGGCGGCGGACCAGATGATAAAATCCCAAACTGGATCACATCCACCGTATCGTGGCCGGACTATATGCCGGGCGTCGTCGACTATCAATGGAATCAAGTCGCGATCCCCTGGTGGAAAGAGTTCGCGGCCCATGCGAAACAGCATGGCGTCGAAAGAATCGCGATTGAAGAATTTCCTAGTCAGCTCATCTATAATCCCTCGACGCTGCTACGGTTGCGCAACGCCGTTGGCGACATGATCGGCATAAACCTGGATCCCTCTCACTTGATGATTATGGGAGCGGAGCCTATCGCTGCCATACGCAAGCTTGAAGGTGCCATTTACCACGTGCATGGCAAAGATGCCCGAATTGAAAAAGGCTTAGCCGATGTGGATGGATTATTGGACTTCCAACCAGTGACGGAAACCAGAACCCGCACCTGGAATTATGTCGCTGTAGGTTGCGGCAGGGGTTTGCAGTGGTGGAAAGAGTTCTTTTCCGTATTGAGTATGACAGGCTATGATGGTCATGTTTCGCTGGAAATGGAAGATCTTACCATGAGCGTTGAAGCGGGCTTGCAAACTTCAATCGATGCGTTGAACGCCACTATCAGTCGTTGATATCCAAGCAGCCACACACCGCGGAACTCGGTAGCGTCTGAGTCATGGCGGCAATGGTTCCCATTGCCGCCGATATGTGCCACAGCACCTTCAGAATGCTTTTCTCTCCCAGAGCCCGGCGAAAAATGCTTTTTGTCCATCGCTTACCACTAGCCTGCTAGCGCTCATGTAGTCATTATGAATAAATGTCTGCGTTCAAGTGAAACACCGTCATGTGTTGTAAAGAGGTTTAAGATGTTGAACACGTCTGGGCCCTAATGCACATGGCAGGAGTATCCATTCCCCAAATCCAAAGTAGAGCATCGGGTACATCCAGTATTTCTCTGGGTGGTTCACAAGCATGGGTGTCTCTGATCCATTTTCCTATCACCCACGGCATGGTAGAAGCACGGTTGATAGATATAGGTTGGCGTTATATGATGGAACACGGTTTGCCTCGGTTATCCTAATGATGACTTTGACATCTATCCTCCCCAATCCCTAATCTGGAATATCAGCAACCAGCGGTCTGAAATAGCAAATACCGTTCTATCCCGTGTCTATTTTATTCTTGTTCAGGAAGAGGTTTGTTTACCATTCATCGCGCCGATACCGGTAACAAGCACTTCAACCATAACATTGGGTAACGTTTTTAGGGCGCATTTATTACATTATGGAATGATAGTATTCAATACCATCGCTGTTTTACAACAAGTTACCGACACAGCAATCGAAATGTATTATGCGACGATCATATCGCAAACCAGTAATATGTCGAAAGATAATTTCCTATACAAAACAATATTTATTGGTTTACTCGATGTCATTGTTGCCTTTGTCGGCATGAATTTATCCGATCGTTAGAAAAATGTCCTGTAATGAAAATCATTACTATTGGGTTGATTTGCTCTTTGCTGCTGATCTCATATATACTTTTATACTTCAAGCTGCCTCTTTGTTGGCTCCGTTTGCTCACCCCAGTCACATAATGTGCTATACTCCTGGGGATTCGCTTACTTGCCACCACAATGCAATTTAAATTATACAGAGTATGGTATGTATACGCATTATGCCGGCTATTTTTCCACCTTTGTCGCATTCATTTTATGGTGATATTTGTCATTAGTCGGGGGGCAGGTCGCAGGGCCCTTATCCCGGCCACCTTCCTACAGCGTATTCAAAACTTAAGCTTGGGACTGACGGTAACATTAATGTGGATTTTTTATTTGTTCATCCGGTTTTTCCCTATGATCAACGACATTCCCGCGTTGAAAAATGCCTTCTATGGCGCATTCTCCATGTGGATATTTGCTTTGTTAAATCTCTTCTGCCTATTCATCCTTCCGCGTTATGTTCTGGAAACGAAAGTTATATCCATGGAAGATATCAAAAGTCTTCTTGGCACACTGATGAATATGTTAAAAAAAGATTACAAGCTAAGAACCTCATCCTATTCTCTTCCCGTAAATATTAAGAGGTAAAGCATGATTAAGGCACTTCATGGCATTTCCACCCATTACTGTAATGTGGTTACCGAAGCCAGAATCGCGGCTGAAACCGGCTTCGATGGCTTGGAATTTCTTCATTACAAGCTTTTGCGATATTTAGATAATGGAGGTAACACTTCAGCTTTGAAAAAAATTGTCAGCGGTCATGGACTACAAACTTCTTGCCTGAATGCGCTGATCGACATAGAACGCCATAAACCAGGGGAAAAGGAGGTGATGCTGAATGAGGCATTACGTCTTACCCAGGTAGCGTCGGAACTTGAGTGTCCGACCATCCAGATACTCGCCCAGCATGGCATTGATCACTTTCCCCAAGATCAAATTCTGGACATTATGTCGGAAAACATCTTGCAGATAGCCGATATCGGTTTGAAATATGGTGTTCGCTACCAAATCGAAGTCATCGCCCATACTAAATTCAATACGCTTCATCACGCCTTGGAAGTTATCAATCGTATAAAAAAACCCAATATCGGCTTAGTAATTGATTTTTGGCATTTATTCGCTACCGGTCAAGCCACCCCCGAGGATATTGCCACGCTAGATCCTAAGCTGATTTTCGGTGTACATTTTTGCGATGGCCGCAAACCCCAACCCGGCGAAGCCTGGGAAGAAACCGTATTGCGCGCCTATATGCCCGGCGAAGGCGATATTGATATTCAAGCCTGGACCGATGCGGTGAAGTCTACCGGGTTCGATGGGGTATGGTCGGCGGAACTTTTCAGTCCGCGGTGCTGGGAAATGGATCATTACGAACTGGCACGGGAAATTATCAAGAATATGACCCGCTATACCGGTTAACGTGCGGCGTAGTGGCTGGAAAATAGGACAATCCAGGCGGCCCATCCGCCAGCAGAATTATGGCGACGGCCAAGGATGGGCGCCATCACCGCGCAACTGACTGATTGAAGTGGTCAGTCAGCCCGGGTTATGCAATGTAGTGGCATTAACCCGCGGCGAACACCTTTTGTCGGTCTGTTCCGCTGGCCGGCAGATGGAATAACCCCCTTCCGTTGCCGGAGCCATGATGCTCCCTTAAAGGATCCCGTTTGCTGTAATATATATCCTATGGCAATAGGCGTAATGATTGCGCCTATTTGTTTCACCAGGTTAAGTACCCCGCCACTTAAACCGACGATTTCCTTGGGCGCCGTATCGGCATTCACCGTCCAGCCCAATGTGCCGAACCCTTTTCCAAAGAAAGACACATACTTGCCACGACGATGATATTAGAATCGATGTAGTTACAAATTAACATACTGGTACACAACAACATACCGAGAATCATGGCCGTTTTGCGTGCCACCGAGAGGGAATATCCCCGTTTTAGCAAACTGTCCGATACAATGCCGCCCAACACGCCGCCGATACAACCGCAAATCGCCGGCAGAAGCAAAACAGGCATATTACACTTCCATCGGGAATAAAGATCTGGCGGCCTGAGTTCACAGACTTAACACTCTCCCGGAAAACTGGGGCTGTTCAAAAAATACAAGACATACCCCCTCAAGGCATGCCTTGCTTGAGCGGTGGTATGTCGTTGTGGCGTAAAGGGTCTTCCCTGCCCGTCGGGCAAAGAAAACGCGAGAGGAAAATCGTTTTATGACTGAGACGAAAACCGCTATTGCCAGACGGAAAGCCGTTTTTTCCCGCCTGATTTTTGTTCATTTTACCTTAGGCGCTCCGCAGCCCCTCGCCAGGAAGGGGGCATCCGTTGTATCAAATTAAACTAAACAGCCTGCTCCGTAGTACATATATTTATATAAGCTTTTCACATCCTCCACCGTCGGCGGTACAGGGTTGGTAAGTGAACAAGGATCATCAATAACATTTTCGCTCATCCGCTCAAGCAAGCCGAAAAAAGTAGCCGTATCGACGTTGATTTCATCGCATTCACAGAAATCGCGCGGAATGCCAAGACTGGCATTCAATGCATTTACTGAATCGGTAAGATCATTAATCCCCAATTGTGTTTCAATCTTATGGTATTTATCGGTTGCCTGGGAGTTGTACTGTATGACGTACGGTAGCATGATGGCGTTCGCCAATCCGTGGGTGATACCCAGTTCACCGCCGATTTTATGCGCCATAGCGTGTACCAGTCCCAATGATGCATTGGTAAAGGCAATTCCAGCTAAAGCAGACGCATTATGCATATTCGCTCGCGCCGTCAAATTGCCTGGCTCACGGTAGGCTATGGGCAGATTCTCAAATACCAAACGGATAGCTTCCATGGCGAAAGGATCGGTAAATACGCTCGCCGCCGTGGAAACATAAGCCTCAATGGCATGCGTCAGCACATCCATACCGGTATGCACAGTAACCTTGGCGGGCATCTTGGCTGGAATAAGCGGATCCAATATGGCGATATCCGGCACGAGATCTTGCGCCACAATAGGGTATTTGATGTGCGAGTCCGTATCGGTAATCACGGAAAACGCAGTGATTTCCGAAGCGCTGCCGCTGGTGGAAGGGATCGCGACAAAGCGGGCCTTGTTACGCAACGGCGGCATTGCCCCTACAGGTAGAATATCTTCAAAACGTAATTCGGGGTGTTCATAGAAACACCACATAACCTTCGCCGCATCCATCGCTGAACCACCACCAATGGCGATAATCCAGTCGGGTTCAAAAGCCAGCATGGCGGCTGCGCCGCGTTTTACCGTGGCGAAGGATGGATTAGGTTCAACCTGATCGATAAGGACACATTCCATGTTCGCTTTTTGTAATTGCTTTATCGCTTCATCGAGAAATCCAAACTGTTTCATGGAACGGCCCCCGGTCACCAAAACAGCTTTTTTCCCTTTTAGAGTCGATAAATGATTCAGGGCATTTTCGCCATAGATAATACTACGTGGGATGGAAAAAGAGGATATGTTCATGGAAATCTCCCAGCCGTCAGGCCTCGTTAATTTGCAATTTCTTTAGTTTACCGACGCATTATTATTTTTGTGTAAGTTATAGTCTGTATAATGAAAAAATCGCCATTATAACATTATACTGATCTTGACCCGTTATATTCAGACAGCTTTTATCTCTAAGTTAGTGTTATCCGTCGGCTCCGGTATTCCCTCG
>NZ_SZPQ01000004.1 GCF_005217455.1 Martelella alba
TCAAAATTAGCGTTAGTGTTAGACATGTATCCAAGCCTATCTCTTAAGTTAAGAGACTTCTACTGTCTGGTTTCGCAAGGGGCCTACTCAGTCGTATCTTTCACGATACCAATCCAGTAAAGCAGGAAATGTATCCGCGATGACTTCATCCATATCAATTGCGATGCGAACCATAATGTCCCCTATGCATAACCCCATTTAAATTCTGAGTATATGCGCACCACTTAAAAAAAATCAACCTGGCACGACAAAGTTGAAATCAATATATCATAATAATATCAATAAGTTATCGAGATAAGTGAGTGCCGGGAGGCTCATCCATTAATAGCCGTAATTTATCCATTAATAAACTTTGCCCTGGATGAGAATAAAAACATGCTTGTATTTGCCTCGTCAGCAACTGTCCCGATTCGACCTAAAGGCATGAGTGATAGCCATGCGGCATCTATACTCGTCATACTTCAAGTCGCCTCTTTTGGCTACATCCACTCACCCCAGTCACATAGTGAGCTATGCGCCCGGGGATTATGAGAGGCATCCTGTGTCACCGGGGCTGCGCCACGGGCGATCCAAATGCATACCCGACGAATGGGTCGCCCACTGGCCGCCGCGCGTCAAAGGGAAGTGAAAGGAGTGTATACACCCAATCCGCTTTCCGTTTGCTCTTGGTTGGTTTGATGTCGACTATGCTTGGCATTGTTCGCGTTGATAAACTTTCCGGGTATTACCCGGCCTTAGCGTTTCCTGCAAAACCGTCGGGGGCGTGTATGATGTCATTTCAACTAAACAGTTTCTGTAAAAAAACGCAAAAAGCAGACGACTTTTAGTGCGAATTTGATTATTTTGTTTAGTATATGAAACATAAGGTGCGTAAAGTTCAGGTTGGCCTCAGGTCTCAACCGTTGCGCATCAACCCAGACGAGATACGCCATGACCGATGCAATGGATGTCAATGCCGCGATTTATCCGTTCCCGCCTAAGCCCAGAGCGCTCAAGGCGGATGAAAAGCTTTATTATCATACTAAAATCAGAGGGCTTTTAAAGAAGCGTAATGCGGTCATTGTGGCCCACTATTATACCGATCCGGAAATCCAGGCCTTGGCCGAGGCCACGGGTGGTTGCGTCGCCGACTCTCTGGAAATGGCCCGGTTCGGCAGCAGTCATCCGGCTACCACATTACTGGTGGCCGGCGTACGGTTTATGGGCGAGACGGCGAAAATCCTTAGTCCGGAAAAAACCGTTCTAATGCCAACGCTCAAGGCGGAATGTTCCTTGGACCTGGGATGTCCGGCCGAAGCTTTCAGCGCCTTTTGCGACGCACACCCTGATCGTACCGTAGTGGTTTACGCCAACACCTCGGCGGCGGTAAAGGCGCGTGCTGACTGGGTGGTGACATCCAGTATCGCTGTAGAGCTTATTGAGCATCTCGACAGTTTGGGCGAAAAAATCCTTTGGGCGCCGGATCGCCACCTCGGTCGCTATGTCCAGCAACAAACCGGCGCGGATGTTCTGTGTTGGCAAAGCGCCTGTATCGTGCATGACGAATTCAAAACCCGCGCGCTGCTTAATATGAAACGGCTTTATCCGGATGCGGCGATCCTGGTGCATCCCGAATCCCCCCAGGCGGTGGTGGAGATGGCCGATGCGGTGGGTTCCACCAGTCAGCTCATTCAGGCGGCCAAACGATTGCCGCAGCAACAAATGATAGTCGCTACCGATCGCGGAATCTTTTATAAGATGCAACAGGCTTGTCCGGAAAAGACCTTGCTGGAAGCCCCTACCGCCGGTGATGGCGCCACTTGCCGAAGCTGCGCCCATTGTCCCTGGATGGCGATGAATGGCCTGGAGGCTATCGCATCGGGCCTGGAGGAGGGGGGAAGCGCCCATGAGGTCAATGTCGACGCCGGGTTGCGCGACAAGGCGCTGGTGCCGTTAAACCGGATGCTGGCTTTCGCCGCCGAATTGAATGTCAAGGTGGCTGGCAATGCCTAAGCGTCGCCTGTCGTCATCAATGGTGGTGGGCGTGCAGATGCACGTGATCATGCTGGTCCTGCCCGGCGATCATGATGCCGCAATCGCCCTCCGGACATTGCTGGTATTCCATTTGTATGGTGACGTGGCTGATGTGGTACTGGTGCAGCAGGTAGTCCTGGATCCGATGCAGCAAGGCATCGTGATCATAAGGCGGGACCACTTGCGCATGCAGTGTCATGACCGGTTTTTCGCCGACCTGCCAAATATGCACATGATGTATATTGCGCACCTCGGGAATATGCAGTGACAAATCATGTTTAAGTTTCTCAATGTCAATTTGGCTCGGCGTGCCCTCCAATAGTTCATGCAGGCTTTCTTGCAGCAGGCGCCAGCCGCTGCGTAGCACCAGACAGGATACCAAAATCGACAAAATGGGGTCGATGACCAGCCAGCCGGTAAGCAAAATCACCAATGCGGCAATGATAGCGCCGACCGAACCCAATAAATCCCCCAGTACGTGCAATGCCGCCGCCCGTAGATTGATGTTTTTCTCGCCGTTGCCGCCATGCAGAAACCAAAATGAAAGCAGATTGGCCACCAGACCGCTTACCGCGATAGCCATCATCGGCCAGCCTGAAACAGGGTGGGGTTGATAGAAACGCCGCACGGCCTCCCAGAAAATAAGCAATGTAATAATGAGCAAAGCCAGGGCATTGATAAACGCCGCCAGCGTGGTCAGGCGCAGATAACCGAAAGTGTGGCGGCTGTTGGGCTTGCGTTGCGCAAAGCGAACGGCCAGCAGCGCCATGAGCAGGGCGGCGGCGTCGGTGAGCATATGCCCGGCATCGGCCAGTAGCGCCAAAGACCCCGCCAGCACGCCTCCGACCACTTCGATAACCATAAAGACGGCGGTAATGACAAAAGCGGCTAGCAACCGCTTATGGTTCCCGTTATCCGTGATGTCATGGGTATGATTATGCTGATGTGTTTCCGCCATCTCCACCTCTGTCGATAAGTTTCCTAGGGAAGAGTATACCGGGGAACGCCGGGATTGCCGTAACAATTTGCGCGGCAGGTAAGGGCGATGCGGAAGTGTTGCAGAAAGTGTGTGCGGATGGGAGAATCGTCCCCGGAAGCAAAAGAGCCGGGCGACTTAACCGCCCGGCCATGTGGCCGGTTTAACCAAGGTTAAACATCATCTTCCCAAAGATTTTCACACGGACTGAATCTGGAAGACGCATATCCACGTTGGTTTAGCAGGTTCCGAATATGGACCGCGCGGGGGCTGATCAAGAGGTTTTGGAATAATTATTCCGTTTTAGTGTCGGACTGATTGCTGGAGGGGGTGGTGTTGTCCGGGCAGTTCCCGCCCTGGCAAACGCCTTGACTGTCGCTTTGGCCGGAACTCATGTCGGTTCCGCTATTGTTGATTTTGTTGTTATTTACATTATTGGGCGGTAAATTTTGCTTAGCGCCTTCACTGCCGGATTGGTTGTCGAGGCCGGTGCCGGAGTTTTGGCTGCTGGCGTCGGAAGAGGCCGCCAGTGCGGCGCCGCCGCCCAACATCATCACGGCGGTGAAAAGAAAGATCGCCAGGTTTTTGGGAGTCAGATTTTGCATACATTTTCCTCTTTCAGGCTGGAGGTGGGTTGAAGCCCGTATTTTTACAACTTTTCGATACGGGCGGCTCTTTGAGGCGCATCCAAAGGCCCTGTAAAGAATTATCAGCCTACCGGCGGCGACAATTTATATGCCAGTTGACGCCGGCTTGTCATACTTTAAGCTTAGTCAAGATTCCGTATTGATCAAATTTTTGATGTCTGACCTGTAAAACACACGTTTACAACAATCGATCGCGACCGGGATGACATTAATGCAGTAAATCATGACATTACCGCGATGAAGCGCCCAGGGGCAAAGAGAAATAAAACCATTATGAATTATCAGAATGACGATTTAAGAATAAGAGAAATTAAAGAATTGCTGCCGCCAGTGGCCTTGCTGGAGAAATATCCGGCCACTGAGCAGGCCGCACGAACAGTGTCCACCGCGCGAGCGGCCGTGCATAAGATTCTCAATGGCGCTGATGACCGCTTATTGGTGATAATCGGTCCCTGCTCCATTCACGACACCGAAGCGGCCAAGGATTATGCCGCCCGCCTCCTGACCATGAGGCATGCCTTGCAGGATGAACTGGAGGTGGTTATGCGGGTTTATTTTGAAAAGCCGCGCACCACCGTCGGCTGGAAGGGGCTTATCAATGATCCGCTAATGGACAACAGCTTTCGGATCAACGACGGCCTACGCATCGCCCGTAAACTGCTGCTGGATATCAATGACAGCGGGATGCCCGCGGCGGGCGAGTTCCTGGATATGATCACGCCGCAATACGTGGCCGATTTGATGAGTTGGGGCGCCATCGGCGCGCGCACCACGGAGTCACAGGTACACCGCGAACTGGCGTCCGGCTTGTCTTGTCCGGTGGGATTCAAAAACGGCACCGACGGCACCATCAAAGTGGCTATCGATGCCATCAATGCCGCCGGCGCGGCGCACTGTTTCCTGTCGGTGACCAAATGGGGCCATTCCGCCATCGTCAATACCAGCGGCAACAACGATTGCCATATCATACTGCGTGGCGGACGGGAGCCCAATTACAGCGCCCACCATGTCCGGGCGGTGAAGGAAGGACTGGCCAAAGCAGGCTTGCCGGCACGGGTCATGATTGATTTCAGCCACGCTAATAGCAGCAAGCAATTTCAAAAACAATTGCTTGTCGGGCAGGATGTGTGCGCGCAATTGCAAGGTGGGGAATACGGCATCATCGGCGTTATGGTGGAAAGCCATCTGACGGAAGGCAGCCAGAGCCTCGGAGAGGGTAAAGCGCTGGTCTACGGCCAAAGCGTGACCGACGCCTGTATCGGCTGGAGCGATACGGAAGCGCTACTACGCCAGTTGGCGCAGGCGGTACGAGATCGGCGCGCGCACCCGCGTCCCGTTATGACAATTGAGACTTCGGGGCATACCGGATAAATATCCAGGCCCGATCCGGCGGATAGCCGTCGAAAAAAAGGGGAACGCGCGCGGCTGTTCCCCAATTCGTCAGACATGCCGACTGGCGGCGGCGTTCAGGGGCCGCCAGGGTCAATCGACGTGCTTTACTTGGCCTTACCCTGATTGGCGACAGCTGCGGCCTTGGCGGCTATCTCGTCGGCATTGCCCAGATAATAGTGCTTGATGGGCTTCATATTGTCGTCGAATTCGTATACCAGCGGGACCCCGGTGGGGATATTGAGCTCAAGAATTTCGTCTTCGCTCATGTGGTCGAGAAATTTCACCAACGCGCGGATGGAGTTGCCGTGGGCGGCGATGATCACGCGTTCACCGCTTTTCATGCGCGGCAAAATCGTCTGGTTCCAATAGGGGATGACACGCTCAATGGTCAGGGCCAAGCTTTCGGTGGTGGGCAGTTCCGACTCAGTCAGTTTGGCATAGCGGGGATCATGGCCGGGGAAGCGTTCATCGCCGCGTTCCAGTTCCGGCGGGGTAACCGCAAAGCCGCGCCGCCATTGTTTAACTTGCTCGTCACCGTATTTTTCGGCGGTTTCGGCTTTATTCAAGCCTTGCAGCGCGCCGTAATGCCGTTCGTTCAAACGCCAGGATTTTTCCACCGGCAGCCAGGCCTGATCCAGTTCGTCCAGAACGTTCCACAGGGTATGGATCGCGCGCTTGAGAACGGACGTATAGGCGAAATCGAAGATATAGCCTTCGGCTTTAAGCAGTTTACCCGCCGCTTTCGCCTCGCTACGGCCTTTATCGGACAAATCCACATCCGTCCAGCCCGTGAAGCGATTTTCATTGTTCCACTGGCTTTCACCATGCCGTACCAGGACCAGTTTCGTTACTGCCATTGTTTGACTCCTTAACGTCGAAGATTTTATGAAAACTCTTTTTATTATATTGCCTGCCCGGCCAGGGCGGCAACCGCATAAGATCAATCCGCCGTGAAATAACTCGCCGGCCGTTACGTTAGAGCGCCACGAGCTGATAACGGGTTTGGGAACGATAGGTCTGGCCGGGCAGTAGCCAGCAATCCGGTTGCGGCCATCCCGGATGGTGCGGGCTGTCCGGCAAAAATTCGCTTTCCAGCGCTATTCCGCTGTAATTTTGATATTCACCACCTTGGCGCGCCGGCGTACCCGCCAGGAAGTTGCCGGTGTAAAGCTGTAAGGCCGGCGCCGTGGTATAGGTTTGCAGAAGAATCTGGCCATCGGCAGACCACAGTTGCGCCGCCGGGCTTTCACCATCGTGGCAGGCGTTGTACAGCAAATAGGCGTGATCATAGCCCTTGACCCGCTGTTGATCGCGATCGCGCAGAAAATCCTGGGCGATGGTTTTGGGCCGCCGGAAATCCATGCCGGTGTCCTCCACGTCGGCAAGCGGCGCGCACGGGATACCGTCGCTGTTGACCGGCAGAAACTGGCCGGCGTAAATCTGCAATGTCTGTTGGCGGACATCGCTATTAGCGCCATCCAGATGAAAATAGGCGTGATTGGTCAGATTGACCGGACAGGGCTTGTCGACGGTTGCCCGGTAATCAATGACCACGGAATTGTCCTCGCGGACCGTATAACGCACCATGGCCGTCAGGTTGCCGGGAAATCCCTGATCCCCATCCGCGGAAAACAACCGATACAGTACCGAAGTACGGGTATGTTCAACGCATTCCCAACGACGGGCATGAAAACCCTCGGCGCCGCCATGCAACTGATGTTCGCCTTGGTTGGCGTTGAGCTTCCATGTTTGATCGTCCCGCTCAATGACGGCATTGGCGATACGGTTGGCGTAGCGGCCCACCGTGGCGCCCAGATAGGCGGATTGTTGCGGATATTCCGCCGGGGTGGGGCACCCCAGCAGCACTTCGCGTCGAGCGCCGGATTTAAGCGGCATTTGACAAGACAGCCAGGTGGCGCCCCAATCCATCAGGCTTATCTGTAGGCCGGTTTCAAAACCTAGGGTCACACAATTGAATGGCTGACCGTCGGGCGCGGTGCCCGACTCATATTCTTTCAACATAGTCCTGTTCCTTCGGAAGCATGACAAACATAAAACGTTTCTTTAAGGCCGGTACGCCGACGATATTGGCTTTCCACCGCCGCACGTACCGCTTCCACAAGGTCCGCCGGCACCAAGGCGACGACGCAACCGCCGAAACCGCCACCGGTCATGCGAACGCCACCGGCATCGCCGATCTCGGCTTTGACGATATCCACCAAGGTATCAATGGGTGGAACGGTAATTTCAAAATCATCGCGCATAGAGGCGTGCGACTCGGCCATCAGGACGCCCATGCTGGCCAGATCGCCGGCCGCCAGTGCGTCGGCCGCGGCCAAGGTGCGCGCATTTTCGCTCAACACATGGCGAACCCGTTTGGCGACCACCGGATCCAGTTCTTTCTCAACGGCGATAAACTGGCTCATTTCCACATCGCGCAGTTTGTCAACGGCGAAAAAGCGGGCGCCGATTTCGCATTGCTGCCGGCGAGCGTTGTATTCGCTGTCCACCAAACCGCGCTTAACGTTGGAGTTGATGATGATTACCGCCACATTGGCCGGCATGGGGACGGGCCTGGTGCCCAGCGTCCGGCAATCGATCAAAAGCGCATGGTTGTCTTTGCCCAGCGCCGAAATCAATTGGTCCATGATGCCGCAGTTGCAACCGACGAACTGGTTTTCCGCTTCCTGTCCGTTTAAGGCCAGGGCGACGTTATCCAGCGGCAGATGGTATAATGTCTGAATCGCCTTGCCCACCGCCACTTCCAGCGCCGCCGACGAACTGAGTCCCGCGCCTTGCGGGACATTCCCGCTCAATACCAAATCGACGCCGTCAAAATGGCCGTCCCGTTGTTGCAGATGTTTTACCACGCCGCGAACGTAATTGGACCATTGCTGACTGTCGTGGGTTAAAATTGGCTCATCTAGCGAAAAAATATCTTGCTGATGGTCACAATCCACGGCGATAACCCGTACTAACCGGTCGTCCCGTTTCGCGCAACTGACCACGGTTTCATAATCGATGGCGCAGGGCAGTACAAAACCGTCATTGTAATCGGTATGCTCGCCTATCAGATTAACGCGACCAGGCGCCTTCACCGTCAGGGTGGGCGCATAACCGAATGATTGACGGAAGGTGGATTCAGTAATTGTTTTTAAGGTCATAGGGAGACTCCGGTTTCCCGAAAATGGATATCACCGACTGCGCGCAGCCGGTCGCTGGCTTGCTCGGCGGTCAAATCACGCTGGGGTTCCGCCAGCATTTCATAACCCACCATGAATTTACGCACTGTGGCCGAACGCAACAACGGCGGATAGAAATGCGCGTGCAACTGCCAATGGCGGTTATCCTGCTCAATGAACGGCGCGCCATGCCAGCCCATGGAATAAGGGAATGAGCACTGGAACAGGTTATCATAGCGGCTGGTGAGCTTTTTCAGCGCCAGAGCCAGATCGGCGGCCTGTTCGCCATCCAGGGCGTCCAGACGCAGCACATGCGCTTTGGGCAGTAGCAGGGTTTCGAACGGCCACGCCGCCCAATAGGGCACCACCGCCAGCCAATGCCGGGTGTCCACCACGGTCCTGCTGCCATCGGCCAATTCCCGGGCGGCATAATCCACCAGCATAGGCGAGCCGTAACGCCGAAAATATTCGCGTTGATTGTCATCCTCGCGTTTGGCCTCGTTGGGCAGAAAGCTATTGGCCCAGATTTGACCGTGCGGGTGCGGGTTGGAACATCCCATGGCGGCCCCCTTGTTTTCGAAGACCTGAACCCAGGGATAGCGCTGGCCCAGTTCGGCGCTTTGTGCCCGCCAGGTCTGGACGATGGCTTCAAGGGCCGGCAACGGCAGTTCCGGCAGCGTCTTGCCATGATCCGGAGAAAAACAGATCACCCGGCTGGTGCCTCGAGCGCTTTCGCAGTGCATCAACGGATCCTGATCGGCCGGGGCGGCCGGCGTGTCTTCCATCAGCGCGGCAAAGTCGTTGGTGAACACGTACGTCGTGGCGTAGTCCGGGTTGCGGTCGCCGGAAACCCGGATATTGCCTGGGCACAAATAGCATTCCGGATCATGGGCGGGCGGCACGACGGACGACGACGTCTCCTGCTGGCCCTGCCAGGGGCGTTTTGCCCGATGCGGCGAGACCAGCACCCATTGGCCGTTTAACGGGTTGAAGCGGCGGTGGGGATGATCGACGGGATTAAACTGCTGCATAGAAGTTCCTCTTATTCCGTATAGCCGTTTGGATGCCGGGATTGCCAGCACCAGGTATCCTGGGCCATCTCGGCCAGCGAGCGGGTCGCCCGCCAATCGAGATCGCGGGCCGCTTTTTCCGGCGCGGCCCAGTAAGCCGGCAGATCGCCGTCGCGCCGCGGGGCAAAACGGCAAGGAATCTCATGCCCGCTGGCCTGGCGGAAGGCGGCGACCACCTCCAGCACGCTGTGGCCGATTCCCGATCCCAGATTATAAACGTGCAGGCCAGGCCGGCTTTGTAGCGCGGCTAACGCGGCGACATGGCCGTCGGCCAGATCCATAACATGAATATAGTCCCGAACGCCCGTCCCGTCCGGAGTGGGGAAGTCATTGCCAAAGATGGCCAGTTCGGGCCGCCGACCGATGGCGACTTGGGCGATAAAGGGCATCAGATTATTGGGAACCCCTTGGGGGTCTTCCCCCATCTCGCCTGAGGGGTGGGCGCCGACCGGATTAAAGTAGCGCAACAGCGTTACACTCCAGTCGGGCCAGGCGTGCTGCGCGTCGCGCAGGATCTCTTCCACCATCAGTTTACTACGGCCATAAGGGCTGGCCGGGCGGCCAGTGGGCAAATCCTCCCGATAAGGCACGACCGGCTGGTCGCCGTAGACCGTGGCTGAGGAACTGAAAATCAGATTCTTGACGCCGGCGTCATGCATGGCGCCAATCAGGGCCAGCGTGCCGCCGACATTGTTTTCGTAATAATCAACGGGTTGACGAACCGATTCGCCCACTGCCTTCAATCCGGCGAAATGGATAACGGCCTCGATGCGGTGTTCTTGAAAAAGGGTCGCCAGTAAGGCTTTATCCCGGATATCTCCCTGATAAAAAACCGGTTTCTTACCGCCGACGGCTGCCAGGCTGTTTATCACGCCGGCCTTGCTGTTATGCAAGTTATCCACGACGACTGGCTGGTAACCGGCGGCTTGAAGCTGCAGGCAGGTATGACTGCCTATGTAACCGCTACCACCAGTAACGAGTATCGACATTCACGGCTCCTTCTTTTCTGTTGCTGCTAAATTAACATGCCAAATGACCTTAAAAGGTGATCATACCGGAAAAAATGAAATCGATTACATTAAATTACTATCGAAATTCGCGACGTAAGGCGAAAGTTAGGGTAAATCAACGGTATGGTCTGTGAGACTGGCAGAAAAAAATGGAGGGTATAGGTGGTAACGCTTTCATTATTATGCCGGCATACCCGATGCCGGCATTTCCGTTGCGGCCGGCGAACTCTCCCTGGCGCGGCGCCGGCGCTTATGGCCATGACGTTATCAGGCTATGCCGCATAACCCCGCTCTTGAGGGCGGGGAAGATATCAGAGCGCTTCGGTTTGATAACAGTAGCCATCGTTTTCCGGGACGAATGTCAGCCGATGAGTGATACACGCGGGGGCGTCTTGCGCATGGTGGGAAACGAACAGCAACTGCGTCTCGCCTTCGCCTATCAGGACGTCGACCCAGCGGCGAACCAATTCCCTGTTGAGGGGATCCAAACCTTGCAGCGGCTCATCAAGAATAAGCAGGGCCGGATGTTTGACCATGGCCCTGGCAATTAACACCAGCCGCTGCTGGCCCCAGGACAGGCTATGGAAAGGCGCGTCCGCCTCGGCGCTGAGACCTAACAGGGTCAGCCATTGGCGGGTCAGAAGCTGCTGGCGTTCCGACACCGCCTGGTAAACGCCGATGGAGTCGAAAAAACCGGACAAAATGACGCTGCGGGCAGTGGCGCTAACGCGATAGTCCAGATGCAGGCTACTGCTGACGTAGCCGATATGCCGCTTTATTTCCCAAATGGTCTCGCCGCTGCCCCGACGGCGGCCGAACAGGGTCAGATCATTACTGTAGCCTTGCGGATGGTCGCCGGTGATCAGACTGAGCAGTGTGGATTTACCGGCGCCGTTCGGCCCCACGATCTGCCAGTGTTGGCCGGGTAGCACTTGCCAGTTCAATTGGTGCAGAACCGGGCGGTCCTGATAAGATACCACCCCGTTGCGCAAGGTGATGCGTGGCTCATTGGGGGGCAGTGCGTTCTTTTGTCCCGGCGTCTCGGTTTCCGGCAAGGTTGCGCCGCGAAGCGACTCGGCATGCGCCAACTGGGCGATTAACGCCTCGGACAGCAATGTCTCTCGATCGCCGGTGCGGGACAAATGACAGTCCGCCAGGATGCCCACGCGATCAATGTAGGCCGGGATATCATCGAAGCGGTTGAGGATCAGGACCAATGCGCGCGTCTGGTCCGCCAAATCGCGCAGCATCTCGCTCAGTTGCGCCCGCGAGGCCACGTCCAGGCCGTCGAAGGGTTCGTCCAGGATCAACAGATCAGGTTCGGCCATTAACGCCTGGCATAATAACGTCTTACGCGTCTCGCCGGTGGAAAGGTATTTGAATCGGCGCGTCAACAGATGATCGATACCGAACCGCTGCGCCAGTTTCCGGCATAACGCCGGATCCGACCGCTGCTGCTGAATGATTTCCGCGGTAGTGCGGCCGGTGTCGTCCTCGCCCTCGCTGAGCAGATCGGTGTTGTTGCGTTGCCATTCGTCAGCCACCAGCTTTTGCAACTGCTCAAACGACAGACGGGTGGCCCGTTGAAAGTCGCTCTGCCGTAGCCCGGTTAAGATCGGCAAATCGTCGGACAAGGCCCGGGCGAGGGCGGACTTGCCGCTGCCGTTCGCGCCGACGAACGCCCAGCCTTGGCCGGATTGAATATCCAGTGCCGCGATATCCAGGGAGCGGGTATCGCTTAAACGAAATAATCCTTGCAAAATATGCAATGACGGCATTGATTGTTCCTATTTATGCAACTGATGTCGTCAGCATCTGGTTTTTATCCGGCAAAGTCAACTGTTTTGCCCCTTGAAATCCGCATCAGGGGCAGCGGCCGGGGGGGATTATGACGTCAGCAAAGCGTGGCGATAATCACTTGATCGGCATTGAAGCTGGCGGTGATTTCCCGGCCCACCTCCAAGTGTTGCTCCTGGGAAATCGCCTTGGGAACGGTGGCGCATAACATTTCGCCGCTGGCAAGCGCCATCAGCACCTCATCATTATCCTGTCCTTGCTCCAGGTGGGTAAGGGTGCCGTGCAAGACATTGTCGGCCGCATCCGCGGGTAACCGCCCGGCCTGCACCGAGACCCAGGGCGCTTTGATTAGCGCCAGCACCTCCTTGCCCGGCGCCAGTTGCAGGCGATCGCCGCTCTGTTGGGTCAAGGCCACGACCAGGCGGGTTTCTCCATCGGCCAAGAGAATATCGACGTGCTGCTGTACCTGCTGATGGGTACGGGCGAGCACTGTGCCGAAAAACTGGTTGCGTGCGCTGGTTTGCAGGGAAAAACGGGAAATGGCCGCCAGCAGGCTGTCCAATGGCAGCCGATCGTCCTGGAGAACGTCAAAGGCTTTTTGCTGGATTTGCCCAAGCAGATCATAAAGCTGAAGCAGCCTTTCGGCATAATGGGTCAATGTGGCGCCGCCGCCGCCTTTACCGCCGGTTGCTCTTTCCACCAGCGTTTGTTCCGCCAAATCATTCATGGCGCTGATGGCATCCCACGCGCTTTTGTAGCTGATCCCCGCCAGTTTGGCGCCCTGGCTGATGGAGCCGGTGTGTTTTATCTGCTTTAGCAGCTCGATTCGCCGCGGATCGGCAAAAAGGCGCTGCTGAAGTTTCATGGTTAATAGGATTTCGGCCTGCATGCCTGTCTGCCTTATGTGAGTAAGAGGTGTTTCCCGTGATCTTCGGCATTCTCAATGGGGTAAAGGTAAACGCTCGCATGGAAAACCGGAAGAATTGTCGCCCATTAGACGGCACAGCGCAAATTCCTCGCCTGGCGCGATGACATGAAAAGCGTGGTCGTCATCGTCGGAAGGTGGTATAAAGACCCGTAATGACTGACATGGCGTGCCGATGGCATGAACGAGGCTTGAATGCTTGAATTATTGGAAAGCTTGATTATCGTTGTGATTATGGTGCCGGTCGTGATGGCGGTTATCCTGGGATTGATTTATTTCCTGGGAGAACTGTTCAACGTCATTTCCAAAATTGGCAAACCACGGGGTCACGATCAAAAGGATCCGGCCGATAACCGGTCTTAAGCGGATGTCCCCGTTGTCACGGCGCGCCGCCTCGCCTTCGGTTTAGCGGCTCGCGGCGAGGGCGTTTTCCCGCCCCGCGCCATGGCATACCACCGGGACGTCATGTGCTGTGTTGACGTCATTCGCGGGGTATCTTGGCGAAACACCGACGTCTCCCTTCAACGAAGTTCCATCACCTCTGCCATTGAAAGAAGCGGGCATTTTGCATGCGTTGGTATATTTATTTATATTCCAAATAATTTATCTTTGGGCTCCGGCATGGGGTCTCTATCGCGCCGATATGAATTTCGTTTAGTTTTCAGCAATGGTCGTTCATTGAAGGAAAGAGATAAAATCGGTTGGCATAGACTCTACATACTTCAGGCCGCATCGCGGCGGACAGCGAGCGCCTTCCGGGAGTATATAAGCCACGCTCTGACTAGGGGGCCGACGCCGCCGGCAAAGAGGTGGCTCAACGTCTGGCGGATAGATATCCGACAGGCGGGAATAGGGCGCGCTCACTTATAAAAATGAAATGGAGACATCCCCAATGGGACCCCAGCAGTCTTTCGAGACGATAAAAACACTACTGCATGATATTTATAATACCCATCTGCCCTCATGCGAAGTCAAAAGCAGCCTGAATGCGGATAGTCATTTGAATTATGATGATGTGTACAATGAAAGATTAAATAAATTATTCGCCAGCTATGCCGACGCGCGCCGCGCCGTTGCAACCGGGGATCGGGCCGCCATTCGCGCTGCGCTGATGCGGGCCAAGATTCATACTTTGGCGTTGACCTGCTTTTTTACCGCGTTGGAGGATGACTGCATCGCCCTGCTATCCCATTATGTCGATGCCGAGGAGGCGTCCGCGCAAAATGGCGGTGCCGAACAACCTTTCAACAAGCGCCGGGTTTCAGTCTAGGGGATGCCGCGCCAACGGCGGTCAAGGGCGACCAGGCGCGCGATACCACGAATGGTATTCGGATTGGCGCACGAGAGCCTGACGGCGCAAAGCCGATTCGGGGTGTTCTGGAGACGCGAAAGGTATGCCGGCTCCGGATCGGATCACACTTTATGAGACCGCGCGTACCGGGACTTTACTTGCTGTCCGCCGGCTAATACTCTGTTGGCGTTAAATGTTGCCTTAACGATCAAAGAGGAAGTGATGGAACAACCGATAAGCGGCAAAAAACGGCTGGCGGTATTGTTCGGCGGTCAATCCACCGAACATGAAGTCTCGTTGCGGTCGTCGATCAATGTCATTAATGCCGTCGATCGGCAAAAATACGATGTGCTGTTGATCGGCGTGGATAAACAGGGACGCTGGATGCTGTGCGACGAGGTTGACTATCTGGTCAATCCCGATGATCCGGCCCGTATCGCGCTGGCGCCGTCGGCGCATTATCTCGCGGTGGTGCCCGGCCACTCCGCCGGTCAGTTGATCGACATTGCCAGCGGGGAAATCCTGCCGATGGTGGATGTGGCTTTTTCCGTGCTGCATGGTTCGGCAGGGGAGGACGGTTCCGTCCAGGGGGTGTTGAAAGTACTGGGAATCCCTTTCGCGGGTCCGGACGTGCTGGGTTCCGCCGTCTGCATGGACAAGGACATGACCAAACGGATTTTGCGCGATGCCGGCTTGCCGGTTACCCCATCGGTGACATTGCACCGATCGGATGCCGCAATGGCGGATTTCGCCGCACTGACTGGCCAGTTGGGTTTGCCGTTATTCATCAAACCGGCTGGACAGGGATCTTCGGTGGGCGTCAGCAAAGTAGAAGACGAAGACGGCTTCCGGCGCGCGCTGGAGCAGGCATTCGCCTATGATCGCAAAGTGTTGGTGGAAACCGCCATTGAAGGACGGGAAATCGAAACCGCGGTATTAGGTAACGATCAGCCCTCCGTCAGCGTGTGCGGCGAAATTCTGGCCAACGATGAATTTTATGCCTATGACACCAAATATCTCAAAACCGGCCAGGCCGGGTTGGTGATCCCAGCCCAGTTGGAACATCGGCTGAGCGACGAAATCCGGCTGCTTGCCCAGGCGGCTTTCCGGGTGCTGGAATGCGCCGTGATGGCGCGGGTGGATTTCTTCCTGACCGAAGACGACGATATTCTCATCAACGAAGTCAACACGCTTCCTGGATTCACCTCCATCAGCATGTATCCGAAACTGTGGGAAGCCAGCGGATTGACCTACCCGCAGTTGGTGGACCGTTTGCTTACCCTTGCCTTGGAACGAGCCCATGGCGCCGCCCGGCTAAAAACCGAACGCTGATTCTTATCGCCGCGTTCCGGGCCGGTGTGGCGAAACCCGGCCCGGTGTTGGTGTCCGTTCGCCCGGCGAGGTGCCGCCGCGGCGCGGCCAGTCGACAAATCCGGTAACAATGCATTACACCTTACAATAAGTAATGACAAAAAAAGTCACCCGTTATATGCTTTTTTGCATAACGACAACTCGGGACGCACTTATGAAAAAACACACATTGAAATGGGTGGCGGGGGCAGTATTGACCGCGGGTATGGCATTTCAGGCCACAGCGGCGTCGGACGGCGGCAAGGTGACGGTTTTCGCCGCCGCGTCCCTGACCAACGCAATGCAGGATATCGCCAAGACCTATCAGAAAGAACACAAGGTCGACATTGTCTCCTCTTTTGCTTCATCTTCCACCCTGGCAAGACAAATCGAGCAGGGGGCGCCGGCCAATCTGTTTATCTCCGCCGATCAGCAATGGATGGATTACGCGCAGAATAAACAGACCATCGTCAACGATACCCGCTATACCTTGTTGGGTAATGATCTGGTGCTGGTGGCGCCCAAGTCGAGTCAACAGGGAACGGTCAAAATCGATAAGCAGACCGACTGGAAATCCCTCCTCAAGGGACAAAAACTGGCGGTAGGCGATCCGGATCATGTGCCGGCGGGCATTTATGCCAAGGATGCCTTGCAGCATCTCGGCGCCTGGGACACGGTTTCCCCCGAAATGGCCCGCGCCAATGATGTTCGCGCCGCTCTGGCGCTGGTGGAACGTCAGGAGGCCGCGCTGGGTATCGTATACGGCTCCGACGCGGTGGCCAGCAAGGGCGTCAAGGTGGTGGGCGAGTTTCCGCAAGACAGTCATAAACCCGTGGAATACCCGATGGCGCTAATCAAAGGCAACGATACGGCTGCCGCCAAAGCCTTTTACGATTATCTGAAAACGCCGGCCGCCGCCGCGGTGTTTAAGCAATATGGCTTTACCCCGCGCTGATGGCATTATCGGATTATGAGTGGCAGGCGGTCGCGCTAAGCCTTAAGGTTTCGCTGTGGGCGGTATCCTGCAGCCTGCCGCTTGGCATTCTGGTCGCCTGGGTCCTGGTCCGATGCCGTTTCCCGGGCAAATCGCTGGTGGACGGTATCATTCATTTGCCGCTGGTGCTGCCGCCGGTGGTGATTGGCTATCTGCTGCTAATCGGCATGGGCCGGCGCGGCGTGATAGGCGCCTGGCTGTATCAACTGACGGGTTTCAGTTTCAGTTTCAGTTGGCGGGGCGCTGCGCTGGCCTCGGCGGTGGTGGCTTTCCCATTGATGGTGCGCGCCATCCGCATATCGCTGGAGGCCGTCGACAGGCGTCTGGAGCAAGCGGCGCGCACACTGGGCGCCGGTCCCTGGCGCGTTTTTTTCACTATCACCCTGCCGTTGTCTTTTCCCGGCATCGTCGTGGGGACGGTGTTGGCGTTTGCTCGCTCCCTGGGGGAATTCGGCGCCACCATCACTTTTGTTTCCAATATTCCCGGTGAAACCCGCACCATCCCCTTGGCGATGTATACGCTAATTGAAACGCCGGGAGCGGAATCGGCGGCGGCCCGCCTGTGTGTGCTGGCCATTCTGCTCTCGTTGGCGTCGCTGCTTATCGCCGACGGGTTGGCCGTCTGGGGCCGTAAACGTTTGGGGGGATAATGTTGCAGGTCGATATCCGCCAGGAACTTGGCGATTTACGCCTGGAGGTGGCGGCCGATATTCCAGGCAAAGGCATTACGGCGATTTTCGGCGTATCCGGCGCCGGCAAAACGTCGCTCATCAACGCCATTGTCGGATTGACCCGCCCGCAGCAGGGGCGGATTGTGCTAAATGGCCGGACCTTGTCCGATAGCGCGCAGCGCGTATTTCTGGCGCCGGAAAAGCGGCGGGTCGGTTATGTTTTCCAGGATGGGCGTCTGTTCCCCCACTATCGGGTGCAAGGCAACCTGTTCTACGGCATGGCGCCTTCCATGCGCGCTCAGTTCGACGCCATTATCACCTTACTGGGCATCGAACCCTTGCTACGCCGGTATCCCAATACGCTGTCGGGCGGCGAAAAACAACGGGTGGCCATCGGACGGGCGTTGCTCAGCGCGCCGGAAATTCTGTTGATGGACGAGCCTCTGGCTTCGCTGGATCTGTTGCGCAAACGCGAACTCCTTCCTTATCTCGAGCGGTTGGCGGGTGAGGTGGACATCCCGATTTTGTATGTCAGCCATAGCCTGGAGGAGATTCTGCAACTGGCCGAGCGGGTGCTCATTCTTGATGGCGGAAAAGTGAAAGCTTATGGGCCGCTGGAAGAGGTGTGGGCCAGCCGGGCGTTGCGTCCCTGGTTGAAACCCGGCGAACAAAGCAGTGTGCTGAAGGTCCGGGTCGCCGGCCAGCATCCGGATTACGCCATGACCGCCGTGGCGTTGGGCGAGCAGCGCTTGTGGGTCAATCTGGTGGCGCAGCCGGTTGGCAGTACGCTGCGCATCCGTATCGCCTCAGGGGATGTTTCGCTGGCGCTCACGCCGCCAATCGGCAGCAGTATCCGTAATATTCTGCCGGCACGCGTGAAGGAATGTTTGGCGGTGGGCGAGCAGGTAGAAGTGATGCTGGATATCGACGGACAGATACTCTGGGCGCGGATCAGTCCCTGGGCCCGCGATGAGCTGGGGCTACATGCCGGCATGGCGCTTTACGCGCAGATAAAAAGCGTATCCATCGCGCCCTGACGGTGGCATTCCCCCGTTGAACGGCCGGTGGCGCCGTTTGTGATTGGCCCTGGGCGGCGGCTTTAGCGCTTTGCCGCTCGGCGCGTGGTTCAACGCCGCCGATGGGCCTCACGAAGCATGGCGCGCTCTAATGTCCCAGTACCCGTTGGTAGAGGGTGTCGGCAATGGCGCTGCTTTGATTGTCGCCGATAACCAGATCGGCCCGGGCCTTGATGGTATCGTCGCTATTGCCCATCGCCACGCCCAGACCCGCCGCTTCAAGCATGCTCAAGTCATTGTAATTGTCGCCGAAAGCAATTACCTGCTCCATACCCATTCCCTGCGAAGCGACCCATTCCTGTAATAGCTTACCTTTGCTGTTGCCGGTTTGCGCCACGTCAAGCTGATCATGCCAGGACCATTCGCAAGCCAGCCCCAGCTCTTGTTCCACCGCGTTGGCGAAAGCCTGCAGGGCGGCAGTATCGGGATGGGATGTGGCGAACTTCCAAATTGCGCCGGCCTGCTCGGCCGCTTCGAGCAGGTTCGGCACGTGCAGCAAATTCGGCCGCTGGGCTGGCGGCAGGGTTTCCGACCAGGCCAAAGAACGGGTGACATGGTCGCTGGGTTGGGCATAGAGCATGGCATCATCCACATATATCAGCCCATGGATGCCAAACTCGTCAAGTAAAGCCACGACGCGCCGGGCCTGCCCGACATGCAGGGGATTGGCGGTAGACACCTTTTGCGCGGGATAATCATATAAATAGGTACCGTTACAGCAAATGGCCGGCGTATCCAACTGCAATGCCTGATAAAAGGGATGGATTGCCGTATGGTGTCGCCCGGTGACCACCACGACCCTTATGCCGGCGGCACGCGCTTCCGATAAGGCCTTTAACGTTTCCGGCAATATTCTTTTTTGCCGATCCAATAGGGTTCCGTCCAGATCCAGAGCAATCACGCGATAGGTCATAGTTATCTCATTATGATCAATATAGTATTCATTATGAATGGTACACCGTAAGCTGTTTGGCGAAAACGTGAAAAATGCCGGTGGATAACCCGCCGCGACAGTGACATGCTTAGGGACGATACGCTAGACCCGCCGACCAGACATATCAGCGCCAATATTTAATCAGGAGAACTCATGAAGCAGATCGTCTATGTTGCCAGTCCAGAGAGTCAGCAAATCCACGTCTGGCAAATGGATAAAGAGGGGCAACTGACCCTGTTGCAGGTAGTGGATACCCAGGGGCAGGGGCAGCCCATGGCGATCAATCCGGCAAAAACCCATCTTTATATTGGCGTGCGCCCCGCTTTCGGGGTGAGCAGTTACCGTATTGATGATAATGGGTTGTTGACTGAAGCCGGTATGGCGCCGCTGCCCGGTAGCCCGACCCATCTTTCCACCGATCGCCAGGGCCGGTTTCTGTTTTGCGCGTCCTACAGCATGAGTTGCGCCAGCGTCAGCCCCATCGACGAATCGGGCGTGGCCGGCGCGCCGATCCAAGTATTGGAAGGATTGACCAATTGTCACTCCGTCAATATCGATCCCGAAAACCAAAAGCTCTGGGTTCCCTGTCTGAAGGAAGATCGCATCCGCTTATATCAATTGCTCGCCGATGGCCGCCTGCAAATCGGTAAGCCGGAAGCGATAGCGGCCGTCGAGGGCGCCGGCCCGCGCCACATGGATTTCCATCCGCACCAGCCTTACGCTTATTGCATTAATGAGCTCAACAGCACCGTGGATGTCTACGCCTTGTCCGGCGAAGGCGCGCCGCGCATCGTTCAGACGCTGGATTGCATGCCGTCCGGATTCGCCGATACCCGCTGGGCCGCCGATATCCATATCACCCCCGACGGCCGCTTTCTTTACACCTGCGATCGCACCGCCAGTGTTATCAGCTGTTTTGCCGTGTCGGAAGACGGCAGTTTACTCAGCTTGGCAGGCCACCAGCCGACGGAAACCCAGCCCCGTGGATTCAATATTGACCAAAAGGGGCGTTATCTGGTGGCGGCCGGACAGAAGTCCAATCACATCGGGGTCTACCGAATCGATGACGAAACCGGCAATCTGCACCCGCTGGCGCGCTATGAAGCGGGCAAGGGGCCGATGTGGGTGACTTTCCTTGGCCGTTGAATGACATCGCTTTGCCTGACAGACGGCCCGAAGGGGGCATCGGCCAACGGGCGATGATAACCCGTCGGCCGTTATGAAATGTCAGTTGTAAGTGACAGTGAGCGTGGCGCTGCCCAGGGAATGGAAATGCACATTAAAACCTACCAGCGCCCCGCTGGCGTTTTCGTCCACATCGAGCTTTTCCACATCCAGCGCGTGGACGGTAAATTGGTAACGATGGGTCTCGCCGGCAGGCGGAGCCGCGCCGCCGTAACCGGCTTTACCAAAGTCTGTGCGGGTCTGTATCGCCCCTTTCGGTAGCGTAGCCTGACCGGAGCCGGCCCCTTGGGGAAGGCTGCGGGTATCGGCGGGGAGATTGGCCACAATCCAGTGCCACCAGCCGGAACCGGTCGGCGCGTCCGGATCATAGACTGAAATCACGAAACTTTTGGTGCCGGCCGGGACATCGTCCCAGGCCAGGTGCGGCGAAATATTGTCCCCGGCGTAGCCCATTCCTTTGAAAACATGACGTTCCGGCATTTTTTCGCCATCTTGCAGATCATTACTGAACAGTTTAAAAGCCATGTCTGCCTCATTTGGTGTGTTAGGGAAAAGCGGCGGACCATGTCGGCGGCGCCGAACAGGTTAAGCTCGGTTTGCGCTGCTGTCGTCGAGGACGCAAAATTCTGGCCGGCCGCCATGGGGTAAAATATCGCATCAAACCCGGCGGGATTCAATCGGACCGATCTTCTGGGTGGATTATTCGCGCTTAAGGCGAATGTGCGGCGTCCATGGCCATCTTCGCCCCTCCGGGGGAGCGTGTGACGTCGCTATGGGCAGTGAAAATGCGCCGGATTTTCAAGGGAAGCGGCGAGCGCGTCCGTCAATTGCGAAAGTTGTTCGGTGGTAATGATATAGGGGGGCATAAGATAGATCAGACGGCCGAAAGGACGTATCCAGACCCCTCGTTCGACGAAAAAGCGTTGTAAAACCGCCATATTCACCGGCATCCGCGTTTCCACCACGCCAATGGCGCCCAATACCCGCACATCGGCGACGCGTTCATGGCTGCGCAGCGGCAGCAGTTCCTGACGCAATTGATATTCGATGGCGCGGACCTGCTCAAACCAGGCTCCGGTCGACAACAGCGACAAACTGGCATTGGCGGCGGCACAGGCCAGCGGATTGGCCATGAAGGTCGGTCCGTGCATGAAACAGCCCGCTTCGCCGTCGCTGATGGTATCGGCCACCGCGCGGGTGGTCAGGGTGGCGGACAGTGTCATATAGCCGCCGGTCAACGCTTTACCGAGGCAGAGGATATCCGGCGCGATCCGCGCGTGGTGACAGGCGAATAACCGGCCGGTACGGCCGAAACCGGTGGCGATCTCGTCGGCGATCAAAAGCAGGCCGTATCGATCGCATAATGCTCTGACTTGCCGTAAATATTCCGGGTGATAAAAACGCATCCCCCCCGCGCCTTGCACCACCGGCTCGAGAATGATTGCCGCTAGCGAACTGTGCGACGCGGCCAGCGCGGCCTCCAGCGGGGCGATATCCTCCGGTTGCCACGCTTCGCCGAACCGGGAGCGGGGCGCCGGCACGAATGTGTGTTCCGGCAAATAGCCCTGGTAGAGGTTGTGCATGGAATTTTCGGGATCGCATACCGACATGGTGCCCAGGGTATCGCCGTGATAGCCGCCGCGCAGCGCCAGCAGGCTGTGGCGGCCTTCTCCCCGCGCCTGCCAGTATTGCAGGGCCATTTTTATCGCCACTTCCACCGCGACTGAACCGGAATCGGCCAGGAACACGCATTCCAGGGGCGTCGCCAGCTCCACCAGCCGGCGGCAAAGCTCGACGGCGGGAGGATGGGTGATGCCGCCGAACATCACATGCGCCATGTGTTGTAATTGTTCTTTGACCGCGCCATTGATTACCGGATGATTATAACCATGTACCGCCGCCCACCAGGACGACATGCCATCCACCAGGATACGCCCGTTGCTAAGCCGTAGCTCGCAGCCGGCGGCGGACGTTACCGGATAACAGGGCAACGGCCGGGTCATGGAGGTATAAGGATGCCAGATATGGCGTTGATCGAACGCCATATCGGCGGAGGACATATCATTAGCCTGGGTCATTTCTGTAAACCATTTTTATAAAATTTAGTTGACAGTATACCCGCTGGATTTACACTGGCGAAACACATTTGCATTCGCCACTCCAGGACGGCACAACATGACTCCTCATCAACCCCGCTGGACATTGCAGCAAGCCAGGACTCTGTTCGCCCAGCCTTTCATGGACCTGCTTTTTGAGGCGCAACAGGTGCATCGGCAGCATTTCAATCCCCGTCATATCCAGGTCAGTACCCTGCTGTCCATCAAAACCGGCGCGTGTCCGGAGGATTGCAAGTATTGTCCGCAAAGCGCTCGTTACCACACTGGCGTGGAGGCTGAACGGCTGATGCAGGTAGAGCAGGTTCTGGCGTCGGCCGTTAAGGCCAAAGCCGCCGGCGCGACCCGGTTTTGCATGGGCGCCGCCTGGAGAAACCCCAACGATAGAGATATGCCCTATCTGGAACAGATGGTCCGGGGCGTTAAGACGCTGGGCATGGAAACCTGTATGACGCTGGGTATGTTGACCGCAAACCAGGCGCAGCGGCTGGCGGCGGCCGGCCTGGATTTTTATAACCATAACCTGGATACCTCGCCGGAATTTTACAACAATATCATCACGACCCGCAGTTACCAGGATAGGCTGGATACCTTAGAGGAAGTCCGGGCGGCCGGCATCAAGATTTGTTCCGGCGGGATTGTCGGACTGGGGGAGAGTAGTGATGATCGCGCCGGATTACTGACGCAATTGGCCAATTTGCCCGAACCGCCGGAAAGCGTTCCCATCAATATGCTGGCAAAAGTACCCGGCACGCCGCTGGCGGACAATGCGGATGTGGATCCGTTTGATTTCATCCGCACCATCGCCGTAGCGCGAATCATGATGCCGTGCTCACATGTCAGGCTGTCGGCCGGTCGGGAGCAGATGAACGAACAAACCCAGGCGCTCTGTTTTATGGCCGGCGCCAATTCCATTTTTTACGGCTGCAAATTGTTGACGACCGTCAATCCGGAAGAAGACCGGGATCGCCGGTTATTCCACAAGCTGGGATTGCGGCCGCAGCCTCATCATACGCGGGCCGGCGATCAGGAACAGCAGCAGCGTCTTGCCGAGGCGCTGCTGACCGCCGATACCGAACACTATTACGATGCGGCGCGCTAATGGCCTGGCTTGAACGGGTGAGCCGTGGTCTACAGACACGGCGGGATGCGGATGCGTATCGCCGGCGCAAGGCCGTGACGAGCGGCAACGATCGCCACATCGACTACCAGGGCCGGCGCTACCTGAATTTTTCCAGCAACGATTACCTCGGGCTGGCCCGGGATCCCGCCGTTATTGCCGCCTGGCGGCGTGGTGCCGAACTCTATGGCGTCGGCAGCGCCGGATCGGGGCATATCGCCGGCTACAGCGAGGCGCATCAAGCGCTGGAGCAACGTTTAGCCCATTGGCTCGGTTATGAGCGCGCTTTGCTGTTCAATTCCGGCTATGTCGCCAATCAGGGCGTTATCGCCGCGTTGGCCGACAGGGACGATGTGCTGTTGGCCGATAAGCTTAGCCATGCCTCGCTGCTGGAAGCGGCGGCCTTGTCGCCAGGCCGGTTACGGCGCTTCCAGCATAACCGTCCGGATTCGCTGCGTAAACTGGCCGGATCGGCTTGTGTCGGCAACCGGCTGGCCATCACCGAAGGCATCTTCAGCATGGATGGCGATAGCGCGCCGTTGGGTGAACTGTTGCGGATCATCCATGCCGCCGGCGGTTGGTTAATGGTGGACGACGCCCACGGTTTCGGTGTCATCGGCGAACAGGGCAGGGGCAGCGCCTGCCGGCAGGCCTGCCATCCGGACATCCTGGTGGTGACGTTCGGCAAAGCGGCCGGCGTGGCGGGAGCGGCGGTACTGTGCTCGGAGCCGCTGGCGGAATATTTGCTACAGTATGCGCGTCACCTGATCTATAGCACCGCCATGCCGCCGGCCCAGGTTTGCGCCATTGATGCGGCGTTGGACGCCATTCGCGCCGGCGACTCTCTGCGCGCAAGCCTGCGGCGGAATATTGAACATTTCCGGGCCGGCGCGGCCGATTTGGGGTATCGTCTGGTGCCCTCGGACAGCGCCATTCAACCGTTGCTGGTCGGCGATAACGCACTGGCGCTGGCGCTGACCGACCACCTGCGCGAGCGAGGCTGCTGGCTGACCGCCATCCGTCCACCCACCGTCCCGCCGGGCGGCGCCCGCCTGCGTGTTACCCTGACGGCGGCCCATCGGCCAAACGATATCGAGTTCTTACTGGAAGCATTGTCGCATGAGCGTCGATCGGCATAAGCGGGACATCGCCAAAACCTTCGGCCGGGCGGCGGCCGATTATGACCGCCACGCGGTTTTCCAGCGCGCCAGTGGGCGCCGACTGGCTGCATGGCTTGGGCCTTTACACAATAAAACCTTACTGGATGCCGGCTGCGGAACGGGCTGGTTTAGCCGTTATTTTCGCCGCCGCGACAATCGGGTCATCGCTCTGGATTTGTCGACTGACATGCTGGGGCAGGCGCGACGGCGCGATTCCGCCGATTTTTACCTGGCGGGTGATATTGAAAGAATGCCGTTGGGGACGCATCAGGCGGACGCGTGTTTTTCCAATTTGGCGTTGCAGTGGTGCGACGACCTGCCCCGGGCTTTGTCGGAGTTATACCGGGTTACCCGCCCAGGGGGCCTTATCGCGTTTTCCACTCTGGCGGAAGGATCGTTAGGCGAACTGGCGCACGCCTGGCGGCAAGTGGATGATGGCGAGCATATCAATCGCTTCCTGTCGCCGCGAACCATCGCCCAGTCCCTGCGGCCGTATCGGTATCGCCTGCAGAGCGTCCGGCATCGGCTGTATTATTCCCGGTTGCTGCCGCTGCTACAAGATATTAAGGGCGTGGGCGCGGGCTATCTGCATGCCGGCCGCTCCGCCGGGCTCGGCGGCAGCCAGCGGCTGCGCCGACTGGATGCCGCTTGGGAGCGGCAACCCGACGGGTTGCCGCTGACCTATGATGTGATCTACGGACTGATTTATCGTGACGAGAAGCTACTTCATTACCGGTACTGATACCGATATCGGAAAAACCCTGGCCACCTGCGCGTTATTACGGGCGGCCGGCGGCGCGGGCCTGCGTGCGGCCGGCTATAAACCGGTGGCATCCGGCTGTCGAATGGTCGACGGGATGGCGCGCAACGGCGACGCGCTGGCGCTGGCGGCCAGCGCCAACATTACCGCGCCCTATGAACAGATCAATCCCCTGGCTTTTTTCGAGGCCACTTCGCCGCATATCGCCAGTCGCGATGAGGGGCGTCCCATCGATCCGGCGGTACTGTCCCATGGCCTGGCCCAGCTGCGCACCCTGGCGGATATTGTTTTTGTCGAGGGCGCGGGCGGCTGGTTGACGCCGCTTGGCGACGCGCTGAGTTTCGCGCAATGGGTGGCAGCCGAACACTTGCCGGTTATCCTGGTGGTGGGAATGAAACTGGGCTGCATCAACCATGCGCTGTTGACCTCGTCGGCCATACGTCAAGCCGGGCTACCCTTGGCCGGTTGGATAGCCAATCATCTCTCTCCCCGACCGCACCGGCTGGTCGATTATCTGGATACCCTCCGCCAACGCCTGGACGCGCCCATGCTGGGGGAAATCCCCTGGCTGGCCGACCCCGCCGGCGCCCCATTGGCGTCTTATATCCACTGGTCGCGGCTGGTATAAAGCGCTGGCTGAAGAAATGAACCGAACGAAGGAAGCGTGGCGTGCGGGGGCTGCTGGCGTTACGGCTAGCGCCCCTGGGAGTGGTGTGCTGTGCGTACAAGGCAACGGCGAGACGGTGTTGTGAAAAGAAACATAATAGGCGGTCTTGTTTTCTATGCGATACGTTATACGACCAGGTACGTCTGAATGAGCTCCTCATCCAGTTGTGCCAGGGCGCCCTGCGCGACGTTGCAGCCGCCTTCCAGTAAACAGAACCGGTCCCCATCGGCCGGCGCGAACGGTAACTGCTGTTCCGCCACCAGCAATGTCAGCCCGAATTCCCGTTGCAACCGGCGAAGGATGCGGCCTGTCTGTGCCACCACGGTAGCGGGAAACGTGCCGGCCGGTTCGTCGAGTATCAGCAATTCCGGTTTGAGTACCAGCGCCCGGGCGATGGCCAACTGCTGCTGAACGCTGCCGACAAGCTCGCCGGCCCGTTGCTGGCGCATATCGTATAATGTCGGGAACAGCTCGTGAATCATGGGGGGGATCTGCTGAACCTTGTTCCGTCCGGCCAGCAGGGCGACCCGCAGATTTTCATCCACGCTCAATTGGGAAAATACCTGTGCTCCCTGGGGAACATAGCCGATACCCAGGCTCGCCCGCGCTTCCACGGGATACCGGAGCAGATCCAGTTCGTCCTGTCCGTCGGGCTGCCAGCTTATGGCGCCGCCGGCCGCCGGCACATGGCCCATAATGGTGTTGACCAAACTGGTTTTTCCCACGCCGTTGCGACCAAGCAGATAGGTGCATTGACTGCGGGGCAGCGTCAGACTGATATCCCGCAGGATATGTTTGGCGCCGTAAAATTGATTGATTTTCTGCAATCGCAACATTGGCTTCCCTCCTTCTCTCCTGTTGGCAATTCATTGACCGGCGGCGGCATCCGATGCATAGCGTCCTTCGTCCGGCGCCGCGGCCCTTTCTCTCGCGTAACAGACTTGCAACTATCAGGCCAATTTGGAAAAAACCTTAAGCGGTAACAGGATGAACCAAGGCCGGGACAGGTAATAGCAGGATTTTTTGCCAATAAAGGCAATTTACCGGACAAACTGCGGATCACTGCACTTTGCGAGTGCCGGGAGGGATTTCCGTGGTGCAATACAGTGTTAAAGCACTCAAACAGTGCGCTTTTCGTACAATCAGGTTGGCGCTCACGGTTGTCGCCGTAATAGAGGAATAGTTAATTTCAGTCTAAGCGGCAAGGAAAGGAAGGTGAAAAACAGCTAAAAAAACGTGCTTTTGTCATCTGTACGTCATTATTGTCGTCTTTATGGAATTCAAGCGGGTCGCGGGACGGTGGCAGTTATCCACTATTCCTGTGGATAACCGTGTGTATTAGGTTTCGAAAAACTCGGCCAGCCAAGAGCGCACGCGGCTTCGTATCATTTTGCCTGTATTCTCCACGCTTTTTGTATATGCCATAAAAACAAGTGATTAACTAAAATCAAGGGAATTTATTGTGGGGTCCGCCTGGCAATGTTCTTTTTCGTCAACCTCCATTGCCATAGGAGTTTTTTAACGATTCATAAATAAAATAATTCTTCTTGGCGCGCGCCGGCGTGTTAAACCCTAAGGCGAGTCTTCTTCTCTTGCGTCCGGCGGTGCAGCGAGTAGAATAATACTGTTTTTGTATCCAGTGACTGGTCGCTGGCAAATTCATCGCGCCATCCCCATACTTGAAGTCTGTCCCGTCGTCCCGTTGCCCGTAGGTAGTCTGCAGATGAGTAAAGCGTTTAAATTGCACTCGAGTTTCCAGCCTTCCGGCGATCAGCCGGAAGCCATCCGCCGCTTGGAGGAAGGATTGCAGGACGGTCTCGCGCATCAGACGTTGCTGGGCGTGACCGGATCGGGTAAAACCTTCACCGTTGCCAATGTTATCGCCGATCTCAACCGGCCTACCATGGTGTTGGCGCCGAACAAGACGTTGGCCGCGCAGCTTTACGGTGAAATGAAGGCGTTTTTTCCCGATAACGCGGTGGAATATTTCGTATCGTATTATGATTATTACCAGCCCGAGGCCTACGTGCCCAGCTCGGATACCTTTATCGAAAAGGACGCTTCCATAAACGAGCATATCGAGCAGATGCGCCTTTCAGCGACCAAGGCGTTACTGGAACGTCGCGACGTCATCGTGGTCGCGTCGGTATCGGCGATATACGGGTTGGGCGATCCTGATGCTTATCTGAAGATGATGCTGCATCTTACCCGCGGCATGCTCATCGACCAGCGCGCCATATTGCGCCGTCTGTCGGAACTGCAATATACCCGCAACGATCAGGCCTTCCAACGCGGTACGTTTCGCGTGCGCGGTGAAGTCATTGATATTTTCCCGGCCGAATCCGATGAAATCGCCCTGCGGGTGGAGCTTTTCGATGAGGAGGTCGAGCGGCTGTCGCTGTTCGATCCCTTGACCGGGCAGGTGATGCAGATGGTGCCGCGCTACACCATCTATCCGAAGACCCATTATGTCACCCCGCGGGAACGGCTGTTGCAGGCGATGGAAGATATCAAAGTGGAGTTGGCCGAACGTCGGGCGGTGTTGCTGGCCAGCAACAAGCTTTTAGAGGAACAGCGTCTGGCGCAGCGCACCCAGTTTGATCTCGAGATGATGAATGAACTGGGTTATTGTTCCGGCATCGAGAACTATTCACGCTTCCTCTCCGGTCGCGGCGAAGGCGAACCGCCGCCGACGCTGTTCGACTATTTGCCGGCCGACGGCTTGCTGGTGGTGGATGAGTCCCATGTGACCATTCCGCAAATAGGCGGGATGTACCGGGGCGATAGAGCGCGCAAGGAAACGCTGGTGGAATATGGTTTCCGTTTGCCGTCGGCGCTGGACAACCGCCCCCTGAAATTCGAGGAATTCGCCGCCCTTGCTCCGCAAACCATCTATGTTTCGGCGACGCCGGGGGATTATGAACTGAAAATGTCCGGCGGCGAGGTGATCGATCAACTGGTGCGCCCCACCGGTTTGCTGGACCCGCGCATCGAGGTGCGGCCGGTCGCCACCCAGGTGGACGATCTGCTTTCGGAAATCCGTCGGCGGGCGCAAATCAACGAACGGGTGCTGGTCACCACCTTGACCAAGCGGATGGCCGAAGATTTGACCGAATATCTGGAAGAACACGGCGAGCGGGTGCGTTACCTGCACTCCGATATTGAAACCGTGGAGCGGGTGGAAATCATCCGGGATTTGCGGTTGGGCGAGTTCGATGTGCTGGTGGGCATAAACCTGCTGCGCGAAGGCCTGGATATGCCGGAGGTCTCCTTGGTGGCGATCTTGGATGCCGACAAGGAAGGTTTCCTGCGTTCGGAGCGTTCGCTTATCCAGACCATCGGCCGCGCCGCCCGCAATCTGAACGGCACCGCCATCCTGTATGGCGATAAAATAACGCCTTCAATGGCGCGCGCCATTGAAGAGACCGAACGCCGGCGCGCCAAGCAGCATGCCTATAACGAGGCCAAAGGAATCATTCCCCAGGCGCTTGACAAGTCGGTGGCGGACATCATGGAACTGGGCCAGTCGCCCGCCCATGCCAAGCTGAAGAAACGCCGGGCCATGGAAGCCGCGGCGCAATACGGCAATATGACGCCAAAAGCGCTGGAGCAAAAAATTCGCGAGCTGGAAGCCAAAATGCTGGCGCACGCGCAAAATCTGGAGTTTGAACAGGCCGCGACTGTGCGCGATGAAATTCATGCCCTGCGCGAACAGTTTATCGCTGTGTCCTGATCAGCTCGGGCCATTCCAGCAGCAGGCTATCGAGCGCGGCGCGCAGCAGCGTCCGGTCGTGGCGGTGGGGTTGGCCCGCGACGGCCAGCGGCCGGCATATCACCCGACATGGCCCGGTATCCGCCGGGCATCGCTCGACGCCGGTGATGATTGCGTCGATGCGCCGATTTCCGCCAATGGCGTGTTCGATCATCGCCTGTTTTTGCCGCAATGTCAGTGCGGTGGCGGCGACGCTTGTCTCCGGGCCCAGATTATCAATATAGACCAGCGGCGCCGGGCACAGGCGCACGGCGCCGCTGAGATCGGGCAGCAACAGCGGCGGCATCAGGCTGGTGAGGAAACTGCCGGGACCTATCAGCAGCAATTCTGCCGCCGCTACCGCCCGAATGGCTTCCTGTGTCGCCGCCACCGCCGGATAAACCCGCAGGTTAACCGGTAACTCGGGCAGTCCATCCACCGCCACTTCCCCATGGATAGTCTGCCCGTCGGCGGTAACGGCCCGGAGATCCGCCGGCTGTTCCGACATGGGAATCAACCGGGCGTCCACTTTAAGTAAATCGCGTAGCAAATTGATGGCGTCAAGCGGGCGGACACTGAGATTATCCAGCGCCTTGAGCATAAGATTACCGAGGTTGTGTCCGGCCAATTCCCCTTGACCGCCGAATCGGTATTCAAACATGGCGGATGCGAGACTGGGCCGCGATACCAACTGATTAAGGCAGTTGCGGGTATCCCCCCAGGCAATTCCGCCTTGAGCATGCCGGATCCGTCCGGTGGAGCCGCCATTATCGGTAGTGGCGACGATACCGGTCAGCCGGGGGCCCAGGAATGACAAGGCGGACATGGCCCGGCCCAAACCGTGTCCGCCGCCGAGCGCCACCACGCGTTGCAATTGCGCCAAAGTGGGATTGCGCATAAATCTCCTGCAAGTAAAGAGGCAACGTGAAGTATACGGAGTATATACCCTAAAGGGATACGCCATGCTTCGCATACATCCCGTATTTGGCTTTTCTTGCCGGCCCTGGATAACCGGTGCGGCCCACACTTGGAATAAGGGTGGCTGGCAGCCGGTATTTTATCAAGGGCGCTTGGCTGGCAGCCCCATCTTCTCGACTGAATCCATCGCCAACCTGCCGTTTCGGCATCACGAAAACTCGTTAGACACAGGGACGAAAACCGATGAAATTACGCTATATATATGTTTATATAGCGAAATTTCTCCATTGCCCCCATGGCTAAGCATAATAATTAGGTTTAAAATGATACCCATGCCAGGTCCGGCCACGGCGTTGTCGTGGGTCGAACCGAACTCCTAGCCTTCATGCCTAAGTCGCTTCCACGCGCGATATGGCATGTTGGCCGTGGCCTTAGAGCCGCCAGGGTGCAGGATAGAAATGTCCGCATCTCCCGTACTTGGAAAGGTGTTAATGGTGCCACAACTTATCGATGCGTTTGCGCGCAAATTTTACTATTTGCGTCTGTCCGTTACGGATGTTTGTAACTTCCGCTGTACTTATTGCCTGCCGGACGGTTATCGGCCCCACGGTCACAATAACAAGAGCTTTCTGTCGCTGGAGGAAATCCGGCGTCTTACGCGGGCTTTTGCCGAACTTGGTACCGAGAAGGTGCGGCTGACCGGCGGCGAGCCTTCCCTGCGCCGCGATTTTTGCGAGATTATCGCCGCTGTGCGCGAAAACCCGGCTATCACCACCCTGGCGGTGACCACCAACGGTTATCGGCTCTCACGCGATATCGCCGCCTGGCGCGACGCCGGACTGACCGCGCTGAATGTCAGCGTCGACAGCCTGGATGCCCGGCAATTTCAGGCCATCACCGGTCAGGATCGGTTCCGGCAGGTCATGGACGGTATTGATGCGGCATTTGCGGCCGGTTTTTCCCGGGTCAAAGTCAATACCGTGTTGATGCGGGATATCAACGACACGCAGTTGGAGACTTTTCTCAATTGGATAAAACCGCGGCCAATCCAGTTGCGCTTCATTGAATTGATGGAAACCGGCGATGGGGGTGAATTGTTCCGCCGCCGCCATGTCTCCGGCGAAACAGTGCGTCGGCGCCTGTTGGCGCTGGGTTTTACAATGAGTCCGCGCGGCCGCGCCGACGGACCGGCGCTGGTGTACCGGCATCCCGACTACCAGGGCGAAATTGGTCTTATCATGCCTTACGCCAAAGATTTCTGCGCCAGTTGCAATCGGCTGCGGGTATCCTCCACCGGCAACTTGCATTTGTGCCTGTTCGGTGAGCAGGGCATCCCCCTGCGGGATTTGCTGAACCGGGATTCCGCGTTGCCGCAACTTAAAGCGCGCATTACCGGCGGCCTGCAAATGAAAAAACAAACCCATTTTCTGCACCAGGGCGATCCCGGCAACACCCGGAATTTGTCCTTTATCGGCGGTTGAGACCGGCAAGGAGCGAGCGATGTCCCTGACTCATATTAACGCTGACGGCGAAGCGCGAATGGTGGATGTCTCCGCCAAAGAAGAAACCCGGCGCGAGGCGCGCGCCGAGGCGTACGTCGCCATGTCGGCGGCCACATTGGCTTTGATTGTCGATGGGCGGCATCATAAAGGCGATGTCTTTGCCGTGGCCCGCATCGCGGGTATTCAGGCGGCCAAACGGACCTGGGACTTGATTCCCCTGTGCCATCCGCTGCCGCTTAGCAACGTGGAGGTGGTTCTGGAAGCGCAACCCGCTGAAAATCGGGTACGCATCGAGACCCGCTGCCGGCTGACCGGTCGGACCGGCGTGGAGATGGAAGCGCTGACCGCCGCGTCTGTGGCGGCCCTGACCGTCTATGATATGTGCAAGGCGGTGCAAAAGGATATGGTAATAGGTCCGGTACGCCTTTTGGCGAAAAGCGGCGGTAAATCCGGCGACTATCAGGCGGTTGCGCAATGATCCGGGTACTGTTTTTCGCCCAGGTCCGCGAACTGGTGGGTACCGATAGCCTGATGGTGGATGCCGGGTACCCTACGGTGGAAGCGTTGCGCCAGGCTTTGGCCGCACGCGGTGAAAGCTGGTCGCGGGCTCTTGAGCCGGGCCGGTTGCTTTCGGCGGTGAATCAGACGCTGGTTAGCGCCGATCATCCGCTGGCGGCGGGCGACGAAGTGGCGTTTTTCCCGCCGGTGACCGGAGGCTGAACATGGCTGAAACCCGCATCCGGGTCGATACGGCGTCTTTTGACATGACGGCGGAATACGCGTGGCTGTCGGCCGGCGACGCAGACGGCGCGGTGGTGACGTTCACCGGTAAAGTGCGCAATCACAATCAGGGAGAACACGTCGCCGCCCTGACCCTTGAGCATTATCCCGGTATGACCGAGCGGGCTTTGGCGGATATCGCGGCGGCGGCGCGGCGGCGCTGGGCTCTCGGGCGGGTGACGATCATTCATCGTGTCGGCGAGTTGCGCACCGGCGAGTCCATTGTCCTGGTCGGGGTCAGCGGGGCCCATCGCGAAGCGGCGTTTCAGGCCGCCGAGTTCATCATGGATTACCTCAAAACCCGCGCGCCGTTCTGGAAACGTGAAACCATCGACGGCGGTAGCCGCTGGGTGGACTCACGCGCCAGCGATCATCTGGCGGCCGAACGCTGGCGCAAGGATAAAGACGGCGGCGAAGACGCGCATTAACACACAATCTTTACGATGTCCGCGTTATTGGGCCGGAAGGATTTTGTGGTAAGCTATGAACAGGTGGCCGTGTCACGGCCTTGGTTTTCCCAACACGTTAAAAGTGATAGTCATGGATCGATTCCCCCGTTCTCAGGGTTCCATTGTGGAGCGCGCCGATGCCGGCATCCAGCCCTTTATGGCGCAGGTCTATGGCTGGATGACTTGCGGCTTGTTCCTGACTGCCTTTGTTTCCTGGTATGCCGCGCATACCCCGGCGGTATTGAGTTTTATTTTCCAAAGCCAACTGACTTTCTTCGGTCTGATCATTGCGCAACTGGCGCTGGTGTTTGCTATTTCCGGGATGGTCAACCGGCTAAGCGGCGCCGTCGCCACCACGCTGTTTATGCTGTATTCCGCGCTGACCGGTTTGACGCTGTCCAGTATTTTTATCATCTATACGGCCTCATCCATCGCCGGTACCTTTGCGGTGGCGGGGGGGATGTTTGGCGTCATGAGCCTTTACGGCTACACGACCAAGCGGGATCTCAGCAGTTTCGGTAATCTGCTGTTTATGGCGCTGATAGGTATCGTGTTGGCGTCGCTGGTGAATATCTGGCTTAAAAGCACCCAGTTGATGTGGGTGGTGACGTATCTTGGCGTGCTGGTGTTCGTTGGGTTGACCGCCTACGATACGCAAAGGCTCAAATCCATGGGCGCGCAGTTGTCGGCTGACGACAAGGATCAGTTCCGTAAATATTCCATTGTCGGCGCGCTGGCCCTTTACCTGGATTTCATCAACCTGTTCCTGATGCTGCTGCGTATTTTTGGCAACCGTCGCTAACACGCATCACTACCGGCCCGATTCGCGTCTTTCCTTTCGGGCCGTCGCCGGAGATAGCCAATGGATCTGTCTCAACGTCTTGCCGATTATCCGCGATTGAATCTGATAGGCCAGCCAACCCCATTGGAATACCTGTCACGGCTTTCTGAGCATCTCGGTCGGGAAATCTATATTAAACGTGATGATGTCACGCCCTTGGCGCTTGGCGGCAATAAACTGCGCAAGCTGGAATTCCTGGCGGCGGAAGCGTTGCGCCGGGGTGCCGATACGCTGGTGACCGCCGGCGCCATCCAATCCAACCACGTCTGCCAGACTGCGGCGGTGGCGGCCCGTTTGGGCTTGCATTGTGTCGCGTTGCTGGAAAATCCCATTGCCACCCGGGCGGAAAACTATCTCGGCAACGGCAACCGATTGTTGCTTGATTTGTTTGGCGTGGAAGTGATCCATTGCGAGGCGCTCGATCAGCCGGACCGGCAGCTTGAAGAAGCGGCGGAACGGCTGGAGGCGCAAGGGTTCCGGCCTTATGTCATTCCGGTGGGCGGTTCCAATGCGCTGGGCGCCCTGGGCTATGTGCGTTGCGCGCTGGAAATCGCGCAGCAGTGCGAGGGCGGTTCCCGGCCGGGCAGCGTGGTGGTCGCCTCCGGCAGCGCCGGCACTCATGCCGGTTTAGCCCTGGGTTTGCAGGCGGTATTGCCCCAAACCCAGGTCATCGGCGTGACGGTTTCCCGCAGTGCCGGATTGCAACGTCCCAAAGTGGCGGCCTTGCAGCAGCAGTTGGCTCAGGCGCTCAACGTTTCAGCACCCCTGGCCGATATCGCATTATGGGATGAATATTTTGCCCCCCGTTACGGCATGCCCAATGCCGGGGGGCTGGCGGCCGTGCAACTGATGGCGCGTCTTGAGGGAATACTGCTTGACCCGGTTTATACCGGCAAAGCCATGGCGGGGCTGATTGACGGCATAAACCGGCAGCGTTTCGGCGAGGGGCCGATTCTGTTTATCCACACTGGCGGCGCGCCAGCCCTGTTCGCCTACCATCCGGACGTTTGAACCCCCTTTTCAACGACCGTTGTTGTGGCTGAGCGGTGTGCTGTCGGGCGCGCCCGGGCTTATCCGGCCGATGTCGTCGTGCTTGACCGGCGCGCGCGCTTGTCGGAACCCGTCGGTCGGCGGACTTCGTTTTTGCCTGGTGTGTCCCGGCAACGGCCATGGTACGCGTTGGCGAAAAATTTTCGTGTGGCGGATTCGGTTCGCCGACGTAACGAGGAAAGGTGTCATGAGTACAATTGAAGTCAGGCGGCTGGTAAAAACCTTCAATGGGCATCGGGTGCTTGACGGTATTGATCTGACGGTGGACAAGGGCGATGTCCTGGCAATCGTCGGGCCGAGCGGTTCGGGGAAAACCACGCTGCTGCGCAGCATCAATCTTCTGGAGGAGCCGGATAGCGGCACGGTGCAGGTGGGGTCAATCATTATCGACGGCGCCCAGCCCCTCAGCGTCCAGAAAAAGCAAATTCGCGCCCTGCGTCAGCAGGTGGGGTTTGTTTTTCAGAATTTTAATCTCTTTCCCCACCGATCGGTTTTGGACAATATTATCGAAGGACCGGTGGTCGTTAAAGGCGAGCCGCGCGACGAAGCCGTTGAACGGGCAAGGGCGCTGTTGGCCAAGGTCGGTTTGAGCGGCAAGGAGACGGCCTATCCCAAACGGCTGTCCGGCGGACAACAGCAGCGGGTGGCCATCGCTCGCGCGCTGGCCATGCGTCCGCAGGTGATATTGTTTGATGAGCCGACATCGGCGCTGGACCCTGAGCTGGTGGGCGAGGTATTGAACACTATCCGCGCGCTGGCGGAAGAAAAAACCACTATGGTTATCGTCACCCATGAAATGAGCTTTGCCCGTGATGTGGCTGATCGCGCGATTTTCATGGATAACGGCGCCATCACCGAACAAGGGGCGGCCAAGGATGTGTTCACGCATCCACAGCATGAGCGAACCAGGCAGTTTCTAACGAAATTTTTGAATGCCGGTGTCGCCCATTAAAGACTGTCTTGTCAGGGTCTGGCGCCTTACTTCCCGATTGACCCTGCAAGAATTGCTCATTTGCAGTTATTTTTTAGATATACATCCCACTTCGATACAAATTTTGCTACAATAACGTTAAGTTTTTTTCCGTTCACTATGGAAAGGCGTTGCCTCCCATCTGATCATCCCCCCTAAACGTGTTGAGTTTGGCAAATCGGGGCGGATCTGGAGTTATTCATTATTATGTCATTCGATTCCCTTGGCCTGAGCGCCGAGATTTTGCGCGCCCTGGCCGAGAAGGGTTACAAAGAGCCCACACCGATTCAGCTTCAGGCCATACCTTTTGTCTTGCAAGGTCGCGATATCATGGCCAGCGCCCAGACCGGCACCGGTAAAACAGCGGCGTTCACTTTGCCGATCCTGCAACTGCTGGACCGGAAAACACCGGCCAGGGGACGTCGCCCGGTACGGGCGCTTATTCTGACCCCCACCCGTGAGCTGGCCGCGCAAATCGGCGAAAACGTGGTGGAATACAGCGCGCATTTACCTGTCCGTTCCATGGTGGTGTTCGGCGGCGTCAGTATTAACCCACAGATGATGAAATTGCGCGGCGGCGTGGATCTGCTGGTGGCCACGCCTGGCCGATTGCTGGATCTGGCCCACCAACGGGCGGTGGATTTGTCCCAACTGGAGATCCTGGTGCTCGACGAAGCGGACCGCATGCTTGACATGGGGTTCATCCACGATATTCGCCGGGTGATGAAGTTGCTGCCCGACCGTCGGCAGAACCTCCTGTTTTCCGCCACATTTTCCAGTGATATTAAAGCGCTGGCTACGACGCTGTTGAATAACCCGGCTTCGGTGTCCGTCGCTGCGCCCAATGCGGCCGCCGATCTGATAACCCAACATGTGCATTTGGTGGATAAGAAGCGTAAACGGGAATTACTGTCGTATATGATAGGCCATCATGACTGGCGCCAGGTGCTGGTTTTCACCCGTACCAAACACGGCGCCAATCATCTGGCGGAATCGTTGAACAAAGATGGCATTGCCTCGGCGGCAATCCATGGCAACAAAAGCCAGGGGGCGAGAACCCGCGCGCTGGCGGATTTCAAGCAGGGACAAATACGGGTGCTGGTCGCTACCGACATCGCCGCCCGCGGGCTGGATATCGATATGCTGCCCCATGTGGTCAACTATGAGCTACCGCAGGTCGCCGAGGATTACGTGCATCGCATCGGCCGTACCGGCCGGGCTTCCGCCACCGGCGAAGCCTTATCATTGGTGTGTGTCGACGAATACGGGCTGTTGCGCGACATTGAACGTTTGTTGAAAAAACCGATACCGCGCATTGCCCTACCGGGATACGATCCCGACCCGACCATCAAAGCCGAGCCGATCCAGACCGGTCGCGGCAGCCGAAACGGCGCGGGGTTTCGCGGCAATGCGGCGCGCGGCGGCGGTCAGGGCCCTGGGGGGCGCAATGGCGGCGGGCAGGGCGCGACAGGTCGCAACGAAGGCGCGCCGCGTGAAAATGGCGGCCGCGCGGGGCAACATCGTCGTCCCGGCGGCGCAGTGGCGCAACCTGGACGCGGCGCCGGTCGCGATGGCGCTTCTTTTGCGGGACGGGACTCGCGTAGCGGCGGCAAAAAATAAACCTTGTGCGCGCCGGCCAGGCGTGCCCTTTATCCGGTTGGGTTTGCCCAACCGGGTGTCCTGCCGACAGTTCGGCGTCTGTGTTGATATATCCGCTTTTTTGTTCGCCGGCCGCGGCTTACCCGCAACCGGCAATCTTGCATTACTCTGTGTCCTTCACTAGTATTACGCGATTCTGACTGCCGGATAGATTATGCGTGTGCTGCTGGCCCCGATGGAGGGCGTCCTTGATTCGCTGGTGCGTCGATTGCTGTGCGATGTCAATCAGTATGACTTGTGCGTCACCGAATTTTTGCGGGTGGTGGATAATCTATTGCCGGTAAAGTCTTTTTATCGTCTGTGTCCGGAGCTCTATTCAGCAGGTTTAACACCCGACGGCACGCCGGTTCGGGTACAGTTGCTGGGCCAGCATCCGCAATGGCTGGCGGAGAATGCCTATCGGGCGGTGGAACTCGGGTCGCGGGGCGTGGATCTTAATTGCGGCTGCCCGTCCAAGACGGTGAACGGCAACGGCGGCGGAGCGACCTTGCTAAAGGATCCGGAACTGATTTACCGGGCCGCCAGGGCGATACGGGAGGCGGTGCCTGTCTCGCAGCCGGTGACGGTAAAAATACGCTTGGGCTGGGATTCTTCCCGTTACAGTCTGGAAATCGCTGACGCGGTGCAACAGGCCGGCGCTAACGAGTTGGCGGTCCACGGTCGTACCAAAGCGGACGGTTATCGCGCCGATCGTATTGACTGGCCGGCTATCGCCGCCATACGACGGCGCCTGGCCATCCCGGTGATAGCCAATGGCGAGATCCGTGATTGGCAAAGCGGCGCCGATTGCCGCCGTATCACCGGCTGCGACGCCTTGATGCTTGGCCGCGGAGCGTTGTGCATACCCAATCTCGGCCGGGTGGTCAAAGACAACGAACCCATTATGCCCTGGCCGAAGACCGCCGCTTTGCTGCGCCGCTATCTCAGTCTGGAAAAGACGGGCGATACCGGCATGTACCACGTTGCCCGCATCAAACAATGGTTGGGTTTTCTGCGCAAGGGTTACACGCAGGCCGGGGTGTTGTTTGAGGAGATCCGGGCGCAAACGTCCACCGCGGCCATCACCCAGGCCATAGAACGCCATACCGGCGGTCAAGTGTTGGCTTGCGCTCGAGCTTGAATGCGTCGGGAATGCCGTCCGCCGGCGCGGACGGACGACGGTATCACGGCAGGCCGTTACGGCCGTGCGCCATAAACCCGGGGCGCAGGCTTAATCGTTCATAATAGGCGCTGACCGCGGGAAAATCGGCATGTTCGAAGGGCGTGGCGAACCAACGATGAACCGACAAACCCATAGGAATATCGGCCAGGGTGAAAGCCGCGCCGGCGACAAAGCCGCCGGTTTTCGCCAACTGTTTGTCAAGGATCGCCATTTTGCCGGTCCAGTTACGCAACGATGCGGCGATATCCGCTTCCCGGGGATCGGGCGGCAGATGGCGGACAAGGGCGTTAAATGCATAACTCCAGGCGGGATTAAGACTGGTGGCCTGCCAGTCGATCCATTGATCGAGGATGGCGCGCTGCTTAGGCGGCGCCGGATAAAGCGCCTCGCCGCGGTAGGCGCGAGCCAAATAGCGGATGATGGCGTTGGATTCCCATAATACAAAATCATCGTCTTTGATGACGGGCACCAAGGCATTGGGATTAAGCGCGAGAAATTCCGGCGTCTGGGTCGGTTTGAAGCCGGCGCCCCAGTCCTCACGCTCAAATTTGATGCCCAGCTCCTCGCACGTCCACAAGACTTTTCGCACATTGATGGATGATGATCTGCCCAATATTTTTAGCATAGTCTTCCTTATGCAAGCGGTTGGGGTGATTACGCCATGCCATACTGTCACTTTTTCCCGCGGCTGAAAATAGCTATTCGCCGCGTGCCATCATTTGCCCTCGGCAACGAAGACGTTCATCATCATAAACCGGAAGCCTCATGACGCTTTGCGATGGGCCAAGCCAATTTGTCAATTTACAGTATGAGAGGATATGCCATGGTTCAGCCCCTGACGATTGTGATCCCGATCTATCCGGGAGTAACCCAGTTGGATTTCACCGGTCCCCACCAATTCTTTTCGCGCGTGCCCGATGTCCGGGTCATCGTCGCCTCGCAGGATGCCCGGCCAGTGGAGGCGGACGGCATGGTGTTCACCGGCTTGGCCGATCTGATGACCATCACGGGTTGCGATATCCTTTGCGTGCCCGGCGGCAACGGGTGCTTTATGGCGATGGAAAATGTCGCGTTTCTCAGACGTCTCCACGAACTCGGCCAACGCGCACGATTCATCGGTTCGGTGTGCACCGGCTCGCTGCTTCTGGCCGCGGCCGGTCTGCTGAAGGGTAAGCGCGCCGCCTGCCATTGGGCCTGGCGGGATCTGTTGCCGGCGTTTGGCGTTATCGCCGATACCGGACGGGTGGTGCGCGACGGTAATATTATCACAGGAGGCGGCGTTACCGCGGGTATGGATTTTGCCTTGGCGATCATCGCGGAAGCGTACGGACAGTCGCTGGCCGAACGTATTCAGTTAGGGTTGGAATATGCCCCAGAGCCGCCGTTTCAAGCCGGCAGGCCGGAAACCGCGCCGGCGCCTGTGCGGGATGCGGAGATAGCGCGTCTTAGGGCCTATCGTCCGGCACGCCAGGCCGCCGTGGAGGCTGCCGCCGCCCGGTTACGCTCACGCTAGGCCCACCGATGCTCCTTTCTGGCGAAGACGTCCTTGGGAGATGACGGGGATCTTGACACCATGGGATAGGAACATGCATACCCACGAATAGCGGGGGGAAAATACCTTGGAAATCAGAATGTGCTGCCTGGCGAGCGTTGGCCCACTCAATAAGAGGACAACGGCCTTACCCGACTCGGGCAGAATAAGATGGCTAAAGCGGCGAGGAATCCACGGCCGAATCCCGGCAAGCCGTTGATCATCAGGTTACCTGCCAATCCGGCGGGGTATGCGCAATGATATAGGTAACGAATTCTTTCATTCCGGCCCAAATATTGGCCCAGGATGCCAGTTCCACCGATAGGGTAATCCCCAACAACCCGGTGACGAACCAATAGGCCATACTGATGCCGACGCCGCTAAAGACGAAAGCCAAAACATTTTTGCTGGATTTGCGGCAAACGACATTCAAGGTGCTGGCAAAAAACATCATCACTGCACTGAGCAATTCCCAGCGCATCATATGAAAGCCTGCGGTAAGAGTACTCATCAGGAACAGTCCTCCTCTGGTGGTTAAGCAGTACCAATTTTCCTCTTTTTTGCAATATTGCGCTACAAAAATTTGTGATGTGGATCAACTTTTTTTTCTGGCGGCCGTTAACCTCTTTATTCCGCTGTTTTTTTAGCCGGCCGGATATTATTTACCGTAGCCGCCGGACCGAACACCGGATAATGGGGCAAATCGGACGCCGGGTAGTTTTCCCATCCTCCTCCCAGAGCCTTATACAGTGAGACCAGATCTACGCCGGTCTCAACCCGCGCGGCGGCCAATTGCTGTCGGGCTTGGGCCAGTTGCCGTTCGGCATCCAGTAGATTAATGAATGAACTCAACCCATTGCGATAGCTGTCGCGAGCCAGCTCGAAGGCGTTTTGGGTTGACTGCGCGGTTTGCTCCAGGCCCGTTACCCGATCCTGATCGGTATGGTAGCTGACCAGCGCGTTTTCCACATCCTGCAAGGCGGACAGGACCGTTTGCCGGTAGGCCAGCGCCGCATTGGCCTGATCGATCCTGGCAAGGCGGACGCTGGCCACCAACTTCCCGCCCTGGAAGATCGGCAAGGAGATTTGTGGACCGATGCTCCAGAAATGGCTGCTCCAATGGGTCAGGTAATCCGCATCGTCATTGCGCGTGCCGAATTGGCCCGTTAGGGATAAATCGGGAAACAACTGGGCGATGGAGACGCCGATATTGGCGGTGGCCGCATGCAAATTGGCTTCCGCCTGGCGGATATCGGGCCGGCGGCGCGCCAACGTGGACGGCACGCCCACCGCCACCGCCGCCGGCAGCGCCGGCAAGGGTTTAGGTTGCGCCAACTCCTTATCCAGCGTGCCGGGCGGTTGTCCCAGCAAGACCGCCAACGCGTTCATGGCTTGCCGTTGTTGCGCCTGATAAGCAGGAAGCTGAGCTTGCAGGGAGCCTAGCTGCGCGGCGGCGTTTTCCACATCGGTTTGCGGCGCCAGTCCGTTCCGTTGCCGGCTGCGGGTCAGTTCCAGGGTTTGGCGGGCCACGTCGATTTGCGTCTGTAAGGTTTGCGCCACGCTTTGCGCGCCGCGTAACTGCAAATAGCTCCGCGCCACTTCCGCTTCCAATGAAACCAGCGCATCGTTGCGACTTTCCATTGACGACTGGGTCTGGGCGTTCGCCGCCTCTATCGAGCGGCGTACCCGACCCCAAAGATCGATTTCCCACGTGGCGTCGAAACTGCCCTGGTATAAATTGATGGGCCGGGTCAGGCCATCGAGCCGGGAGGCCAGTTGCGGGTCGACATTTTGCGCCTGGGCGCGGATTTGCGACGAATCAAGAAAACCCTCAACGCCTAATTGCTCGCGTGTCACGCGGGCATTGGCCGTCGCCGACGGCAAACCGGCGGCCCCGGCCTGTAGCGTCTGCTCGCGCGCGCCGGCGATTCGCAGCACGGCCTGTTGCAAATTGAGATTACCGGCGATGGCCCTATCGATAAGGCTATTGAGCTCGGGATCCTGAAAATTACGCCACCAGACGGGATCCGGTTGCGACGCAAGCGTTGCGGAAACCGGCGTGGATTGCCGGTCGCCGGCCAGCCCATGGAAACCGGCGGGTGTGATCGGCGTGACCGGATGGTAATCCGGCCCCATCGAGCAAGCGGTCAATGCGGCCATCAGGAGGCCGGCCGCGCCATGACGCGGCCGCAATAGCCAGGAAGGACTGGTCGCCCTGAGTTTGGCCGGCATACTAATGCGCCCCCGCGTTGCCTTCGCTTTTTACCGGCGAAAGCAGCAGACAAAAAGGAATCATGATAAACGCCATTACGCCGCAGAGGGTAAAGACATCGATATACGACAATATTCTTGATTGGAAGATCATTTGCCGATAAAGCTGTGCGGCGGCGCTCTGCACCGGGTCGCCTATTTGCAGCGAGAAATCGCGCACCACCGCCGCGCCGGCGGCGATAGCCTGTTGAAACTGCTCATTGAGCGGCGTGGCGTTGGGCGCCAGATAAGCGCTGTGGACCTGGCTGCGTTCGGTAATGGCGGCGGTGGATAACGAAATGCCCACCGAGCCGGCCACATTGCGAAACATGGTGAATAACGCCGAACCATCGGCGTTGAGCCGCGGCGACAGCGTAACAAAGGCCAGCGTGGTCAGCGGGACGAAAAGAAAACCCAAACCGATGGATTGCATGCTGCGCATCAGCACCAAGGTGAAATAGTCCACGTTGGGCGTCAGCCGGCTGGAATACATGAAGGCCAGTGTTAATAAGGTGAAGCCAAACGCCACCAGCCAGCGGGTTTGCACTATCGGCATCAGTTTAAGCACCAGCGGAATGGAAAGCACAATTAAAATCGCCCCAGGGGACATGACCAGGCCGGATAGGGTGGCGGTATAGCCCAGTTCCTGTTGCGCCAACTGCGGTATGGTCACCGAACTGCCGTAAAGGATCATGGCCATACCGGCCATCAACAGGCTTGAAACGGCAAAGTTGCGGTCTTTGAGGCAACGCAGTTCCACGACCGGTTTTTTCGTGTACAACAGCCAGTATACCGCCCCCACCAGGCCGATAACCGTTAGCAAGCCAAACAGCCGGATGAAACCGGAAGAGAACCAGTCGTCGTCCTCGCCGCGATCAAGCATGACCTGCAGGCATCCCAGTCCCAAGGCAATCAAGCCGATACCAATGTAGTCGATGGACAGTTTACGGCCCTCAATGCGACGTTCCCATGGCGGATCTTCCAACAATTGATATATGGCGATCACGGTAAGAATACCAATGGGGATATTGATAAGGAAAACCCAGCGCCAACTGTAGTTATCGGTAATCCAGCCGCCCAGGGTCGGCCCCACCACCGGCGCCACAATGATGGCGATGGAAGACAGGCCGAACGCCTTGCCGCGATCCTCCGGCTTGAAATAATCCAATAAAACCGATTGTTGAATCGGTTGCAGGCCGCCGCCGAAGAATCCCTGCAAGACGCGGCACAAAATGATCTGCCACAATTCGTCGGACATCCCGCACAAGAATGAGCACAGGGTAAACATGGCGATGCATATCAGGAAATACTGTTTGCGTCCGAACACCCGGCTGAGAAAGGCTGATATGGGCAAAACGATGCCGTTCGCCACCAGATAGGAGGTCAATACCCAGGTGGATTCGTCGTAACTGGAGGACAGGGTCCCGGCGATGTGCGGCAACGCGACATTGACGATGGTGGTATCCAGGATCTCCATGAAGACCGCCAAGGTCACCACCCATGCCACCAGCCAGGGATTGGCGGCCGGCCGCCAGTGACGATCCGCGCTCATTTCAAATAGACCTTGGGTTCGACCGAAAGGCCCAGCGGTAACGGCATACTCGGATCCAGACCGCTGTCGATGACAATCTTAACCGGTACCCGCTGAACGATTTTAACAAAATTCCCGGTGGCGTTCTCCGCCGGGAAGGCCGAAAATCGCGAACCGGAACCTTGCTGGATGCTGTCGACATGGCCCTGCAACGCCAGGGAAGGGTAGGCGTCGACGGACAAATCCACCCGATCGCCGGGCCGCATATGCGTCAGCTGGGATTCTTTGAAATTGGCGATGACCCAGACATTGGGCGATACCACCGACATCAGGGCGCCGCCGGCCTGGACCAGCAACCCGGGCTGAACATTGCGGCGGGTGACGAAACCGTCAAACGGCGCCCGAACCTCGGTGTAGGACAAATTGAGATTGGCGCTCTCCAATTGCGCCTTGGCCTGTCGCACCTGTTGCCGTCGTGCTTCGACAGTGGTCTGGGCCTGGCGGATCTGCAATGCCACCTGCCGGGCGACGTCCACTTGAGCGCGGGCATTGGCGGTATCAGCCCGGGCTGCCTTGAGCTGGGCGTTGGCGGTATCGATATTTTGCTGCGATGTGGCTCGGGGATCGACGCCGCGCTGGCGGCGGTATTCGGCCTCGGCGTTTTGCTGGTTAGCCTCGGCGCGGGCCAATTGCGCCTGAGCCTGGGATAATTGCGCCGGATACTGCACCCGGGACAAGGCCAGTTGCACCTGGGACTGATGCAATTGGGCCTCGGCCAGCCCTAGCTGCGCTACCGCTTGGTCTCGCTGGGCGACATAATCCCGCGGATCGATCTTTAGCAGCAGATCACCTTTATGCACCCGCTGGTTGTCCCGGACGGCCAGATCAATCACATAACCGGAGACTTTGGGCGATATGGTGACCGCGTCGCTTTCGGTATAGGCGTCATCGGTGGTTTCCTGATTACGGGTCGTCAGCCAGAAATACATTGCGACGATAACAAGTATAAGCACGACCACCGCCAAGATGATTAACGGTTTTTTGCCGGGCCCATTATGGGATGCGGTCGACGCATCGTTTTGGTCGTCCTCCGGCGAGCCATTATTGACCGAGGATTCTTGCCGGGACTGGCTGTCTTGCCGCGGTCCATCGTTATGCCCGGTATTCGCCGGGCGATCGCCGAGGTGCTGAGGGTCACGCTCCGGCGATGTCTTCTCTGACTGGCGGGTTTCGTTGCCGTCTTGACTCGTCATCCTACAAACTGCCTCTTGGTTGGCGGCATGTGACCTTTCCGGTTGCAACGTCGGTTATGCCGCGCTGAGGCAATTCGATGCATTTGAGATAGATGCGTCATCAAGGTGTCACAGCGGGACGGTGCATGGGCGTTAAATAGTGTATTGTCGCTAACGTAAGAGCAATTATAGCAAACCCATACCGGCCGCCAGGAAAAATGCGCGCGCCGCGCTTGTTGTGTAAAAATCTGGGGATAGCGCATGGCGTTCATTGGCGACAACCCTGGATGTCTTCGCAGCAAGGGCGTAGGACGCCATCAGCGCAGGGGGGACGTGAAGCGTGACAAGGATATTTCGTTTTTCAATGATTCGCTATACTATGGCGTCATTCATGCGTTACGCCATGGTTCTCAGGTGCTAAAATAATGTTATCTTTTTTTCGAGTCGCGTGTTTGAGCGCCTCGCTTTTCACGCTCGGCAATGTCATGGTCGGCAATGCCTTTGCCGCAATCAACGCGGCGCCGGCGACGGCGGTGCCGTTATCGCCTTTGGTGATTGCTTCCGGTAGCGCCATCGTCGTGGATATGACCGACGATCATTTACTTTATTCCACCAATGCCGATGAAGTGGTGCCGATTGCCTCGCTGTCAAAGTTGATGACCGCGATGGTGGTGTTGGACGCCCACCAGCCGTTGGATGAGATTATCTCGGTGGATATTCATCAGACGCCGGAATTAAAGGGCGTTTTTTCCCGGGTCAGGGTCGGCAGTGAAATCAGCCGCCGCGATATGCTGCTGCTGGCGTTAATGTCTTCGGAAAACCGTGCGGCCGCAAGCCTGGCGCATCATTATCCCGGCGGCTATTCGGCATTTATCGCCGCCATGAACGCCAAGGCGCGCTCTTTGGGCATGCTGCATACCCACTATGTGGAGCCGACCGGTTTATCGGCGCGCAATGTCTCGACGGCGCGGGACCTGGCCAAATTGTTGATTGCCAGCAAACAGTATCCGTTGCTGAGCGAGTTAAGCACTACCCATGAAACCATGGCGAAATTTCAACATCCGGCGTATACCTTGCCGTTCCGTAATACCAATCATCTGGTCTATCGTCCCGACTGGGCGATTCAGTTGACCAAGACCGGCTTCACCAATCAGGCGGGGCATTGCCTGGTGATGCGCACGGTTATCAATCATCGGCCGGTGGGGCTGGTTGTTCTGGACGCGTTCGGCAAGTATACCCATTTCGCCGACGCCAATCGCATCCGTAGCTGGCTGGAAACCGGCAAAGCGTCGCCGGTGCCGGCGGCGGCGTTGAATTATAAAAAACAAAAAGCCCGCCAGGCCGGCATGACCGCGCGTAACGCCGCGGCGGGACAAGGCGGCGAAGTGGATTAAGCGCGGCGCAGGTCTTGGGTGATTTCCCCGTATTGGCGGCTTTCCGCTTCGTGACTCTCATCCCGCCATGCTTCCGCAAGCGCCTGTCGGTACCAATCCTGCAACGACGGCAACGCCAGCATGGTGCGATACCACTCTTGCGCCGCGGGGGAGAGCGGCAATCCATAGGTCTGGATTCGCATGACCACCGGCGCGTAAAACGCATCGACGGCGCTGAATTCCTCGCCAGCCAGGAACGGACCGCCGAATTGACGCAGCCCTTCTTGCCACAGGGCGTCCAGACGGACGAGTTCCTCGGTCAGCGCCGCCGGCACGGGGTTCAGCGTTACCCGAATACCGCAATTCATGGGGCAGATATTCCGTAGCGCGCTAAATCCAGCGTGCATTTCCGCCGTCGCGCAGCGTGCCCAGGTTTTGGCCTGGTAATCCTCCGGCCAAACTCCGGCGTGAATTTCCGCCAGGTATTCCACGATAGCCAGGGAATCCCAAACGGCCAGGGCGCCGTCATACAGTACAGGCACCCGTCCCGAAGGGGAAAAATGACCGAATATGCCGGCGTTGTTGGCCCCTTGAAACGGATGAACGACTTCGGTGAAAGGAATTCTCAGCGCCGTCATCAATAGCCAGGGACGCAGCGACCAGGAAGAATAGTTTTTGTTGGCGATATGCAATTCGTACAAAATTGTCGACTCCCTTGAGATAAGCAAGTCGTCCGCCGCGGCTACTCCGCCGAAGGCGGTCGGCGAGACGACAAGGTGACTTGATAACGGGGCATCCGGCGATCCGGCACGATATTGGAATCGACGACCCCTTCTGGTCGGGCGCCCATCCGTCGGAAAAAGCCGGCGGCCTGGGGATCGCAATCAATCAATAAACGTCTGGCGCCGGCGCGATGGGCCATTTGCAGCGACCAACCAAACAATGCTTTGCCGATGCCATGCCGGGTTTTGGCGGGAGAGACGAACAGGCGCTGTAAAATGGCATTGCCCTCGCTGAAAAACAGCTGGGCGGCGCCCAGCAATTCTCTATCGCATTCCGCCACGCAAATGGAGGAACTTTCCACATCGGCGGGATGGAATGTCAATGTTTCCCGACAACATCGCATGAAATCGTCGTCGTAGCCATAGACGGCCTTGGATTGCAAACAGAGCTCGGTGAGTTTGTCCAACTCGTCGATACGGGCTGCCCTGAGCTGCAACATTAATGGGACCTCGGCTGGCAGCGGTAGATCTCCAGGATAAGATCGGTTGCGCGCCGCGCGTCGTTGCCATCCGCCAGCGGCGTGGTTCCCTGGGCGATTGCCTGCTCGAAATCGGCAAGGACGGCCTCGTGGCGGGAAAAATCGCTGATAACGGGGCTACTGGCGCCGACATCCTCGGCCTGCTGATCGCTGCTGGAGGGATTGTCGATGCCCTCGATATGCCAGTCGCTTATGCGATCATTAAGCAGGGTGAACGTGCCTTTTTCGCAACTGACTTCCAGTCGCGGGGGATAACCCGGCGGGGCGCAGGTCGACGCCACAATGGTGCCGATCATGCCGTTGGCATGGCGCAGCACCACGGCGCCGTGATCTTCCGCTTCCATCCGGTGGGCGAAGGTCGCCAGTTCGCCCTGAACCTTTTCCGGCATACCGAATAGCCAGATGTAGTTATCGATATGATGGCAGGCTTGTTGCATAAATACCCCACCGCCATCCAATTCATAGCCGCCGCGATAGTCGGCGCTGTCGTAATAGCGCTGGTCGCGCCAGAAACGGCAACTGAGATCGGCGCTATAGAGCCGGCCGAACGCGCCGTGATCCATCAGCGCCTTGACCGCCAGATTATCGGGATTGGTGCGGCGTTGATAGCTGACCGCCAGAACGACATGATGACGCGCCGCTTCATCAATCATCTCTTCCATCGCCGAGGATGTGATGCCCAGCGGTTTTTCCACCAGAATATGTTTGCCCATCCGCGCCGCCTCAATGGCGCTGACAGGGTGCACGCCATTTGGCGTCGTCACGATAACCGCATCGAACGGGCGATCCACCGCCGAGAGCGTCGGCCAGCAGGGCAGGGACTGAACGTTTTCGCCGGCGCGGCCGCTGCGCGAGACGAAACCCACCGCTTGGCTGCCGGGAAGTGATTGTAACGCCCCGATATAGGTTTTACTGATGTTGCCTGTTCCAACAATCACATATTTCATCACTGAGTCGGCGCCTTGTAGAATGAAATGAACCGTTCATCCCTGATGCCATGATAATCGCCGGATAAGTCGCGGTATTTTCCGACGCGGGCGCGATGCATTCCTTTGGAGGATTCCGTCAATTATCGTATGCCGCGTTCATGACTTGTAACACTGTCAAGCAGTATTGCAAAGGTGATGTCGCTTGCCAAGCCCCTAAGAACAGGTAATGAATACGATGCCACAAAACGGCATGACATTTCGTCCGCTTGTTCGGTAACCCGGTGAACCGGGCCGGGGAAATTTACGGGCTGGCGCGGACAGGTTATGAATGCTCCCGTTTTTCTTGCCAATATTTTAACTTACTGGTTTGGCCGATACCGGGATTCAGGGCGTTGGTCGGATCGATTTGACGGTAAAACGCCGCCAGCGCCGGTTTGGCGTGATAAAGATGGCCCACATTGTGTTCAGCGGGATATTCGGCCCCGCGCCGATCCAGTTCCGCCAGCATCCGTTGTTTTAGCGCATGAGGATTGGTGCCTTTGGCCAGGATATAGTCCTGATGAAAAACATGGCACAGGAAATGGCCATAATACAGCTTGGCCACGATCTGCCGATCGATGTCCGGCGGCAACGTTTCGAACCAGCGGGTTTCATTGCGCGGCAAAGCGATATCCAGGGCCAGAATATCCTCAACCCGGTCGCTGTGAACCGCATGATAGCGCACCGCCGCGCCCGCGGCGGCGAAACGGTGTAAAAACGCGCTGTCGCCCTCTTGGGGCGTACAAGTAAAATAATCGCCGTCGGCACCGTTGAAAAACCCCGCCAGATAATGCCGAGCCTCATCGATCCCCTCGCCGGACATTTTCAGCAGCAAGTGGTGTTCAAACCGATCGCGGTAGGCTTTGATGCGTGGCGGCAGATGCGACGGCCATAGCCGGCTCAAAGCCTGCAACACCCGATCGCTTAGGTGCGATGGCAGCCAGGATTGCGCGTTAAGCGTCGCGTCGATACGGCCTTTGAGCTGGAACAGTCGGGGCATCCGCCCGGTACCCAGCCGGTTGATTAAAATGAATGTATCCTTGCCATATTTCTCGCTGATGTCGAAACAATCCCGATGCAGATACTCCCCGGCTACCGGCAAATTGACGAACCCACCGAGGATATCCCGCCGCAGCGCGGTGAGCGTCTGGGGATCGTTGGTACCAATATAAAAGACCTGTTGCTGCTGCTCGGCGGGAAAGGTATCCAGCCGTACCGCGAACACCGCCAGTTTGCCGGCGCTGCCGGACGCCTCGAACAGCCGACGGCGATCGGCGTTAAAACGCGAGGGCGTATCGGCCGTCACGTCTCTGACCCGCTTGACGTATTCGTGATCGGAACAGGCGCGATCCGGCGCAAGAATATCCTTTGCCCCGTATTGGCCGTTTTCCAGCCGGGTTAGAATCTGTTCCGGCGAATGCCCCAGGCGGATGCCCAAATGATTGACCAACACCAACTGTCCGGTGGCGTCGATGGCGGCATACAGCGCCATTTCGGTATAAGCGGGCCCGCGTTTGACCAATGAACCGCCGGAGTTGTTGCATATGCCGCCGATGACCGACGCCCCCAGGCAAGAAGACCCTATCACCGAATGCGGCTCGCGGCCATAAGGCGCCAGCGCTTTCTCCAGGTCGTAAAGCGTACTGCCGGCCAGGGCGACCGCCTGCCGACCTTCATCGATAATTTGAACGCCCGACAGACGCCGGGTGCTGACGATAACCACCTGACGGTCGTAATCGTCGCCGTTGGGGGTGGATCCCTCCGTAAGTCCGGTATTGGACGATTGCATAATAATAATTTTGTCGGCGGCGACACAGATTTCCAGCACCCGCCAGAGTGCCAGCAGCGAACCAGGCAGAACCACCGCGAGCGCGGGGCCGCTGCCGGAGCGAAACCCCCGGCGGTAACGCTGGGTACGCCGTGGGCCGGTGAGAACGCCGTTCTTGCCGACCCGCTTTTTTAACTGCTCAATAAACAGATAAGATGAATAGGGCGAAGTCTGCGGCATCATGTCTCCCAGTCGATATGGCCCTTTCAGCGGCGGGCCAAGCTGCGTTTTAGGCACTCAGTATTCAGGTGGCATCGCGGTCAACAAAAACGCTTTCAATAATTTAACCCTATCCCGACGATGCTGTGATGGGCTACACTGAATTTATTATATCCCGATGGCATATACCCTCATACTTCAAGTTGCCTCTTTGCTGGCGATGCCCGCTCACAACAGCCATGGCGCCGGCCATGCCCCCGGGGTCGGCTCAGGCGCCGCTGCGATGCAACGCGACGTATTCAGAGTATAGTACGTCGATTTGAATTCCTTACCGGGCCCACCGCCCGGTTTGTTTTTGCGATTGTGAGAATGACGATATGAAATGGCTGTGCTCTTTTGGCCTGGTGGCAACATTAACGTTTTTGTCTAATACCGCCATGGCGGCGGATAATCTGCTTCCTTCCCCGAATTTACCCCGCGATGCTTATGTCAGCGCGTTATTAAAAAAAATGACGCTGTCGGAAAAAATCGGTCAGTTGCGTCTTATCAGCGTCGGCCCGGACAATCCCAAGGAAGCCATACGGGAAATGATAAAAAAAGGTCAGGTGGGGGCGATATTCAACACGGTTACCCGTCCGGATATTCGCGCCATGCAAGACCAGGTCATGCAATTGAGCCGATTGAAGATACCGTTGTTTTTCGCCTATGACATCGTCCATGGCCAGCGGACCATTTTCCCCATCAGCTTGGGATTGGCGTCGAGCTGGAATCTCGACGCAGTGGCGACCAGCGGGCGTATCGCCGCTTATGAGGGCAGCGAGGACGGTTTGAATATGACTTGGGCGCCAATGGTGGACATTACCCGCGACCCCCGTTGGGGTCGGGTGTCCGAAGGCCTGGGCGAAGATACTTTCCTTGCCAGCGAAATGGGCCGGGTAATGGTGCAATCGCTGCAAGGCAAGGATCCCGCCGCCCGGCATTCCCTGATGACCAGCGTCAAGCATTTCGCCCTGTATGGCGCGCCCGAGGGCGGCCGGGACTACAATACCGTCGATATGAGCCCGCAACGCATGTTCCAGGATTACCTGCCTCCCTACAAAGCGGCGCTGGATGCCGGTAGCGGTGGGGTCATGGTGGCGTTGAACACCATCAATGGTACGCCGGCCACCGCCAATGCCTGGCTGCTAAGAGATCTGTTACGCAAACAGTGGCATTTTACAGGTATCGCCATCAGCGATCACGGCGCGGTAAAAGAACTGATCGATCACGGTGTCGCCGGTTCGCCGCGCGAAGCCGTAAAAATCGCGCTGGACGCCGGTATTGATATGAGCATGGGCGATGTGTATTTTAGTCGTTATCTGCCGGGCCTGGTCAAAAGCGGCGCGGTCAGCGAAGCGGAGCTTGACGATGCGGTCCGCCATGTATTGAACGTCAAATACGATATGGGGTTGTTCCGTAATCCCTATAGCCATCTCGGGCCGGCGGGCAGCGATCCTAAGGACACGAACGCCGAAAGCCGCCTGCACCGCGCCCAGGCGCGGGAAGTGGCGCGGCAGACCCTGGTGCTGCTGAAAAACCGTCTGCAGACGCTGCCGCTGAAAAAACAGGGAACCATTGCGGTCATCGGACCGTTGGCCGACGACCAGCGCGATATCCTCGGCAGCTGGTCGGCGGCCGGTCGCGTCGACCAGGCCGTCACGTTACTGGCGGGCATTCGCAACGCGGTGGCGGGCAAAGCGACGGTATTGTATGCCAAGGGTTCGAATATCACCGATCATAAAGATATGGTGGCTTTTTTAAACAGCTATGAACAATCCGTGACGCTTGACCCGCGCACACCGCAGGCGATGATTGACGAGGCGGTCAAGGTCGCCAGGCGGGCGGATGTGATCGTCGCGGCGGTGGGGGAATCCCAGGGCATGGCTCATGAAGCCTCCAGCCGCAGCCATATCACTATTCCCGATTGCCAGGAACGATTGATTGCCGCGTTGAAGTCTACCGGCAAGCCTTTGGTGCTGGTGCTAATGAACGGCCGCCCGCTGGCGCTGGTACATGAAGATCAGCAGGCCGACGCGATGCTGGAAACCTGGTTCAGCGGCACCGAAGGCGGCAACGCCATTGCCGATGTGTTGTTCGGCGACTACAATCCGTCCGGCAAGCTGCCGATGTCCTTTCCTCGCTCAGTGGGACAAATCCCGATTTATTACAATCACCTTCCCACTGGGCGGCCGTACAATTTCAAGGCGCCTGATAAATATACCTCCCATTATTTCGACGAGGCCAATGGGCCGCTCTACCCGTTCGGCTATGGCTTGAGTTACACCCGTTTCACCGTTTCCGACATACGGCTGTCCAGCCCGACCCTATCCCGCAATGGCAGCATCGCGGTCAGCGTTACCCTGACCAATAGCGGTCATCGGGACGGCGCCACGGTGGCTCAACTGTATATTCACGACGTGACCGCATCCATTAGCCGGCCGGTCGAGGAACTGCGTGGATTTCGCCAGGTATTTCTCAAGGCGGGGGAATCGAAGCGGGTAACCTTCCGGTTGGATGTCGATGCTTTGAAATTCTATAACCAGCAGATGCAACGGGTCGCCGAACCTGGCGCTTTTGATGTTATGGTCGGATTGGATTCCGCCCGGGTCAAAACCGCCCGTTTCACATTGCTTTGATAACACGGCGCCGGTCAAGACCGTATGAACGCCGCGCGACGGTGATGCGGTTTATGATCGGCGATAAAGCGCCCTTTTTGTGATCTTGCCGCGGCGCCATTCGGATAAGTTCTCTTGGACGGCGCTATCCGGCCTACTTCCCGATGCAGTTATGTTGCGGTGTCCGCTCGCTTAACGTCGCAACATAAGGCGAATTATTTGGGGTATGAATTTACATATGAACTATTATTCAAAAACCTATCTTCGATTGGCGGTTCGGTGTCGATCCCTTTATCATTTACCATAGGAATGCACATCATGACCCAACTCTTTGCCAAAGGACGCCTGCTAAGCTTTGCCGTACTCATGCTCGGTATGGCCGCCAGCGTCCAGGCGCAGGCGGCGGATTCCCCGGTCCGCGTCGGCTCGAAAATCGATACTGAAGGCTCTTTGCTCGGTAATATCATCCTTCAGGTCCTGGCGTCGCACGGCGTCAAAACCATCAATAAACTGCAGTTGGGGACGACTCAGGTGATGCGCGGCGCCATTACCTCCGGCGAAATCGATATCTATCCCGAGTACACCGGCAATGGCGCCTTCTTTTTTAATGACGCCAAGGATCCGGTTTGGAAAGACGCCAACGCCGGCTACCAAAAGGTCAAGCAGCTCGATTATGACAAAAACCATATTGTCTGGCTGGATCCCGCGCCGGCCAATAATACTTGGACTATCGCCGTTCGCGATGATTTAGCTAAAAACCAGCATCTCGATTCCCTCAGCGATTTGAGCCGTTATCTGAAAAATGGCGGCAAATTCAAACTGGCGGCATCGGCTGAATTTATCGAGCGCCCCGATGCCCTGCCGGCGTTTGAGAAAACCTACGATTTTCAGCTTCGCCAGGATCAGTTGCTATCACTGGCGGGCGGCGACACGGCGGTAACGCTGAAAGCGGCGGCGGAGCGGACATCCGGCGTCAATGCCGCCATGGCCTACGGTACTGACGGTCCGGTGGCCGCGTTGGGATTGCATACGCTGTCCGATCCCCGGGGCGTGCAGCCCATTTACGCGCCGACGCCCATTATCCGCGAGGCGGTGCTGAAACAGCATCCCGGAATAGCCGATTGGTTAAAACCGGTGTTCGCTTCCTTAGATACGCCGACCTTGCAAAAGCTGAACGCCAGCATCGCGGTGGAAGGACAAAACGCCAGCAAGGTGGCGGCCGATTATTTAAAACAACAGGGGTTCGTGAAATAAATCCGCCAGACGCGCCGGGGAGTTTGTTATTTTGGTGAAAAATCCGGTATTGCTGACCTTGCTGGTGATGTTGGTTCTGGCAGGAAGCCTGTTGCCCTTCGTAAATTTTGCCCCCAACCGCTTACTGACGGGGCAGGGAATCGGACTGGCGAAACTGGTGTCCGTCGGCTGGTTTTGGTTATTGCCGCCGGCGGCGGCCGGCATGCTTTGCTGGGCCACTCCCTCACGATGGGTTTCGATCGCCACGGTGTTGCTGGCGGAAGGGTTCCTGTTTTGCCTGACGGCGCAAGCGGGCGCCGCCGCCTTTCGGCTGGCCGGCCAGGGCAACGCCTTGGCGCGCACGTCATTCGGCAGCGGTTTCTGGCTTATGGCGGCGCTTTGTCTGCTCATGGCCGCCGACGCCGTTAGCCGGGCCACCGCCAGTCATACCCTGCGGGTATTGGTTAATGTTCAGGTCTGGCTACCGCTGGTTTGGTTGTTGTCGACAGGCCGGTTGGATCAGTTGTCGCTGCTTAAGGAATATGTTAACCGGCAACAGGTTTTCCAAACCGCTTTCGGCGAACATCTGACGTTATTGTTCGGTACGTTGGCGCCGGCTCTGGCCATTGGCATACCGCTGGGCTTTTTGTGCCATTATTCGGCTCGTTGGCGCCCGTTGCTGTTCTCCATGCTCAATATCATCCAGACCATTCCCGCCATCGCGCTTTTCGGCCTGCTTATCGCCCCGTTAAGCGCCCTGTCCAATACCTGGCCCTGGCTCCGGGCGCTGGGCATTGGCGGTATCGGATTGGCGCCGGCCTTGATAGCGTTGGTGCTTTATGCTTTATTGCCCTTGGTGCGCAGCGTACATGCCGGCCTAGGGCAAGTGCCCGCCGACGTGATTGAAACCGCGTTGGGCATGGGGATGACCCGCGGGCAGATTTTTTTACGGGTGGAGATGTCGCTGGCGTTGCCGGTTATTGTATCGGGCGTGCGGATAATCGCGGTCCAGACCGTGGGCATGGGCATGGTGGCCGCGCTGATCGGCGCCGGCGGATTCGGCGCGCTGATGTTCCAGGGCCTGTTGAGCAGCGCCCTGGAACTGGTGTTGTTGGGGGTTATTCCGGCCATCGCCCTGGCGGTGCTGGTGGATACGCTGTTCAAACTGATCATTTCCGTTATTGACCGGGGACGTCCATGATTGAATTTCAGCGCGTCAGTAAATATTTCCACGGCAAGCCGGCGATTGAACAGTTGGATCTTCATATCGCCGCCGGCGAATTTACCGTACTCATCGGGACATCCGGTTCCGGTAAGTCAACCACGCTTAAAATGATTAACCGGCTGATAGAGCACGATCAAGGCAAAATTCTCTTCGCCGGCGAAGAAATCCATGCATTCAAACCGCAGGAACTGCGCCGGCGGATGGGCTACGCCATTCAATCCATCGGTCTCTTTCCACACTGGACGGTGGAGGAGAATATCGCCACCGTACCGCAACTGCTGAAGTGGCCGCGGAACAGAATCCGCGATAGGGTAACCGAATTACTGGCGTTGCTGCATCTGGACGCGGCGCAATTCCGCCATCGCTATCCTCATCAACTTTCAGGAGGGCAGCAGCAGCGGGTCGGGGTGGCGCGGGCGCTTGCCGCCGACCCGGAGGTGTTATTGATGGACGAACCCTTTGGCGCGCTCGATCCGGTCACGCGGACCGCCCTGCAAGGCGAGATTGCCCGCATCCACCGGCTATCGGGTCGAACCATTGTATTGGTAACCCATGATATCGACGAGGCGTTGTCGCTGGCGGACCGCATTGTGCTGTTGGATCAGGGCAAAATCATACAGCAAGGCGCGCCAAAACACTTGTTGATTGAACCGGCCAATGATTTCGTCCGCGACTTTTTCGGCCCTGGCGATAGAGGGATAAAATTGCTGGCGCTGGATTCGGTCGGTGTGCGGGCACGTAGGGGAGAACAACTGGAAGGGGGGGCGATATCGGCTGACATCACCCTGCGCGAAGCCCTGTCGGAATTCGTCGCGCGCCAGACCAACCGATTGCCGGTGGTGGACGCGGCGGGAAACCGGTTCGGCGTGCTCCACCTCGATGACTTGGTGCGACAGGTTAAGCCGGGGGGTGGCGATGCTGCGTCGGATTCTCGCTGATCCGTTGTGCTGGTGCCTGTTATTGCTGCTGATGCTGATGTTCGGCATGCCACGGTTAAGTGGGCTTTTTTCCTATCTGTTTCCGACCCTTGATCGGCCGGTGTATTTGCAGGACAGCTTCGCCGCCCTGGCCTGGGCGCATATTCGGCTGGTATTCGTATCCAGTATCATTGCGGTGGCGATAGGCGTCGGCGCCGGAATTGGCGTGACCCGCCCGGCCGGCATGGCGTTTCGCCCGCTGGTGGAGACGGTGGTGGCGGTGGGCCAAACGTTCCCGCCGGTGGCGGTGCTGGCGGTGGCGGTGCCGGTCATGGGATTTAGCGAACAGCCGGCTGTTATTGCGCTGGTGCTGTACGGCTTGCTGCCCATTGTCCAGGGCACCATTGCCGGATTGGAGACCGTGCCGGCGTCTTTACGGGAAATCGCCACCGGCGCGGGCATGACCCGTCGGCAAATATTGATGCGGGTCGAATTGCCGCTGGCGGCGCCGGTCGTCATTGCCGGCATCCGTACTTCGGTGATAATCAACATCGGCACCGCAGCCATTGCGTCCACCGTGGGGGCCAAAACCCTCGGATCGCCGATCATCATTGGCCTGAGCGGCTTTAATACTGCCTATGTGTTACAAGGCGCCATCGTGGTGGCGCTGCTGGCGATCATTTGCGATATGCTATTTGAGCGCTGGCTGGCCGTTTTCCACCGCGGCTGACGCTTTTGGCAATCCCGGCGCGCCGTTCAACTGTGGACGATGATGATGTAGCCGGACAGCATTACTCCGCCGATGGCGCCGAGGGCAAGCAGGGAAATGACGCCGAGAATGACAACTTTGGTTAGGCTCATGCTTTTCCTTAACATAGGTTTAACCGCTATTATACCGGCAAGCCCCGCCGGGACAACGTTCGCCGCGGGCTTTTTTGCGAGGCGCGACGAAAAACCTGAAGTTATATCCAGTGGCGGGCTGACGTGCAAAGCCCTCTGTGGGACAATAACCCGTCATTTGCCCAGAAAACATTGAAGATGCCGCTGTCCGTTGCCGTCAAGGCGCAAATCCTTAATTGGTATAAAGCGCTGCAAAAATCCGTTCCTGATTTCATACCGCGTCCCGCGCAGCGCCAAATGATTGCCGAGGTCGCGCGGGCGCTGTCGGGTGATATTGAGCGTCATCTGGTGATCGAGGCGCCGACCGGCGTGGGCAAAACGCTGTCCTATCTGCTGCCGGGTATCGCCATAGGTCGGGCGGAGGAAAAACCGCTGGTGGTCAGTACCGCCAATGTGGCCCTGCAAGATCAATTATTTGACAAGGACTTACCACTATTAAAAAAGCTGATCCCCGATTTGACATTTACCGCCGCGTTCGGCCGCCGCCGGTACGTCTGTCCCCGCAATCTGTCGGCGTTGGCCGCGGATCGGGCATTTCAGGGGGATTTGAAATTCTTTATCGACGATGAACTGTTGGCGGCCGACGATGCCGAGCAGGCTTTATGCGCCGATTTGCAGCAGGCGCTGGCGAGCCTGGCCTGGGACGGTCTGCGCGATCATTATCCCCGCACGGTGGAAGATGGGCTTTGGCGCAAATTGAGCACCGACAAAGCAAATTGTCTCGGCCGCAATTGCCATTATTTCCGTGAATGTCCGTTTTTTCTCGCCCGGCGGGAAATCGAACATGCCGACGTGGTAGTGGCCAACCATGCGCTGGTCATGGCGGCTTTGGATAATGATTCGGTATTGCCCGAGCCGCAGCACATGCTGCTGGTATTTGATGAAGGCCATCATTTGCCTGATGTGGCCCGCGATGCGCTGGAAATGTCCGGCGAGATCACCGGTGGATTCGTCGCGCATCAGCTAGAGCAATTCATGCGCCTCATCGAACAGACGCTCAGCCAATTCAAGCCCGCCCGTCCGCCCCGTTTGAGCCAGACCGAACGATTGAAAAACCATTGCGATGAAATTCGCGAGCTGACGCAGATGTTTGAGCGACAGGCGTCGGCTTATTTGCCGTCCGAGAGTATCGCCGCAGAGTACCGTTTTTCCATGGGCCGCTTGCCGGAAGACATGGTCGCCTTGGCGGAGCGTTTGCATAAACTTACCGAGGGGCTACGCCTGCTCGCCGAGTTTCTAATCAACGATTTGGGTGAAAAAACCGGCCGGCAAGATACAGTGCGGTTGCACCAGGCGCTGCTGTACGCCAGCCGTTTCCAAGAATATTGGGAGTCGGCCGGCCGTCTTTGGCAATTGGCGGCCCGGGAAAAGGCGTCCAACGCGCCGGTCTGCAAGTGGCTGACCCGCGAGTCGCGCGATAATGGCGTGCATCTTTATTTGCACTGCGTCGGTATACGGGTGTGCGAACAGTTGGAGAGGCTGCTTTGGTCGAGAGTCCCGCATACCGTGGTGACTTCCGCCACGCTGCGGTCCTTGAACAGTTTCGATCGTCTGCGGGAGCTCAGCGGACTGGATGATCGGGCCGGCGACCGGTTCGTCGCGCTGGCGTCGCCCTTCGATCACCGACATCAGGGCAAGCTGGTTATTCCGCGCATGCGCCATGAGCCTTCTATCGCGCACGAAACGGCGCATCTGGCGGAAATGGCCCGTTATTTTCGTGGCGAACTGGCGAAAAAGGCTCACCGGGGCATGCTGGTGTTGTTCGCCAGCCAGCGCGCCATGCAGGCCTTTCTGGCGCAGGTGCCGGATCTGCGTTTATCGTTGCTGGTGCAGGGCGACCAACCGCGCTACCGCCTGATTGAGGAACACCGCAAACGCATTTCCCAAGGCGGCGTCAGCGTCTTGATGGGCTTGCAATCCTTCGCCGAAGGTCTGGATTTAAAAGGCGAACTGTTAACCCAGGTGCACATTCACAAAATCGCCTTTCCGCCGGTGGATAGCCCGGTCATCCTCACTGAGGGAGAATGGCTGAAAAGCCAGAAACGTCATCCGTTCGAGGTGCAAAGCTTGCCCAGCGCCTCCTTTGCGCTGATACAACAGGTCGGACGTTTAATTCGCAGTCATGGTTGTACCGGCGAAGTGGTTGTTTACGACCGACGGCTGCTTACCAAACCCTATGGCCGTCGGTTGCTGGCGGCGTTGCCGGTTTTCCCCATCGAACAGCCGATCGTGCCGGAATGAAAGATTTGAAAAACGGCTGTCGCCGGGACTATGCTCAGTGACGGTGAAATGTTTCATTGAACAATGATACCCATTATGGATTTCAGCAGGATCATTAAAGAAGTAGGGCGAGGTAAAAATCACGCCCGCGATCTCGACCGGCAAACGGCCTATACGCTTTATCGCGCTATTCTGGCAGGGGACATGCCGCCGTTGGAGCTGGGGGGATTATTGATTGCCTTGCGCATCAAGGGCGAGGGCGAGGAGGAATTGCTGGGCTTTTATCAGGCGATGCAAGAGCGGGTCATGTCGCTGCAGGCGCCGGTGAATCGACCGATGCCCATAGTCATTCCCAGCTATAACGGCGCCCGCAAACAAGCCAACCTGACGCCGTTGCTGGCATTGGCGCTGGCGCGGCTGGATTTCCCGGTGGTAGTGCATGGCGTTACCGGCGATCCGGGGCGAGTGACCAGCGCGGAAATTTTTCGCGAATTGGGCGTGGCCTGGCAGGATTCCGCCGCCGAGGCGCAAAGCGCCCTGGCCCTGGCGCGACAACCGGTGTTTATTCCCATCGTTCGCTTGTGCCCGGCGCTGGATGGCCAGTTGATGTTACGTTGGCGGATGGGGGTGCGCAATAGCGCCCATACGCTGGCAAAACTCGCGACGCCGTTTCAACATCATTTGCACTGGCGTCTGGCCAGTGTTTCGCACCCGGAATACATCGCTCGAGTCGGCAATTTTTTCACGTCCATCAATAGCAACGCGTTACTGATGAACGGCACCGAAGGTGAAACCTATGCCAACCCGCAGCGTTTGACGCCGATCTATGGCCTCTATCAGGGGCAGCGCCAGCTATTGCTGGACCCGGCGGATCACCCGCTGCCCCCGTCGGAAATGCTGCCCGCCGGTCGCGATGCGGCGTCGACCGTTCATTGGACGCGGGCATGTCTCGCTGGCGAGTGTCCTCTGCCCACAGCCATACGGCTGCAACTGGCTTGCTGTTTATTGGCCGCCGGCCGCTTCTCAGAGCTGCCCGCGGCGCTCGATTATATTGGCCGGGTATTCGGCGCCGACGGCTGATAGGCGATATCAAAGCCAAGGGAAGGTACGTCAGGGCACGACGTTGACCGGGCGATTGCCGGAGATCCTATTTCGTGCCTATCCGATACGGCGCCGGAAAAGACGGCGGCTTGAGTAGCATCGCGATTACGCTGAGGAAAAACATGCAACAGATACGGGAGTATTTCAATGCCCTTAACCAGGATTACCTGGCGGTTCACCAGCATAAAGAGGATTTGTTCTGGCAAAACTATATGGCTATCGGCGGCGAAGCGATTCCGGCGCGTTTCGAGCAGGCGGAGCAGGCGTACAAGCGTTTTATCGCCAATCCCGCCCGTCCCGGTGAAATTCGTCGGCATATCGCTGCATTAGAGCGGGAACCGGCTGGCGCGCAACGGGATGCGCTATTGCACGGCTTGCGGGGATGGGCGCGTTTTTTTGCCTGCAACGTGATTGAGGACCCGCGGGCGCAGGTATTGATGGATGAGATCATTGCAGCGGAAAACGCCCTTTTTACGCAACGCAAAACCGTGCAATTGACCCATGTGAATGATAACGGTGAGCGCGTGCCAGCCACCCTGGGTGAACTGTTGACCAATCAGGCCAATAACACCGACGAAGGCCGCCGGCGGAGTTCTCAGCAGGCCCTGCGGGATCTGGAACAGTGGCTGCTTGGTCACGGCTTTCCCCATCTGGTTTGTCTGCGCAATCGTTTCGCCCGTCAATTGGGCTATCGCAACTATTTCGATTATAAGGTCAGCAAGACCGAGCAAATGACCCCGGAGCAATTATTCGCGATTCTTGATAAGTTCGAGGAGCAAACCCGGCAGGCCAATTTGCGCAGTCTGCGGCAATTGGCGCAGGATAAGGGGGAACATGCCTTGCAGCCGTGGAATATCCGTTATGCCACCGCCGGCGACGTCACGCGTCGCCTGGATCCTTACCTGCCTTTTTCCGCTTCCCTGCGCCGCTGGGTAGACAGTTTCAAACGGTTGCATATTGGCTTTAACGGCGCGCAACTGCAGCTCGATCTGCTGGTGCGCCAGCACAAATATGAAAACGGATTTATGCACGGGCCGGTGCCGGCTTTTTTAGATGAGGGGCGGTGGCTGCCGGCCCGGATCAATTTCACCAGCCTGGCCAAGCCCGATCAAGTGGGCAGCGGTATCGCCGGTATTAATACGCTGTTCCATGAGGGCGGCCATGCGGCGCACTTTGCCAACATCCGCCAAAACGCGCCTTGCTTTTCCCAGGAGTATCCGCCCACATCCATGGCTTATGCTGAAACCCAGTCCATGTTCTGCGATAGCCTGCTGGATGATGTCGACTGGCTTAAACGCTATGCCCTGGACGGCAACGGCAACCCGCCGCCGGATGATCTGCTGCGGGCGCTTATCGCCGCCCGGCAGCCGATGCGGGCTTTCAATGAACGGCATATTCTTCTGGTGCCCTATTTCGAATGGGCATTGTATCAGTGGCCGGATGCGCAATTGACACCGCCGAATATCACCCGGTTGGCGCGGGAGTGCGAGCAGCGCATCCTCGGTATTGACGGCAGCCCCCGTCCCTTGCTGGCGATACCGCATCTGCTGTCGCAGGAATCGGCCTGCTCCTATCAGGGGTACTTGCTGGCGCTGATGGCGGTGGAGCAGACCCGGCGCTTTTTTCTCGATCGCGACGGTTACCTGACGGATAATCCGTCCATCGGGCCGGCGCTGGCGGAGCACTACTGGGGGCCGGGCAACAGCGTTAGCCATGACGAAACGTTACGGAGTCTGACCGGCGAAGGCTTTAATCCCGCTTACCTGGCGCGGGTGTGCAATCAAACGGCGGATGAAGCCTGGCGGCAGGCACAAATCGATATCGCCAATGCCGCCAAGCGGCCGCAACCCCCCGCTGATTTTGACTGGCAGGCGAGGATAAGCGTGGTCGATGGCGAACGGCTACTGGCATCCAATGCTCAGGGGGATGAGGCTATGTGTGAACAATTCGCCCGGGCCGTGCGCTAGCGTGCCCAGGTTGCATGGGGACGGCCGGTGAGCAAGACGCTCGTCAAAACCGCCTGCGGCGGGCCTTTGGTGAGAAACGGGCTGCCGGTTATCCTTTTGCGTGAATTACAACCGGGCGTCGGGCCGCATCATATCGAAACGTTGTTCGTCGGTGATACCGAAGTATGCGCTCGGTCCGCCACCCCGTAGAATGGGTTGAGCGGCTGCCGTTTGATAAATACCCTGTTCATCAAACAACGATTTATCAATATGCACCGCCACCACCTCGCCGAGTACCAGCCAGCTTTCCAATTGGATGCCGTCGGCATCCAACAGGCGGATACATTGGCTGAGCCGGCATTCAAAATGCACCGGGCTTTCCGCCACCCGGTGCGCGGCCACCCGGGTGCCCCGGATGGGCGTCAGACCGGCGAACATAAACTCATCCTCGCCGGGGGGCAGCGAGGCCGAGCTTTCGTTCATGGCTTCGGCCAATGGCCGGGTCGCCAGGTTCCAGACAAATTCGCCCGTGGCGTTGATATTGGCGACGCTATCTTTCCAGCCGACGCTGCAAAAGCCGATAATGGGTGGAGAATAATTAAAGCAATTGAAAAAACTGTAAGGTGCAAGATTGCGCTGGCCGTGTTGATTCACCGAGGCTATCCAGCCGATGGGGCGGGGCGCGATAATGGCATTCAGCGGATCATGCGCCAAATGATGACCATGACGCGGTTCGTAATAATGATAAGCGGATTGATTCATCATTGCTCCGGACTGGCTGTCGATGGGGCGGCCGCAATCCGAGTCGGCGGCCGCATCGCTGACCGCGCACGGATCCGGCCTGAAGTGCCTGATGACGCGGTAGACGGATTGTCATTTCTGTTTAGAGTAAATCCCGCCGGCAAAAGTTTCAATGCCCGGCCTGAGAAAGCGACGCGAACGGTATCATCCGGCCAGCCGAGCCGGCTAGCGTAATTGGCTGTCCTTACTGCCGCGGCGATTATAACCGGAGAAGTGAGTCTTTTTATCATGCTGGGCCTGACACGGCAGGCAAAGTTGCGCGCCAGGCAATGCGCGGCGCCTGGCTTCGGGGATGGGGTCGCCGCACTCGCGGCAGTAAGCTGAACCCTCGCCATGGGACAACGCCTGGCGGGCCCGCCGCACCTCGTCCTCAATGGTGGAGTCGATTTGATCTTGTACAGCGCCATCCGGCGCCCACCCGCTCGCCATGATAGGGTCCTCGCTAATACACTATCCGTTTACACTATCCGTTTACACTATCCGTTTTAACTACCCGTTTTAGCCTTGTTGGGCAAAAAAACCGGCAACGAAGGTTGCCGGCCTGAATATGGAATATTCGCCCGTCTACGTCATATCAGCGCGGGGCGTCGTTTCAAATCATTCGATGTTGGATTCGATGAACCACAAGAACTTATCCAAATCACGGGAAGCCGCGGTGAAAATATCGGCGGTATCGTCGTCTTCCGCTTCAGTGATGGCTTTGCGGGTGTCATTGGCCACAATGGCATAACGTTCCGCCAACGCTTTTAAATGATCCTGCACGCTGTGAATATTGGTGGGATAGCTGGTAAGCGGCGTTTTATCATTAGTGACCTGGACCGTACCCAGCGCGACCCCCCCCAGTTGCACAACGCGTTCGGCGATGGTGTCCTGGTGTTCCAAGATGGCGTCGCGGAACCCATCCAGCATTTCATGAACGCCAATAAAATTGGAGCCCCGCATGTTCCAGTGCGCCTGTTTAGTGATCAATGCCAGATCCACGTATTCCACAACCAAACGGTTTAGCAGAGCGATAGTGGCCGTTTTTAGATTTTCGTCCATATCGTTACGCGTATAAATCAGTTCGGAAGATTTCGTCTTAACCAGTTTAGCGGTACTCATCATCAATCGTCCTCTTAATTGATCATTATTGATTCGTTCAGGCTAATAAGTATAGCAACAAACGCGCCCAATGTTGCCTATCGCTCGTATCGCCGATACCTTTCGCCCCCCGTTTTCCCGATCCCTTCAAGGCCGGGAGACCTTACCGCCCGCGGAAAGCGGCAAATTTGCCGCGTGCCCGTATCCGCCGCTTCAGCGCCTCTTCGCGCGTTCGCGCATCCCTGTTACTGCAGGGGGGAAGCCCTTTGCGGTGATGGTCACTTGCCGACGCGCCGCAACCTAAACGAATAACATGCCATTTTCCGTCATTGGCGCGAAGGTATGGCAAACGGTAATAATTTTCATTACAAACTTTTGGCTGATAAATTAACTAGTCTAAATAATTCAAGGTGCATCGCGGCGGCAAGCGAACAAGTCCACAGAAGCATAGTTAACTGTGCGGCTGCATAGATAACCATGTGATAGGGATGAACGAACGCAGCCAGCAAAGAGGCAACTTGAAATATGACAAGTATACAACAAAAAGGAGAATGGGACTAACCCCTCCCCCGGCAAAGAAAGGAAAAACAGCGTGTCTTAGACAGTGCGTCGCGCTGTATCTCCAGGTGACGTTTAAATAGAGAAAATTGTTCAAAAACGTACATTATTTCCCCTTTTTATTTACCATAAAAGGATATTGATGCCGTCTGGCTAAATTGTCCCTCAAAAAATCAAAATATGCATTATTTGTACCAGTTGACGCATTGACGCGTAAATAAACTTTACAACATTTAAGGGGTATCCCATTGTATCGCGGCAACAGGCAAGTGCCGAATTAACCGGGAACCCATTGGCGCCTTCCGCAGCAGAACCGCGATGCGAAACAGGGTATTTTTATTCCTGCCGGCTCAGAAATGGCCAACTGATCAAATGCGTGAACATCGCCGATAAACAGGCCTCGCTAAAATGGCCAATAGATAACCAGACGTCAATTTACCAGGGGTGTATACTGCTCATACATCAAGTTGTCGTTTGGCTGGCCGGGTTTGCTCATTTGCTGCTGCGATGCAACTTGAATTATTTAAACGCTATCTTGAAATAAACGACATGACTTGTTGAAAAGTTTAAACAGACGAGGCGGATAAATTGGTCTAATTTTGGTCATGTGCTTCGGAATTTTCTCAATATCATGTAAGGTTAAGTAAAGCCAATCTGGACATTTTGCGCGATTTTCGCTGCCAAATGAATAAGATAGATAAGTCAGAAAACTTATGTTACACGATACGTTTACTTAGACAACAATTCTCTAGCAGAGTTTCGTGCTATTTTTTGGTATATTTTCACGGTTAGGACGTAAATTTCACATTTGAGGTGGGTATGAAAAAAATTGCATGTCTTTCAGCATTAGCTTGTGTCCTGAGCGTCACAGCAGGTTCGGCCATGGCCGGCGACAGCACCGTGTCCATCGGTTATGCCCAGGGTGATGCGCAAGGCATCATTAATAAAGCCAATGGTTTTAACTTGAAGTATCGCTACGAATGGGATAACACCAGCCCTTGGAGCGCTATTGGTTCTTTTACCTACATTGAAAAAAATCAAGTCCAGGACGGTGATTATCAAAAAGGCCAATATTATGGCTTCACCGGCGGCCCGGTATATCGCATCAATGATTGGGCAAGTATTTATGGCGTAGTGGGTATTGGTGCTGGTAAATTCACCAATAATTCCCAAAGCGTGCGGCATACACAAAATAACGACGATGTTGGTTTTTCTTACGGCGCGGGCTTACAGTTCAACCCAATGGAAAATGTCGCTCTGGACGTTTCTTATGAACAGAGCCGTATCCGCAGTGTTGATGTCGGTACCTGGATCGCCGGCGTAGGCTATCGTTTCTGATTGGATGAGCCACAAGCCTGAGTCCATATATGGGCGGGTATTGATATGGCCGGCATTCAGACCATGAACGGCCAGGCTTTACATCATTTAAGTTGCCAAGCGGCGGCAAATGATCGACATCTGTGTCGGAAACGCATGTGAACCGCCTATGGCGGTACGTGGGTGGAAGACGGGATATCCCTATCGTCCCAGTCACATTGCCTGCAATGCGCCTGGGACGCGCCGCGACCAACAACATGGCAACGCGAGGTTGACGAGTACCTGTCTTGATCGCGGCAAAAACGTGCTGTCTTGCCGATCCCCCCTCTGCAACATTTCTTCTCTGTGTTCGGCGCCGCTGAAGGCAATAGGGCGACTTGCGTGCGCCAATGGCTTTCCGCCTTGCGCGATGGAGGAGAAAGCGCGCTTTTTATCTCTCATTTGTGGCATACTGTGTGGAATATCACAATTTTATAACGAGTATTCGCTTTGTTAATCAGTAATAACATCACCATGCAATTTGGCAGTAAGCCGCTGTTTGAAAACATTTCCGTTAAGTTCGGCAGCGGCAATCGCTACGGCCTGATTGGCGCCAACGGTTGCGGTAAATCGACGCTCATGAAGATACTGGGCGGCGACCTGCCGCCTAGCGCCGGTCATGTCACGCACGATCCTGACGAGCGATTGGGTAAGCTGCGCCAGGATCAATTCGCCTTCGAAACATACACGGTTTTGGATACTGTGATAATGGGCCATGCGGAACTGTGGGCGATTAAACAGGAACGCGACAGCCTCTATGCCCTGGCCGATATGAACGAGCAACAAGGTTACCGGGTCGCCGATTTGGAGGTTTTGTACGGCGAAATGGACGGTTATACCGCTGAAGCCAGAGCGGGAGAGTTGTTGCTGGGCGTCGGCATCCCGCTCGAACAGCACCAGGGGTTGATGAGCGAAGTTGCGCCGGGCTGGAAGTTGCGGGTGTTGCTGGCCCAGGCCCTATTTGCCGACCCTGACATCCTGTTGCTGGATGAACCGACCAACAACCTGGACATTAATACCATCCGTTGGCTGGAGCAGGTGCTGAACGAACGTAATAGCACCATGATCATAATTTCCCATGACCGGCATTTCCTGAATATGGTTTGTACGCATATGGCCGATCTGGACTACGGTGAATTACGTATTTATCCGGGTAATTACGATGATTACATGACCGCGTCCACTCAGGCAAGGGAGCGCTTATTGGCCGGCAACGCCAAGAAAAAAGCGCAGATTGCCGAACTGCAATCCTTTGTCAGCCGGTTTAGCGCCAACGCCTCTAAATCGCGGCAGGCGACATCGCGCGCGCGACAAATAGAAAAAATTCAACTGGATGAGGTTAAGGCATCCAGCCGGCAGAATCCGTTTATCCGTTTTGAACAGGACAAAAAATTATTCCGCAATGCCCTGGAAGTGCAGCAGCTTGTCCAAGGCTATGAGGGCCTGCCGCCGCTCATTACGGGCTTCAATCTGATGTTGGAGGTCGGTGAGAAAGTGGCCGTGCTGGGGCCCAACGGCATCGGTAAAACGACGTTGCTCAAGACCCTGGTTGGGGAAATGTCGCCGCGCGACGGCTTGATCAAATGGTCGGAAAATGCGCGTCTCGGTTATTATGCGCAGGATCATGCCGGTGAGTTCGCCCTAGACATGACGGTTTTCGACTGGATGAGCCAGTGGAAACAGCCGGGCGATGATGAACAATCGGTGCGCAGCGTGCTTGGCCGTTTGTTATTCAGCCAGGATGATATTCTGAAACCGGTCGGCGTGCTGTCCGGCGGGGAAAAAGGCCGAATGTTGTTTGGCAAGCTCATGATGCAAAAGTCGAATATTCTCATCATGGATGAACCCACCAACCACCTGGACATGGAATCCATTGAATCACTGAATTCGGCGCTGGAGCTTTATCAAGGCACGCTGATCTTCGTTTCGCATGATCGCGAATTCGTCAGTTCCCTGGCGACCCGGATCTTGGAATTGACGCCAGCAGGCGTCGTGGATTTCACCGGTAATTATGAAGACTATTTGCGCAGCCAGGGGCTGAATTGATCTACCGCGGCCTGTAGGGCCGATCGTCCGGCCCGGCGGGACACAACGCCAGTCAGGATGCGCCGCAGATAGCGCACCGCGGATCGCGCGTTAACGTCATCTCGCGAAATTGCAGCGTCATTGCGTCATAAATCACCAGCTTGCCGCTGGCGGGCCGACCGAATGCGGTAAGTAATTTAAGGGTCTCCATGGCTTGCAGCGAACCAATGACGCCCACCAGCGGAGACATAACCCCCGATTCGGCGCAGGTTAGGTTTTCCGCGCCGAACAACCGGCTCAGGCAACGGTAGCAAGGCTCCCCGGAGCGATAGGTGAACACGCTGAGTTGACCTTCCATGCGAATCGCGGCGCCGGACACCAAGGGTACGCGCCGGGAGAAGCACAACTGGTTCAACTGTTCCCGGGTCCCGAGATTGTCGCTGCAGTCAACTACGACGTCGCACAAGCTGATCAGCGCGTCCAGCCGGTCGTTATCCAGGTGATCGTTATGGGGGGCCAGCACAATGTGCGGATTGATGGCCGACAACGCCTGGGCGGCGGAGGCGACTTTCGCCATCCCTATCCGCTCATCGGTATGCAGGATTTGCCGTTGCAGGTTTGACAGGGACACCTGATCGAAGTCCAGCAGGTCAAGCCGACCGACGCCGGCGGCGGCAAGATACTGCGCGGCCGCACAACCCAGCCCCCCCAATCCGACAACCAGCACGCGTGCCGACTTGAGTTTTTCCTGGCCGTCGAAATCAAAACCCCGCAAGGTAATTTGCCGGTTATAGCGCAGTATTTCTTCTCGACTCAATTCATTCGCCACGGTCCGGCCTCAGTCTAGCAACACGGTGTTGAACGGTTCTATCTCCACCTCGTCGCCGGGCATGAGCCTGTTTTGACCCGGCGGCAGGATGATAAAGCAGTTGGCCGCGCTAAAAGAGCTGAAAATATGCGACCCCTGGTGACCGGTGCCGGCCACTTCAATCCCGCCCTGCGTCGTGCTTTGAAAATAGCCGCGTTGAAAATCGGTACGGCCCGGGGAGGGCTTGGCCGGCGTCGTCAGTCGGGCGCGCAGGCGCGCCGGCAATCGCCAACCGGTACGGCCGGACAGGCAAGCAATTAACGGCTGGACCAATTGATAAAAGGTTACCGCCGCTGAAACTGGATTGCCGGGCAAACCGCAAAACCAGGCGTGATTCAGGCGGCCGAAGGCGAAGGGTTTACCGGGCTTGATGGCCAGCCGCCAGAAGTCAATACGCCCCATTTCTTCCAACAGGGTTTTGGTATAGTCCGCCTCGCCCACTGAAACGCCGCCGCTGGTGATAAGCAAGTCCGCCTGCTCATCGGCCTGGCGAAACGCCTCGCGCAAAGCGGCGGCGTTGTCGGCCACAATGCCCAGATCCTGGATATCGCATCCCATGCGCTGCAACATCAAGCGGACAGTGAAGCGATTGGTGTCGTGGATTTGTCCGGCGGCCAACGGACTGCCGATGGGACGCAGTTCGTCGCCGGTGGAAAACAGCGCCACTTTCAACCGGCGCAGTACGGCGATTTCGGCGATACCAAGGGATGCCAACAGCGGCAGTTCCGCCACGCCGAGCCGCCGGCCGGCCGGCAGAACTTGACCGCCCCGGCGGACATCCTCGCCGACCCGTCGGATATTTTGCCCGATTTTGACCGGCGCGGTAAAACGGACGCCGTCCCCCGTCATATCGGCTTGCTCTTGTATGATGACCGCCTCGGCTTCTGCGGGTACCGGCGCGCCGGTCATGATACGCAAGGCGGTGCCGGGTGGCCAGTCGCCGGCAAAAGGCCGCCCGGCGAGGGCTTTCCCGGCCACAGGCAATGGCGATCCCTCGGCGATATCCGCCAGACGGACCGCATAACCGTCCATGGCGGAATTGTCGAAAGGCGGAACATCGATAGGCGAAATCACCGGCGCGGCGGAAATCCGGCCGGCGGCATTGGTGAGTGCCAGAAATTCGCTGTCGGTCAGGGGAGAAACCTGGGATAGCATTTGTTCCAAGGCTTGCTCCAATGTTAACAAAGGGGAACGCGACTCAACCATTTTCACTCCTGTGTCACCGGCCTGACGTGCGGCGGCCGGTATCGTGATGATAGCGCCATTATGGCAGAAAACGCCGTCGACGAGAACGGATGTCGGCTGGCGTGTGGCTGACAGGCGGCGGTATTATAAGCAAATGCCAATAAGGCTTATGCAATCAATAGCGTGCATTTCTTCTTTACACTGGCCGGCAGGGTCAATATAGTCAAAACAGTAGCGTTTCTTCTCCATCACCAAGAGATCCTGTCACTCAGGGCCGGTGAGTGGGTTGTCTAGGACCGGGCAATACGAGATCTTCTCGCGGATTGTCCGTGCGGCGTCTTTGCGTGCGGTTCTGACTCACCTGCGGCCTTTTGACGGGAAGGCATAGTATCGGTCGTCGGCCATGGTGTAACCGCGGGCCGGACAGTATCGTTTTTTCAAGCGGGCGAAGGTAGCGGATTCAGTGAACAGACCAGTCATAGTCATCCATGGCGGCGTGATCGCGCGGCGGATCTTGCCTTTTGATGGGCAAAACGGGTACCGGGCCGACACCTCTGCGCAATGGGGCGCCCCCGTCGGGAATGCTCGCTGATGGCCGCCGGCGCAACGGAACATTTGAATCTTAGCGCTGATGCGCCATTCCTGCCGGAAAACCAGGTGTTGGCCGCCCATGATCTCGCCGTGGGGTTCGACCACGAGGGTGAGTCTATCGATGCCGTCCGGCGGATTTCTTTTACCGTCGACCGGGGCGAGACGCTGGCGATCGTCGGCGAGTCGGGGTCCGGCAAATCGGTGACCGCGTTGTCGGTGATGCGTTTGGTTGAACTCGGTGGTGGTCGGATCATCAACGGCACGCTGTTGTTCCGCCGTCGCGATGGCCGGATAATCGACTTGGCCGCCGCTGATCCGTCGATGATGCGCACGTTGCGCGGCGCGGATATGGCAATGATTTTCCAAGAGCCGATGACGTCGCTTAATCCGGTGTTTCCGGTTGGCGAACAGATAGCCGAGTCGATAAGGCTGCATCAGGGCATGGATCATCGCGGCGCACGCGCCGAGGCTCTACGCATGCTGGATTTGGTGCGGATTCCCACCGCGCGCAATATGTTGGACCGTTTCCCGCATCAATTGTCCGGCGGCATGCGCCAACGGATCATGATTGCCATGGCGCTGTCCTGCAAGCCGGCGTTATTGATAGCCGACGAGCCCACTACCGCGTTGGATGTCACTATCCAGGCGCAGATTTTGCAACTGATTCGCAGTTTGCAACGGGAAATGCGCATGGGCGTGATTTTCATCACCCATGATATGGGCGTGGTGGCGGAGATGGCCGATCGGGTGCTGGTGATGTACCAGGGCCGTGATGTGGAATCAGCGGCGGTAAGCGCATTATTTGCCCAGCCGCGCCATCCTTATACGCGCGCGCTGCTGGCGGCGGTGCCCCGGCTGGGTTCCATGGCCGACCAGGATCTTCCGGCCAAGTTCCCGTTGTTGCAGGACTGGCGAACACAGCTTGCGTCGGATGGTTACCGGCCCGCCGCGCCGATGGCGGCAGAAGTGGGCGAAGGCGCGCTGGATGAGCGGATCATCTCCACCGCCAACGATCCGGCGCGACATGACTTTGCGACCGGGGATTTTGCCGGTAAGCCGCCGGCGCCCGGGGGACGGCCCCTGGTTGAAGTCAAGGATCTGGTGGCCGGGTTCGACCTGCGGGGGGGGATTTTCAATCGGGTGCGGCGTCGGGTGCATGCCGTGGAAAAAGTCAGTTTCAATCTTTATCCCGGCGAAACCCTGGGATTGGTGGGGGAATCCGGCTGCGGCAAGTCCACCACGGGCCGGGCATTACTGCGTCTGGTGGAAAGCCGCGGCGGTGATATCTTGTTTGAAGGCCGTTCCATCGTCAATATGCCGGATGAAGAGTTGCAGCATATGCGTCGGGATATTCAGTTTATCTTCCAAGATCCTTATGCTTCTCTTGACCCTCGTCTCACGGTGGGCTATTCCATTATGGAACCGTTGCTGGTTCACGACGTGGCCCGCGGTAAGGCCGCCGAACGTCGGGCCGCGGCCCTCCTGGAGCGTGTCGGCTTGTCGCCGGAACACGCCCGACGCTACCCTCATGAATTTTCAGGAGGACAGCGTCAGCGTATATGCATCGCGCGCGCGCTGGCGCTCAATCCCAAGGTGGTCGTGGCCGATGAATCGGTATCGGCGCTGGATGTCTCGATTCAGGCGCAAATTATCAATCTGATGCTGGATTTGCAGCGGGAATTCGGTATCGCTTTCTTATTCATTTCTCATGATATGGCGGTGGTTGAGCGCGTCAGCCATCGCGTGGCGGTAATGTATCTGGGGCAAATCGTGGAAATCGGCCCCCGGCGGCAGGTATTTGCGCATCCACAGCATCCCTACACGCGAAAATTGATGGCCGCCGTGCCGGTGGCCGATCCCGCGCGGCGGCGGCCTGAGCGCGCGCTGACGGCGGAAGAGATCCCAAGCCCGGTTCGGGCGTTGGGTGACGACCCCCTGGTTGCGCCGCTGGTCCGGGTGGGGGAGGGGCACTTTGTGGCTCGCCACCTGGTCGGCGGCGTTTATTGACAAGGATATGCACGGAGAATGTTATGATGCAGCACCAAAATAAAGGCCGCTGGCTGGCGGCAACGGTTGTTCTGACCGCACTGGCGTCATCCCCGGCATGGGCCGCCAAAGACGCCGTGATTGCGGTGGGATCCAATTTTACTACCCTGGATCCCTACGATGCCAACGACACCTTGTCTCAGGCGGTGGCCAAGTCTTTCTACCAAGGGTTGTTTGGATTCGATAAAGACATGAAGCAAATCGATGTGCTGGCAAAAAGTTATCAGGTCAGCCCCGATGGATTGGTCTATACCATTAAACTGCGCCAGGGCGTGAAGTTTCAGGACGGCACCGATTTCAATGCCGAGGCGGTCAAGGTGAATCTGGATCGCGCCAGCAATCCCGATAATCATTTAAAACGCTATAACCTGTTTAAAATGATCGCCAAAACCGAGGTCGTCAACCCTTATACGGTGAAGATTACCTTGAAAACCCCTTTCTCGCCCTTTATCAATAACCTCTCGCATCCGGCGGCGGTCATGATTTCTCCGGCGGCGCTACGCAAATATGGTAAAGACATCGGTTTTCATCCGGTGGGCACCGGCCCCTATCAATTCGTGGTGTGGAACCAAACCGATTATATGAAGGTCAAGCGCTTCGATGGTTATTGGCAAAAGGGCGCCGCCAAGCTCGACAGTATCACCTGGCGCCCGGTGGTGGATAACAATACCCGCGCCGCCATGCTGCAAACCGGCGAAGCCACGTTCGCCTATCCGGTACCCTACGAGCAGGCCGCCTTATTGACGAAAAACAACCAGTTGCAATTAGAATCGGCGCCATCGATTCTACAGCGCTATATCAGTATGAACGTCACCCAGAAACCGTTCGATAATCTTAAGGTCCGCCAGGCCATCAACTACGCCATCAACAAAGAAGCGCTTATCAAGGTGGCTTACGCAGGCTACGCCGTGCCCGCGCAAGGCCCGCTGCCGGCGGCGATCGATTATGCGGTGCAATACAAACCCTGGCCCTATGATCCGGCCAAGGCGCGCGAGCTGTTGAAAGAGGCGGGGTATCCTCACGGCTTCACCACCACACTGTGGTCGTCCCATAACACCAGCACTTTCCAGAAAGCGCTGCAATTTACCCAGCAGCAGCTGGCGCAGGTCGGCATTAAAGTCACGGTAACCGCCATGGACGCCGGACAGCGCGCCGCGCAGGTGGAAGACAAGGGCGTGAAGGAGACCGGTGTGCGGATGCTTTATACCGGCTGGTCGGCTTCCACCGGCGAGGCTGACTGGGCGCTCACGCCGTTGTTCGCCACCCAGTCGGCGCCGCCGGCCATCTTTAATACCGCTTTCTACAGTAATCCCCAGGTCGACCGGGATTTGGCCGATGCGCTGAAAACCACTGATCGAACGGAGAAAGCCCGTTTGTACAAGGATGCTCAGGACAGAATCTGGGCTGATGCCCCCTGGGTATTTTTGCTGACCGAGAAAATCTTATACGCGCACAACAAGGATTTGACCGGCTTTTATGTCATGCCTGATACCTCTTTCGATTTCAGTCATGCCGATATGAAATAGGCCGATGCTGAATTATTTTCTCAAACGCTTGCTGGGGCTGGTGCCAACCTTGTTCATTGTGGCGGTGCTGGTCTTTCTGTTTGTGCATTTGCTGCCGGGAGATCCGGCACGGCTGGTGGCGGGTTCGGATGCCGATGCCACGGTGGTGGCGTTGGTCAGGCAGGATCTGGGCCTGGATAAACCTTTGCCCCAGCAGTTTGTCCGGTTTCTTTCTCACGCGGTGCGGGGCGATTTCGGCACTTCGCTGGTGTCGAAACGTCCGGTCAGCGTTGAGATCGCTTCCCGTTTCATGCCGACGTTCTGGTTGACGGTGACCAGCATGTTATGGTCGGTGATAATCGGTATGGCGTTGGGTATCGTATCGGCGGTATGGCGCAATCGATGGCCGGATCGCATTGGTATGACGTTGGCGGTGACCGGGATTTCTTTTCCGGCTTTTGCGCTGGGTATGCTGCTCATGCAGATTTTTTCGGTAAAACTGGGCTGGCTGCCGACGGTCGGGGCGGATAGCCCGCGGCATTATATTTTGCCCGCCCTGACGCTGGGCGCGGCGGTCGCTTCCATCATGGCGCGTTTTACCCGGGCATCGTTTGTGGAAGTGCTGCAGGAAGATTACATGCGCACCGCTCGTGCCAAGGGGGTAAGGGAGTTCTGGGTTATCGTGAAACACGGCCTGCGTAATGCGATGATCCCGGTGGTAACCATGATGGGCCTGCAATTCGGGTTTTTACTGGGCGGCTCCATTGTGGTGGAGGCGGTCTTTAACTGGCCCGGTCTGGGACGTTTGCTGGTGGATTCAGTGGAGATGCGCGATTATCCGGTGATTCAAGCGGAAGTTTTGCTCTTCTCCCTCGAGTTCATTCTTATCAATCTTTTGGTGGATATGTTATATGCGGCCATCAATCCTGCGATCCGGTACCGCTAAGGATTCGCGATGAAATTCTGGCGCCGAGAGGCCGCCATGGCGGCCATGCCTATCGTCTCAGCGCAGCGGGTGCGCACGCCCTGGCGTGAATTCTGGCGGAGGTTCCGGCGCCAGCCCCTGGCGATGGCGGCGGGCGCGTTCGTTCTGCTGTTGGTTATCGTGGCGATTTTAGCGCCCTGGCTAGCCCCGTATGATGCGGAAAATTACTTTGATTATGACAGGTTGGACCAGGGACCGACCCTGGTTCATTGGTTAGGAGTCGATTCCCTTGGCCGGGATATTTTCAGCCGAATTCTGATGGGCGCCCGTATTTCATTGGCGGCCGGATTTTTTTCCGTGTTGCTGGGTATGGTGGTCGGCACGTTGCTGGGATTGGTGGCCGGTTATTATGAAGGCTGGTGGGACCGGATCATCATGCGGATTTGCGATGTGCTGTTCGCCTTTCCGGGTATTTTACTGGCCATTGCCGTAGTGGCGATCATGGGCAGCGGAATGACCAATGTGATCGTCGCCGTGGCCATCTTCAGTATCCCGGCCTTTGCCCGCCTGGTGCGCGGTAATACGCTGGTTATCAAACATCAGACCTTTATCGAGTCCGCTCGCAGTATCGGCGCGCCCGATAGGGTCATTCTTCTAAGGCATATTCTGCCCGGAACGCTGTCTTCCATTGTGGTGTATTTTACCATGCGTATCGGTACATCCATTATTACCGCCGCCAGTTTGTCGTTTCTCGGTCTTGGCGCTCAGCCGCCCACGCCGGAATGGGGCGCCATGCTCAACGAGGCCCGGGCCGATATGGTCACGGCGCCTCACACCGCCATCTTTCCCAGCCTGGCGATTTTTCTGACGGTACTGGCTTTTAATCTGTTGGGCGACGGATTGCGTGATGCGCTTGACCCAAAACTTAAAATCTGACGGCAAGCCGGTAGCGAGTCGCCCTTAATCAAAAGTAACGGGATCTGAATTATCGGGTCGGCTGCCCGATAATGGCTCGTTCGCTCGCCTCGCGCATTTCCGGTGGCTTTGTGGAACCGTCTTCGCAACCCTCAGCAAAAACCATTTAACAAAATCATCGTCGTTACCATAATGAATGGGCGATAAGACTTGACTGTACGAAAAACTTCGTACAAAATGGAGCGGTCGATGGGATTCAACGATATCAAAAAAGAAGCGATCAAGCGCCTCAAGGCTGGAGCCTATACTCATGAAGCAAGGGGTAAAATCGATGTCAAAAACCTGTTCGCCACTGGTCAGATTAGTGAGGAATATGTCATTGAGCTGATCACGAAAACATCAGGTGATTATTATTGTTGTTACAAACATTATCATGATTCTGATGTGATGATTCATATTTTGAAACCTTACAAAGACCAGGTTAGATGGTACGTGAAATTTTATTTTTATTGCCACGATATTTTCTTTATTAGTGTTCACCATGATGAGGCATATTATGAAAATTGTTAAAGAAGGTGAGAAAAAAAATGTGCTTTGCCATCATTGCGGGCCTTCCACGGCGACTTACCTGCTGCGGGACGTGGATTTCAGCGACCACAGCGGCATAGTGAAAAACGTGTTGGCGGCGGTATGCGACAAATGCGATCAAGTGGTTGGCGTTCCTAGTCAGTCTACGCCTAAAATCAAGGCGCAATACGACAACATTAAGTCATCCATGGAGATTCGAGTGCCCGCGCATTATCTTGATATTCTCAATATGGCCACTGATCAGATTGCCCCGGAATTGAACGAAAGCTTTCATAAAAATTTATTGCTGTATTACCTGCATGCCATCTACACTGGTCATTTCCCGGCGGATGGCTTAGCGAGTCTGCTGCACACGGAGCTTGCCGAAGCGAAATCCTCAAAAAGATTATCCATGAAATTGAGCGAAAAAAACAAACGCGAGCTGGATGAGGTAATGCAGCAACAGGGTTTAACCACCCGTGCCGATGTTTTGAAAGCCATTATCATCAAAATCCACGAAGACGTAATCCGTCAGAAACGCCCGGATTATATAGCCGAACTAAAGCAGATGGCGGCGGCTTTTAGCTAACCGCTTAGCAATGTCATTGAGATCGCTTTCCGGCATGAATAAGCAGTATCGCAACAAAAAAGCAGGCGCCTATTTCCCATCCCATGCCTCGACCATTTTCGCCCGTATACGCAGCTTTTCTTGCGGACTGGCGGAAAGGTAATTTGGAGCCAGGCCGCTTTCCCAATCGCCATAGCTGGGGTTGGGCAGCATAATGTATTTACGCCCGAAATCGCCCTGGTGGTGATTGACAAACTCGCGCCGCTGGGTGTTCAACTGATGATAAGGCTCGCCGCTAAAATCATTAAGATTATCGCCCACAAAAACGGTGATGTCGTAACCTTGCCGCTGCAGAGCATCGAATCGTCCAGCCTTATTTGAACTGCCGCCAGCGGGTTTCAGCAATAAGGTTTGCGCCGAAACATCGGCGAATCCCAATGCCTTGAGGTTATCGGCGGTTGCCTGGTAATCCCGCTCGTCACGGTTGGAGACGTAAAAAATTCGGCCGCCGTGGGCAATAACATAATGAGAAAAATCCACCGCGCCTGGTAATGCCCTGGCTTGTCGGGCTTGTGTCCAACGGCTCCAGGTTGGCCCGCTGAACGGCTGATGTTGTTGAATCTGCCAGCCGGCATAGGCGCTATTATCGAGCATCGTCTCATCCAAATCCACCACCACCGCCTTTTTCAAACCATGCTTAGCCACGGACTGATCAAAGGCCATCTCGGCGGCGTTGAACGCCTGAAAGGAGAGCGCGCGGTACTCGCCAGACTGTTGCATCCAATTGACCGCCAGCACGCTTTGGTCGGTCAGGCGCTGCTGCCCGTTATCGGCCTTCGTTGCCGGCGAATGTGAAACGCACCCGCCGATGGTCAGGCCCAGGGTTATAACTATCATGCTGAAATAGCGAAGAGACTGGGGCATAGCGTGTTTATCCTGTTGTGCGGGCCACGGGTCGGGTACCCCTGTTCATTGCCCTGTCGCCGTTATCCGTTTTCTTGCATGCTGATGTTGCCACGCCGTTGGTGGCGTTCGGTGGCCGCCGTGATGCAATATGAATTATTTAGACTACATAATTATAAACAGATTATCATTAATCAATGCAATCATACGGCTGCTTGTCAAAATCACTGTTCGGCGTCAGCTCGATTATCGCACCGTGATCGGATACCGTGCGGTCGGCGCGGTATCCGCGTATTCGGGGAGCCGGCCGCCGAGGAAGCGTGGCATAAACGGGTTTCCCCCAGGCTTGAAAAGACCTCACTGGGTTAGGCCAGACCTGTCCCCTTGAACCCGAAACTTTGTCAGAAATTGTAAAACCGCCCGCTGGCGATCGCTTTACGGCAAGGTCATTTCTACGCTTAAAAGGGACTTTTTTGCAGGAGACAACGAGATGAAATGGCGAGTCGTCCTTTTGTTGTCGGGCTGTCTGCTTTTGTCGGGCGGACAAGGAATCGCAGCCGAACTTAAGGTAACCACATTGCAAACCGATCTGGATCATCCCTGGTCGTTGGCCTTTTTACCGGGAGAGGCGGGGATGCTCATCACCGAGCGGGTCGGACGGTTGCGCTATTGGTCGCCGAGCACCTCCCTTTCCGCGCCTATCGAAGGGGTACCGGCCGTTTATGCCCGAGGGCAAGGGGGCTTGTTCGATGTGGTTTTGGCGCCGGATTTTATCCAATCGCGGCGGGTTTATCTTAGCTATGCCGAACAAGGTAAAGATGATGCCGGTACGGCTGTGGGTTATGGCCGTTTATCGGATGACAACCGACGCTTGTCCGATTTTAACGTCATATTCCGTCAGCAACCGAAGCTGTCCGTCGGGGAGCATTTTGGGGGACGTCTGGTGTTTGATCGCCAAGGCTATCTGTTTATTAGCCTGGGTGAAAATAATCGCCGGCCCACCGCGCAAGATCTTACTAAGCATCAGGGTAAAATCGTCCGCTTGACCGCTGAAGGGGATGTGCCCCCGGATAATCCTTTTGTTCATGACGAAAATGCCCGACCGGAAATTTGGTCGCTTGGCCATCGTAACCCCCAGGGAATGGCGATCAACCCCTGGACGGGCGTTCTCTGGGAAGACGAACATGGCCCGAAGGGCGGTGATGAGGTAAACATCATTGCCAAAGGCGCCAATTTCGGGTGGCCGATAGCGACTTACGGCATCAACTATTCCGGTTTAAAAATTCCGGAGGCCAAGGGTGAAACGGTGGCGGGAACGGTGCAACCTATCTGGTATTGGCAAAAATCACCGGCAATAAGCGGTATGGCATTTTATAATGCCGAACGTTTTCCCGCCTGGCGGCATTCGTTATTTATCGGCGCGCTCAAACAACAGGCGCTGCTTCGCTTGATCCTTGACGGCGACAAGGTTGTGTCGGAAGAACGCCTGCTGATGAATCTCGGCAAGCGTATTCGTGATGTGCGGGTCGGCCCCGACGGCTATGTCTACGTGCTGACTGATGAGCGGGACGGTAGTCTGCTCAAGTTGGGGCTGGAATGATGCTCGTTGCCCTCGGGGCCGGATTCGCCGGCCGGGCCGTTCATTAACCGGATATGTCGGTTGCGGGCCCTCGTGCGCCGAGGTGGCGATACCTCGGCGCGCGGCCGTTCAGATAAAGGGTGTCATTACCCTGGCTTGAAAAGCCGTTCTGGCCGAAATGGCATCATACCAGCGTTGCAACGCATTGCGAGGTTTGCGGGGAATATCCATATTGAACCAATGGTAAGCGAAACAGCCGATGGGAATATCACCCATGCTAAAATCGATGCCGGAAAAATAATGCTGTTTTGCCAATGCGTTTTCAGCAATATCAAAGAGACCCTCGCAGGTTTCAATACCAACCTCAATCCGTTTTGTATCCTGCTTGCCGGCGGGCGTTTGCACAACATGAAAAAACAACGGTTGCAGCGCCGGCGCCAGCGTGGACAATGTCCAGTCCATCCATTTCTCCGATATCGCCCGGGATAGGGGATCACGAAGCGGCCAGATATTCTGGCCATAGCGGGCCGCTAAGTAACGCACGATAGTGTTGGATTCCCACAATACCAGATCATTTACGTCATCCTGCAAGCAGGGGACCAGACCGTTGGGGTTTAGGGAAAGAAACAAGGGCTCTTTATTTTTGCCGTATTCCCCTCCTGCGGGAATAAAGTTATAGATAAGTTCAAGTTCGGCCGCACACCATAATACTTTTTTAACATTTATAGAGTTTTCACGACCCCAGATAGTGAGCATTGTACCCTCTCAGCGTTGACATGTACCAATAAAGGCTGGGTTAATACGGCGACTCCAGCGGAGCACCAAAGCACAAAGCGGTATCAATAAAATTATCTTAACGGCTTTGGGAAAACAATATACTGCAAATAATTCCAGCCGCATTGCGGCGGTACATTAAGTGGTAAATTTGTCAGGAAAGACCCTGAGCCGCCAAAACGGGCCGTGGGTGAAGGTCAGGGTGGCTGTTCATGCCTTTCCAGGGCGTAGACAAGATGGCGTGGCCGGGAGGAAAACAGCCAATAAAAAGCGGCATGGAGTATGCCGATTATCAATATGCTTAGATGAAACTGGCATATACAACGCCGATCGGCAGATAGGATGGCGAAGTAGAATACTTTTGTTTGCTATTCTACAATACCGTGATTGAAAAAGTTAACCGATAAAGTAAAACGATATTTTATTCTGAAATTCTATTTTATTAGGGAATTTGAAATAATTTTTGATAAAGTGTGTCTCCATCAATGATTGTGTAACACGGGTTATACTCTTACACGCGAATCGAAGTATCGAGAGTATATATTCCTCATGAAGGATATTCATTACTATGGTGGTTTTAAAATTTTTGCGCGGTTTATTTATTGTCGGGCTTTTTGCTGTCGGGTTGCATACGGCACAGGCAAATAGCGATCCCAAGACCATTGTGTTCGGCGTTGCGCCCGGCCCCTATGGGGATATGGTCAATCAGGCCATCAAACCCGAGCTGGCCAAAAAAGGGTATAAAGTCATTGTGAGGGAATTTAGCGATTATGTGCAACCGAATATCGCCCTGGCCAATGGCAGCATCGACGCCAACCTGTTTCAACATACATTGTATCTACAAAAGTTCGCCGCTGATAAAGGCCTTAAAATCTCGGGACTGATTACGGTACCCACAGCCAGTATGGGTTTCTATTCCCACAAAATCACGCAACTTGATCAACTCAAAGCAGGGGATATTATCACTTTGTCCAGCGACCCGACCAATCTGGCCCGTGGTTTGCGTTTTCTGGTCAAGTTGGGTTTGATTACCATTAAAAGCGATATTGATCCGACCAGGGCCTCTGAACATGATATTGCACAAAATCCGCGTGGTCTGGTGTTCAAACCGCTGGATGCCGCACAATTGCCCCGCACATTGGATAGTGTCGCCGGGTCGCTGGTGAACGGCAATTTCGCTATCGCCGCCGGTTTGAAGCTGTCCAGCGCCTTGGCGCTGGAAACCTTGGATGAAAATCTCAAGAATGTCATTGCCGTGCGCAGCGAAGATCAGGATAAGCCTTTCGTCAAGGATATTAAGGCCGCGGTACAATCCCCGGCATATGCCGCCGTGATAAATAATCCCGCCGGCGAATTCAGCCAGTTCCAGAAACCTGACTGGATGCGGGTATCCCATCCTTAAAAAACAATCTCGCGCGGCCTGGTCCGCCGAGAGTCTTCTGTCTTGATTGAAAAGGATGGAACTGGCGAACGATGATCGAGCTAGACCATATCAGTGTGGATTTTAGTCGGGCGAAACAACAAGTGACCCGAGCCGTGGATGATGTCAGCTTGAGGATAGGCAAAGGCGAAGTCTACGGCATAGTGGGCGCCAGCGGCGCGGGCAAAAGTACGTTGTTGCGTGTTATCAATATGCTACAACGGCCGAGCGCCGGCACTGTCAACGTCAATGGGGTGCGCATGGATGTGCTTCGCGGCGCGGACTTGCGTCGGCAGCGGCAATCCATTGGGATGATTTTTCAGCATTTCAATTTGATGCATACCCGCACGGTGGCGAGCAATGTGGCTTTCAGCTTGCGAGCCGCTGGCAAATCCTCCACGGAAATCGCCCGCAGGGTTCCTGAGATCCTGTCCATGGTGGGACTGGAAGAGAAAGCCCGTGCGTTGCCGGCGCAATTGAGCGGCGGCCAGAAACAGCGGGTGGGTATCGCCCGCGCCATCGCCAATCAGCCGGCGGTGTTGTTATGCGATGAACCGACATCGGCCCTTGACCTGGAAACCTCGTCGTCCATATTGGACTTGCTAAAAGAAATCAATAGCCGCTTGGGGATCACCTTGGTGCTGATTTCCCACGAAATGACCGTTATCAAAAGTGTTTGCGACAGGGTGGCGGTGATGACTGGCGGCAAAGTGGTGGAGGAGGGCGATGTATTCGATGTTTTCGCCACTCCCCGCCATGATTTCACTCGTCAATTGGTCTCGCATACCTTTAATTTGGAACTGCCTCCCCGACTGATGCGGGATTTGCGCGGTACCTTGCTGAAAATCACGTTCGTCGGCGCCTCGGCCGAACAGCCGGTCCTTTCGGAGGTTGCAATTCGATTTGGCGTTTCGGTGAATATCCTGCATGGGAAAATCGAATACATCAACCATCGCGCCCTGGGATTATTGGTGGCGTTGCTGACGCATCCTGATCGGCCGGAACAGGTGGCCGCCGCGGTGGCCTATATTCGGCAAAATACGGCGCAAACGGAGGTGCTGCATGGCTGACTTATGGCTTGATTTGGTGACCGCCTTTGGCGAAACCCTGCAAATGGTCGGCATCGCCGCTCTTTTTTCCCTGATTGGCGGTTTACCTTTGGGTGTGATGATTTTTGTGACCGACCGACATTTGTTTTGGCAAAACCGCCCGCTCTATCTGACGGGTACCGTGCTGGTCAATATGATCCGTTCTATTCCGTTCGTGATTCTGCTGGTCTTGCTATTGCCGCTGACCCAATTATTGCTGGGCAACACCATCGGCCCGGTAGCGGCGTCCGTGCCGTTATCGGTGGCGGCCATTGCCTTTTACGCCCGGTTGGTGGACAGTGCCTTACGGGAAATAGACCCGGGCATTATCGAAGCCGCCGAGGCCTTCGGCGCCGGCCCGCTACGCATTATCCTCACTGTGTTGTTGCCTGAGTCGTTGGCCGGGTTGCTGCGCGGCCTGACCATAACACTGGTGAGCCTTATCGGCTATTCCGCCATGGCGGGCATTGTGGGCGGCGGCGGCGTGGGCGACCTGGCCATCCGTTTCGGCTATTACCGCTATGAGACGCGAGTCATGATTATCACTGTCGTGGTGTTAATTGTTTTGGTGCAAATCGTTCAGGTTGCCGGCGACTGGCTGGCCCGGCGCGCCGACAGACATGGCCGGCGTTAATTCGCCAGATCCCTTCCCTCCTTCTTTCTTTGTGACGGCCCCGGTCGCGTGGGCCGCTACGCTGCCGCGGGCTTGCCTCCACAATTGGCCTGAATCGGCAAAATACGCCGCGAACCCTTGCTCGGACAGGGGGGGGACGGGAGGCGGGCACGATTCGCATGTAAAAAGAGCTGAAAAATTCTTGTCGTTGAGGCAAAGTTAAGAAACATTGCATATATACTCGGCATACTTCGAGTTCACCCCTTTGCTGGCCAGGTTCGCATGCGTTTCCGACCAAGCTGTCGCGGCCTTGCCGCCGCGATGCAACTCGATGTATTTAGAGTATACTCAGCTCGTTTGAGCATGCGGGCAGCACTGGAAGCCGTTCTTTGCCTGTTATGCCCGATCCGCTACCGTGAGTAACGCGGTAACCATTTTTTGAATGGATACTCTGGTCACGTCATGAAGAATCTTGCTCTTAAATCTCACTGTTATGCGCTGACCTTTAGCGCCTTATTCGTTCTCTCCGTCCCCGTCGCCGAGGCGGACACGGTTCCCGGCGTGCCGGATGTCAACGCCAAAGCCTATATCCTGATGGACTACCAAAGCGGCAAGGTTCTGGCGCAATCCAACGCCGATGAACGGCTGGATCCCGCCAGCCTGGCCAAAATCATGGCAAGTTATGTCATTGGGCAAGCCATTAAGGCCGGTAAAATCAAACCCGATGATAAAGTCACCATTGGTCGCGATGCCTGGGCTACCGGAAATCCGCAATTACGCGGTTCGTCCCTGATGTTCCTTAAGCCCGGCGAGCAGGTTTCCGTCGCCGATCTGAACAATGGTATCGTGGTGCAGTCCGGTAATGACGCCAGTATCGCCCTGGCCGACTATGTTGCCGGCAGCCAGGACGCGTTCGTCAATCTGATGAACAAATATGCGGATGTGCTGGGGTTGAAAAATACGCATTTCCTGACCGTCCATGGCCTGGACGCCGATGGGCAATACAGCACCGCGCGCGATATGGCCATTCTTAGCCAGGCGTTGATACGCGACGTCCCGGACGAGTATGCGCTAAACAAGCAAAAAGAGTTCACTTTCAATAAGATCAAGCAACTCAATCGTAACCGGTTATTGTGGAGTAGCAGTTTCAATGTCGACGGTATCAAGACCGGTTACACCAGCGGAGCCGGCAACAGCCTGGTGGCGTCGGCCACCAACGACGGCATGCGGCTGATTTCGGTTGTACTGGGCGCCCCTACCGACAGTGGACGATTTCGCGATAGTGAAAAGCTCCTGACCTGGGGGTTTCGCTTTTTCGAAACGGCAACGCCTATCGCCGCGAATCGTCCCTTCACGCAACAGCGGGTCTGGTATGGTAATCGCAGCGAAGTTGATCTCGGGGTGGATAAGGACGCCGCGGTAACCTTGCCCAAAGGGCAAATGAAAAATCTCAAAGCCACCTTTACCCTGAATACGCCCACCCTTGAGGCGCCGTTGGTTCGTAATCAGGTGGTGGGCACCATCGACTTTCAGTTGGATGGCAAGATGATTGAGCAACGGCCATTGGTTGCGCTGGAAGATGTACCGAAAGGCAATATCTTCCGCCAGATCTGGGATTGGCTTTTGCTGAAACTGCATAACTTACTCTGATGCTATTCTTGATGATTCACGTTGCCTCGCGGCGGCAGGCTCGCGTTATCCTGGTTGGGAACGCCGCCCACTCAAGAGGCGACGTGAAGTATGACGCGCTTTCACCTTTTGCGTCGACGACCCTCCTCACGGGGAGGGGGGCGCCGCCCGCTGGCGATTACCATAATTTGTAAAGGATAGCGCCCAATGAAATCAATCCGATCGCCCAGACAAAGTAGTTAATCGGCGCGCCGCGGTAGGCGGCGAGTGCCGGTACCTTTTCAATGGCGTACATGGGTAACAGGAAAAGCAGCAAGGCGATAATCGGGCCGCCCATCAATTCAATGATATCGAGAATGCCGGGGTCTACCGTGGCGGTAAGCCAGGCGGTGGCAAACATGAAACCTCCGGTGATGCGCCGAAGCGTTGTGGGCGCGGCTTGATGGCCGCAGGCGCGTATTGCCCGGTCCAATAAGCCGGAAAATCCTTCGCAGGCACCAAGGTAATGCCCGAAAAAGGATTTGGCGATGGCCACTAGCGCCACCAGCGGCGCCATGAGCGCTATGAGCGGCGTGTTGAAGTGATTGGCCAGGAAGGTCAAAATCGTCACATTTTGTTCTTTCGCTTCGGCTAGATGCTCTGGCGATAAGCTGAGAACACAGCTAAAAACAAAAAACATTACCGTCAAAACCATGAGAATATTGCTTATCAGTAATATTCTTGAGCATTTGCGCTCCGCGTCTTTACCATACTCCCCCTTTTTCGCGATGGCGAACGCGGAAATAATAGGCGAATGATTAAAGGAAAAAACCAGTACAGGCACCGCCAGCCATAAGGTATTCAATAATCCGGAGTAGTCATTTCTGCCGGCGAACAGTTGTTGATGAAATATTTCCGTATTCCAATAAGGAATCAAGTAAACCGCCAAAAACATCAATACCGCCACAAAAGGGAATACCAGAATACTCATCACTTTAATGATGGCATTTTTGCCCAGCCGGATGATGGCCATCAAGCCCGCCAGCAATGATAACGATAGGAGATATCTCGGCGGCGCGGTTAAGTGCCATTGATGGATGATGATGTTCTCGACGGTATTCGTGATGGCGACGCTGTAAATCAGCAGAATCGGGTAGATAGCGAAGAAATAAAGCACTGTGATCAGATTTCCCGCCCGTGAACCGAAATGCTGCTCGACGACGTCGTTGATATCGCGGCATTCCGGTCCTCCCGACAACACCAGGCGGCACAGCCCGCGGTGGGCGAAAAACGTCATTGGAAAGGCAAGCAGCGCCATTATCAATAACGGCAGAAAACCGCCAACGCCGGCATTGATGGGTAGAAAGAGCACGCCTGCGCCGATCGCCGTGCCATAAAGGCTCAGCATCCAGACAGAATCCGATTTGCGCCACGCTAATGCGGTTTCGCGGCCGGCGACCGCCAGCGTACTGAATTGCGTCGTATTCATCTTTTCTCCGGGGTAAAACGGGGCGGGGTGTAAAAACACCCTGCTTGAACTATTACCTATTCAAAACTTTATTGCGAGGAATTGAAATATCAATGACATCGCGTCTCTTTGGATGACCCGGCGGTATACTATATTAATTAAACGGACACTTCATGAGGTAAAGCCGTTTTTTTTGAAGCCCGTCGATTCTTTTTGCCACCAAAGAAACCTCTCGTTTATTCTTCGCCCGCGTTAATTACGGGAATCGATAATAGAAAACCGCCAATGGCATCGAGGCGACTTTCTTTTAGTAAATTTCGATTATTGATGCATGAATAAGCGAATTTTGAAATTTTTTGCCAGGAAAATATCTCCTGTCTATTATCTATGCGGCTTGGTGGCGACCCGGTATCGGTTGATGATATCAAGTTATCCCGGTCATACATTATCTTGCCTGGTATCGGCATAACGCGATCCCTCACTGGGGGCCTTCATGGCGGGCCACCGGCAATCGCGTTCATATTGCCTGCGACGATGTTCTCCTTCCCGCGCGCCCTTCGGTTTTTCCGCGCTGTCCTTGTCCAGACCGGCTATATCAATACGCTAAATACACCGAGCGGCTTGGCGGCGGCAAGGGGGCGATAAATTCGTCGGGAACGCATTTTAACCGCCAACGGCGGGCCTCCGGCGAGAGACAGGATGTCTTACATCCTCCCAGGAACATGGCTGGCTGGGGCGAGCGGGCATAGCCAACAAAACGGCAAATGAAGGTATGACGGGTCTATATCCCCTTTGCTGGGAAGGGCTCCAAGTGTCAGGTTGTGACCTATGCCGGGATTTGTTAGGTGAACAGTGTTATAACGGCCAATAAAAAACCCGAAAGTCTTGAACCTGAATAAGGCGGGACTATCGGGCTCCTCAATTTGGGGACATCAAAGAAAAGCAGTGGCATCAATTGAGACTCATGTGCGCAAAAAAAGTTCGCAGTGGCCTCAAAAATTTCCATCCGTTAATAAAATTGTTATCTCCGTAGGCGGCCCCGGCACCGCGACGGCATATCCGCGGTGCCGGGGCCGCCCACAACTTGCACCGTCAATGGCGGGCCTCGGTGAGAGACGGGATGTTCTTATCGTCCCCAGGCGCATCCTGACGTATGGACAATGTGTTGCTGGGGGGAGAACGCTGGCAATGAAGCGGCAATCCGGGATATGGCGGCTGTAAAACGCCTCGCCCGGCCTATCTCCATTGTTGACGATTATTAATGTTATCGACGATCCGCGGCGGAGGTAGGAAAAAACCGAAATTGGCGTTGTTATGTTATCGCAGATGTTATTTATCGTTCATTGAAATAACGGGGGAGTCTTCCTCGCCGTAAGGGAGCTTAACGTGAATCGAAAAATATCGACGAAAAAAAAATCAATTGAATGACACGCTTGTCGTTAGCCAATGTATTATCGCTGTCTGTGGATTTTTTTTTGTATCCTGATTTATAACAAAATGTGATCGGCTTTTAACAACCTCGATACGTTACTAATCACTGCCGATAACGATATTGTTACTAGCAACTATTTGATATTAATGAATTTATCCGCTATATTGATTGCTGTGAATCAGGGCGTCCTTTTGTGGTATGCGATGAGTTTATGTTTGCCGGGGTGCCCACAACGCTAAATGCCGTCCCGATAATTATCCCATTTAACTTTATTAATTAAAGGGATTAAAGCTGATCGTAATAAAGCGGTTTTGCCGGAAAGCATGATTTCTCGCTGCAGTTTGTATACCAGACACTTATGGCATGTACCAGAGGGTGTTGGAACAGGGCAAAAGATGGGAGGCGGAAATGACGATAAATCGTATTAGGGCCGGAACCATAAGCAGCGCTGTATTGTTTCTGGTTGTGTTCGCCAGCCAGGAGAGCGGGTTTGTTGTGGAGAGCGCCAAACAACATGGCGCCGCACTGGGGTTGTTGTTGTTTTTATTGCCGGGTATCATCGGCAGCCTGTTGTCGCCTGAGCACAAGATAATGGGCCCGCTCGCCGGCGTCCTGCTGATGTTTCCGGTGTGCCTGCTGCTTTTTAATTTGGGCGCATCTTCGCATTATACGCTTTGGTATCAGTTCACCTATTTATTAAGCGCGGTGTTCTGGTGCGCCTTCGGGGCGCTGGGATGCTATTTCGTTGTGGAAATGTTCACACGGCCGTTGCTTTAAAACAGAGGGAAGACAGGATCGCGCGGGAGGGCGACGCCGTCCGCGGACGGGGGATGCCGGTCCGCGAAACAGGACTTGTGGTTACTGTTGCTGGTAAAGGCTGAGATGTTCCTTGGCATAGGCTTCGAAATCCGTGCATCCGCCGATATGCACCTGATCGATGAAAATCTGCGGTACGGTTTCCACCGGCTTGCCGACTGTTTTTGACAAATCGGCTTTAGTGATCCCCTCAGCATGGATGTCGACATAACGGAAGGAAAAGTCGTCTCGTTCATCGGTCAGTTTTTCCGCCAATTGTTTAGCGCGCACACAATATGGGCATCCCGGACGTCCGAAAATGACAGCAAACATATTCACTCCTTAAGCTTCAAATTGACAATGGCAACGAATTGGTTAAAGCCGCTACGTTTTATTGTTACCCCTTACTATGCCTGTGACCTGCGTCAAAAAAAAGCAGTAATTGCCTTTCGGTTTGATGGCCGACGCCTATCTGGCCGCTGCCGTCACGGCGCGTCGGCGTGTCGCTAAAACATTGCTCGACCGGAATGCGTCCCGGGATTATTATCAGGCGGATTTTGCCGACAAGTCAGGATACTGTGTGAAAATTGCCATCCTTTCCCGCGACGGTTCCCTTTTCTCCTGCAAGCGCCTAAAGGAAGCCGCCGAAGCGCGTCATCATTGCGTGGACGTCATCGATCCGCTTTCCTGCTACATGAATATCAACCGCGATTCGCCGTCCATACACTATCGGGGGAAGCGCCTTGCGGCCTATGATGCCGTGATCCCACGGATAGGCACCGCCATGACCTTTTATGGCACCGCCGTGTTGCGCCAGTTTGAAATGCTGGGCGCCTATCCCCTCAATGATTCCGCTGCCATTACCCGCGCGCGGGATAAGCTGCATTCCCTGCAATTGCTGGCCGGAAAAGGTATCGATTTGCCCATCACCGGGTTTGCCGATTCCCCCGACGATACCGGCGACCTCATCGCCATGGTGGGCGGGGCGCCGCTGGTGGTCAAGCTGGTGGAGGGCACGCAGGGTATCGGCGTGGTCTTGGCGGAAACATCCCAGGCCGCCAAGAGCGTCATCGACGCGTTTCGCGGATTGAAGGCCCAGTTTTTGGTGCAAGAGTATGTCCGCGAAGCGCGGGGCCGGGATATCCGCTGCCTGGTGATAGGGGATAATGTCGTCGCGGCCATTGAACGTCAGGCGCAGGCGGGGGAATTCCGCTCCAACTTGCATCGCGGCGGTTCGGCGCAGAAAATCGACATTACCGACAGCGAGCGTGAAATCGCCGTCAAGGCGGCCGCCATACTGGGCTTGAAAGCCGCCGGGGTGGATATACTGCGCGCCGACCGCGGGCCGCTGGTGATGGAGGTCAATGCCTCGCCGGGGTTGGAGGGAATAGAAACCGCGACGGGGGTGGATATCGCCGGCAAAATGATCCGTTATATCGAACTGCAGCGCTCAATCCCTCGCACCCCTTAATCCGCCGTCAATGGCAACGCGGTGCGGTATTTTCGGAATTTGCCCGTCCCACCGGACGGTAAGTGGTTCAGAATGGCGGGCTGACGGGAGGAAATCCTTAAAATCAATACGATGAAAGCGGAAAATGGATTGTTGGCAAGAAAGGATAGGATGTCAATTTTTGCCAATGAAGGGATTTGATGTAAATTACTGCGTCAGGCCATAGCGCCTTCGATGAATATTCCGTAAGCTATGCCCCGTTTCGATTTCCAATTTGAGGTTGGCGTTATGGATTCACTTGTTGTCCCGGATCTCGATATTCTTAGACGCTGGTTAGCCAAGTTAAGCCTGTCGTTCTTTGAATGCGACTCATGTCAGGCATTGCATTTACCGCATATGCAAAATTATGATGGCATTTTTGATGCAAAAATCGATTTGATAGATAATGTTATTTTGTTCTCCGGGCTTGCTGAAGTACGCCCCACGGCGTTGATCGCGCTGGTGGGCGACCTGAGCCAGATTAACGCCAGCTCCCTCACCGTTAAGGCGTTTATCGATATATAAGATGATAACCTGCCGAAATTGGTGGCCTGTCAGTCGCTGAGTGTTGAAACGGGGGTCACTTTCGGCCAGTTCCGCTATTTTATGCAGCAGGCGGAGGAACAGGTATCCATGCTGATATTGGAAGCGCGGGCCAACGATCTGTTATTTATCGAAGAAGAAGAACCCCCGATGGAACAAAAGCATACAGTACCGGTTATTCATTAGCCCGCCGTTATCCGCCTTTGAGTAGCGGGCCTGATGTCCCTTCTTTTTTTCCGTATTGCTAGTCGTCATATTTCAAGAAGTCCCGGCATTGGCCGCGACGCTTACCCCAGTGATGGATGAAACCTATCCCAACGCTCTCCTGGACCGTGACGGCTCACGCCGCGTGGGGCGAGGCTTCCCGCTGCTTGGGCGGCAACGGCCCCTAGGGCGGATTTACGCTGGCGGCCATGGGCAGTACGACTTTCCGCCGCCGGCGATTTTAATATGCCTCAGGGTGTCGTCGAATAACTTTATTGTTATATTAATTATGAATAAATAATCTATTAAATTCATTTTTTTTGCAGATCACTGGCGTAGCCAAGTCGCTGCGGTTATGCTTGCGATGCTGCTCTGGATCATTAGGGAATAAGGTAGTGTACGCCATTGTTCCCGGCGTATCGGGTGAATAATAATTGTTCTCGGTATTCCATCAGCCGCTGCACTTTAATGGGGCATTGTGTTTCGGATGTGATGCACATGGCTTTTTCTCATCTTCTGGGGTTTGGAGGAGGCAACGGATGTTGACCCAAGGTAAAAAATGGCTGACCGGTATGGCCGCCGGGCTATTGATGGTTGCGTCTGTCACCGCGACAGCGGCGGAACAAAAAGTATTGCATGTTTATAACTGGTCGGACTATATCGCGCCGAATACCGTGCCGGATTTTGAAAAGCAGACCGGTATCAAAGTCGTATACGATGTGTTTGATTCCAATGAAGTGCTGGAAGGTAAACTGATGGCCGGCAGCACCGGTTTCGATATCGTTGTGCCTTCGGCCAGTTTTCTGGAGCGCCAATTGACCGCCGGCGTATTCCGTCCGCTGGACAAAAGTAAGCTGCCTAATTATAAAAATCTCGATCCTGACCTGTTGAAATTAATCAGTCGGCACGATCCGGGCAACAAATACGCCATCCCTTACATGTGGGCCACCACCGGTATTGCTTATAATGTCGATAAAGTTAAAGCGATTCTGGGGGAAAATGCGCCGGTTAACAGTTGGGATCTGGTGTTGAAACCGGAAAATCTGGCCAAGCTGAAAAGTTGCGGCGTGTCCTTCCTTGATGCGCCTTCGGAGATCTTCGCCACGGTATTGAACTATCTAGGCAAAGATCCCAACAGCGCCAATCCCGCCGACTATACCGGGCCGGCGACCGATTTGCTGCTCAAGCTGCGTCCGAGCATTCGGTATTTCCATTCATCGCAATATATTAACGATTTGGCCAATGGCGACATTTGTGTGGCCATCGGCTGGGCCGGCGATGTCATGCAGGCGGCCAATCGCGCCAAAGAAGCGAAAAATGGCGTGAATATTGCTTATAGTATCCCTAAAGAAGGCGCACTGGCCTTTTTCGATGTACTGGCCATCCCCGCCGATGCCAAAAATGTTGATGAAGCCTATCAGTTCATGAACTACCTGATGGATCCCAAAGTGATAGCCAATGTCAGCAATCAGATCTTCTATGCCAACGGTAATAAAGCGGCGACGCCTTTCGTGGATGCGGCGGTACGCGATAATCCCGGCATTTATCCGCCGCCGGATGTGCGCGCCAAGCTCTTTACCCTCAAAGTCCAGCCGCCGAGCATCGATCGCGTGATAACCCGTGCCTGGACCAAGGTGAAAAGCGGTAAGTAGCACCGTCTGCGCGGGCGTGGACATTTTAACCGACAGGCGGCTTAAACCCCCGCCTGTCATGCTTTTTCAGAAACGGCTACCTTGGAAGGGGGCCGTTTTCCTCTTTTCGGAGAAACATGTCAGTGAATGATGCAACACCCCGCCCGCAACCTAAAAATCAAAACATGGTTACGCCATTGCTGGAAATACGCAATCTGACCAAAACATTTGACGGGCAGTTGGCGGTGGATGATGTCAGTTTGACCATCTATAAAGGGGAAATGTTTGCTTTACTGGGTGCGTCCGGTTGCGGCAAATCCACGTTGCTGCGTATGCTGGCGGGTTTTGAGCAGCCTACCCACGGCCAGATTGTGCTGGATGGCCAGGACTTGGCCAATATGCCGCCTTACCAGCGTCCCATTAATATGATGTTCCAGTCTTATGCGCTTTTTCCCCATATGACGGTGGCGCAAAATATCGCTTTCGGGCTCAAGCAAGACCGACTGCCGCGCGTGGAAATTAAACAACGGGTGGATGAGATGCTGGCCATGGTGCATATGCGCGAATTTACCGATCGCAAGCCGCACCAGCTCTCCGGCGGTCAACGGCAGCGCGTGGCCTTGGCCCGCAGCCTGGCCAAACGTCCTAAGCTGTTGCTGCTGGACGAACCCATGGGCGCATTGGATAAAAAGTTGCGTGATCGTATGCAGCTTGAGGTGGTTGATATTCTTGAACGGGTCGGGGTGACCTGCGTCATGGTCACCCATGATCAAGAAGAGGCCATGACCATGGCGGGCCGCATCGCCATCATGAACCGCGGTAAATTCGTGCAAATAGGCGAACCGGAAGACATCTACGAGCATCCCAACAGCCGCTTTAGCGCGGAATTTATCGGTTCGGTCAATATGTTTGAAGGGCTGCTCACGGAACGGCGCGACGAATCGTTGATTATGCATAGCCCGGCCATGACGCATCCGCTACAGGTCAATTCCGATGTCTCGGTATTGGACGGCGTGCCGGTGCATATCGCGCTGCGTCCTGAAAAAGTCATGTTGTGCGATGACGCGCCGGCGGACGGTTATAACTTCGCGACCGGGGACGTGGTGAATATCGCCTATCTCGGCGATTTGTCCATTTATCACGTACGGCTGGCCAGCGGGCAGATCATCAGCGCGCAATTGCAGAATGCCCACCGGTTCCGCAAGGGCGCGCCCACATGGGGAGATGAGGTTCGCCTGTGCTGGGATGCGGACAGCTGCGTCGTGCTGACGGTTTGAGCGGAGGAAAAACATGATGGTTCCCCTTGAAAAAAAAACCGTTCGCCCGGCAAGCGGTGGGTATCGCTTCTCCCGCCGGCTGGCGCGGCTACAGATGCGCCATGGCCGCAAAGGTGTCGTTTTCCTGCCCTATCTCTGGCTGTTACTGCTGTTTTTGCTGCCGTTTCTGATTGTCTTTAAAATCAGCCTGGCGGATATGGCCCGCGCCATTCCACCTTATACCGACCTCATCGGCTGGGCAGATGGCAAATTAGACATCACGCTGAATATCGGCAACTTTTTGCAATTGCTCAGTGATCCGTTATATATCGAATCTTATCTGCAATCCCTACAGGTGGCGGCCATCTCCACAGGTATTTGCCTGTTAATCGGCTACCCGGTGGCTTGGGCGGTGGCGCACAGCCGGCCATCAACGCGGAATATTCTTTTATTGCTGGTCATTCTGCCGTCCTGGACCTCGTTTCTTATCCGTGTCTACGCATGGATGGGGATACTCAAGGAAAATGGCGTGCTGAATAACGTCTTATTGTGGCTTGGCGTTATTGATCAGCCGCTGGTTATCCTGCATACCAATTTGGCGGTGTACATCGGCGTGGTCTACGCTTATTTGCCTTTCATGGTGTTGCCGATTTATACCGCGTTAACCCGGCTGGACTATTCTTTGGTGGAGGCGTCTCTGGATCTTGGCGCGCGGCCGCTGAAAACCTTTTTTCAGGTGATTGTGCCATTGACCAAGGGCGGAATCATTGCCGGTTCGATGTTGGTGTTTATTCCGGCGGTGGGGGAGTATGTGATACCTGAGCTGCTTGGTGGACCGGACAGCATCATGATAGGTCGCATCCTCTGGCAGGAATTTTTCAATAACCGCGACTGGCCGGTGGCGTCGGCGGTGGCGGTGGTCATGCTGGTGCTGCTTATCGTCCCCATCATGTGGTTCCATAAACATCAAAACAGACAGGAAGAGGAACAGGCATGAATAATTTGCCCGTGGTCCGCTCCGCATGGCGCATCGCGATTTTGGCGGTGGGCTTCGCGTTTTTGTATGCGCCGATGCTGATGCTGGTGATCTACTCGTTCAACAGTTCCAAATTGGTCACGGTATGGGCAGGCTGGTCAGTACGCTGGTATGGGGTGCTGGTCCATGATGACGCAATGATAAGCGCGGTGACGCTTAGCCTGTCCCTGGCGGCGGCCACCGCCACCATGGCGGTCATACTGGGCACGCTGGCGGCGGTGGTCATCGTCCGGTTCGGCCGTTTTCGCGGTTCAGACCTGTTCGCGTTTATGCTGACCGCTCCACTGGTGATGCCCGATGTCATCACCGGCCTGTCGCTACTGTTGCTGTTTGTGGCAATGGGACATGCCATCGGCTGGCCGGCCGAGCGCGGTGTTTTGACCATCTGGCTGGCTCAGGTGACGTTTTGTTGCGCTTATGTGGCGGTGGTAGTCAATTCACGGTTGCGCGAGCTGGATCAATCCCTTGAAGAAGCGGCCATGGATCTGGGCGCAACGCCTATCAAAGTCTTCTTCGTCATCACCTTGCCGATGATTGCGCCGGCGATTATCAGCGGCTGGCTGCTGGCGTTTACCTTGTCTTTGGATGACCTGGTCATTGCGAGTTTTGTCGCCGGCCCAGGATCGACAACCTTGCCGATGTTGGTGTTTTCCAGTGTGCGGATGGGGGTTAACCCGGAAATCAATGCCCTGGCCACGATTATCTTGGGCGTAGTGGGCATTATCGGTCTGTTTGCCTGGTGGTTGATGGCGCGCAGCGACAAGCAACGGCGGTTGGATCGGCAACGGGCCGCCCGTGGTTGAGATTGTATCGCCGCTGTCTTCGCGTCGGCCTTATTGCGCGGCTTGTCAGACAGGCCGCCCCGGCGCAGTTCTTCGCGTCCCGCATTGGGCGGAGGTTTCGCCTCTAAGCTAGATGATTTGTCCGCGCGGACGGTGTTACAATGCGCGGCCTAACCGTTTCCTCTGTCTACTAATGAATTGCGAATTATTTAACTCAGAACAATGCCGTTCCTGCCAATGGCTGGCGAAACCTTATGCTCAACAACTGTTGGACAAGCAGGCTGATTTGGCCGAGATCCTAAGCGGTCTAACGGTGGCGCGGTGGCTTGAGCCGGTGTCATCGACCCAGGCGTCTTTCCGTTATAAAGCCAAAATGGTGGTGGGCGGTAGTGTCGAGCGCCCTTCGCTGGGAATGTTGTCCGCCGGGGGCGAACCGGTGGACTTAAGCGAATGTCCGCTTTACCCGCCCGCTTTCGCGCCGGTGTTCGCCTTGCTGAAAACCTTTATTGGCCGTGTCGGTTTGACCCCTTATCAGGTGGGACGCCGACGTGGAGAATTAAAGTTCGTTCTTCTGACCGCCAGCAGTTATAACGGGGACATGATGCTGCGTTTCGTGCTGCGCTCCGAAAATAAGCTGGCCGCGTTACGCGCGCATCTGCCGTGGCTGCAAGAGCGGATTGCGGCGCTACGGGTCGTCTCGGTCAACATTCAGCCGGTGCATATGGCCATTTTGGAAGGAGAAACGGAAATTCTCCTGACGGAACAAATTGCCTTGGAGGAACGGCTAAATGATGTGCCGCTGTTTATCCGGCCCCGCAGTTTTTTCCAAACCAACCCGGAAATCGCCGCCCGCTTGTACCAAACCGCCCGCGAGTGGGTTAGCGAACTGGCGATAACCGGTCTATGGGATTTGTTTTGCGGCGCGGGGGGATTTGGTTTGCATTGCGCCGGCGCGCGCACCCGGCTGACCGGGATCGAAATCAGCGCCGACGCTATCGCCAGCGCCCGGCAGTCGGCCGAAATCATGGGGTTGCGCCAGGTCGGCTTTCAGGCGTTGGATTTGGCCCGCTTCGCTGACAGTCGCGATGACGGGCCGGATCTGGTGCTGGTGAATCCGCCGCGACGCGGTATCGGCGAGGACTTGTGCCATTATCTTGAGCGACTGGCGCCGCCATGGATTCTCTATTCCAGTTGCCAGGCCAACAGCCTGGCAAGGGACGTGCGGGCTTTGCCATCCTACCGGATAGACAAAGCGCAGCTCTTTGATATGTTCCCGCACACCGCCCACTATGAGACGTTGGCGTTGCTTAGCCGCCGCGCTTAATTACGCCGCTCGAATCGCAGGGCGCGGTATTCGATAAGCCGCATCAATAGCGTCAGAATGCCGTTAACGCAGAGATAGATAACCCCGGCCGCGCCAAAAACCATCACGTCATAGGTGCGGCCATACAGTAATTGGCCGTGTCCCATCACGTCTAATAAAGTGATGGTATAGGCCAGCGATGTGCTCTTGAACACCAGTACCACTTCATTGGAATAGGCGGATAATGCGCGTTTGACGGCATACGGCATCAACAGACGCAGGGATTGCCAACGCGACATCCCCAGGGCGGCGCAGGATTGCCATTGTCCAGCCGGGATGGCGCGCATGGCGCCGGCGAAAAGCTGAGTGCTGTAGGCCGCGCTGTTAAGCGCCAGCGCCGTCATGGCGCAGAGCCAGGGCTGCGAAACCAGGGACCATAGCCAGGGAATGGCGCGCAGGGCGGCGAACTGGCCGGGCCCGTAATAAATCAGGAAAATCTGCACCAACAGCGGCGTACCGGTGAATAGCGTAATGTATATTTTCACCAGCGGCATCAGCAACGGGACTTTCAGGCTGATGATCACGGTAAACAGCAGCGCCAGCAACAGCGCGATGAGGATGGCGCAGGCCGTCAGGGACAGGCTGACCGGCAGTCCTTTCAGCAGCTCCGGAAAATAGGCCGGCATCAGGAAGCCCTCGTTTCAAAGCGCGTTGTCCGCCGCTCAATGGCGCGCAGGATAATCTGGCTCAGCAGCGTGATGATCAGGTACACCGCCGCGGCGATGAGATACCAGGTGAACGGCTGTTGCGTGAAATTCACGATGCTTTTGGTTTGCAGCATCAGATCGTTGACGCTTATCAGCGATACCAGCGCGGTGTCCTTCAACAGTACCAGCCATTGATTGCCCAGACCGGGCAGGGCGTGTCGCCACATTTGCGGCATAATCAGCCGGAAAAAAATCGTCCGCTTACCCATGCCCAGCGTCTGTCCCGATTCCCATTGCCCGCGCGGTATGGCCTTTAACGCGCCGCGCAAGGTTTGCGACGCATAGGCCGCGTAGAGCAGCGCCAACGCGATAACCCCGCACAGAAAGGGGCTGACATTGATTTCGTTTGGCAGGCGAAGGGCGAGGACGGTGGAACCCAGATGCAGGGTCACCCCGTCTGACAGCGACAGCAACAGCTGCGCCGCGCCGAAATAGATAAACAAAACCACCAGGATTTCCGGCAGACCGCGCAATACCGTGACCACGCCGGCGCCAAGCAAACCCAGCCAGCGCCAGCGCACGGATTCCCATGCGGCGAAACACATTGCCAACAGCAGGCCGACCGCCAGCGCGGACACTGCCAGCCCGAGGGTTGTCCCGGCGGCGCTGGCTATAGGATAAAATTCAGTCATGGAGCCGAATTATTTCTGAAACCATTTCTGATAGAGGGTCTGATAGGTCCCGTCCTGCCTGATCTTGTTCAACGCGGTGTTGAATTGATTTACCAACGCCTGGTTGTCCTGGCGTACCGCGATGCCCAGGCCCGTTCCAAAATAGTTCTTGTCGGTAATCTTGTCGCCCACCGTCGCCAAATCGGCGTCTTTCTTCAGCCATTCGTTAACCACGGCGGTATCGCCGAATACCGCGTCCAACCGGCCGTTTTTCAGATCGAGAATGGCATTCTGATAGCTATCGTAGGGAACGGCGGTGATCTCCGGATGTTTGTCTTGGAGAAATTTTTGGTGGGTTGTGCCATTCTGAATACCGACGCGCTTTCCTTTCAGCGAGGCCAAATCGGCGTATTTGCCTTTTTGCGCAATAAAAATCGCCGAGTTTTCATAGTAAGGCTGGGTGAACGCCACTTGCTTGAGACGTTCCGGCGTAATATCCATTCCGGAGATGATCGCATCGAAACGGCGGAATTTCAGGCTCGGGATCAGGCTGTCAAAAGCCTGATTGGTAAAGGTGCATTGTGCCTGTATTTCTTTACACAACGCCTTGGCCAGGTCAATGTCGAATCCCTGAATGGCATTGTTGGCATCGACGAATTCAAATGGCGCGTAGGATGCTTCGGTAGCAAAACGGATAGTTTCGGCGGCGTTGGCGGCAGTGGTTAATCCGGCCAGTACGACGGCGGCGATCAGGATTTTTTTCATTTTTTTATCCAAATTCTAGTGCGATAAGTAATGAGCAAAGGCCTCGGTTTGTGGTTGGGCGAATCGTCTGGCGTCGCCCTGCTCCACAATTCGGCCATTTTCCATGTAGACGATGCGGCTGGCGGTTTTGCGCGCGACCTCGACTTCATGCGTGACAATCACCTGGGTGATGCCCGTTTGCGCCAGCTCACGGATGATACTGACGATTTGGGCGGTGATTTCCGGGTCCAGCGCCGCCGTGGGTTCATCGAACAGCAGAACCTGCGGTTCCATCATCAGCGCGCGGGCAATGGCCACCCGTTGCTGCTGGCCGCCGGACAAATGCAAGGGAAAACGGTTACTGAAATCGGTCAGGCGCAACCGCTCCAAGAGCTTATCGGCCCGCTCGTTGGCTTGCGACTTGCCAAGTCCCAGCACCCGGCATGGTGCTTCAATAAGATTCTGCCGCACGGTCAAATGCGGCCACAGATGATATTGCTGGAAAACCATACCGACGTTTTGCCGCAGTTCGCGAATGGCTTTTTCCCCCGGCGCCTGCTGAAAATCAAATTGCTTGCCGGCGATGGACAACTGGCCGGCACGCGGCGTTTCCAGCAAATTCAACACCCTGAGCAGTGAACTTTTGCCCGCGCCGCTGGGGCCCAGCAGCACCAGTGTTTCTCCGGCAGGACAATCCAGAGTGATATCAAACAGGGCCTGATAGGCGCCATAAAAACAGTCGATGCGGTTAAGCTGAATACTCATGCGATGAAACTGAATAGCCATTGAGGCGGCAGATGTTAACGTCCACCGGCGACGGATGCAATCTATCAAGATCAAAATTTACATTTAGTGTGTTAATTATATCGTAAGCAGCACGAAACGTCTTTATGGCGGGGATCTACCTTCGTGTTATGCTTTATAAACCGTCATTATCACCTTATGCATGCTGGCTTGCGCCCCGGGCATTTTCCCGCGGCGAGGCCTGTGCCAGATACCCCGGCGCCGGTTCTTCCCCTGTGGGCAAGATGCCGGGCCTGGGCAAGGCGTTTTCTGCCGGCTTGCCCGCGATGGCCGGCTGCCGGCATCCTCCGCCGACGGCGTCATCGACTAGCGTTCCGCCAGGCTCTGGCGCAGCGTACCGGCCGGCCAGGGGGACATCGGGCCGAGATAGCGCACATCATCAATGGCCCAGCAATGACCCTCGCGGATCATCAGAACCTCATCCCGCCACCGGACGGGGGCGCTGTCCCCGCGCTGACGCGACATGGCCACCCGCAGCGGTATATTTCTGGCATCGGTATTCAGAATCCGTGAAGCGTCGTATACTTCGGCCGACGTCGGGCCGGCGGTATTACTGCTAAACAGATCCCCTGCCGGCAATTTCGCCGCCGTGGCCGGGTGTTGCAGACGCTCTGCCAGGATTCGGTACAAGCCGTCGCTCAAGTAGGGGCGGTACCGTGCGAGTTGCGTGCTGTCCGGACGGCCCCGCAACGGCTGTTGCATACGGAGATCGTAAAATTGCTGCGCCACCTTATCAGGGCCGCCTTCGGCGCACGGGCCGTTGCGGGTGCCGATATCCTTGAATGCCGGCTCAACCTGGGTACAGGCGCTGACGATCAACGCCAAGGGCAGCAATACGCATAATTTTCTGTTCATTTTTAACCTTGCATGGAATGGGAACGGGAAAGCGGGATGCATTAAGTATAATGAAAAAACAGGCGTTTGTGGCGCAATGGGCGCCGGCGAAGGATGCGCGATGCCCCAAGGCAAGGGCGGTCCAGGCGAGGCGGCGCGGATATCCGCCAGAGGGGTGACGGCAGATTGTACAATGGAATAGGCGCCGGGCTTGTCCGGCTATTGGTCCCAGGCGGCTATTGGCGGTTTGTGCTACTCTGTCTGTGCTGTGCCGGCTGCCAGTCCGATACGCAACAGGCAATCGCGTATCGGCTGGACGACAGTTACCGGGCCGCCGGCGTGGACGAACGTATCCATTTCCTGGTACTGCATTATACCGCGGAGGATTTTGACGGTTCACTCGCCACGCTGACCGCCGGCGGCGTCAGCGCCCATTATCTGGTGCCTCTCGCCAACGGTTCTGACCATCGGGTTCCCCGGGTGTACCGTTTGGTGGACGAATCTCGCCGCGCCTGGCATGCCGGAGAGAGTGGCTGGCGGGGGCGTAGCCGCCTTAATGACACGTCTATCGGCATCGAAATCGAAAATGCCGGTTATCGCCGGGGATTGACCGGCTTTCGGGCCGCGCCTTATCCGCCTGAACAGATTGCCGTGGTCATCGCCTTATGCCGGGACATTATCAACCGCTATCATATCGCCCCCTATAACGTGGTCGGCCATAGCGACATCGCCTGGCGTCGCAAACAGGATCCCGGACCGCTGTTCCCCTGGCGGCAGTTGGCGGAAGCGGGCGTCGGTGTCTGGCCGAAACGGCAGCGGGTAATTTATTATCTGGCAGGCAGGGCGCCGCACGCGGCGGTGCCCATGGCCGGTATTCTCGAGCGCATGGCCCGTTATGGGTATGATGTAACGCCGGGTATGTCGGAGGCCCTGCAACAGCGGGCGGTGGCGGCGTTCCAGATGCATTTCCGTCCCGGCGATTTCCGCGGCCGGCCGGACGCGGAAACCGAGGCGATACTTGATGCGCTACTGGAAGTAGCCCCTGCTGACGGTGGCGGCGGTTAATTCGTCGTGGTGTTGCAGAAACTCACGCCAGACCCCGACCACTTTTTCCAGATCCGCGCGGCTGATATTCAAATGCGTCACCAGACGGGTCACGGTGCCGGCGGTGATTTTGATATCGTGCCGTTTCATCCAGGGACCCAGTTTGGCCGCCAGTTCCGCCGGCTGGCGGATAAACAGCATATTGGTCTGGGCGCCGGGCGCCATGATTTCCACCCCCAGGGCGGCAAGCTGTTGTTCCAGCCAGCGCGCGTTGTCGTGATCCTCGCGCAGGCGCTGGACATTATGGGACAGGGCATAACGGCCGGCCGCCGCCAGTATGCCGGCTTGGCGCATACCGCCGCCGACCATTTTCCGCCAACGTTTCGCCTGCCGTATATACGCCTCGTCGCCGCACAGCAATGAGCCCACTGGCGCGCCAAGTCCTTTGGACAGGCAAATGGTCAGCGTATCGCAATAGCGGGCAATATCGATTAGCGGCACATCAAGGGCGACCGCGGCATTGAAAATCCGCGCTCCGTCGATATGCAACCCCAAGCCGTGGTCGCGGCTAAACTGCCACGCCCGTTGCAGATATTCCAACGGCAGAACTTTGCCGTTATGCGTGTTTTCCAGGCACAACAGCCGGGTCCGGGCGAAATGAAAGTCATCGGGCTTGATGGCGGCGGCCACTTTATCCAGCGGCAGCGTACCGTCGGCGTCGGCTTCCAGGGGTTGCGGCTGAATGCTGCCCAGCACCGCCGCGCCGCCGGCTTCGAATCGGTAGTTGTGCGCCTGCTGACCGACAATATATTCCTCGCCCCGCTGACAATGGCTGAGCAATGCCACCAAATTGGCTTGAGTGCCGCTGGGAAAGAAAAGTCCCGCCTCTTTACCGCTCAGCCGCGCGCCGTCGGCTTCCAGCGCCGCTACGGTAGGGTCGTCGCCGTAGACATCGTCACCCACATCGGCCTCGGCCATCCGCCGGCGCATCTCGTCGCCGGGCAGGGTGACCGTATCACTGCGTAAATCGATCATGCTTGCTCCGCTAATCTTTTGAATACGGCCGCATTCGGCGCCGGCGGATCCGAGCCGTTCATCGCCGTTTCGGACCCCCGGCGCCAAATATCAACGCAGCCAGTTGGTTTTCGCCAATTCCACTATTTCATCACCGCGGCCGTTGATAATAGCGCGCAACATGTAAAGACTGAATCCTTTCGCCTGCTCAAACTTAATCTGCGGCGGCATCGCCAGCTCTTCTTTGGCGGTCACCACATCCACCACCACCGGCCCCTCGGTGGCAAACGCCTCTTCCAGCGCGGAATCGAGGTCGGCAGATTTTTCCACCCGAATACCTTTGATCCCGGCCGCCTGGGCGATGGCGGCGAAATTCGGGTTATGCAGCTCGGTACCGTCGGTAAGGTAGCCGCCGGCTTTCATTTCCATAGCGACAAAACCTAATACACTGTTGTTGAAGATAACAATTTTTACCGGCAGCCTCATTTGCACCAGAGAAAGAAAATCCCCCATCAGCATGACGAAACCGCCGTCGCCGCACATCGCCACCACCTGACGATCGGGATAGGCGGATTGCGCGCCGAGCGCCTGCGGCATGGCATTGGCCATGGAACCATGATTGAACGAGCCCAGTAGACGGCGCTTGCCGTTCATGGTCAGGTAGCGGGCGGCCCAAACGGTGGGCGTACCCACATCGCAGGTGAAGATGGCATCCGGCGCCGCCAGTCGGCTAACTTGCTGCGCCACATACTGCGGGTGTATAGGCTTGTTGCCGCTCGGTTTGGCCAGCGTATCAAGATCCTCGCGGGTTTGGCGGTAATGCTCCAACGCCGCGTCAAGATGACTGCGGTCAAGTTTTTCCTTAAGTCGCGGCAACAATTCCGTCAGCGTCGATTTGATATCCCCCATCAGGGCCATATTCACCGGACAATGAGCGCCCAGGCTGGATGAATCGATGTCCAACTGAACGATGGTGGCCTCAGTGGGATAAAAGGCCCGATAAGGAAAGCGCGTGCCGAGCAAAACCAGGGTATCGGCGTTCATCATGGCCTGATATCCGGACGAAAAGCCGATAAGTCCGGTCATGCCGACGTCATAGGGATTATCCCATTCCAGCCATTCTTTTCCGCGCAGGGCATGTACCACCGGCGCCTTGAGCAATCCGGCCAACTGGACGACTTCATCATGAGCCAAGGCGCAACCACTGCCGCATAACAGCGTGATGTTTTCCGCATGATTAAGCAGATTGGCCAGCTTTTCCAGTTCATCGTGCGGTGGCACCGCCAACGGCAGTCGGGGCGTGTGCCATACCGGCTTGCCTTCTATTGGCGCGGCCTTCAGCGCAACATCGCCAGGCAGGACGATGACGGACACGCCGCGATCCAGGATAGCCTTGCGCATGGCTATTCCCAGTACTTGCGGTAATTGTTCCGGATTGGACACCAGCTCGCAATAATGACTGCATTCCCGGAACAGTTCTTCGGGATGGGTTTCCTGGAAATAACCGCTGCCGATTTCACTGGAAGGAATATGGGCGGCGATGGCCAATACCGGCACCCGGTTGCGATGACAATCATAAAGACCGTTAATCAGATGCAGATTGCCTGGTCCGCACGAACCGGCGCACACCGCCAATTGGCCGGTAAGATGGGCTTCGGCGCCGGCGGCGAAGGCCGCCACTTCTTCATGGCGTGTTCCCATCCATTTTATGGTGCCCATGCGGTTCAGGCTGTCGCTCAAGCCGTTAAGCGAATCGCCCGTCACGCCCCAGATTCGTTTAACGCCGGCTTGCTCCAGCGTATTGGCAATCATTGATGCAACGGTTTGTTTCATAGCTTACCCCTTGGTGGAGTGACACCTCATACGGAGTCAAAAATTTATGCCAAACAAGCTTAGTCTTTTTAGACCAGGAATGGCAGCACCGGAGGGGATGAATCCGATAAAGGCGGCGCGTTTAAGCGGTGAAGAGGGCGATTAGCACCGGGGCCAGCAGACTGAGCAAAAAACCGTGGACGATGGCGGCGGGCACCACGTCCAGTCCGCCGCTGCGTTGCAGTACCGGCAGGGTAAAATCCATTGAAGTGGCGCCGCATAATCCCAGCGCTGTGACACGACTGCGCCGCATCAAGCTTGGGATCAGCATGATGGCCAGCAGTTCGCGGGTCAAGTCGTTGAAAAACGCCGCGCTGCCCACCACCGGACCGAACGCGTCGCTCATCAAAATACCCGACAGGGAGTACCAGCCGAAAGCCGAAGACAGCGCCAGACCCGTGCGCAGCGGCAATCCCATCACGGCGGCGGCCAACACGCCGCCGGCCAGCGAACTCAACACCACCGCCAGGGCGATGGAGGCGCCGCGCCGGTTCACCAAGATCTGGCGCAACGTCATGCCGCTGTTGCGTAACTGAATACCCACCAGCATCAGCAGTAGGAGCAGGGCGAATTCGCTGGCCTTTGAGGCAATGGTCAACCAGTGCCATTGACTAAGACCGATCAAAAATCCGGCCGCCACCACCAGGCATAATTTCAGCGAATCAAGCGCCATGCGCCAGCGCGAGGCAGGGCGCCGGAGCGCCAAACCGTCGGCGCGCCAGGGCGCGCGCTTCTCCAACTGCCACAAGACGACGGCGTTGCATGCCAGAATACAACTTGCGCTGCACCCGGCATACCAGGCTATCAGCATTAAGTTGGCGGCCAGATTATCAAGAAAGGCCAGGCTTATTCCCATGAAAAACAAAATGACGTAGACCATGCCGCTCAGGACGCGATCCACGAGGCGAACCAGGTAAGAAGGCAGGCAAGGCAATAGGTAGCCCGCAATCAGCGGGAGAAGAATGATCAACAGGCCGGAATACATAACGGGGGTCACATCCTTTTGCGCGGCGGGCGAAGTGCCGCATTAAACTAACCAAAACCTCCGGCGCTGTAAAGTCGCGCCGCGCGATATCGCCGTAGGGGGAATGTTGCGCGGCGGGGATTGTCTAAAGCGGGTTGAAATGGGCGTTGATCTGATCCGCGATGCTATCGAGCATGGCGTAGCGACGCCGATATTCAGCGCGTTTTTTGCTGGGCAGGCAATCGAAGGACTTTCGGGCGATGCGAAGCGGCAGTCTGAAGTAACCCCGTTCCTGTGGCAATCCGCGCATGGACAGCCAGAACCGGTCATAATCCGCGTGCAAAAAACGTTTGCTCCGATAAAAATAGCGCCATTCCCGGTACATATGTGTCCGGTTGCCGACCGCCAGTATCTGTTTGACGCCGAGAGCCTCCGCCAGCGCGGCGACGCCCTCCAATACCAGGCGTTTGGGGAACAAGCCGTGACAATCCTTGGTGGCCGAATGGATTGCATCGTGGGGCAATTGCCGGTGAGCGCCCTGCAAGCCGCCGATAAACAGGGTCGCGCCTTGTTCCGGCATGATGGCGAAGGTGATTTCCGCCAGCATGACATTTTGTTCATCGGCAAAGACCAGGGTGGCCTCGCCTTCGCGGTTCAATTGATCCAGCGAGCACAAGCGCAGCGTGAATCGCCGCTCGTTTTTAGCGTCAAGCACCGCCAGCAGCGCCCCGTCACGGCAGTAATGCCTGTCGAGCAAACCGACGGGCAGATGCTGATAAAGGTAGCTATAATGGTATTGTAGAGCGGCCAGACGCTGGCCTTGGGTCATGTTGGCGGCCAGGTAGGGGCGATGCAGCTTGCAGGGTAGACCGGGCTGGGCGGCCATCAACCGGTCGCTCAGCGGATGGCGGGCCAGCTGTTCCAGCCAGGGACCGGAATAGCGCAGGGTGGAAAGATGGCGCAGCATGAATTTGCAGCGATAGTAGCGGCGGCGCCAGGCCGGACCAGGTATTCGGCGGCCCAGGAACAGTTCTGTCGCAAGTTGCCGTCCGGATTCCGCCACGGCGGCGTTTTCCCGTCGGGAAATGAATTGGCTCATGGTGATACGCCCTGGAACAGTGCAAGTAAAAGCATCATTCCAGCAAAGCGTGTCTCAACCAGGGTGAAACCCGACGGTAAAGATGGCGCTCATACCTCGTTTGTTTATTTGATATTGAGATTATGACCCATCCGGTACCGGATCCCGCCGGGTGTTCGCCCCGGCGATCCGGGGGCGGTGATAGTGGCGACGGGCGGGCAAACAGACTGTTTACTGCAGGTATAATTATGCTTGCGTCTTAAATTAAAAATGTTATACCTTGAGTAAGCGGGGACAGATGGTACAAGGCATAAAAATGCCAGCGATAGCCACTGGCATTTAACCAATATCATTATGCATTAATCGCGAGGCGTGTTATTCAGTGACAGTCTCGGTTTCGACAGGTACGATCAGACTCGCATGATTCCCTTTGGGACCTTGATGAACATCGAATCTGACAACTTGTCCGGCTTTGAGTGTTCGATAACCGTCCATCTGGATTGTTGAGTAATGCGCAAAGATATCCTCGCCGCCGCTTTCAGGACAGATAAACCCAAAACCTTTGGCGTTATTGAACCATTTAACTTTACCCGTCTCCATGTTTCTACATCCCTCGCAACCGAATCTTGAAGTGTGATGAGGATTGTTGACGTTGTAAGCCCGTTCCATCAAAACCACGGCCGCTTACGCAAGTACACTCTAGAGGATAGGAACAATAGGTCAAGAGGATGCGGGGACAGTTGGCCGACGACATTGCCAAAGTTTGAAGCAGATAACGCTATTGACACTTTTTTGACAAAAACGCAATACGAAAGCTGCGATCGGAATCCTATTATAGAGATAGGCAGCAGCAGGAAGCATCACCGCTATCGGGATGATAGACTGGCGATCATGAGGGGGTTGTGGCGATAAGATACCCGCTTGCCGCAACGTTCATTCAGGTATTGAAAGATGTTCCGACGGAAAGACGATGGGCAAGACAAGTGACAGACCGGGTGAACAGCATCTTGCTGAAGACCTGGTGAAAGATGCGGTAGTGCCCCCATCAATGTATAAAGTGATACTTATCAATGACGATTACACACCGATGGAATTTGTTATTGACGTACTTCAAAAGTTCTTTTCTTATGATGTTGAACGTGCAACGCAACTGATGCTGACAGTGCATTATCAGGGAAAGGCCACTTGTGGGGTCTTTACCGCTGAGGTCGCTGAAACCAAGGTGGCGCATGTCAACCGTTATGCCCGGGAAAATGAGCATCCGTTGCTTTGTACGCTGGAAAAGGCCTGAAAAGGCGATATATTTGGGGGGAGGTGCCAATGCTCAATCAAGAACTGGAACTCAGTTTAAACATGGCTTTCGCCAGAGCGCGCGAGCACCGGCATGAATTTATGACCGTGGAACATCTGTTGCTGGCTTTGCTCAGCAATCCTTCCGCGCGCGAGGCCCTGGAGGCGTGTACGGTCGATTTGACCGCGCTTCGCCAGGAATTGGAGGCGTTCATCGAACAGACCACGCCGACCTTGCCGGCCAGCGATGAAGAGCGGGACACCCAGCCCACGCTCAGCTTCCAGCGGGTGTTGCAACGCGCGGTATTCCACGTCCAGTCCTCCGGGCGCAGCGAAGTCTCCGGCGCCAATGTTTTGGTCGCGATTTTCAGCGAGCAGGAATCCCAGGCCGCCTATCTGTTGCGCAAGCACGATGTCAGCCGCCTGGATGTGGTGAATTTCATCTCCCACGGCACGCGCAAAGACGAATCACAGGCACCCGGTCCTGAGAATCCGGTCAATGAAGAGCAGGCAGGCGGGGAGGATCGTATGGAAAACTTCACTACCAATCTCAACCAGCTCGCCCGGGTGGGGAGCATCGATCCTCTGATTGGCCGGGACCGCGAATTGGAACGCGCGATTCAGGTTCTTTGCCGCCGCCGCAAGAACAATCCGCTGCTGGTGGGCGAATCCGGCGTGGGTAAAACCGCCATCGCCGAAGGCCTGGCCTGGCGTATCGTCCAGGGGGATGTGCCCGAAGTCATCGCCGATTGCACCCTCTACTCGTTGGATATCGGCTCTCTGTTGGCCGGCACCAAGTACCGCGGCGATTTCGAGAAGCGCTTCAAAGGCCTGCTCAAGCAACTGGAATCGGATCAGAACAGTATTCTTTTTATCGACGAAATTCATACGATCATCGGCGCCGGCGCTGCTTCCGGCGGGCAAGTGGATGCCGCCAACCTGATAAAGCCCCTGTTGTCCAGCGGGAAAATCCGGGTGATTGGCTCCACCACCTACCAGGAATTCAGCAATATCTTCGAAAAAGATCGGGCGTTGGCGCGCCGTTTCCAGAAGATCGATATTACCGAGCCGTCGGTGGAAGAAACCGTGCAGATCCTAAATGGGCTGAAAACCAAATACGAAGCCCATCACGACGTGCGTTATACCGCCAAGGCGGTTCGCGCGGCGGTGGAACTGGCGGTGAAATATATCAATGATCGGCATCTGCCCGACAAAGCCATCGACGTTATCGATGAGGCGGGCGCGCGCAGCCGGCTGTTGCCGGTGAGCAAACGCAAGAAAACCGTTAATGTGTCCGATATCGAGTCAGTGGTGGCGCGCATCGCCCGCATCCCGGAAAAGACCGTGTCCGCCAGTGATAGGGACGTGCTGCGCAACCTGGGCGATCGGTTGAAGTTGTTGGTGTTTGGTCAGGACAAAGCCATTGAATCGCTGACCGAAGCCATTAAAATGAGCCGCGCCGGACTGGGGCAGGAACATAAACCGGTGGGATCGTTCCTGTTCGCCGGGCCCACCGGGGTGGGTAAAACCGAGGTAACGGTCCAACTGGCGAAAGCGTTGGATATCGAGCTTTTGCGCTTCGACATGTCGGAATACATGGAACGGCATACGGTCAGTCGCTTGATCGGCGCGCCTCCGGGATATGTGGGCTACGATCAGGGCGGTTTGCTGACCGACGCGGTGCTCAAGCATCCCCATGCGGTGTTGCTGCTTGATGAGATCGAAAAGGCGCACCCGGATGTCTTCAACCTATTGTTGCAAGTAATGGACAATGGCACCTTGACCGACAATAACGGGCGTAAGGCCGATTTCCGCAATGTCATTCTGGTGATGACAACCAATGCCGGCGTGCAGGAAACTCAGCGCCAGAGCATCGGGATGATTCAGCAGGATAACAGCAGCGATGCGATGGGCGAGATCAAGAAAATCTTTACGCCCGAGTTCCGCAATCGGTTGGATAACATCATCTGGTTCAATCACTTGTCTCCGGGAATTATTCAGCAGGTGGTGGATAAATTCATTGTGGAACTGCAAGCCCAGCTTGACGCCAAGGGGGTATCGTTGGAAGTCAGCGACGAGGCCCGCGACTGGTTGGCGGTCAAGGGTTACGACAAGGCCATGGGCGCCCGCCCGATGGCTCGCGTGATGCAGGAAAATCTGAAAAAACCGTTGGCCAATGAATTGTTGTTCGGTACCCTGGTGGATGGCGGTTCGGTAAAAGTTAAACTGGATAAAGATAATAAAAAGTTGACTTATCACTTCCTTAGCGCGCAAAAGCGCAAAGCGGAGGGCGCGGTTCATTGATTGGCCTAACGCAATAAGCGAAGGCGCAACACAAAAGCGATGCTTGAGCATCGCTTTTTTTTTGAGGGGTAAATGGGTGCCGAATTGGCGAAAGGCGCGCCGACCCATGGCGGCGGGGCTGATATCCGTCGCCCCACAGACAAGCTATAGGCGGGCCGGACTTTACTGGGTATCTCGCGTCTTGCCGTGGAGAAGAAAGGGTGTGACGCTTATCAGCGGCTACGGAAGACAATGCGGCCTTTGGTCAGGTCGTACGGTGTCAGCTCAACAGTGACTTTGTCGCCCGTCAGGATGCGGATGTAGTTTTTACGCATTTTACCGGAGATATGTGCCGTGACCACATGTCCGTTTTCCAGTTCCACACGAAACATGGTATTCGGCAGTGTGTCCAGTACCGTGCCTTGCATTTCAATATTGTCTTCTTTGGCCATCGAATCCTCTAGGTTTGAAAACCATCATTTTTAACCGGCAAGATAATGCCGAAAAACCCTCGGTATGTAAAGAAGTGATGAAGGACAACACGTCATCCGCCGGAAGACGTGCCGTTGTTCAACATGGCGGTAGAGAGAGTTTGCGGTTGCCAGCAATGGGGCGTTAGCGTTAATGATTGTAACTGACTCAGTTGGGCAAGATAGTCGCGCCGGGGAATTTCCCGCGCGCCTAACGAGGCCGTATGTGAGTTCAATACCTGACAGTCTATCAGTTTTCCACCTTGTTGGCTAAAAAACCGGCAAAAGGCCAACAGCGCGATTTTTGAGGCGTTATCCCGCCGGCTGAACATGGATTCGCCGCAAAACAGCGCGCCCAAAGCCACGCCATACATGCCGCCCACCAGCGCATCGCCTTCCCAGACTTCGATGGAATGGGCCTGGCCAAGCTGATGAAGGCGTTGATAAGCCATTTCGATTTCCGGACCGATCCAGGTTCCCTCCATGCCCCGCTCGGCGCAGGACGCGACGACCCTGTCAAAAGCCTGATTCAGGGTAATGCGAAAGGTAATGCGGGATAATGCGCGTTTAAGACTGCGGCTGACGTGGAATTCATCCGGGAACAACACGGCGCGGGGATCCGGCGACCACCAGAGGATCACGTCGCCCGGAGAATACCAGGGAAAGATCCCCTGTTGATAGGCGAGCAAAAGGCGTTCGGGGGATAAATCGCCGCCGAAAGCCAGCAAACCGTTAGGTTCATGCAGCGCGGCCGTCGGCGGGGGAAATTGCAATGAATTGGGTGACAGCCGATATAATCGCATAAAACGTCTCGTTATTTTCCCCTTTACCGACATGCGGCCGAGCGGGTTCACTCTTGCCTGACACCGTCTCCGGTATCTCCGTGCCTAATGATGATACTGGAAATAACGGCCTTTTTTCGCCATCAAATCGTCATGCGCGCCTTGTTCTTCGATTCTACCGTCGTTCATGACATAAATCCGATCCATCCGTTCCAATCCCTGCAAGCGATGTGTAATCATCACCACAGTCTTGTCATGGCCGATGTCATGCAACAACGCCAGAATATGCCGTTCGGTTCCGGCGTCAAGTCCTTCGGTCGGTTCGTCCAGCAACAGCAGCGGCGCATCGTGAAGCAGGGCGCGGGCAATGCCGAGCCGGCGTTGTTCGCCGCCGGATAACGGTCGTCCGCCCTCGCCGAGCCACTGACCCAATCCTTCCCGCTCCAACAACCGCGTCAGCCCGGTGCGTTCCAGCACGGCGGACAGCAGGGCATCGTCCGCTGCCGGCGCGCCAAGCGTCAGGTTGTCCCGCAAGGTGGCGCTGAAAATATGCACCCGCTGCGGAACGACGCTCATCATGGCGCGCAGCGCCGGTTCGCTCCAGGCGGTCAATGCTTCTCCGTTCAGCCGAATATGGCCGCCGTCGGGATCCCAGGCGCGGGTCAGTAGTTGCAGCAAGGTGGATTTACCGCTGCCGGTGTGCCCGAGGATCGCCACGTGCTCGCCCGGGCGTACGCGCAGCGAAACACCATTGAGAGCAGCTTGCGGCTGGTCTGGATAACTGAAGCGAATGTTATCCGCCGTCAAGTCCGCGCCGTCGCTTACCGCCGGGCCCGCGGGCGGGAAAGTCACCGCCGGCCGGCGACTGATGATATCCGTGAGACGGCCGGCGGAAGCCATAACCTGACCGAGATGCTGGAAAGCGCCGGCGACCGGTCCGAGAGCCTCGAACGCCGCCAGCGGGGTAAACACCAGCAATGTCGTCAGCGCGCCGGGATGGCCGTGGCCGCCGATACCCCCGGCGGCCAGCCAGAGCAGCAGCGTGACGGTCAGCCCGCTAATCAGGGTCAGCGACGCTTGAGCGCGCGCGGCGATATCGGCTTGCTGTTGCTGCCGTCGCTGCCATTGTCGCTCGGTATTGTCCAATTGCTCCCGGAAGCGATTGGCGGCGCCATAGACGGTTAGCTCGGCGTGGCCTTGCAACCAGGCTATCGCCTGCGACCTGTAAGCGGCGCGCAGGCGGGTCAAATCCTGGCCGACGGGTTTGCCGGCGCGGTAAAACAGCGGCGGAAACAGCAGCAATATCGCCAGCATGATAGCGCCCAGCGTCAATGCCAGCGGAATGTCCAGCCAGCACAAGCCGAGAGTGACCGTCAGAATGACCACCAAAGCGCTCAGGAGGGGCGAGAGAACACGCAAGTACAGATGGTCGAGGGTATCTACGTCGGCCACCAGCCGATTGAGCAGCTCGCCTTGGCGAAGGCCGGCGACAACGCCGGGTGAAAGCGGCAGAATTCGACTAAAGACATGGATGCGCAGATGCGCAAGCACCCGGAAGGTGGCGTCATGGCTAACCACGCGTTCCGCCCAGCGTCCCGCCGTGCGGCTTATCGCCGCGCCGCGCACGCCGGCGGCGGGCAACATGTAGTTGAAACTGTATAGCCCGGCCGCGCCGGCCAGCGCAGAGGCGGCCAGAAACCAGCCGGACAAGCTTAATAAACCGATACTGGCCAGCAAGGTCGCCACGGCCAGCAGCATGCCCAGGATGATACGTCCGCCGTGTCGGCGATAAAGGGCCAGGTAGGGCAGTAATATCCGCATATCAGCAATCTCCCCGGCGATGGGCCAGCAGATCGGCGAAGGGGCCGGGCGTCGTCGCCAAATGCGCGTAAGGACCTTGTTGCACGATTCGGCCATCCCCCATCACCCAGACATCGTCGTATCCCCCCAGATCCGACAACTGATGTGTAACCAGAATTGTCGTCTGGCGGCGGGAAGCCTCATCCAGCGCCCGCATCACCAGTTGTTCACTGCGGGCGTCCAGGCTGGCGGTTGGCTCGTCGAGCAACAATAGCGAAGGCGTGGGCAGCATGGCTCGGGCCAGGGCGATCCGCTGGGCCTGGCCCACGGACAGCCGCGCGGCGTTTTCGCCCAGCGCGCAATCCATCCCGTCGGGCAGCGTCGAGAGGAACTCCCGCACATAGGCGCGATCAACGGCCTGATCCAGTTCTTCCCCGGTGGCGTCCGGCTTGCCCAGCAGGATATTCTCGCGCACGCTGTCGGCCGGCAGAAAAGGATTTTGTCCCACCCAACTTAGGTGGCGGTACCAATGATCCGGCGCGATGTCGCGTAATTCGCAGCCATTGAGGCGTAACGAGCCTTCATAGGGCAAAAACCCCAGCAGTACGTTTATCAGCGAGCTCTTGCCGGCGCCGCTGGCGCCGACGATCGCCGCCCGCCGTCCCGCCGCCAGGGTAAAATCCAGCGGGCCGGCCAGGTGGACGCCATTCGGCGCCAGGACGACCAGTCGTTCGGCTTCAAGGGCGACAGGACACAGCGCGGGCATCAGTGTACCCGCGCCTTGCCGGCTGGGCGCGGCTTCCAGAAAGGAGGCCAGCGATTCGGCCGCGCCGACCGCCTGGGCTTTGGCATGATAGTAAGTTCCCAGATCCCGCAACGGTTGAAAAAATTCGGGCGCCAGAATCAGGGTCAGGAAACCGGCGAACAGTGTGACGCCGGCGCCGTAGCTACCGAAATGCAACTCGCCCAAATAGGAAAATCCGAAATACACCGCCACTACGGCGATGGATATGGACGCGAAAAATTCCAGCACGCCGGAAGAAAGAAAGGCCAGGCGCAAGACTTCCATCGTGCGCAGACGGAACTCTTCGCTGGCGCGTTTGATCAGGTTGATCTCCGCTTCGGCCCGGTGAAAGAGGCGCAGGGTATCCAGTCCGCGCAGACGATCGAGAAAATAGCCGCTCAATCGGGATAACGCCAGAAAATTCCGACGATTGGCGTCGGCGGCGCCCATGCCCACCAGCGCCATAAACAACGGAATCAACGGTGCGGTGCAAAATAAAATCAGGCCGGCCGCCCAGTTAACGGGAAAAACGGTGATCAGTATCATCAGCGGCACCAGGCCGGCCAGATACATCTGCGGCAGATAGCGGGCATAATAGTCTTGGATATCCTCGATCTGCTCTAACAGCAGGGTGCTCCAACTGCCCGCGGGCCGGCCTTGTATCCAGGCCGGCCCCAACCGGCGCAATTGATCCAGTACCTGCCGGCGGATTTCGCGGCGCAGGATTCTGCCGGCGATAAACCCTACCCGCTCGCGCGCCAATCCTGCCGCCGCGCGCAGAAAAAACAGCCCCGCCAGCGCGATAAATTCGATCGAAAGCGTGTGGCGCGGGGCGTGAGCGATAATCAGTCCTTGTAAAAGGGCGGCAAGCAGCCAGGCCTGAGCGACGATAATCGTTGCGCTCAGCAAACCCAGCAGCAACGAAAGACGCAGCCAGCGTTTGACCAGCGCGCTTTGCGATTTGAGCCAGCGGACCAGTACGTTATGTCGGGTTTTATTCATGAGGAAATCGTTTAAGTTACCGTGATTGGGAAAACGGACTTTCGGTGTCGGGGCGCGATGACCCGTTATACGTCCTGTCACTATGCCGCGTCGACATCTTACCTTGTCGATGAAGCGGTGGAAATCGCTGGAAATGAATTAAAACCCATGGAGGGCCATGAAAAAAAGCGGCCGCGAACGGCCGCCCGACTTTTCAGGGCCTGGCGATTGCCCCCGCCCGGGGTAAGCTAGGCCGATTTCTCCCATCAGAGGATATTGGCCGCGGCCAGGCCGTCCAGATAGCGTTCGGCGTCCAGCGCCGCCATGCAGCCCGTGCCGGCGGAGGTAATGGCTTGACGGTATACGTGGTCCATAACGTCGCCGGCGGCGAATACGCCCGGAATGCTGGTCTGGGTCGCGTTGCCGCTGATGCCGGATTGCACGCGGATATAGCCGTTTTCCAACGCCAGCTGATCGCCGAAAATGGCCGTATTGGGGCTATGACCGATGGCGATGAAAACGCCGGCCACCGCTAAATCAGTGGCTTGTCCATTCACGGCGTGCTTGAGGCGCACGCCAGTCACGCCGCTCTCGTCGCCAAGCACTTCCTCCAGCGTTCGATCGGTATGCAAAACAATGTTGCCATGCTCCACTTTATCCTTCAGCCTATCAATAAGGATTTTTTCGGCGCGGAAACTGCCGCGCCGGTGGATGAGGTGGACCTCGGCGGCGATGTTCGCCAGATAAAGCGCTTCCTCCACGGCGGTATTGCCGCCGCCTACCACCGCGACCTTTTGGTTGCGGTAGAAAAAACCGTCGCAAGTGGCGCAGGCCGAAACCCCCTTGCCTTTGTAGACTTCTTCGGAAGGTAGCCCCAGGTAGCGCGCGGAGGCGCCGGTGGCGATGATAAGCGCGTCGCAGGTGTAGACGCCGTTATCCCCGGTCAGGCGGAAAGGCCGTTCTTTGAGCTGAACGTCGGTAATATGGTCAAAAACGATCTCGGTGTTGAATTTGGCCGCATGGGCGTACATCCGTTCCATTAGCAGCGGACCGGTCAGTCCCTCCGGATCGCCGGGCCAGTTTTCCACCTCAGTGGTGGTGGTCAATTGACCGCCTTGCTCCATACCGGTGATAAGAACCGGGCTGAGATTGGCGCGCGCGGCATATACCGCCGCGGTATAGCCCGCCGGACCCGACCCCAGGATAAGTAACTTCGTATGCTTCACCGTTGACATGGTTTCCTCGTTTAGGTCGCACTGATGTATCGCAGATTGTAAGAAAATTACCAGAGCATGGAAAGGATGCAAAAAGCCATTAGCGATTTCTCTTATCGCCGTACGCTATGGATCAGGGGATGATTTCCCCGGCGAGCGCGGACGGACGCCGACGAAATAACGTCGCCAGGGACGCCGCCATCGGCCGATTGCCGGCTTTTATCGGTATGTTGTTCTGATTTTCGTTGTTTTACTTTGACAATCCGCTGCGCTTTTGCGAAAACATGGGTAGAGGGAAATAATTCATTTGATGCCGATCCCGCCAATCCTCGTGGTGATGAGCGATAAGGGACGCCGGATGCCGGCAGGATCATCCGGTAAACCGACATCGGCCAGGATTCTCTTCTGCCGCTACCGCGGTTCGGACAGGCCGCGCACGGCAGTCGAAATAGTCGACCTAAGAATCAAACAGACAACGGGTCTTATAGCAAACCCTGAAACATTGAAGTCGGCAGGGGTATGGCAAGTACAGGGAAGGCATGCAGAGAGACAATAATAATGGTAGACAATAAAAAACGTCCGGGGAAAGACCTCGATCGCATAGACCGTAACATCCTCAATGAGTTGCAAAAGGATGGTCGGATATCGAACGTAGAGCTTTCAAAACGGGTGGGATTATCACCAACGCCTTGTCTGGAACGGGTGCGCCGCCTGGAACGCCAGGGGTTCATTCAGGGCTATACCGCATTGCTCAATCCGCATTATCTTGATGCGTCATTACTGGTTTTTGTTGAAATCACCTTGAACCGGGGCGCGCCGGATGTATTCGAGCAATTCAATACCGCTGTGCAGAAATTGGAAGAAATCCAGGAATGCCATCTGGTCTCCGGCGATTTCGACTATTTGTTGAAAACCCGGGTGCCGGATATGTCGGCCTACCGTAAATTGCTCGGCGAAACGCTGTTGCGCCTGCCGGGCGTGAACGATACCCGGACCTACGTCGTCATGGAAGAAGTGAAACAAAGTAACAGGCTGGTTATCAAAACCCGTTAAGTCATAACACAGGTGCAAAGTCCGTCATTTGAGGTTACACTCCTGTGAATCCATACAGCTTCAGCGCCGGTATGTCTTCGGCGCTGTTGTTATTGTCGCATGAACATGAAAGAGACCTGGAGAGCCTTTCTTGAGCCAGGAATATACTGAAGATAAAGAATTACGGTTGAAGAAACTCAGCAGCGGCCGCCGGCTACTGGAGGCGGTGCTGGTTGTCGTGGCGATTTTCGCCCTATTTTTGATGTTGGCGCTGGTAAGCTTCAATCCGTCCGATCCCAGTTGGTCGCAAACCGCCTGGCATGGACCTATCCATAATCTGGGCGGCAGCGTCGGCGCCTGGTTTGCCGACACACTGTTCTTTACCTTCGGCGTTCTGGCCTACGCCTTGCCGCCTATCATGCTGATATATTGCTGGGCCTCATTCCGTCAGCGGGAGGCGCAGGAATATGTGGACTATTTCGCTCTGGCGCTGCGGCTGATAGGTTCGCTGGCCCTCATCCTGTCGTCCTGCGGGTTGGCCGCTTTCAATGTCGATGATTTGTACTATTTCGCCTCCGGCGGCGTCATCGGCAGCCTGTTGGATAACGCCATGTCCCCCTGGTTCAGCGGAATCGGCGCCACACTGGCGTTATTGTGCGTTTGGGCGGCGGGTCTGACCTTGTTCACAGGCTGGTCGTGGTTGACCATCGCTGAAAAAATCGGCGGTCTGGTACTGGGTTGTCTGACGTTTATGTCGAACCGTTCCCGGCGTGACGACGAGGATTACGACGAGACATATTACGAAGACCGCTTTGACGAAGCGTCGGCAGAAGACGACGAACAGGATCCCCTGTTGGCGCCGTCCGTGGCTGGTCAGCCGTCCGGTGGCGCGCTTGCGTCCGGCGCCGAGCCCGTGTCCGGCGCAGCGGCCGTCGCGGCTCAGCCGCCGTCCGCGCCGGCCTTGGCTGTCGCCACCGAGCCGGAGGCCGCTCCCGCGGCCGGCGGGAACCCCGGCGACCAGGCTGGAGCCACGTCGCGTCCGGCCCCGGTTGATGCGGCAAAAACCGCGCCGCAATACCGTTTTGAAATCCCAGGCGGGCAGCCATTGCCGCCGGTCGCCGACTTGGACGACGATGGCCCGCGGCTGGGTAACTGGCAAATCGACAACGACAATCCGCATACGCCCTATGACTTCGCGGTGGGGCAACAGGCCAGCGACCGACTCTCCGCCGGCGCGGGCGAGTCGATCGCCGCTGAGTTGACTTTCATGCCCGCTTTCAGCGCTACGGACGACGACAATCCACAGGTCAAACAAGGTATCGGCCCGGAACTGCCGCGGCCCAAACCGGTAAGAATACCCACCCGTCGCGAGTTGGCGTCGTATGGGATCAAATTGCCGTCGCAACGGGCCGCCGAGCAGGCCCGGCGACAGCATGGCGGCGGCGGGACGGCGAAGCCGGAAACGGCACTGACGGAAGACGAGCAGTCCGCCCAGGAACTGGCGCTGCATGAGGCGTTCGTGCAACAGCAGGCGCAACGGTATGGCCAGGCGCAAACCGATCCGGCGGAGGAAGACGCCTGGGAGCAACGGCGTTTGGCCGAAGAATTCAAACAACGGCAGGCCCAGCGATATGACGCGCAAAACGTCGCGTTGACTCCTTCGCCACTGTCGCCCAAGGCCGGCATCGACGCTGGCGCGATTTTCGGTTTCTCCCCCCTGGCGGACCTGGTGGACGACAAGCCGGCGGAGCCCTTGTTCACATTGCCGGATCAGTCCCCTGAGGGCGACCGTCATGCGTCGGGTTTTGCCGGTAATGTCGCCGCGCAAGGTACGTCGTCGCCCCATGCCGCCCCGGTTGCGGCGGACGCCGTCGCCCATACCGGGTCCGGCGCGGGGGGGAATGATATGGCTACCCCGTCCGTCGAGCATCGGGCGCCGGCCATGGACAGCCTGATTCACCCGTTCCTGATGCGTGACGAACAACCGTTGCAAAAGCCCACGACGCCGTTGCCGACCATGGATTTGCTGACGTTGCCGCCTCCCGAGGACGAGCCGGTGGATATGTTCGCGCTGGAGCAGACCGCCCGGCTGGTGGAGGCGAGACTGGCTGACTATCGCGTCAAGGCCGATGTGGTCGGTATCTCGCCCGGTCCGGTGATTACCCGCTTTGAATTGGATCTGGCTCCCGGCGTCAAGGCCGCCCGTATCTCCAATCTGTCTCGGGATTTGGCGCGTTCCTTATCGGCGGTGGCCGTGCGGGTGGTGGAAGTGATCCCCGGCAAGCCCTACGTGGGACTAGAGTTGCCCAACAAGCGCCGCCAAACGGTATACCTGCGCGAAGTGCTGGATTGCGACAAGTTCCGGGAAACCACATCACCGCTGGCTATCGTATTGGGTAAGGATATCGCCGGGCAGCCGGTGGTGGCTGATCTGGCGAAAATGCCCCACTTGCTGGTGGCGGGCACGACCGGTTCGGGTAAATCGGTGGGGGTTAATGCCATGATCCTCAGCATGCTGTACAAATCGACCCCTGAAGACGTCCGCTTCATCATGATCGACCCGAAGATGCTGGAGCTGTCGGTGTACGAAGGTATCCCTCATCTACTCACCGAGGTGGTGACGGACATGAAGGACGCCGCCAATGCGCTGCGTTGGTGTGTCGGCGAGATGGAACGGCGCTATCGCCTGATGTCGGCGCTCGGCGTGCGCAATCTGTCCGGCTATAACGAACGTATCGCCCAGGCGGCGGCCATGGGACGCCCTGTGCCGGATCCGTTCTGGAAGCCCGGGGACGGTATGGCGTCTGAACCGCCTATGCTGGAAAAATTGCCCTATATCGTAGTGATGGTGGATGAATTCGCCGATCTGATGATGGCGGTAGGCAAAAAGGTGGAAGAACTCATAGCCCGTCTGGCGCAGAAGGCGCGGGCCGCCGGTATTCATTTAGTCCTGGCGACCCAGCGTCCGTCGGTGGATGTGATAACCGGCCTTATCAAGGCCAATATTCCGACGCGTATCGCTTTCACCGTTTCCAGCAAAATCGACTCACGCACCATTCTTGACCAGTCCGGCGCCGAATCCCTGCTGGGCATGGGCGATATGCTCTACATGGCGCCCAACTCCTCGATACCGATACGGGTACACGGCGCCTTTGTTCGCGACCAGGAAGTTCATGCGGTGGTCAGCGACTGGAAGGCGCGCGGCCGTCCGCAATACATCGACAGTATCACCAGCGCCGGTGATGAAGGCGAAGGCGGCGCCGGCGGCTTCGAAAGCGATGATGAGCTTGACCCGTTATTCGATCAGGCGGTTCAATTTGTCGTGGACAAGCGGCGGGCCTCGATATCCGGCGTACAGCGCCAGTTCCGCATCGGTTATAATCGCGCCGCCCGGATTATCGAGCAAATGGAACTGCAAGGTATCGTCAGCCCGCCGGGCCATAACGGCAATCGTGAAGTCCTGGCGCCGCCTTCCGTAGAATAGCCGCCCGCGCCCGCACCAGGTTGGTCGGGCGCGGCCAGGACCCTCTCGGTCCTTTTGCAAAGAAGCGTAAGACAGGCCGCTTTCAGAGGATTATCCTATGCTTTCCTGGCGTTTCTCCGATAAAGTTAATCACATCGGAGGCGGGTTTTGTCCCTGTAATCCGCGCCATGCTTCTTTATTAAGGAATTGCAATAATGAAAAAACGCTTGGTCGCCGCGTGTCTGTTTAGCGCCATGATTTCCCTGCCGGCCTTGGCCGACGATGCTCAGACGCTGCAAAGCCGTCTGAATCAGGTCAATAGTTTCCATTCCAGTTTTACTCAGACCGTCACCAATGCCGAAGGCGGCGAAGTCCAGCAGGGCGAAGGCGAACTTTGGGTCAAACGTCCCAATTTATTCAATTGGCATATGACATCGCCGGATGAAAGCGTACTGGTTTCCGACGGCAAAACATTATGGTTTTATAACCCCTTTGTGGAACAGGTTACGGCGACCTGGCTGAAGAACGCCACCGGCAATACGCCGTTTATGCTTATTACTCGCAACAGTCCGGAAGATTGGCGCCAATATACTGTGAAACAACACGGCGATCATTTCAATCTCACCCCGAAATCCGGCAAAGGCAATCTCAAGCAGTTTTCCATTGATGTCGACTCGCACGGTGTGATCAAGGGGTTCACCGCGGTGGAGCAAGACGGGCAACGCAGCGCGTATAAACTAAAAAGCCAGAACAACGGCCCGGTGGATGTCGCCAAATTCACCTTCACCCCTCCTAAAGGCGTCACGGTGGACGATCAGCGCCAGTGAGGTTTCGATGAGCAATATGTCCCTTGATTTTTCTCACAGCGAATTCCAGCCTCTCGCGGCGCGGATGCGACCCACAAGCCTCGAGGAATATGTCGGTCAGCAGCATCTGCTGGCGCCCGGCAAGCCGTTGACGAAAGCCATCAGGAACGGACAATTGCATTCAATGATCCTTTGGGGACCGCCGGGCACGGGTAAAACCACCCTGGCCGAGCTGATTGGCCGCTACGGCCATGCCGATGTAGAGCGGGTCTCGGCTGTCACATCCGGCATCAAGGAAATCCGGGAGGCTATTGAGCGCGCCCGCATCAACCGGGATGCCGGACGACGGACCATCCTTTTCGTGGATGAAGTTCATCGTTTCAACAAAAGCCAGCAGGATGCTTTCCTGCCCCATGTGGAAGAAGGCACCATTACATTTATCGGCGCCACAACCGAAAATCCCTCCTTCGAGCTGAATTCCGCCTTGCTCTCCCGCGCCAGGGTTTATCTGCTCAAAGCACTGACCGCCGAGGATATTGAGCAGGTGCTGACCCAGGCTATGGAGGATACCCGGCGCGGTTATGGCGGCCAGCATCTGGTGTTGCCCGACGATGCCCGTCGCATGCTGGCGGAATGGGTCAACGGCGACGCGCGCCGGGCGTTGAACAGCCTGGAGATGATGGCGGACATGGCGGAACCGGATGTCCAGGGAGTGCGGGTGCTCACCACGGCACTGTTCAAGGAAGTGGCGGGTGAACGAAACGCCAGGTTCGATAATAAAGGGGATCGGTATTACGATTTGATTTCCGCGTTGCACAAATCGGTGCGCGGCTCGGCGCCGGATGCGGCGCTCTATTGGTATGCCCGGATCATCACCGCCGGCGGCGATCCGTTATATGTCGCCCGCCGGCTATTGGCGATCGCCTCCGAGGATGTCGGTAATGCCGATCCTCGCGGCATGCAGGTGGCGCTGGCCGCATGGGATTGCTTTACCCGGGTTGGGCCGGCGGAGGGCGAACGGGCTATCGCCCAGGCGATCGTGTACCTGGCTTGCGCGCCAAAAAGCAACGCGGTCTATACCGCTTTCAAGGCCGCCATGCTGGATGCACGGGAAAAGCCCGATTTTGATGTGCCGGCGCATCTGCGCAACGCGCCCACTCGGTTGATGAAGGAAATGGGGCTGGGCGCGGAATACCGCTATGCTCATGATGAGCCCAATGCTTATGCCGCCGGTGAAAACTATTTCCCGTCGGAGATGGCCGCCACGCGTTATTATCAGCCGACCACGCGCGGGCTGGAAGCGAAAATCGCCGAAAAGCTTGCTTGGCTTAACGAGCAGGATCAAAATAGCCCGATAAAACGCTACCGATAAACTGCCTGTTGCGGTAAGGTTAGCGGGAATATTTTTGCCGCGCGGGCCCGGTATGTCTGGGCGGCGCCGTCAATTTGGTTGATAACAATAAGCACAGGACTAGCATGCTCGATCCCAATCTACTGCGTAATGAGCTGGACGCGGTTGCCGAAAAACTGGCTCGCAGAAGTTTTAAGCTTGATGTCGATACCTTGCGTAAATACGAAGAGCGTCGCAAGGTGTTGCAGGTTGAAACCGAAACGCTACAAGCGGAGCGCAATGCCCGATCTAAAACGATCGGCACGGCCAAGGCGCGGGGAGAGGATATCGAGCCGTTGCGCCAGGAAGTCAATCTATTGGGCGAGCGTTTGAATTCCGCTAAAAATGAGCTTGATAGTCTGCAAAACCATATTCGCGACCTGGCTCTCGCAATCCCGAATATTCCCGACGATGTGGTGCCTGTTGGCAAGGATGAAAACGATAATCTGGAAATCAGCCGCTGGGGTGAACCCCGCCATTATGATTTCCCGGTACGGGATCATGTGGCGCTCGGCGAGTTGGCCAACGGATTGGATTTCGCCTCGGCGGTGAAGCTGACCGGGGCCCGTTTTGTGGTGATGAGGGGACAGATCGCGCATTTGCACCGCGCGTTAACGCAATTCATGCTGGATTTACATACCGAGCAGCATGGTTATCAGGAAACCTATGTTCCCTATCTGGTTAATCATGCCTCGCTTTATGGTACCAGCCAACTTCCCAAATTCGCCGAGGACTTATTCCATACTCAGCCGTTGAGCGAAGAAGCGGAAACCAGCGCCTATGCCCTGATCCCCACGGCGGAAGTTCCCTTGACCAATCTGGTGCGCGATGAAATTCTGGACGAGGAACAACTGCCTTTGCGCATGACGGCGCACACCCCGTGTTTCCGTTCGGAGGCGGGTTCCTATGGCCGGGATACCCGGGGGTTGATCCGGATGCACCAATTTGACAAGGTTGAATTGGTGCAAGTGGTCAAACCGGAAAACTCCATGCAGGCCTTAGAAGAACTGACCGCCCACGCTGAAAAAGTGCTGCAATTGCTGAATCTGCCTTATCGCAAGATCCTGTTGTGTACCGGCGATATGGGATTTGCGTCCTGCAAGACCTATGATTTGGAAGTCTGGTTGCCGGCGCAGAACACCTATCGTGAAATTTCTTCCTGTTCAAATATCGGCGATTTCCAGGCCCGGCGCATGCAGGCGCGTTATCGCGGCAAAGACGATAAAAAACCGCACCTGGTCCACACCCTCAACGGTTCTGGACTGGCGGTGGGGCGCACACTGGTCGCCGTCATGGAAAACAATCAATTGGCTGACGGTCGTATTGTCATTCCAACGGTGCTGGTGCCTTATATGAAAGGGCTGACACACATCGGATAACACATGCTGCGGCGGGGATTCCCGCCGTCCTTCCCCGCGACGCGCCTTCAGGAAGACAGCGCGTCGCTATGTCATGCATCCCGATGTTCCCGTGATGATATGGCCTCTAATCGAATCGTTTTATCCGCCTTTCGACAAAAGTCGGGTTTATGGGTGACCATAATGACAGTCAGACCCATCGCCTTGAGATAGGCGAAGATCTTACTCGCCATCCGCTCGTCAAGCGCCGAGGAGGGTTCGTCCAGCAATATGATCTCTTTGCGCCTGGCCAGAGCGCGTCCAATGGCAATCCGTTGCTTTTCGCCGCCGGAGAGTGGCTGTTCGGGGGTTATCATCCGATCGAGCAGGGCGATTGCGTCGTTGACCCGGCCGATTCCATCAAGCTCAAGGAGGCGGGCAATGTCATAGAGCTGTGCATCCGCTACAGGGTAATCGCAGCCATAGAGAAGATTTTCCCGCAATGTGCCGGTGAAAACCTTGGGTTGCTGACGGGCAATGGCGCAGTGTGCTGCGATATCCCTGATGCCAAGGCCGCGTATGTCCTGGCCTCGGAAATACAATGTACCCTCACCCAGTGGATGCAGGCAGGACATTATCTGCAATAATAGGGATTTACCCACTCCCGATGGCCCGGTAATCGTCACCAGTTCGCCCTGTTGGATCACGAAAGAAAGGTCTTTAACAATAATGTGATTCTCAATCGTAAGAGCCAGATTTTTCGCTAAGAAAATCTCTTTGGGGGATGTTTGACCGAACGCTTTGGTCAGGGATGGGGCAATTTCTTCCCGGTCAAAAAAAACATCGAGTCGTTTAATGGCTGACAGGTCTTTTTTGATGTTAATGAGCGAACCTCCGACCAGTATTAAGGGCAAAGCAATCTGGGTAATATATCCTCCCAAGAGAATATAATCCCCTGCCGGTCGAATTCCCTTAACAGTCAGTATGGCGGCATAATAGGTAAAACCAGTGAGTAGAACACCCAAGAACAGGATCTGATATATCATAAACCGACCTATCTTACGGTTACCGAGACTGATTGTGCCTATATACCGTTTTACCAGATGACTCAATGTATGCATCTCTTTCTGGTAACTTGCATTTATCTTGATATCATCCAATAACGACAATTTTTCGGAGAGATGACTGGTAATATGATTATGCATTTCCATCATATTATGATGAACATTTACGCTTTTTTGTGAAAAGTGATAACTTAACAAAAAAAAGAGGGCTAAAGAGGCGAGATAGACGAGGGAAAAAATCAACCCTGCTTTTGCGAGGATAACTACCAAGGATAATGAGATTTGTATTAAAAGCGGTAGTAGCCCCCAAAACAATGTATGTACCAAAGACACGAAAGATTCCCGCCCGCGGGTCATTTCCTCTATGATATGCCCCACTGTCATGTCATTTAGCGGGGAATAACGGGCATGGATGATTTTGGAAAAAATGGAACTGTGGACGGCTGACTCGGTTTTTACTAAAAAACCGGCTGACACCGTATTGTTTACCCATTCCATCACATTGGCGGTTGTCCAACATAATGAGAATAAAATAACGTAAAGGTAAAAATAGGCGACGTTGTCCTGAGGTGTGGTAATGATGTTAATGGATTGACTCAAAAAATAGGGGGTTAATACATTCACCCCTGCCACGATAAACATCAGCAATGAAGAGATCAGAAAATCTCTGTGCCAATTTCGGTAATGAGATCTAATATGCTTGAGGTAATAACGTATTTTCATGCTAAACACAATTTTTTAGTAATTACAATTTGAATACAAGGGCCAGTTTTATCTGAAGATCGGACCTGTCTCCGATGACAATATCTCCTACTTGAACCCAGGCATGGCTAAGGAATGAATAATTTTGCACACCAATAAAAAAACGAGTGTCGTTATTGACTTTAACTAGAAATTGGAATAGCGCCAAGCTATGTTCGAGGCATGCAACCCGGAAAGGCAAGAAAGGCGCGACATGCCGTAAAGCGGTATTAATGGAAAGCATTTTCTGCCATTGTCCACCATGAGTACAAATCATCCCCGCACGAGTCTTGAGCTTGGTCATGTGTCGCAACATGTATCCTAATCCAAAGAGAGATAGAATTATCTTGACCTTTAACAGTTTGATAAAAGCTAATACTATTATACTGCGGCTATATCGAGAGTCAATATGATGGCTGTTTAGCCTCCACTCATAATTATCGATACCCAGATGCTCGCCTTTATAATAATTGAATATTTGTTTGTTTTTCGATGCAATGATTAATTTTCTTTTATATAGATAATTGGCTAACTCATTATTGTTATGACGCAGGTCACCCATTAAATGTTTTATAATATATTCACTTTTTTTTGCATCAAAAATCCAGTAATGGCCTTTATGTGAGTCAAATAAAATAAGTTCATTATCAATTACGACATGGTTGACATGATCAGCAAATCGACATGCCTCTCCTTTCATGATAACCTCCTAATTCAATATTTTTCATAAAAACTGAAAAGCATAAGTAATGTATGAGTTCAAATGATATTTTTAGACCAAAATTTTCATGGTTATCAAGTTGACAATGATAATAATCTCTTTCAATACTCAAAATATCAAGCCATTTATCATTATTAATGCTCTCACGGATATCATCAATATGGTTTGTGAAATACTTTTGATAGATGCCAGTCAAATGTCCTTTACTATTTCTTAATATGGGGGATTTCCCATAATTAAGATAAACATTTTTTTTAAAAGGAAGTCTTTTTTGAGATTTGTTGAAGGTTTCATAAACAGGTTGAGCAATGGAAAAATTTATCATTTCCCGACAAGTATAGGGAGTAAATATCCTGGCATATTGGCCTCTGTGATTCTCTACGATGGCTTGTATTATGTCCATGAGTTGCATATTCATCAACGATGCTTTTTTCTTGTTCTTAAAAAGGTTGAAGATAAAATCGCCATATGTCCTTTCTTTTTCATGTCGATTTCTTTTGAAGAAAATTTTCGCAATGACTTGAATAATGGGTATGCCACTAAAGCACGAGAATTCATATAATTTTCTTAAGGCAAACGAACATCCTTTATCGTAGTATGCGTTGACGATATACTCAGGAAGTGGGGGATCACAAAAAATGTGATCTCCGCCATGCCCGTTTAAAACACAATAATTATTTATATCCACTGGACACGATGAATACCCTTTTTGTTGTGCAGTGTAAAACATTAAGGATAAGTTGGGGATGGTTATGTCTTTGTTAAATTCTGATAAGGTAAATAAATCTTGTGATTGTACACTATGAATTATTTGTCTGATGCCTAGGTTTTCACAAAATGATTTCGATATCTCAAAATCCTCTTTTGAACTTATATCTGGGTGATGCCATGTCAATGCAATTATATCTTTTTTGGGTTTGCAGCGGATGGCTGCGTATAGTAACGCAGTAGAATCCAAACCACCGGAGAATTCAATGATGACTTTTTCATATCGACAATGATTGATTATAAATTTTTCAAGTATATCAGTAGGCTTCTGTGTCGTTCCCATCAAAAAAAAGGAATGGTTCAATGAAATATAGACACCCAATGCCTTAATGCAAATATTCGCATCAAAGCCTGGCAGTAATTCATATATATCTTCCCATGGTGTTGTTCCATTATAGCTCTCACCAAATTTGAGAAAATTTTTCAGGAACTCGTAATTAAGTATTCTTGCGTTTGTCTTCAGTAGGGTGTATATATTATTACTGATGGTGATATTTTTCGTATTTTTATTAAGATGTATAAAAATTGCCTCATTCTGGTCGTGATTATTCTTGATAAGGAAACCATGATCTAGCCATTTAACTATAATTTTCATCTCAGGATAAGCGAGATATCTAAATTTATTTTTATTGAATGGATTAATGATAATCGAACAAACATCTGAGCATGGCATGGTTTTCTCTCACAGTCATAATTGAAATAGCTGATGCCGCATAGTTATTTTTAAAGCGGTGGCAAAGCCACCACTTCAAATTAATCAATAGAATTTATAGACACCACGTCGTAACTCGAGGATCGGGCCACCCGCCTTACCTCGGGTGAAGCGTTTGGCATCGAGCATGAGTACTCCTTTTGGCATGCTCGTTGAATCCAAGTCATTTGCATTGGTAATACTTTTTAGATGAAAAAACATAAAATTTACCTCCTTGTAGTACATGATTGCCTGACGTTTCTTATAAGATAATGACTTTTTTATAATGGATCCAGTTTTTTTAAAAGTATTTTGTGAGGAGGTTTAAGATAATATCGGAATTAACTTCTGCCGAAGAGTTGTCGGAAAAAACATTAATATTGTATTGAAAAATATAAATTTCCAAAAGTTGCGTTGCATGTTTGCGACAAACAAGCCACACAGAAGTTCGCCGCATTGTGAAAGGGGTGAGTAAAGTTATTTGCTGAGCGAATAACATGTATACCTAGCATAATTAAAGTCACACACTTTGTGAACTTGGGTTTGCTCGATTGCTGTCGCGCTTAACTTGAGTTATTAAGAATAGATTATTGGGTCTTCACATTGTCCGCGCCGCCGTTACCCGGATTTGTCCCGAATCCTGGGTGATTAATAACGACAGAGGAGGAAAAAGTCGGTTTTGTCGCCGGCCACGATAAGATCCTTTTACGCCGTTGCAAAAAATGCTGCGTTTAATTCAACCAATTGACTTTTCTTGCCATAGTGTCATGATGCGCGCAATTTCTCTCCACGTGTCCGGTTTTCTCATTTTATGTCCGTCTATACCCGCCCGGTGGTCATGTTGCTGACCGGGTTGTTGTCGTTGACGATTTCCATTGCGGTACTGAATACGCTGGTGCCGCTTTGGCTGACCCACGCATCCTTGCCTACCTGGCAAATCGGTCTCATTGGATCGGCTTATTTTACCGGTAATCTGGTTGGCACCCTTCTGGCCGGTATCCTCATCAGGCGCGTCGGATTCAATCGGGGTTTTTATTTGGGCTGCGCGGTATTCGCCTTGGCGACGCTTGGGCTGGAACTGGCGGAGAATTTCGGTAATTGGCTGATATGCCGGTTTATTGCCGGCGTTGCCTGCGCCCTCATCTGGGTGGTGGTGGAAAGCGCCCTGATGCGTAGCGGCACGCTGAAAACCCGGGGCCGGCTATTGGCCGCTTACATGATGGTCTATTACCTGGGGACGGTCATCGGCCAACTGCTGCTAAGCGGCATGCCCACCACATTCCGTTCAGTGCTGCCCTGGACCGTCGCGTTAATGGCGGCGGCCGTCCTGCCGCTTTTGTTCAGCCGCATTGAAGGCCAGGATGCCGGGACGCCGCGTATCGCCGTCTGGCCGATGTTGCTGCGCCGTAACGCCCGCCTGGGCATAAATGGCTGCGCAATGTCGGGCGTGGTGCTTGGCTCGCTTTACGGCCTGTTGCCGCTTTATCTTTCCCACAAGGGCTTGAGCGATGGCCGGGTGGGCTATTGGATGGCATTATTGGTCAGCGCGGGCATTCTCGGTCAATGGCCGGTGGGACGGTTGGCGGATCGCTATGGGCGCCTGATGGTGTTGCGGGTTCAGGTGTTTATGGTCGTTGTCGGCAGTCTGGCGATGTGGGGCGGTTCGGCCATGACGCCGGCGCTGTTCTTGCTGGGAAGCGCGGGGTTCACGCTATATCCGGTGGCCATGTCCTGGGCTTGCGAGAAAGTCGACCCGGCGGAACTGGTGGCGATGAACCAGGCGCTGCTACTCAGCTATACCATTGGCAGTCTGCTGGGGCCGAGTATGACCGCCATGCTGATGCAGCGGTATTCGGATCAATGGCTGTTCGTGGTTATCGCGGCGATGGCGGTGATTTATTTGATGGCCTTGTTGCGTAAACCCGATCACCATCATACTCCGGTTACAACGGCGTAACGGTGACGGCCTGCGAATAAGGCCATCACCGCGGGGGGAAACCCCATCAAACCGCGCAAACGGCCGCAAATCCTTTTTAGGCGGCGGGCAACTCGCAGCGGTTCAGGATGGCGGTTTCTCCGTCGCCCAAGCGTTTGAAGCGCCAGCAGCGGGTATGATAGCGCGCGACGCTGTTGCGATGGGCGACGCTGATTATCGTCACTTCGGGAAGATAATCCGTCAGCATTCGATACATCAACTGTTCCGTCTCATCATCCAGCGCGCTGGTGGCCTCGTCCAAAAATAAGATATCCGGCTGGATCAGCAGCGCCCGGGCAAAAGCCAGTCGTTGCTGTTCGCCGGGCGACAGCCAATGGCTCCAGTTCGTCTCATAATTTATCATCGGCTTCAGATGCGCCAGCCGGCAACGTTCCAACATTGCCAGCATCTGCGCTTCGCTGAAATGATCCGGCGCTTCGGGGTAGCATAAGGCGGCTTGCAGGCTGCCGATGGGAATATAACTGCGTTGGGGCAAAAACAGGACCTTCTTGCCGGCTTGCAAACCGATTGCGCCGGAACCGTAAGGCCAGATACCGGCGATGGCGCGCAAAAGTGTGGATTTGCCGCAACCGGAGGGACCGACAATCAGCACCCGTTCTCCGGGGGCAATGGCTTGGGTCGCTCCCTGAAATAGCGGGCGACCGTCGGGGATGGTCAGCGTCAGGTCCTCTAACGCCAGGGCGCTATGGGGCGGCGTGTGCCGCAAAATGTCGGTATTCTGGCTACAATGTCGTTCCACTGCGGCGTTGAAACCCGCCAACCGGTTGATGCAAGCTTTCCAACTGGCCAGTTGATTAAAGGCATCGATAAACCACGAAAGGGCGCCTTGTATTTCGCCGAAGGCCGAAGAGATCTGCATCAGGGTGCCGAGTTGAATCGCGCCGGAGAAATAACGGGGCGCCGCCACCAGAATCGGGAAAATGATGGCGAACTGCCCGTAAAAATTGCTGGCCACATTAAGACGGCGGGTAACGCGCATAATAGACCACCAATTGGCTCGGATGGCTTCAAATTTGCCGTCCAACTGTTTTGCTTCCCGCGGCTCGCCCTGATACAAAGCGATGGCGTCGTTGTTTTCCCGGATACGGATCAAACCGAAACGGAAATTCGCCTCAAAACGCTCTTGTTCAAAACCCAGGCGCACTAGCGGCTTGCCCACCCGCCAAATAAGTAATGAACCCAATCCAGCGTAAAGTATGGCGAACCACACCATGTAACCCGGAACGGTAAAATGGTGACCGCCCAGCATAAAGGCTATGGGACCGCTGACCGACCAGAGAATGGAAATAAAAGACACGAAGGTCACGACGCTGGATAACAGGCCCAGGGCCAGCGACAGCGTACCGCTGGTCAGCGCATTGAGATCCTCGGCGATACGCTGATCGGGGTTGTCGACAGTTTGCTGCTGTTCGGTATGATAATACACATGATGTTGCAGCCACTTCTCCATATACTGCCGGGTCATCCAGCGACGCCAATACATTTGCAGTCCCTGGGTTAAATAGATTTTATAAATGGAAATCAGGATAAACAGTAACGCCAGCCAGGTGAAATGGATAAGCTGGCTTTTGAATACCGGGAAGTTTTTGTTTTGCAGCGCATCATAAAAAACCCGGTTCCATTGATTGAACAATACGCTGATGTACACCGTGGTCAGCGAAAGGATGACGATCACCGCCAGCAGACCCCAGGCTCGCCATTTTTCCTCGGAACGCCAAAAAGGCTTGATAAGCTGCCACACTTCCCGCCAATGCGCGGCTTTACTGTCTTTTGCTTTCATAACTCAGCGATCATATTAATTACCAAAGCAACCATGATACGGGATCATTTGCCAGTTCTCTGAAAAAAAATGAGCGACTTTGGTAAAAAAGCATGTAAACCAAAAAAGGTTAATTGACAAAACATGTGAGAGGACAGCGTGTTACGCCGCTATGGCTGACAGGGCGAAAAGGCGGCGCCCCGGAAGAGGGCGCGGTGGGGAGCAAACGGCCTGAGCGGAACGCCCGAAGGCCTAATACATGACCTTGTGGCCATACCCGGCCAGGATACCTTTAACCCGCTCCATGGTCTCGGTGCTGGGCGGCTTGACGCCCTCCAGCTTGTATTCTTCCCCCATGGCGATCCATTTATGCTTGCCCAACTCATGGTAGGGAAGCAGCTCGATTTTCTCGATATTTTGCATATCCTTGGTAAATTCCCCCAACATATGCACCGACCGGTCATCATCCGACCAACCCGGCACCACCACATAACGAATCCAGGTCCGTTTGTTGATCTTCTGTAAATACCGGGCGAAGTCCAGTGTTCGGTGATTGGACACGCCCACCAGATTCTGATGGATGTCGTCGTTCATCTCTTTGATGTCCAGCATGACCAAATCGGTGACGTCCAGCAACTCATCAATAACAGGATCATAACGCCGCACATAACCGTTGGTATCCAGGCAAGTTGTGATGTTCTCGTTATGGCAGGCGCGAAACCAGTCGCGGACGAATTCGGCCTGCAGGATGGCCTCGCCGCCCGACGCGGTGACGCCGCCGCCCGAGGCGTTCATAAAGTGCCGGTAGGAAACCACCTCTTTCATGATTTCTTCCACCGTGACTTCACGACCGATGTGAGTATCCCAGGTATCCCGGTTGTGGCAGTAAAGACAGCGCATCAGGCAGCCTTGGAAAAAAACGATAAACCGAATACCGGGACCATCGACGGTTCCGCAGGATTCAAATGAATGGATGCGACCAATAGCTGACATTGCGGGGTTTTCTCCATCTTTGCGGGAAATGTATTTTGGCTTAACGCCTTATAATGTGCCGCTAACCAAAACAATCTGACCGGAGGCGTATCGCGATAAAGCCGGTAGCGCATCGGCGAGAATAAAAAGGCCCCACTTGCGTGGAGCCTTTATTTTACGCCTTTTCAGACCGCGAAGGAAACTTACATTGACTCGGTAAAGGTCCGGGTAATGACGTCCTTCTGCTGTTCCTTGGTCAGGGAATTGAAGCGCACCGCATAACCGGACACACGGATGGTCAGGTTCGGGTAATCTTCCGGATGTTCCATGGCCGCCAACAGCATTTCACGGTTCATGACATTGACGTTCAGGTGCTGACCGCCTTCAACGCCGGATTCGTGATGGAAATAACCGTCCATCAGACCGGCCAGATTGGCCCGGCGTACGTCTTCGTCCTTGCCCAGTGCCTTAGGCACGATGGAGAAGGTATAAGAAATACCGTCTTTCGCATAGGCGAACGGCAGTTTGGCGACAGAGGTCAGCGAGGCGACGGCGCCTTTCTGATCGCGGCCGTGCATCGGGTTGGCGCCCGGTCCGAACGGTGCGCCGGCACGGCGTCCGTCAGGCGTATTACCGGTCTTTTTGCCGTACACCACGTTGGAGGTAATGGTCAGGATGGACTGAGTCGGCGTGGCATTGCGATAGGTCGGCAGTTTCTGGATTTTCCGCATGAAACGTTCAACCAGGTCGCAGGCGATATCATCAACGCGGGCATCGTTGTTGCCGAATTGCGGATATTCACCCTCGATTTCGAAATCAACGGCCATACCGTCGGCATCGCGAACCGGTTTAACCTTGGCGTACTTGATGGCGGACAGCGAGTCGGCGGCAACGGACAGACCGGCGATACCGCAAGCCATGGTACGATAAACGTCGCGATCATGCAGCGCCATCAGCGAAGCTTCATAGCTGTACTTATCGTGCATGTAGTGGATGATGTTCAGGGCGGTGACATACTGCTTGGCCAGCCAGTCCATGAAATGATCCATACGGTTTAGCACGACATCGTAATTGAGTACGGCATCCTTGATCGGTTCGGTTTTCGGGCCGACCTGGATTTTGGCCTTTTCGTCCATACCGCCGTTGATTGCGTACAGAACCATCTTGGCCAGGTTGGCGCGGGCGCCAAAGAACTGCATCTGCTTGCCGACCACCATCGGGCTGACGCAGCAGGCAATGGCGTAGTCGTCATTGTTGAAGTCAGGCCGCATCAAATCGTCGTTTTCATACTGGATGGACGAAGTATCAATGGAAACCTTGGCGGTAAACTTCTTCCAGTTCAACGGCAGTTTTTCCGACCACAGAATGGTCATGTTCGGTTCCGGCGCCGGTCCCATGGTGTAAAGGGTGTTTAGGAAACGGAAGCTGTTTTTGGTCACCAGGGTACGGCCATCAACGCCCATACCGCCCAGAGACTCGGTAGCCCAGATCGGGTCGCCGGAGAACAGTTCGTCGTATTCCGGGGTACGTAGGAAACGCACCATACGCAGTTTCATCACCAGATGGTCGATAAGTTCCTGCGCATCTTCTTCAGTGAGTTTGCCGGCTTTCAGGTCGCGCTCAATGAAGATATCCAGGAAAGACGACGTACGGCCGAAGGACATGGCGGCGCCGTTCTGAGATTTAACGGCGGCCAGATAGCCGAAATAGGTCCATTGAACCGCTTCACGGGCATTGGTGGCCGGGCTGGAGATATCGCAGCCGTACTTGGCGGCCATTTCCTTGATTTGAGCCAGAGCGCGATGCTGTTCAGCGATTTCTTCACGCAGGCGGATGGTGGCTTCCAGATCTTCGCCGCTTTCCAGCTTGCTTTGCAGCGAGGTGAACTGGGCGAACTTATCTTTCATCAGATAGTCGATGCCATACAGCGCGATGCGGCGATAATCGCCGATAATGCGACCACGGCCGTATGCGTCGGGCAGGCCGGTCAGGGCGCCGGTTTTGCGGCAACGCAGAATATCGGGAGTATAAACGTCGAACACGCCCTGATTGTGGGTCTTGCGGTAATCGGTAAAGATCTTTTTGATTTCCGGGTCCAGCTCACGGTTGTAAGCCTTGAAGGAATTCTCGATCATCTTGATGCCGCCGAACGGAATAATGGCGCGTTTTAGCGGCGCATCGGTTTGCAGGCCGACGATCTTTTCCAGCTTCTTATCAATATAACCGGCGTCATGCGCGGTGATGGTAGAGGCGACATCGGTATCGAAATCCACCGGCGCATGGGTGCGGTTTTCGATCTTGATGCCTTCCATCACTTTGGCCCACAGAGCCGTGGTGGCGGGAGTGGCGCCCGCCAGGAAGGCTTCATTGCCTTCATAAGGGGTATAGTTCTTCTGGATAAAGTCGCGGACATTGACTTCGTTCTGCCAGTCACCTTTGGTAAAACCTTCCCAGGCTGTGGCAAGTTTTTCATTCAGATCGGTCATTTTATACCTACCTTCTAACATGGATTTTTTAAAATCCGGCTTTACGGCGGACTAACTTAATGTTTTTCACCGCCGCGCAGATAAATTACCCAATACATCAATCCTACCAACAAGCCACCGCCGATGATGTTACCGATCGTAACCGGAATCAGATTATCCAGTACGAAATGGCTCACGGTAAGATGCGAAAATTGTTCGGGCGCCATCCCGATGGCCTTCCAGAAATCCGCCCCAGCGAAATTCTTAATGACGATACCCATGGGGATCATGAACATATTGGCGATACTGTGCTCAAAACCGCTGGAAACGAACATGGAAACCGGAAAAATCATGGCGAACATCTTGTCGGTGAGACTGCGTCCGGAATAGCTCATCCAGACCGCCAGGCAGACCAGCAAATTGGCCATAATCCCCAGACAAACCGCTTCGATAAAGGTATGATGAACCTTGTGATCGGCGGTTTGCAAGACATTAAGACCCCAGCCGCCGTTGGCGACCATATGTTCTCCGGAGAACCAGATAAGGGCGACGAAAACCAGCGCGCCGCACAAGTTGCCGATGTAGACGTTGACCCAGTTGCGTGCCAGTTGCCCCCAGGTAATCCGTCCACTGGCCTTGGCCACCACGATAAGCACCGTGGAAGTGAACAAATCGGCACCGCAGACCACGACCAGCATCAACCCCAAGGAGAAACAGACGCCGCCAATCAGCTTGGAGATGCCATAAGGCATCGCGGCCGTGCCGGTGGTGGCGGTAATATAAAAAGCAAAGGCGATGGAAATGAAAATGCCCGCGGTAATCGCCAGGAAAAACGTCTTCGCCGGGTGTTTCGTCGCTTTATACACACCGGTTTCTTCTGCGACTTTCGCCATGGCGGCGGGTAAAAGTAAATCAAAGGGGTTGTCAGCTTTCACACTAACTCTCTCGCTAGATATGCAAATAATTCACGTGTTAATTCTAACAAAGCAGTATAGAGCAAAAATTGACATGGATCATGGTGGCCGGAACTGCGGACCGTTCCGGGGGGGTAAAACAAATAAACTAGCGCATAATATATTGATTTAAATAATAAAAATATATTTTAAAATTTACACAAAGATTTGAAAAAGGCATTTTTAGCCCCCTTTTCCCGTTAATGATAAGCTCGATATGTGGCGATTTTGTTTCAGATGGATTCGTTATCCCGTCACATCTTTACCTTAACACAACAAGCGCGGGACGAAGCCCGGCACCCGGCGTTTGCCGCCGATCGAAATGGGTTGGCGCTTATAACGCCGGCATCTCCAAATCCTAACCACGATGCGCCCTCATCCTTCTGGCGTGAAATACGGGGCGATATCCGGCGCAATCGCGTTAAAACGGTGAAAATGCGCAAGTTAACCGATAACCGTTGCGACACCTGGAAGCGAGTGATAAAAACGTGGGGACAGGCTGTAATAGTTTACATACCGCAAGCGGCATCGCGACGGCTAGTCAGCGCGTTCCAGGGACATGGCTGATAATGCGGCCGGGATGCGCGGACGCGGTGGTTAAGCGTTAACTTGACGTATGACGGGTAAATACCTTTTAGGGCTATTTGGGTGAGGGGAAATGAATCAGGTTTATAATTTTAGCGCCGGCCCGGCGATGATCCCGACGGAAGTGCTGCAACGGGCGCAGCAGGAATTGCTTGACTGGCACGGATTGGGCACGTCGGTCATGGAAATCAGCCACCGCAGCAAAGAGTTCATCGGGGTGGCGAAAGAGTCCGAACGGGATTTGCGCGATCTGTTAATGATCCCTGATAATTACCAAGTGTTATTCAGCCATGGCGGCGCTCGCGCGCAATTCGCCGCGATTCCGCTGAACCTGCTGGGCGGTGCGGCCAGCGCCGATTATATCGACGGGGGCTATTGGGCGCACAGCGCGGTGGCCGAGGCGCGTAAGTATTGCGACCCGCGGGTTATCGATATCAAAACCCGCGTCGACGGTCTGCGCGCCGTCCTGCCTATGAGCGAATGGCCGTTGTCCGGCGACGGCGCCTATGTTCATTATTGCCCCAACGAAACTATCGACGGTTTGGCCATAGATGAATTGCCCGATTTTGGCGACAACGTCGTGGTAGCGGATTATTCTTCCACGCTATTATCCCGGCCGCTGGATGTCAGCCGGTTCGGCGTCATATATGCGGGGGCGCAAAAGAATATTGGTCCGGCCGGCCTGACGCTGGTTATCGTGCGCGAAGACCTGCTGGGCAAGGCCCGGCGCGAGTTGCCCTCAATCCTGGATTACCAGGTTCTGGCGGAAAACGATTCCATGTTCAATACCCCGCCAACCTTCGCCTGGTACCTGTCCGGCCTGGTGTTCAAATGGCTCAAGGCCCAGGGCGGCCTGGAGGCGATGGATAAGCGGAATCAGGCCAAGGCCGATCTGCTGTATCGTTTTATCGATCATAGCGATTTTTACCGCAACGATGTGGCGCCGGCCAATCGGTCGCGCATGAATGTTCCCTTCCTGCTGGCGGATGCCGCCCTGGATAAAGTGTTCCTGGAAGAATCGGTCGCGGCGGGGCTGCATGCCCTTAAAGGGCATCGTGTGGTAGGCGGTATGCGCGCTTCCCTTTATAATGCCATGCCGCTGGCAGGCGTTGAAGCGCTGGTGGGCTTTATGGCCGATTTCGCCAAACGTCACGGCTAAACCGGATCCGCTCCGGCGGCTTCCCGTTCCACGACCAATGACCCCGTCCCGCGCCGGGGTCATTGATTTCATGATGACAAAGAATAGGTTTCACATGCAGGATTCCCTGACCTTACAACCGGTGGCATATATCAATGGCACCGTGAATCTGCCCGGATCGAAAAGCGTTTCCAACCGGGCCCTGCTGTTGGCCGCCATGGCCAAGGGGACGACCCGGCTGACCAATTTGCTCGATAGCGATGACGTGCGGCATATGCTGGCGGCATTGACCGCACTGGGCGTGACATACCGTCTTAGCGACGATCGGCGGCAATGCGAGATAGAGGGGCGGGGGGCGGCCCTGACCGCAAACGCGCCGCTGGAATTGTTTCTCGGCAATGCCGGTACCGCGATGCGGCCGTTGGCGGCCGCATTGTGCCTGGCCGCCCATGACATCGTCCTGACCGGAGAGCCGCGCATGAAGGAGCGTCCCATCGGACATTTAGTGGATGCCCTGCGCCAGGGGGGGGCCGACATACACTATTTGGAACAGGAGAATTATCCGCCGCTACGGCTGCGCGGCGGGTTTCGCGGCGGCGATATCGAGGTGGACGGCAGCGTTTCCAGCCAATTTCTGACCGCATTGCTAATGATGGCGCCGCTGGCGGCCGGCGATACGACAATCCGCATCAAGGGCGAACTGGTTTCCCGGCCCTATATCGATATCACCCTGGCGCTGATGAGCGCCTTTGGCGTGGCCATTACCCATGACGATTACCGGGTCTTCTACATCGCGGGCAACAACGGATACCGCTCTCCGGGACATTATCTGGTTGAAGGCGATGCGTCTTCCGCGTCGTATTTCCTGGCCGCGGCGGCTATTCGCGGCGGCACGGTGCGCGTGACCGGCATAGGCCGCCGCAGCGTGCAAGGCGACATTCATTTCGCCGACGTTCTGGAACGCATGGGCGCGCAAATCCGCTGGGGCGACGATTTTATCGAATGCACCCGGGGCGAATTGCATGGGGTGGATATGGATATGAACGCGATACCCGACGCCGCCATGACCATCGCCACTACCGCGCTGTTCGCCGAGGGAACCACCCGTTTGCGCAACATCTATAATTGGCGGGTGAAGGAGACCGACCGCCTGGCGGCCATGGCCGCCGAATTGCGCAAAGTGGGCGCCGAGGTGGTGGAAGGACGCGACAGTATTGAAATCACGCCGCCGCCAGCGTTGAAATACACCCGTATCGATACTTATAACGATCACCGGATAGCGATGTGCTTTTCCCTGGTGGCGTTATCGGACACGCCGGTCACCATCCTCGATCCGCAATGCACCCATAAGACTTTCCCGGACTATTTCTCGCAGTTGGCCGCCATCAGCACGCCGGCATAACACCCTGGCGCCGCGCCGGCTGCATTATGCGCCCGGCCCGGGGCGAAGCGGCGACATATCCTAATTTCGCCGCCGCCATGCGTAAGGGTAAGCTTTGTTCCATAATGATGCGTATAATGCGGCGTATGAAATGTCGAATAATGGAAATGGAATAGCCCGCGAAGAGGAGAAGACAACAATGACAGCACAAGTCCCGGTGATTACCATCGATGGACCCAGCGGCGCAGGGAAAGGTACGCTGTGCAAGGCGTTGGCGGAAACACTGCAATGGCATTTGCTCGATTCGGGGGCCATATACCGGGTTCTGGCGCTGGCGGCGCTGCACCACCAGGTGGATATCGGGGCCGAAGACGCTCTGGTGCCCCTGGCGGCTCATCTTGACGTTCATTTCAACGTAATGGATGGAGAACTGGGAATTATCCTGGAAGGTGAAGACGTTGGGCAGGAAATCCGGACTGAAACCGTTGGCAACACCGCCTCGAAAATCGCCGCGTTTCCCCGGGTGCGCGAGGCGCTGTTGCGCCGCCAGCGCGCTTTTCGCGAAGAGCCGGGGCTGATTGCCGACGGACGCGACATGGGGACCGTGGTATTCGCCGACGCGCCGGTGAAGATTTTCCTCGACGCTTCGCCGGAGGAAAGGGCGCTCAGGCGCATGCGGCAGTTGCAGGAAAAGGGGTTTAGTGTTAACTTTGAACGCCTTTTATCTGAGATAAAAGAACGGGACGCCCGAGACAGGGGGAGGACGGTCGCGCCATTGATGCCCGCGCCGGATGCCCTGGTGCTGGACTCCACCAGCATGTCCATCGATGAAGTCATCGATCGCGCGCTGGCGTATTCCCGGAAGATACTGGCGCCGTCCCGGTCCTAGCGCGGTTGGCGGCTTGCCGAGGCAGCCGGTTTGACAAACCAGAATGAATTCCCCCGTCGCATGGACAGGCGACGGGGCGTGTAAAACAACCCCATCAAGCAGGATGCCGGATGGACGTTACTCAAAACACCTGAAGATTATTCAATATGACCGAATCTTTTGCTCAACTCTTTGAAGAATCCCTGAAAGAAATCGAAACCCGCCCCGGTTCAATCGTGCGCGGCACCGTTGTTTCCATTGATAAGGATGTCGTTCTGGTCGATGCCGGCCTGAAATCCGAATCCGCCATTCCGGCCGAACAATTCAGGAATGCGCAGGGCGAACTGGAAATCCAGGTCGGCGATGAAATCGACGTTGCGCTCGACGCGGTGGAAGACGGCTTCGGCGAAACGCTGCTGTCCCGTGAAAAAGCCAAACGCCATGAAGCCTGGCTGATGCTGGAAAAAGCCTATGAAGAAGCCGCGACCGTAACCGGCATCATCAATGGCAAGGTCAAAGGCGGTTTTACGGTTGAACTGAATGGCATCCGCGCGTTCCTGCCCGGCTCGCTGGTCGATGTGCGCCCGGTACGCGACACCCTGCACCTGGAAGGCAAAGAGCTTGAGTTTAAAGTGATCAAGCTGGACCAGAAACGCAATAACGTCGTGGTTTCCCGTCGCGCGGTTATTGAATCCGAAAACAGCGCCGAACGCGATCAATTGCTGGAAAACCTGCAGGAAGGCATGGAAGTCAAAGGTATCGTCAAGAACCTTACCGACTATGGCGCCTTCGTTGATCTGGGTGGCGTCGACGGCTTGCTGCACATTACCGATATGGCCTGGAAACGCGTCAAGCATCCGAGCGAAATCGTCAATGTCGGCGACGAAATCACGGTCAAGGTGCTGAAGTTCGATCGCGAACGCACCCGTGTTTCCCTGGGCCTGAAGCAACTCGGCGAAGATCCGTGGGTCGCTATCGCCAAACGTTATCCGGAAGGCACCCGCCTGACCGGCCGTGTCACCAATTTGACCGATTATGGCTGCTTCGTTGAAATCGAAGAAGGCGTCGAAGGTCTGGTGCATGTTTCCGAAATGGATTGGACCAACAAGAACATCCATCCGTCCAAAGTGGTCAACGTGGGCGATGTGGTGGAAGTCATGGTACTCGATATCGACGAGGAACGCCGTCGCATCTCCCTTGGCCTCAAGCAATGCAAACCCAATCCGTGGCAGCAGTTCGCCGAAACCCATAATAAGGGCGACCGCGTCGAAGGCAAAATCAAATCCATCACCGACTTCGGTATCTTCATCGGTCTGGATGGCGGTATCGACGGTCTGGTGCACCTGTCCGACATCTCCTGGAATGTGGCCGGCGAAGAAGCCGTGCGCGAATACAAGAAGGGCGATGAAATCGCTGCCGTGGTGCTTCAGGTCGACGCCGAACGTGAGCGTATTTCCCTGGGCGTCAAGCAACTGGCGGAAGACCCGTTCAATAACTATCTGTCTTTGAATAAGAAAGGCGCTATCGTTACCGGTAAAGTTACCGCAGTGGACGCAAAAGGTGCTACAGTTGAATTGGCGGGCGGCGTGGAAGGGTATCTGCGTGCCTCCGAAGCCTCACGTGACCGCGTTGAAGACGCGACACTGGTTCTGAATGTCGGCGACGATGTCGAAGCGAAATTCACCGGCGTCGATCGTAAAAACCGCGTAGTAAGTTTATCGGTACGTGCCAAGGACGAAGCAGACGAGAAAGACGCCATTGCTTCCGTGAATAGCAAGCAGGAAGAGACTGGCAATTTCTCCAATGCCATGGCTGAAGCATTCAAAGCGGCTAAAGGCGAATAATTGAGGGGGAGCGGCGTCACGGCCGCTCCCGGACGGTAGCTAAGTGAGTCGCGTGTTTGACCGGAAACGGAATAGTGCGCGAACTTGGAGGAATTATGACCAAGTCTGAACTTATTGAAAGACTTGCTGGCCAGCACGCCCATATACCGGCTAAAGTTGTTGAGGATGCGGTTAAAGAAATGCTTGAACATATGGCGACCACCCTCGCCAGTGGGGAACGCATTGAAATCCGCGGTTTCGGCAGTTTTTCGCTTCACTACCGTGCCCCGCGTGTCGGACGCAATCCGAAAACCGGCGACAAAGTGGAACTGGAAGGCAAGTATGTTCCACATTTCAAACCCGGTAAGGAACTGCGCGATCGCGCCAATATCTATGGTTCGTGATGTCTTCGACGCCTGGCCGTCGGCATGCGAATCCTCGCCAGAAAGACACCTTCGGGTGTCTTTTTTTTGCTCCCCCTCCTTGCGCGTGCTCCCGGGGTTTTGCGGGCGCCGACGCAGACTTTTGTCTGTCCAGGCAACGGCGCGGACAATTTTCTAATCGTTACCGGTAAATGCGTGCGGGACACTGGCGCTCGGCCCCCTTGATAGCCGACACTCGGCCATTATTTCTCCGCCGGTCCAATCCATGCCGCTATCGCTTAACCACCTGGCGCTGTCCGCTATCCTGGGCTTGTTGCCGTTAACGGTCCTGCCGCAGTTGCCTGGCGTTGCAACGCTATATGTTCTGTTGGCCCTATCCTTACTACTGGCGCTAAGCCGTGTGTATTTCGCCTTGCTGGTTGGTGTGGCGCTGGCCGCCTTTATTTGGGGCTGCTGGAGCGCCGGCTTTCTGTTGCAGCAAACGACCGAATTGACCCGCGCCAAAATTTCGGTTCAGGCGGAAATCGTCAGTATTCATCTGGCTGCCGGAGAACCAAGCGGTTCGAAAAGCAAAATGCGGCAAAATGGCAACCCACGTCATGGGGCGGTCATCAAAATTCTACAAGTCGGCCAACGGCGGATTTTTCCACCGGCCTATGCGGCGATACAGGGGATTTCGATGCCGGACCCCTGGTGCGCCGGGCAGCGTTGGCATATGACCTTATCGCTTCGCGCGCAACATGGCCGGCTTAACGAGGGCGGTTTCGACAGCCAGCGCTGGGCCTTGGCCAATCACCGACCGCTAACCGGGCGGGTCCTGCACGCCAGTGTTATCGACAGCCGGTGCAGTCTGCGGCAACGCATCGTCAGTGACGCGCAATCCCATCTCGATCGGCTGAACTGGCCTTCTATACTGCTTGCGCTGGCCTTCGCCGAAGGCCGGCGGATACCGGAGGTCGACCGTTTACAGTTGCAGCAAACCGGCACAGCGCATCTTATGGCGATTTCCGGCCTGCATATTTCCCTGGCCGCGCTGTTTGGCTGGCTGGCCGCGCGGGGGGGACAATTTTTCCTGCCGATGCGCTGGATCACGCCGGCATTTCCGCTCATGGTAAGTTGGTTGAGCGCCGCGGGATATGTCTGGATCTCCGGCGCCAATTTCCCGGCTGTCCGGGCGCTTATCGCGTTGACCTTGTGGATTGCGCTACGCATCCGCGGGATCCACTGCAGTGCCTGGCAAATCTGGCTCTGGTGCGTGGCGCTGATTGTGATAAGCGATCCGCTGAGCATATTATCAACCAGCCTGTGGTTATCTTGTCTGGCGGTATCGGCGCTCATTTTCTGGTTCCAATGGGCGCCATTGCCGGAACGTTGCCAGACGGGGTGGCGCTGGGGCGCCTTGCGCTGGCTGCACCTACAAGCCGGCATGACGTTGTTGCTGCTACCGCTGCAATGGGGTTTATTCCATGGCGCCAATCTTTTATCGTTACCGGCCAATCTTTGGGCGGTTCCGCTCATTTCCTTTATCACGACGCCATTGATTCTGGCCGCGCTGTGCTTTGCCATGTTTCCCATGGCAAGTTACAGTCTGTGGTGGCTGGCCGATTGCTCTTTATCCTGGGTATTCAAGCCGTTACCGTTTTTTCAGCGCGGCTGGCGGGATTTGGCCGAAACCGGGCTGCTGGTGAGCGTCGGCGGCTGGTTGGCGGTGGCGGGCTGGCGTTTCGGCTGGTGGCGAGGCTACCCACTCAATATTCTGGTGATCGCCGCGCTGTTATTCCTGTCGCGGGAGGGGCATCGACCGCGCTGGCGGCTGGACATGCTGGATGTGGGACACGGACTGGCCGTTATGGTGGAGCGCGACGGCAAGGCGTTGATTTACGACACGGGCATCAGTTGGACGGGAGGGGACATCGGCAAAACCGATATCGTGCCTTATCTCAAATGGCGCGGCCTGACGCCGGACGGTATCTGGCTTAGCCATAGCGACAGAGATCATATCGGCGGCCTGCAAACGCTAAAGCGGATTTATCCCCACGCGCCGGTGGCCAGTTCCTATCGGGCGGCGAATCACAGGCCTTGCCTGCGCGGACAAACATGGATGTGGCAGGGGCTGCGTTTCGAGGTACTCTGGCCGCCAAAAAGGGTACACCGCGCCAACAATAATCATTCCTGTGTCATCAAAATCGACGATGGCCGACATCGGGTTTTGCTTACCGGCGATATTGAGGCGCAGGCGGAAAGAGCGTTGGTACAAACCCTGGGCCGCAAGCTGCAAGCGGATATTCTGCAAGTCCCCCACCATGGCAGTAAAACCTCTTCCACCCGGCCCTTTTTGCGAGCGGTCCGGCCGCGGGCGGCCCTGACGTCGGCGGCGCGATTTAGTCCATGGCGCCTGCCCGCGCCGGCCATAAAAGAACGTTACCGCAAAATGGGCATTGAATGGCACGATACCGCCCGCTCCGGACAGATCAGCGTTCGCTTCTATGCCGATGGATGGGAAATAAAAGGTTATCGGCAGCAAATTATGCCGCGTTGGTATCACCAGTGGTTTGGCGTCCGCTCGGATAATGGGTAGAATAGTCGGCTATTTAGTCTAAGCGTTGGTTAATTAAATGCTAAATGATAAAGATCTCTCCACATGGCATACTTTCCGTCGCCTTTGGCCGATGATCTCTCCGTTCAAAACGGGCCTGATTGCCGCGGCAATTGCACTCATTCTCAATGCTGCCAGCGATACTCTGATGCTATCGCTGCTCAAGCCTCTTTTAGATGATGGATTCGGCAAAACCAACAGCCGTATTTTGATTTGGATGCCGCTGGTGGTTATCGGCCTGATGATTGTGCGGGGCGTGTCGAGCTTTATCTCAAGCTATTGCGTGTCCTGGGTTTCCGGCAAAGTCGTCATGCATATGCGTCGACGCCTGTTCAGCCATATGATGGCGATGCCGGTGGCTTTCTTCGATCAGCAATCCACGGGCACGCTGTTGTCGCGTATCACGTATGATTCGGAACAAGTGGCGTCATCTTCCTCTGGGGCGTTAATCACCGTTATTCGAGAAAGCGCGTCGATTATCGGCCTTTTTGTCATGATGTTTTATTACAGCTGGCAACTTTCGCTGATTTTGGTGGTGATTGCGCCCATTGTTTCGGTGGCTATCCGCCAGGTCTCCAGGCGGTTTCGCAATATCAGCAAAAACATGCAAAATACCATGGGGCAGGTGACCACCAGCGCCGAGCAAATGCTGAAGGGCCACAAAGAAGTGCTTATTTTCGGTGGTCAGCAAGTGGAGACCGAACGTTTTAACAAGGTCAGCAACCGCATGCGTCAACAAGGCATGAAAATGGTGTCGGCCTCCTCGGTATCCGATCCGGTGATTCAGTTCATCGCTTCCCTGGCCCTGGCGTTCGTCCTCTACGCCGCCAGTTTCCCCAGCGTGATGCAAAATCTTACCGCGGGCACCATCACGGTTGTGTTCTCCTCAATGATCGCTCTGATGCGTCCGCTGAAATCCCTGACCAACGTCAATGCGCAATTTCAGCGTGGTATGGCCGCCTGCCAGACACTGTTCGCCATTTTGGATATGGAAAAGGAAAAAGACGACGGCACGCGGGTTATCGAACGCGCCGAAGGCAATATCGAATTCCGCCATGTCACGTTCGCCTACCCCGGGTGCGAGGATCCCGCCTTGCGGGATGTCAGCCTGACCATCCCCTCAGGTAAGACGGTGGCGCTGGTGGGCCGTTCCGGTTCCGGCAAATCCACCATCGCCAGTTTGTTGGCGCGTTTTTACGATGTTCAGCAAGGGCAGGTGATGCTTGACGGTTACGATCTGCGCGAATACACCCTGTCGTCGCTTCGTGATCAAGTGGCGCTGGTTTCGCAAAACGTCCATCTGTTCAACGATACCATCGCCAATAATATTTCTTATGCCCGCAAGGAACGCTATTCGCGAGTGGAAATCGAACAAGCGGCCCGGATGGCTTATGCCATGGATTTCATTGAAAAATTAGAACACGGCCTGGATACGGTTATCGGCGAAAACGGCGTGTTGCTCTCCGGCGGCCAGCGCCAGCGTATCGCCATCGCTCGCGCCCTGCTGCGCGATTGTCCTATCCTGATCCTCGACGAAGCCACCTCGGCGCTTGACACCGAATCGGAGCGCGCCATACAGAAAGCGCTGGATGAGTTGCAGAAAAACCGGACTTCCCTGGTGATCGCCCACCGCCTGTCGACCATTGAAAAAGCCGATGAAATCCTGGTGGTGGAGGATGGCCGCATCGTGGAACGTGGTTCACATGCGGTATTGCTGGCGAATAAAGGCGCTTATGCCCAACTTCACCGTTTGCAGTTCGGCAATGATTGAGCGTCTCTGGTCCGGCGATTCAGGCTGGTATCGGTTGCTGCTGCCGCTTTCCTGGCTGTACGGGCTGGTCAGTCAATGTATCAGGCTGACTTATCGCTTGGGATGGCGCAAGGTGGCGCGTTTCCCTGTGCCTATCGTGGTGGTGGGCAATCTGACGGCGGGCGGCAATGGCAAAACCCCGCTGGTGCTTTGGCTGGTGGTCGGCCTGCAACGGCGCGGCTGGCGGGTGGGCGTCGTATCCCGGGGTTATGGCGGACGGGCCGAACACTATCCGCTTTGTCTGGACGAGACGACGACGCCGGCGCAGGCGGGGGATGAACCCGTGCTCATTTACCAGCGTACCGGCGCGCCGGTGGCGGTTTCGCCGCGCCGCGCCGAAGCCGTGGCGGCTTTACTGCGGCATGCGCCGCTGGATGTGGTGGTCACCGACGACGGCTTGCAGCATTACGCGTTGGCTCGCGATCTCGAGTGGGTGGTCGTTGACGGCCGACGCCGTTTTGGCAATGGTTGGTGGTTGCCGGCCGGCCCTATGCGCGAGCGAGCGGGCCGGTTAAAGAGCGTGGCGGCGGTTATTGTCAACGGCGGCCAGACGGGGCCGGGTGAAATTCCCATGGTTTTGCGCGCCGGGGAAGCGGTTAATCTCCTGGATGGCCGGCGCTGTGGGCTCGGGCAACTGCCGTCGGTGGTGGCGATGGCCGGTATCGGTCACCCACCGCGCTTTTTCGCCACGCTCAGAGACGCAGGGATAACGCCGCGGCGCGAGGTATCTTTCGCCGATCATCAGCCGTATCGACCTGAACAGCTTATCGCCTTGGCGACATCGGACCAGGCGTTGGTCATGACTGAAAAGGACGCGGTGAAATGCCGGGCATTTGCGCGGGAAAACTGGTGGTATGTCCCGGTTGAGGCCGAGTTGCCGGCCCAGGACGCACAAAGACTGCTCGATTCCGTCGAGCGGTGCATTGCAGGTTATCGTTCCAAGGCAGGGGATAGATAGGTCTTTATCCTGAAAACAATCGGCCCGGTCAAATGACCGGGCCGACAGTGCGATGTTTTTGCTTAGTGGCTAAAGTTAGCGAACAAAGCAATAATTTTATTAAGTGTTCTCATGGCAGGTTTGTCTCTGGAATTGTTAAATTGTGATGTACCTCACAGAAAAAATATTACGCCGTTCCCTGGGGGATAGCAATCATCCCAAGCAAAAAAAATGATAGGCAAGCCCGACCATTATAATAGGCAGGGTGGATAACGCCGTAGTCATTCCCGGCGAGGCGCGCATTATGCTATGCTCGGGTCCGACAATTATGGCGGGAAAGCGGACGCTGGAGGAGATATGGATCACCGATTACTGGAAATCGTTGCTTGTCCGGTTTGTAACGGAAAATTGTATTTTAATAAAGAAAAACAAGAACTTATTTGTAAGTCAGATGCGCTGGCCTACCCTGTGCGCGATGGCATTCCGGTATTGCTGGAAAGCGAGGCGCGCGCTATGACCCTTGATGAGACTAATCAATGAGTTTTATTGCTATCATTCCCGCGCGGTTTGCTTCCAGCCGTTTGCCGGGCAAGCCGCTGGCGGATATCAACGGCGATCCGATGGTGGTGCATGTCATGAGGCGCGCGCTGGAGTCCGGCGCCGATCGGGTCATCGTGGCGACCGATCACGCCGGCGTGGTGGATGCGGTGCGCAATGCCGGCGGCGAGGTCTGCCTGACGCGCGCCGATCACCATTCAGGCACCGAACGGTTGGCGGAAGTCATTGAGCGATATGGTTTTACCGACGATCAGATCGTGGTGAACGTCCAGGGCGACGAGCCGATGATCCCGCCTGTTATCATCCGCCAGGTCGCGGAAAACTTGGACGGCTGCCAGGCTGGCATGGCCACGTTGGCGGTGCCGATCGGTACTGCCGAGGAAGCGTTCAATCCCAATGCGGTCAAAGTGGTCATGGATGCCCGTGGATATGCATTGTACTTCTCCCGCGCGCCGATCCCCTGGGATCGCGAACGATTCAATCAATCCCGCGAGCGGATCGGCGATACCTTCTTGCGGCATATCGGCATTTACGCCTATCGCGCCGGTTTTATCCGCCGCTATGTCGGCTGGCAGCCAAGCCAGCTTGAGCAGATTGAAATGCTCGAGCAATTGCGGGTGCTTTGGTACGGTGAAAAAATCCATGTGGCGGTGGCGAAAGAGGTGCCCGGCATCGGCGTTGATACTTTGCAGGAGCTGGAACGCGTTCGCCTGTTGATGCGGCAGTGAATGCAATGGGCGACTCGCTCGGACGGAACCGGCGTTCGGCGGCCGCCTTTCATTAGCCTTATTAATTTTTCCCCGTCAGATATCAGGGTCCGGGCGTTATCCCGGCCAGTGAAATTTTCCCCTAAACATTGATCTGAAACGAAGAAGTTTGTTTCGTATGACCGCATCATGAAACGCGTCTCTTAACATAAATCCTGCCGAATGAATAAAGGTCCTGGCCATCATGCAACAATTGAAAGCGGAGCTGAGCGCTGTGTTGGGCGAGTCCTTAAGCCGGCTTGAATGTATCAGCGAACAGCCTTACGCCCACCTTTATGCCATGTACGACAATGAGGGCAATCCCATGTCGTTGCTGGCAAAAAGCTATGTCTGCCAAGGGATCGCCCAGCAGGAGGCTTACAAACTTTCCATGCTCGCCAGAGAAGGCGAGGTACGGCTGCCGACGGTCTACGGCCTGGTCGTTACCCAGCAACCCCCCTACAAAGAGTTATTATTGATGGAGCGCTTACGGGGAGTATCGGTCGAGGCGCCCACCCGCACGCCGCAACGCTGGAAATTGCTTAAGGACCAGATTGTAGAAAGTCTGCTATCCTGGCATCGGATAGAAAGTCATGGTTACGTCGGCACCGTGGATAGCACTCAGGAAAATACCTGGACCCGATGGTACGCACAGCGTATTGAAGTGATCTGGTCCACCCTGCTGAAAGTCTCCGCGCCATTACTGACCTACGAGGACCGTAATCTGCTTTTCCGCACCCGCCAGAGCCAAGTTCGGCTATTTGCCGATGTGGATGAAAACTGTGTTCTGGTACATGGCAACCTGACCTTGCGTAGCATGCTCAAAGATCCCCGCACCGATCAATTGCTGTCCATGCTTAATCCCGGAACCATGCTGTGGGCGCCCCGGGAATATGAATTGTTCCGGCTGTGCGAAGAGGGCATGGCGAACGACGTGTTATTTCATTATCTGAAACGCGCGCCCGTTGCGGAGGATTTTCTCTATCGCCGCTGGATCTATGGCATTTGGGAGGCCGCGGCGCGTTATATCCATACCGGCGCGCTGGATCGCGGCATATTCGAACAGGCGCGCCGCGAATTGACGCCCTGGCTGGAGTAATCGGCCGTATTCAACGGCCCGGGCCGGATATCTTTTGCCAGATTCGCCCCAGCGTCTCATACCAGGCGCGCTCGCTATGCTCCAGCCACAGCGGCGAGGGCAGAAGCCTTTCCCATACATTCAGCGGACTGGTGATGGCCAACTGATTGGCCGGCGCCGGAAGCGGCGCCAGACCTTGCCCTTGAAAAAACGCCATGGCGCGGGGCAAATGGTTGGCGGATGTCACCAGCAAAAAAGGGGCCTTGCCCACCAGCGCCGCGACGCTTGCCGCTTCTTGCCTGGTATCGCGCGGCTTATCCAGTAGAATAATGTCTTTGGCGGGCACGCCAAGGCTTTCCGCCACGCTTGCGGCCACAGCGGCGCTGCTGACCGGGTTGCCGTTTGCCGCGGCTCCAGTGAAAACCAGCCGCGCGCCGGGATGATTGCGGTATTGTCTGATGCCTTCCACGACCCGCGGCAAGCTATTATTAATCAGATTGGAGCCTGGCGCCCATTGCGGATTAAACGTGTAGCCGCCGCCCAACACCACGACGTAGGCGATAGGCGCTGCGCGGTCCTGGTAGGTGGGATAGCGGGTTTCCAGCGGCGCAAGCAGATGGTCGGCCACCGGTTGCAGACTTAGCAGCAAAAGCGCGAGCCAGCCCAGGACCAACAGACATTTTCCAGTTTTTTGCCGTCGGGTGAACCCTATCAGGCATAAGCCGGCGGCCATGAGCAATAACAGCAAAGGTAGTGGCAGCAGTAAACCGCCTACCAGTTTTTTTAAGGTAAAAAACATCCAAAAGCGCTCCATTTGTCTGAAATCTAATCAACCGGAAGGCCTACGGCGCCAGTAAAGATTTATTCTCCGCCCGCCTGTGACAAAATATCCGATTCACTACGGGTTAATGGTTATCACGCCTATCCCGGATATCCTACCGGAGGCGCTACAATGCAGGATCGCAATTTTGACGATATCGCCGAAAAATTCACGCGAAATATCTACGGCACCACCAAAGGACTCATTCGCCAGGCGGTGATATGGCAGGATTTACAGGACTTGCTGACCCGGTTGCCCGGACGCCCGTTATACATTCTGGATGCCGGCGGCGGCGAGGGTCGCATGTCCCGCCGGCTGGCATCCCTTGGCCACCGTGTTTTACTCTGCGATTTATCCGCCGACATGCTGGCCCGGGCGCAGGATGCGGCGCGGCAAGACGGCGTGATGGACAATATGCAATTTGTGCAGGGGGCTATTCAGGAGATTGCCCCCCATTTGGAAAGATCGGTTGATCTGATATTGTTGCATGCGGTCCTGGAGTGGGTCGCCGAGCCCAGAAAATTATTGCGCCAGATCCACGATTACCTGGCTCCGGGTGGCGCTCTGTCGTTAATGTTTTACAATAAGCACGGGCTGGTGATGCGCAATATGGTTCTCGGCAATATCGGCTTTGTGAAACAGGGCATGCCCAAGCGGAAAAAGCGTTCCCTGATACCGGATCATCCATGCGATCCCGAACAGGTCTATCGCTGGCTGGCCGAACTGGGGATGCGCTGCAGTGGTAAAAGCGGCGTTCGGGTCTTTCATGACTATCTGCAAAACAAGCAGCAACAGAAGGACGCATTCCCGGCACTCCTGGAGATGGAGCAACGGTATTGCCGGCAGGAACCCTTTATCGGTATGGGGCGCTACATCCATGTCATGGCGCATAAACTTCCCCTGAAGGACGACATATGAGTGATTTTTCCCAGACTGTACCCGAATTGGTCGCCTGGGCGCGTAAAAATGATTTTTCAATAACGCTGCCCACGGATCGGTTGGCGTTTCTTTTGGCCATCTCCACCTTGAACAGCGAACGAATGGACGGTGAGATGAGCGAGGGAGAACTGGTGGATGCGTTCCGCCATGTCAGCAAAGGGTTCGAGCAAACCCACGAAACCGCGACGGTGCGCGCCAATAACGCCATCAATGATCTGGTACGCCAGCGGTTGCTCAACCGCTTCGTCAGCGAACTGACCGAGGGCAACGCGATTTATCGCCTAACGCCCCTTGGTATCGGTATCAGCGATTATTACATCCGGCAGCGGGAATTCTCCACACTGCGCCTCTCGGTGCAGTTGTCCATCGTCGCCCAGGAATTGCAGCGGGCGGCCGAGGCCGCTGAAGAGGACGGTGATGATTTCCATTGGCACCGCAATGTTTTCGCGCCATTGAAATACTCCGTGGCGGAAATTTTCGACAGCATTGATATGACCCAGCGCATCATGGATGAGCAGCAACAGGGAATAAAAGAAGATATTGCCGCTTTGCTTAATCAGGATTGGCGCGCCGCTATTGCCAACTGCGAAGCGTTATTGTCGGAAACCTCGGGTACGCTGCGCGAATTGCAGGACACCCTTGAGGCGGCGGGGGATAAATTGCAGGCCAACTTGCTGCGTATTCAGGATGCGACTCTTGGCCACGCGCATTTGCTGTTCGTGGACAAGTTGGCGATGGATCTGCAAAACAAGCTCGATCGCATCACCAGTTGGGGTCAGCAGGCCATTGATTTGTGGATAGGCTATGACCGCCACGTGCACCGTTTTATCCGTACCGCCATTGATATGGACCAAAACCGGGTGTTTGCGCAGCGTCTGCGGCAATCCGTGCAGCATTATTTCGAGCACCCCTGGGCGTTGACCTTCGCCAACGCCGAGCGTCTGCTGGACATGCGCGACGAGGAACTGGCCTTGCGCTCCGAAGAAGTGACCGGCGAATTGCCGCCGGAGATGGAATACGAAGAGTTCAGCGAATTGCGCGAGCAACTGGCGGCCATGGTGGAACAATCTCTGGCCATTTACCGGCAGCAGCAATTGCCGCTCGATCTCGGCAAAGTCATGCGCGACTATTTGGCGCGTTTCCCGCGCGCGCGGCATTTCGATGTGGCGCGCGCTTTGGTTGATCAGGCTGTGCGTTTGGGCGTGGCTGAATCAGATTTTTCCGGATTACCGCCGCAATGGCAGGCGATCAACGATTACGGTGCTAAGGTACAGGCCCATGTCATCGATAAATATTGAAGAAAACATGCCGGCCAAGCTGGCAAAAGCCCTGTCCAACACCTTATTTCCGGCTCTGGACAGCCAATTGCGCGCGGGACGGCATATCGGCGTTGAGGAACTGGATAACCATGCGTTTTTAATGGATTTCCAGGAAGAGCTGGAGTCGTTTTACCGCCGCTACAATGTGGAATTGGTGCGGGCGCCGGAAGGCTTTTTTTACCTGCGTCCCAGATCGACCACGCTTATTCCCCGTTCGGTCCTGTCCGAACTGGATATGATGGTGGGCAAGATACTTTGTTATCTCTATCTGAGCCCGGAGAGACTGGCTCACGAGGGTATTTTTACCCAGCAGGAACTGTACGACGAACTGCTCGCTCTGGCGGACGAGAACAAACTGCTTAAATTGGTCAATCAGCGTTCCACCGGTTCCGATTTCGACCGGCAGAAATTGCAGGAGAAAGTGCGTACCTCCCTGAATCGCCTGCGGCGGCTGGGCATGGTGTGGTTTATGGGCAACGACGCCTCTAAATTCCGCATAACCGAAGCGGTATTCCGCTTCGGCGCCGATGTCCGCAGCGGCGATGATCCGCGGGAAGCGCAATTGCGCATGATTCGCGACGGGGAGGCGATTCCGGTCGAGCAGGCCTTATCCCTGACTGACGAACAGGATGACAATGACGAGACCGACATGAATGACGGGGTGTCGGATAGCGCCGAGGATGAACAGGCATGATTGAACGCGGTAAATTTCGCTCACTGACGCTGGTCAACTGGAATGGGTTTTTCGCTCGGACCTTCGATTTGGATGGGCTGGTCACCACATTGTCCGGCGGCAACGGTGCGGGCAAATCCACCACCATGGCCGCTTTCATAACGGCGTTGATACCGGATCTGACGTTGCTGCATTTTCGCAACACCACCGAGGCCGGCGCCACCACGGGCTCCCGCGACAAAGGCCTGCACGGTAAATTGCGGGCCGGGGTCTGCTATTCGGCGCTGGACGTGGTCAATTCACGCCACCAGCGGGTGTTGGTGGGGGTTCGGTTGCAGCAGATTGCCGGACGCGATCGCAAAGTGGATATCAAGCCATTCATGATCCAGGGTTTGCCGGTCGCCGTGCAGCCCACGGAATTGCTGACGCAGGTGGTCGGCAATCGCCAGGCCCGGGTGCTGAATCTACAGGAGTTGAAAGAACGCATAGAGCAGCATGAAGGCGTGCAGTTCAAGCTGTTTAATTCCATCACCGATTATCATTCCCTGATGTTTGATTTAGGCGTTATTCCACGCCGCTTGCGCTCCGCCGCCGATCGCAGCAAATATTACCGGCTGATTGAGGCCTCGTTGTACGGTGGTATTTCCAGCGCGATAACCCGCTCGCTACGTGATTATCTGTTACCGGAAAACAGCGGAGTGCGCAAGGCTTTCCAGGATATGGAGGCCGCGTTGCGGGAAAACCGCATGACGCTTGAGGCAATCCGGGTCACCCAGGCGGATCGCGACCTGTTTAAGCATTTGATAACCGAAGCGACGTCCTATGTGGCGGCGGATTACATGCGGCATGCCAACGAGCGGCGGGTCCATCTTGGGGAGGCGTTGTCCTTGCGGCGAGAGTTGTTCTCCGGCCGTAGACAACTGGCCGCCGAGCAATATCGCCATGTGGATATGGCGCGCGAGCTGGCGGAGGTGTCCGGCGGCGAATCGGATTTGGAAACCGACTATCAGGCCGCCAGCGATCATCTCAACTTGGTGCAGACCGCCATGCGCCAGCAGGAAAAAATCAACCGTTATCGGGATGACCTGGAAGAACTGACGGTTCGACTCGAGGAACAGAAAGCCGTGGTGGCCGAGGCCGCCGATATCCAGCAGGACAACGAAGCCCGCCAGGAAGCCGCCGAACGGGAAGTGGACGAGCTGAAAAGCCAACTGGCGGATTATCAGCAGGCCCTGGACGTCCAGCAAACTCGCGCCATCCAGTATCAACAGGCATTGCAGGCGTTGGAACGGGCCAGGGACATTTGCCGGCTACCGGATCTGGCCGCTGAAAACGTCGAACAGGCGCTGGCGCAGTTTCAAATCCATGAGCGGGAAGCCACCGAGCGTCTGCTGGGGTTTGAACAAAAGCTGAGCGTGGCACAGGCGGCGCTCGGCCAGTTCGAGCAAGCCTATCGGCTGGTGGTGCAGGTCGCCGGCGAGACGCCGCGCGGTGAGGCTTGGCAAGTCGCCCGGGAACTATTGCGGGATGCGTCGGCGTCTTCGCACCAGGCCGAACGATTGCAAACGCTGCGCGGGCAAATGGGCGAGCTGGAGCAACGGCAGCGTGAACAGCAGGAAGCGCAGCGGTTGTTGGCTGAATTGAGCAAGCGACTGGGGCGCGAGTATCAGCCCGAAGAACTGGAAGACGTGCAACAGGAACTGGAAGCGCAGGTGGAGTCCCTGTCGTCACTGGTGGCCGAGGCCGGAGAACGGCGAATGCTGTTGCGCCAGGAATCCGAGCAGACCGCGCAGCGGCTGGAAGAGTTAACCCGGCGGGCGCCGGCCTGGCTGGCGGCGCAAGATGCCCTGGCGGTCTTGCAGGAGCAAAGCGGCGAAACCTTGCAAAGTCCCGCCCAGGTGACTGAATACATGCAGCAACTACTGGAACGCGAACGGGAAACCACGGTGGAACGGGACGAGGTTTTGTCCGGTAAGCGTCGGATTGAAGAAGAAATAGAGCGCCTGAGTCATCCCGGCGGCAGCGAGGATTTGCGGTTGGCGGCCCTGGCCGAGCGTTTCGGCGGCGTGCTGCTCTCGGAGATCTACGATGACGTGACCTTTGACGACGCGCCATACTTTTCCGCCCTCTACGGCCCATCGCGGCACGCCATCGTCGTGCCGGACCTCTCGAGGATTCGCGATCAACTGGAGGGGCTGGATGATTGCCCGGACGATCTCTATCTGATCGAGGGCGATCCGCAATCTTTCGATGATAGCGTATTTGGTATCGAGGAACTGGATCACGCCGTACTGGTGAAAGTCGCCGATCGCCAGTGGCGTTACTCCCGTTTCCCGGCGGTGCCCCTGTTCGGACGAGCCGCTCGGGAAAAGCGGTTGGAAAGCCTGAATGACGAACGCGACGATTTGGCCGAACGCTATGCCACTTTGTCCTTTGATGTGCAGAAACTGCAACGGTTGCATCAGGCTTTCGGCCGTTTCGTCGGCGCTCATCTGGCCGTGGCGTTCGACAGCGATCCCGAAGTGGACATCAGGCATTTATCCGGTCGGCGTGGCGAGCTCGATCGCTTGCTAAGCGATCATGAAAGCCAGCACCAACAGCAGCGTTTGCAGCATGCGTCGTCACGAGACGGATTAACGCTGTTAAACCGGCTGATCCCGCGAATCAACGTGCTGTGCGACGATACCCTGGCCGAGCGGCTGGAGGCGATAACGGCCGAATGGGAGGAGGCGCAGGATGCGGCGCAATACTTGCAGCGACACGGCGCCGCCCTGGCGCAACTGGAGCCGCTGGTCTCGGTGCTGCAAAATGATCCCGAACAGCATGAGCAGTTGCAGGCGGATTACCATCAAGCGCAGCAGGCGCAGCGCCAGGCCAAACAACAGACATTTGCGCTGACGGAAGTGGCGCAGCGCCGGGCGCATTTCGGTTATTCCGATTCCGCCGGCATGCTGACGGAAAGTTCGGATCTCAATGATCGGTTACGCGTGCGGTTGGAGCAGGCCGAGGCCGAGCGCGGGCGGGCGCGCGAAGCGCTTCGTCAGCACCAGGCGCAACTGGCGCAGCTCAACCAGGTCTTGGCGTCGTTGCAAAGCGCCTATGACGCCAAGCGCGATATGCACCGGGAATTGACGCAGGAATTACAGGACATCGGCGTGCAGGCGGATGCCGAGTCCGAGATCCGCGCGCGCGAACGTCGCGACCAGTTGCATGCCGCTTTGGCGCAAAATCGCAATCGGCGCAATCAACTGGAAAAACAAATCACGTTTTGCGAGGCCGAAATGAACGGTCTGCAGAAAAAGCTGAACAAACTGGAGCGGGAATACCACGCCATGCGCGAGCAGGTAGTCTCGGCCAAGGCCGGGTGGTGCGCCGTGATGCGTCTGGTGAAGGATAACGGCGTGGAACGGCGGCTGCATCGGCGCGAGCTGGCTTACATGGAGGCGGACGATTTACGCTCCATGTCCGACAAAGCGCTGGGGGCCCTTCGTCTGGCCGTGGCGGATAATGAGCATTTGCGCGATATCCTGCGACAGTCCGAAGATCCGAAACGGCCGGAGCGCAAAATCCAGTTTTTTATTGCGGTTTATCAGCATCTGCGTGAACGGATTCGACAGGATATCATCCGCACCGACGATCCGGTGGACGCCATCGAGCAGATGGAGATCGAACTTAGCCGGTTGACCGAAGAACTGACCGCCCGGGAACAGAAGCTGGCCATCAGTTCGCGCAGTGTGGCCAATATCATCCGTAAGACCATTCAGCGGGAGCAGAACCGAATCCGTATGCTGAACCAAGGCTTGCAGGCGGTAAGCTTCGGCCAGGTCAAGAGTGTGCGGCTCAACGTCAATGTCCGCGAGACGCATGCCACTTTATTGAGTGTGCTCAGCGAACAGCAGGAACAGCATCAGGATTTGTTCAGCAGTAACCGACTGTCGTTTTCCGAGGCGCTGGCGAAACTTTATCAACGACTGAACCCGCAAATCGATATGGGCCAGCGGACGCCGCAAACCGTCGGCGAAGAATTATTGGACTACCGCAATTATCTCGAAATGGAAGTGGAGGTCAACCGCGGCGCCGATGGTTGGCTGCGCGCGGAAAGCGGCGCGCTTTCCACCGGGGAGGCTATCGGTACCGGCATGTCGATTCTGGTTATGGTCGTCCAAAGCTGGGAGGATGAATCAAGCCGTTTGCGCGGCAAGGACATTTCACCTTGCCGGTTGCTGTTTCTCGATGAAGCGGCGCGGCTGGACGCTAAATCCATCGCCACGCTGTTTGAACTTTGCGAACGCCTGCAGATGCAACTGATTATCGCCGCGCCGGAAAATATCAGTCCGGAAAAAGGAACCACCTATAAATTGGTACGCAAGGTCTTCAACAATCAGGAACACGTTCATGTTGTGGGCCTGCGCGGATTTGGGGCAGACCTGCCGACGCCGGTGCCTGAGCAAGCCGCCTCCTGAACCATCAGGGCCGGCATCGGATGGCCGGCCCGTCATGACTTCCCGGCATTTTTATGATCCCGGTTCCCGCCCCGCTAAAATTCGTCGTTTCCCGCCAACGGGATAAAGCATATCTCCCTTTCTGCTTATATACTAAGGGAAAGTCCGAGATTAAACTCGGGACAATAATAATTGTACTCAACACGTGCGAAGGCGTTTATGCCCGGAAGGGTTCGCATTGCGGGAAGCGGCGAGACGGCGCTCCAGGCGTGATGTCGGTCGGTGCCCGGGTGGTGGAATAAAGCCAACGCACCTACGGCGTGGCGTATGAAGGGAATAGGTGGCGAACGCGGGCGTTTCCGACAGGCGTGGTCGAGCATGCCGCCACGGGGCGGTGCGCGTCGGCGCGTAGCGGATGTTCGCCGAATGACGTTTGCCGACGGGCGTTCACCGAATGGTGTTCATCTCATCAAGAGTACAGCAACTCCGCATACAGGGGACATGGGATGTTACTGAGAAAGACTGTGGCATGGCGACGTACGTTGCTGGGCTGTGTGTTGGCTTCCGGCCTGATTCCGTCATTTGCTCCCCGGGCGCAGCTGGCCGCCGGCCCGAACATGCCGGATACCCGGACCTTAGGTCATAGCGCCGCCGCCTTGGCGGCGTTGATGCCCGCCGGGGTAAAGCCCATTTATGCCAATGAGCTGGCACAATTGTATGCCGCGCGCCATGGCCAACCGCTCTGGCAGGATCGCGACGCCGTGCAGCAATTCCAACAGCAACTGGCCGAAGTGGCGTTATCCGGTATTCAGCCGCAATTCATCACCTGGACCCAATGGCTGACCAACCCCCATATCAGCGCCATGGCGCGGGATGTGGTGCTTTCCGATGCCATGCTTGGGTATTTGCAGTTCGTCTCGGGCGTTGAGGCCAACGGCGAGAAATGGCTGTACAACACCGGCCCCTACCGTCTGGCGTCGCCACCCGAAATGACGGTAAGACATTGGCTGCACGCGGTGGATGACGGCACTATTGAGCGGTTTATCGCCGGCCTGGCTCCGCAGCATCCTCAATATGCCAAGATGCACCAGGCCTTGAAAAACATGCTGGCGGACAACCGTGCCTGGCCGCAACTTAATGGCAAAGACAGCCTGCGACCCGGACAGATCAGCGATGATATCCCGGCGCTAAAGGAAATATTGCGGCGCAGCGGCATGATGACGCCGGAGCAGTCGTCGTCGGCGTCCGTCGCCGACGCGGCGCCGTCCGACGCGCCCACCCTGCCGCCGCCAAACAGCGACACGCCGACGGTGGCGGTCGGCCCGGCGGCCGATTCCCCCGTTCCCTCCGCGTCGACATCGGACCCGGCGGTGATTGCCACTGTCGACCCCCAAGACAAAGTCTACACCCCCGATCTGGTTGAGGCGGTCAAGCGCTTTCAGCATTGGCAGGGATTGAATCCCGACGGGGTCATCGGTCGTCAGACCCGCTATTGGCTCAACGTGCCGCCGCAAACCCGGGTGGCGTTGCTGGCTCTCAATATCCAACGCCTGCGGCTGCTGCATAACCGGATTGAAAACGGCATCCAGGTCAATATCCCCAACTACTCGCTGGTGTTTTACCAAAAAGGCGCCGAAGTCCTGTCCTCAAGGGTTATCGTCGGACGCCCCAGCCGCAAGACGCCCCTGATGCGCAGCGCGCTGAGCAGCGTGGTGCTCAACCCGCCGTGGAATGTTCCCACATCGCTGGTTCGTCAGGATATTCTGCCGAAAGTGATGCGCGACCCAGGTTATCTGCAACGTAACGGTTTTATGCTGTTGTCCGGTTGGAACAGCGATGCGGAAGTCATCGATCCCGCTTCCCTCGACTGGAGCATGCTGTCCCCCAACCACTTCCCCTATCGGGTTCGTCAGTCGCCAGGGGCGAACAACGCCCTGGGTCGCTACAAATTCAACATGCCGAGTTCGGATGCAATCTATCTGCACGACACGCCCAACCATAATCTGTTTTTAAGCGACATGCGTGCGCTCAGTTCCGGTTGCGTCCGGGTCAACAAGGCATCAACCCTGGCCAATATGCTATTGCAGGACGCCGGCTGGGGGGATGCGCGCGTCAGCGCGACGCTAAAAGAGGGCAATACGATTTATGTGCCGATTCGTCATCAAATTCCGGTTAATCTGTTTTATCTGACCGCCTGGGTGGCGGACGACGGTAAACCGCAATTTCGAACAGATATTTACAATTATGATTCCACCATCAAGATTGGCGCGAAAAGCTTGCCGGAGGCGGAACGCCTGCTGCAATAACCGTCTGATGGCCGGGCAGATATTCGGCCCTTCTTAATGTTAATGCCGGGCAGGATATTGTCCACTGCCCGGCAGTGCCTGTTAACGCGTGGGTTGACTGGTCGATTCCTTGCGGTTATGGTTCCCGACGGTGCGCTTATGTGCAATTCGTCTGTTACCTTACGCCAACTGGTTATATTACTCATGGATCATATTAATCATCACCGCCGCCATTTTCTGGCGTTGAGCTGTGCCGCCGTGGGCGCGGCTTTGCTACCGGCTACGTCGCATGCCATGTTGTCCACGCCACGGCCGCGCATTCTGCGTCTCAATAACCTAAACACGGGCGAAACGCTGAAGGCCGAATTTTTTAACGGTAAAAGCTATAATCCGGAAGAATTGGCCCGCTTAAATCATTTTTTCCGTGATTTCCGACTCAATAAAATCATTAAAATCGATCCTCGCCTTTTTGATCACCTTTACCGGTTGCAGACGCTGCTTGAAACCAGCAGGCCGGTACAATTGATATCGGGATACCGTTCTCGCGAAACCAATAACGAACTGCGCGCCAGAAGCTCCGGCGTGGCGAAACACAGTTACCATACCCTGGGGCGCGCCATGGATTTCCATATCGAAGGCATACAGCTCGCCAATATCCGCAAAGCGGCCTTGAAATTGCGGATGGGCGGTGTAGGTTATTACCCAAGCAGTCATTTTGTGCATATTGATACCGGTCCGGTAAGAACCTGGTAGCGGGTAGGGGTTAGTCCGCGCCCGGCGCTGTCCGCGAAGGTGTCTCTTTCAAGGGTGCGGCGGCAAACAGCTGCATTGATGGAGCGTTATGAAATACCATATTGTCCCGGTGACGGCCTTCAGCCAAAATTGTACGTTAGTGTGGTGTGAAAGAACCGGCGAGGCGGCGTTGGTGGATCCCGGCGGCGAAGCGCAAAAACTGATCCAAGACATCGCTGCCCGGCAGGTCGATATCAAACAGATCCTGCTGACCCACGGTCATCTTGATCACGTCGGCGCGGCGGCGGAACTGGCGGCTCATTACGGCGTGCCGATTGTCGGCCCGCAGCGGGAAGATCGCTTCTTACTGGACGCGTTACCCGAACAGAGCCGTATGTTCGGCCTGGATGATTGCCAACCGTTCGAGCCGGACAGGTGGCTGGAAGAGGGGGATACGGTGACGGTCGGGGAATCGCATTTCGAGGTCTTGCACTGCCCGGGCCATACCCCTGGACATGTGGTGTTTTACCATCGCGAAGCGAAACTTATCTTGATGGGTGATGTGTTGTTTCGCGGCGGGGTGGGGCGCAGCGATTTCCCGCGCGGCAGTCACCAGGCATTGATTCAGTCCATTCGCACCAAGTTGTTGCCGTTGGGCGATGAAATCGCGTTTATACCCGGCCACGGCCCCATGTCCACCCTTGGCGATGAACGTCTGACCAATCCGTTTTTGTAATCAGGGCGGCGGGAAGGCGGGCTTGATGCAGCCCGCGGCCCGCCTCCGTTTCAGTCGGGATTACAATACAGCGACAATGGCCTCGCACAATTGGGCCATATTATCGGTTGTCATGCCCGCCACATTGATACGGCCGGAGTTGACGGCATAGATCCCGAACTCTTCCCGCAACCGCAGCACTTGATCCTTATTCAACCCGCTGAATGAAAACATGCCGTTTTGCTGATTGATAAAGGAAAAGTCCTGCTGGGCGCCTTTTTCCTGCAAGGTGCTGACAAAGAGCTGGCGCATGCGCTTGATGCGTTCACGCATTTCGGTCAATTCTTGTTCCCACAGCGCCCGTAATGCCTCGTTGCCCAATATGGTCGCCACGATGGCGGCGCCGTGAGATGGCGGATTGGAATAATTGGCGCGGATACCGGATTTCACTTGGCTCAAGACCCGCCCTGCGGCTTCGGGATCGGCCGCCACCAGCGTGCAGGCGCCGACCCGCTCATTGTACAGACCAAAGTTTTTGGAGTAGGAACTGGCGATGATCATTTCCCGATGATTTTCGGTGAAAATCCGTAAACCCAGCGCGTCTTCCTCCAGCCCATTGGCGAATCCCTGATAAGCGAAATCGAACAATGGCAACCAGCCTTTGCTCTGAGACAAATCGGCCAAAATACGCCATTGCGCCTCGGTAGGATCGATACTGGTAGGGTTATGGCAGCAACCGTGGAACAATACGACGTCGCCCGCCTGGGCGTGTTGCAGGTTTTCCAGCATGCCGTCAAAATCCATCACATGGGCTGCGGCATCGTAATAGGGGTATTCGCACAGCTCCAAGCCAACAGCGCCGAAAACATTGCGGTGATTGGGCCACGTGGGTGAGCTGATCCAAATCCGCTTGGCATCGGTACTTCTGGTCAGAAAATCCGCCGCGACCCGCAAACCGCCGGTACCGCCCGGTGTCTGGGCGGTGCAGGCCCGTTTATCGGCGATAATCGGGCTGTCGGCGCCAAATAGCAATGTTTGCGTGCATTGCGCAAAGGCCGGCAGGCCGTCAATGCCTAGATAATTCTTGGTACTTTCATTTTCCAGCAGGTATTGCTCGGCTTTCTTTACGCTGGTGAGGACCGGTGTCTTGCCGGTTTCATCTTTATAAACGCCGATGCCCAGATTGATTTTGCCGGGGCGCGGGTCGGCGCGGAAAAGCTCGATCAGGCCCAGAATAGGATCAGCGGCGGCTTGGGGTATTTTTTCAAACATGATGACGGGTCCAGGGGATATTTAAGAGTGAACACAACATGTTATCAGGTTACCGCCAGAACCGCGCTTTGCCAACAGTTCGGTTGAAAATTCATTTTGTTTAGTGGCGGTATAGTCTTGCCATGATAAAAAAAGGCAGGGAAATCCCCTGCCTCAATTTGAAAGTCCCGGAGTAAAGCCTCAGCGGAACGGTGAATCAACTTATTAGAACTGATAAACGATACCGAAAGCCACTGTATCGCCGTCAGAGTAGCCCAGTTTGTTGTCGCTATCCAACTGGTTGATAATATAGTCCACATAAGTGGACATGTTTTTGTTGAAGTAATAGGTAGCGCCGATTTCGTAGTATTTGATCAAGTCGACATCACCGATGCCTTCAACATCTTTGGCTTTAGATTGGCCGTAAGCGATGGACGGACGCAGGCCGAAATCAAACTGATATTGAGCGACTAACAAGATGTCTTGGGTCTTGTTTGCAAAACCGTCTTTACCTGAAATATTATTGGAAATCCAGGTCGAATTACGAGTTTCGCCGTAGGTAGCCGCCAGATAGATATTGTTGGCATCGTACTTCAAAGATGTTGCCCACTGTTCAGCGCGATCACCGCCGCCATAGAGGTCGCTAGCCTGCTGAGCGCCAGTACGGTCGGAAGAGGCATATGCGCCTACGATGCCCACACCGATCGGCGAAGTATAGCTGATAGAACCACCGTAGCCATCACCGTTGGAACGACGCGGATCATCGGTACGATCGTTTTTACCCTGATATTGCAGGGCGAAATCCAGACCTTGAACTGCGCCAAAGAAATTACTGTTGCGATAAGTGGCCACGCCTGTGGTACGACCGACCATGAAGTTATCGGTGTAAGCGGTATCCCCACCGAACTCAGGTAACATATCGGTGTAACCCAGAGCATCATAAACCACACCATAGTTGCGGCCATAATCGATTGAACCGGCATCGCCAAATCTCAAACCAGCAAAGCCCAAACGGGTTTTGGTGCCATCGTTATGGTCAGTACCACCTTCGGTGTCGTTGGCCGCGATCTGGTACTCCCACTGGCCGTAACCAGTGATCTGATCGTTGATTTGAGTTTCGCCTTTGAACCCAAAACGAGCATAGGATTCGTCGCCGTCACCGGCAAAGCCGCCATCGTCGTCGCTCGAGAAGTAATGAAGGCCATCCAAACGGCCGTACAGATCCAGTTTGTTGCCATCTTTGTTGTAGACTTCGGCTGCATGAACGCTACCGGCAGCCAATAAGGCCGGAATTACAAATGCAAGTATATTGCGCTTCATCATTATTACCCTCATTGGTTTTATTTGACACCTGCCACTGCCGCTAATGTTTTCATGTAGAACTAATAGTTTCTTACTAAACTAATAAATCCTTACGAAACATTAATGAGAGTTTGGTGTCTTTCTGTGTCTGCACGCAGTGTTCCATTCACAGACCGGTTAATCTAGAGCGAAGTTGCTACAAATGTCCTAATAATGTTTCAGTGAGAAACCGAGTATGTCAAAATGTAAATATCAGGGAACTTTGTGAGAGATCTCAAACTTTGAAATGTCAAAGGCCAGCATAGCTGGCCTTTGTAACTTATATATATGTTTTTCTTATATTTAATGAAGGAATTTAGAAGTTGGCGTTCCGCGGGCTACGGGGAAAGGGGATAACGTCACGAATATTTTGCATTCCTGTAACATAGACGATTAATCGTTCAAATCCCAAGCCAAAACCTGAATGGGGAACAGTACCGTAACGGCGTAAATCACGATACCACCAATAATCCTCTTTGTTCAATCCCATTTCGGCCAATCGCGCGTCCAGCCGATCCAGCCGCTCTTCGCGTTGCGACCCGCCGATGATTTCACCGATACCGGGCGCCAGTACGTCCATGGCGGCGACAGTTTTACCGTCATCATTGGCCCGCATATAAAATGCCTTGATATCTTTGGGATAATTCTTCACGACCACCGGCGCGTGAAAGTGTTTTTCCGCCAGAAAGCGTTCGTGTTCCGAGGCCAGATCGATCCCCCAGGACACCGGATTCTCGAAAGATTGGCCGGAGGCCAACAGGATGTCGACGGCTTCGGTGTAGTCCACTTTGGCAAAATCCGCGGCGATGAAATTTTCCAGCCGGTTGATGGCGTCTTTGTCGATCCGCTCGGCGAAAAATTGCATGTCGTCGGCGCGTTCGGCCAATACCGCCCGAAAGACATATTTCAGCAGGTTTTCGGCCAGACCGGCGATATCGTCAAGGTTGGCGAAGGCCACTTCCGGTTCCATCATCCAGAATTCCGCCAAATGCCGGGTCGTGTTGGAGTTTTCGGCACGGAATGTCGGACCGAAAGTATACACCTTTGACAGCGCGCAGGCGTAGGTTTCGGCATTCAATTGGCCCGAAACGGTCAAGAAAGCTTCTTTACCAAAGAAATCCTGATCAAAATCGACTTTCCCCTGACCGTCTCGCGGCAGGTTTTCCAGGTCCAGCGTGGATACGCGAAACATTTCACCCGCGCCCTCGGCGTCGGAGGCGGTGATAAGCGGCGTAGAAACCCAGAGGAAGCCTTGTTCATGCATAAACCGATGAATGGCCTGCGCCAGCGTGTTGCGCACGCGCGCCACGGCGCCGATCATATTGGTGCGCGGGCGCAGGTGGGCGACTTCCCGCAGGTATTCGATACTGTGGCGCTTGGCCGCCATCGGGTAAGTCTCCGGGTCTTCCACCCAGCCGATCACCTCGACGCTATCCGCCTGAATTTCAAAGCGCTGGCCGCCCCCTTGCGATTGAACCACGGGACCGGTGACAATCACCGAACACCCGGTGGTCAGTCGCAGCACATCGGTTTGATAATTGGGCAAGGTATTATTAATGACTGCCTGTAGGGGATCGAAGCAGGAACCGTCATAGACGGTAAGGAAGGAGATGCCGGCTTTGGAATCTCTCCGGGTGCGCACCCAGCCTCGTACAGTGACGTCACTGTCAACCGGTGCGCGCCCTTGCAGTACATCGACTACAGGCACTACGCTCATAAAATACTCTCTTTACTCAATGTGATGTGTATTGGGCATTATCGCCGAAATGGAAGCGTTAATATGTTACTTGGCGGGCGCAAGGACACAAGCGAAAAAACCGTTTTAGCGCCAGTTTTCCCAACGGGGCAAGAGGGGGAACCCCGCCGGCAAAAGAAGCCGGCGGCGGACTAACTGGCCTTTTTGACATGGGGCAGCGCGAAAGCTTCGCGCAGCGCCCGCACAAACGCCTTATCATGGCACATGGTTTTGCCGGGACTGTCGGAAAGCTTGGCGACGGGTTTCCCGTTGCATTCCACCAGCTTGATGACGATATTAAGGGGATTAACGCCCGGGATATCACAGGTCAGTCGGGTGCCGATACCAAAGACCAGATTGATTCGCCGCCAGAAATGCCGATAGAGGGCCAGCGCTTTGTCTAAATCCAGGCTGTCGGAGAACACCAGTGTTTTGCTCAGGGGATCGATACCAAGTGTTTCATAATGGCGAATGGCTTTTTCGCCCCATTCCACCGGGTCGCCGGAATCATGTCGCAACCCCTGATAGCGGCGGGCGAATTCTTCGCCGAAATCACGCAAAAATGCGTCCATGGTGATGCAATCGGTTAGCGCGATACCCAATTGATCGGGATATTCATCCAACCAGGCCTGCAAAGCGGCGCGCTGGCTGTTGGCCAGCACCGGACTGATTTGCTGGTGGGCCTGGAACCATTCATGGGCCTGCGTTCCCACGGGCGCCAGGGACAACCGACGCGCCAAGTCATAGTTGCTGGTGCCGATCAGATGAGGGAAATCCCGCTGCAATTCGGCGACCACATCATATTGCACCTGACGGGAAAAACGTCGGCGCGTACCGAAATCCATCAGTTTGAAATGGCTGATATCCACATCCTGGCTGACTTCCCGGAAATGGCGCAGTTTCTGGCGAAGTTGCGCCAGCGCCATATTACCGGCGCTACACGGCGAACGGCGGCGGTGGACCACCTCGCTGATAACCGCCAGCAGCGGCACTTCCCACAAAATGACTTCCTGCCAGGGACCGACGATACGTATATCCAGCTTACCATTGTGATCACGGACGCTGACCTGACCGGGGTCATAGCGGAAACCGCGCAGCCAGGCAAGGTAGTCCCGGCGGAAAAACGGCAGACGCGCCAGATAGTCCATTTCCTGATCGTTCACGGCCAATCGACGCATCATGTCGATTTGCGCACTGATCTCCCCGGCGTATTCGCCCAGCAAATCATCCCCCCGACAACGGAACTCCGCCGCGACGGTCACCTCTCCATAGCGATGGTATACCGCTTGCTGCATATGTAACTTGTAGGCATCGGTATCAAGTATCGATGTTAATATCGGTGTATTGGCTAAATTCATGGCGCGCTACAGCATCCTCTTAGACGCAAAAACAATCGGCAAATGCGCAAATCAACAAAATTCCACTGTGACTTATTCTCATTGTAGACTCATCAAAACATAGATTAGGTCAAATCGTCGAGGCTTAAACGTGCCGTTTCGCCCCAACAAGCCCGCCGTCCGGCACGAGTGGGTATCAAGAAAAAAGACCCCATGCCGGCGTCCGGCGCATTTTTGCGAACGATACAGGTTTGCAATGGCAACAAAGCCTTAACAGGAATAGACTTAACCCGGAGAATCAATGACGATGCCAAAAGGTTAACTATGACTCAGCAGCCGCAAGCGAAATACCGCCATGATTATCGTGCGCCGGATTATACCATTACCGATATCAGCCTGGAATTCGAACTTGACGCCGACACCACCACGGTGACGGCGGTCAGCCAATGCGTCCGGCAAGGGCAGCCGGACGCGCCCTTGTTGCTTAATGGCGAAGATCTTCAATTGCTCAGCGTTCACGTTGACGGCGTCCAGTGGCCCCACTACCGCCAGGCCGCGCCGGGACTTATCCTCGAGCGACTTCCGGCGGCGTTCACGCTGACAGTGGTCAATGTCATTCATCCCGCGGCCAATTCCGCCCTGGAGGGGCTGTACCCGTCGGGCAGCGCGCTCTGTACGCAATGCGAGGCGGAGGGCTTTCGCCATATCACCTATTATCTCGACCGTCCTGATGTCCTGGCGCGTTTCACCACGCGGATCGTGGCCGATAAGGCCCGTTATCCCCATTTATTGTCCAACGGCAATCCTGTGGACCACGGCGAGATGGCCGATGGCCGACATTGGGTGGTCTGGCGGGACCCCTTCCCCAAACCCTGTTATCTTTTTGCCCTGGTGGCCGGCGATTTCGATGTGCTGCGCGACAGCTTTACCACAGGCTCGGGACGTACCGTGGCATTGGAACTTTTTGTCGATCGCGGTAACCTTGACCGGGCCGAATGGGCCATGGTTTCGCTCAAACAGGCCATGAGTTGGGATGAAACCCGCTTTGGGCTGGAATATGATCTGGATATCTACATGGTGGTCGCCGTCGACTTTTTCAATATGGGCGCCATGGAAAACAAGGGGCTGAACGTTTTCAACTCGAAGTATGTTCTGGCTCGGGCCGAAACCGCCACAGACAACGATTATCTCAATATCCAGCGGGTTATCGGCCATGAATATTTCCACAACTGGACCGGTAACCGCATTACTTGCCGCGATTGGTTCCAGCTCAGCCTGAAGGAAGGGCTGACGGTGTTTCGCGATCAAGAATTCAGCGCCGATCTCGGTTCGCGGGCGGTAAATCGCATCGGTAATGTCCGGGTATTGCGCGGTTCGCAATTTGCCGAGGATGCCAGTCCGATGGCGCATCCGATACGACCGGAAAAAGTCATCGAGATGAACAATTTCTACACGCTGACGGTGTATGAGAAGGGCGCGGAAGTCATCCGGATGCTGCATACCCTGCTCGGCGAGGAGAAATTTCAGGCGGGCATGCGGCTTTATGTGCAACGGCATGACGGTGCCGCCGCCACATGCGATGACTTCGTCAATGCCATGGAGCAGGCTTCCGGCATTGACCTGACCTTGTTCCGTCGCTGGTATGCACAATCCGGCACGCCAATCCTGTCGGTACGCGACGACTATGATCCCGAACTACAGCAATACCAGTTGCATGTCAGCCAGATGACCCCGCCGACCGCCGATCAAAGCGAAAAATCGCCGTTGCATATTCCGTTGAAAATCGAATTGTACGACGCCGTCGGCCAGGTTATCCCGTTACGGCGCGAGGGCCGCGCGGTTGCTAATGTGTTGAATGTCACCGAGTCGGTGCAGACCTTTATGTTTGACGAGGTGCCGTCATTGCCCGTCCCCGCGTTGCTGTGCGGTTTTTCCGCGCCGGTTAAGCTGGAATACCCCTATTGCGATCAACAGTTGACCTTTCTGATGCGCCATGCTTCTGATGACTTTTCCCGCTGGGACGCGGCGCAAAGCCTGCTGGCCACTTATATTCGCCTGAGCGTGGCGCGTTTTAGCCAAAAGCAGCCGCTGAAATTGCCGCTGCACGTGGCGGATGCCTTCCGGGGCGTATTGCTCGATCCGTCCCTGGACCCGGCTCTAACGGCGCAGATCTTGACGTTGCCTGGGGAAAATGAAATGGCGGAGCTGTTCGATGTCATTGATCCGGGCGCCATACATGCGGTGCACGAAGCGTTAATTCGTTGTTTGGCCAGCGAGCTGTCCGACGAATTGTCGGCAGTCTATCACGCCAACCAAACGCCGCAGTATCGCGTCGAGCAGCAGGATATCGGTAAACGGGCCTTGAAAAATGTCTGCCTGTTCTATTTGGCGTTCGGCGAACACGACCAGGCGGTGCGGCTTATCACCCGACAATATCGTCTGGCGGATAACATGACCGACAGGTTGGCGGCCATCAGCGCGGCGGTGGCGGCGCAATTGCCCTGCGAGGCGACGCTGCTGGCTGAGTTCGACGGGCAGTGGCATCATGACGGTCTGGTGATGGATAAATGGTTTACCCTTCAGGCTACCAGTCCGTCCGGAGATGCGTTGAACCGGGTGAAGTCCTTATTGACCCACCGCGCATTCAGCCTGAATAATCCCAACCGCACCCGATCGCTTATCGGCGCCTTCGCTTCCGGCAATCCCGCGGCGTTTCATGCCGCCGACGGCAGCGGCTACCATTTTCTGGCGGAGATCCTCGCCGAGCTCAATACGCGTAATCCTCAGGTGGCATCGCGGCTTATCGAACCGCTGATCCGACTGCGGCGTTATGACCCGTCGCGCCAGGCGCTGATGCGCCAGGCGTTGACGACCCTCAAGGCCCTGCCGAATCTCTCCGGGGATTTGTACGAGAAAATCCACAAGGCGTTGGATGCCGAATGACATCCACCGGATCGGCCCCGTCGATCCGGCGCGTCGGCGGGATGTTGTTCCCGGACTGACCATGATGGCCGGCGGTGCCGGCCCAAACCACCGAATATAAGCAAGACGGTCGCCGTTATGGCCCTTGGGTCGATTTTTGCGCGGCCTTTCCAGAAAATCACATAGGCTTTTTGCGTCTTTTTCGGCTTTTCTCCATGATTGTCCTTCCGGTTCAAGGAATAGAACCTTAGCCCGTAGCGGTATAGCGGCGGCGGGCGATGCTGCTTCATTTAAGGGAGGTTTACTGTCATGATCCCAGGAAAATACGACACAGAGGCCATGCTTGCCATCATGTCATGGAAAACCGCGCGGGAGAGCGGGCCTACGGGTCTGTCGAATCCGTTGAGAGCCTCACTGGCGCGCGCCGGCGAGGCCGTTTTTGATGCACCGGTCATCGGCTCGGCGCTGCAAGGCGTTCTAAGCGCGTTGAATCATGTTTGTAATGAGATGGCGCAACTTAGTCTGCGGCCGCAAGCTATTTTCGCGGAATTTCGCCAGGAGGGATATGGCGCCATCGAATCGCTGGAGGATATTGCCCGGTTACCACTGGAAAACATCGATCGCTGCGTCGGCCGCCTGGACGTGAAATACAAGGGTCTGGCCCTCGCTGAAGGCGTAACGGCGGGATTAACCGGTATGGCGGGCCTGGCGCTGGATATTCCTTCCCTTGTCCTGCTCAACCTGCGGGCAATCGGTGAATATGCCACCTATTACGGTTTTGATATCGTTTCGTATGAGGAAAGGCTTTTCGCATTGCAAATCCTATGCCTGGTCACCGCGCCGGCCGGGGCCGCAAAACAACTCGCCATGGCGCAACTGAGGGGGATTATTCAAGATACGGTTAAGCAAAGAACCTGGCGGCAATTGGAACAACACGCGACAGTAAAAATGATACGCGGTCTCGCCCAAACGCTGGGCATTCGCCTGACCAAAGCCAAATTGGCGCAAACTTTGCCCCTAATCGGCGCGGCGTTGGGCGGCGGTTATAATCTGGCGTTAACTGCGAAGGTGTGCGATGCGGCGTACCATACCTATCGCGAGCGTTTTCTTGTGCGGCGATTCGGCGCGCGAATCACCAGTATCACGCAAGACCGGCACGAGGCGGGTCCTGTCGCCGCCCTTGGTCCGCCGGAATCGGTAGACTAGGAGTAGGAGGCGATTTTTTTGCCTTGTTCAATTCCTTTTCCCTAGAGGATGCCGGATAATACCGCCCCGGTTGCAACCGGGACATTAGGAGACCCCCATGCTTTACCCCCTCGTCAAACAGGCCTTGTTCCAGCTTGATCCGGAACGCGCCCACGAATTCACTTTCCGTCAACTGCGCCGGATCACCGGTACGCCGTTGTTGCCGCTGATTCGTCAGTCTCTTCCCGCCAAAACGGTGAATTGCATGGGCATCGTGTTTAAAAATCCGTTGGGGTTGGCCGCCGGACTGGACAAGGATGGCGACTGTATTGATGCCCTTGGCGCCATGGGATTCGGTTTTATCGAGGTGGGTACGGTGACGCCGCGTCCTCAGCCCGGCAATGATAAACCGCGTCTGTTCCGACTGGTTGCGGCGGAAGGCTTGATCAACCGTATGGGGTTCAATAATCGGGGTGTTGATTATCTTATTGAAAATGTTAAAAAATCCCATTATGACGGCGTGCTTGGCATCAATATTGGCAAAAATAAAGCCACGCCGGTAGAGCGGGGGAAAGAGGATTATCTCTACTGCATGGAAAAAGTGTATCCCTATGCCGGTTATATTGCGATTAACATCTCCTCGCCCAATACCCCTGGCTTGCGAACTTTGCAATTCGGCGAGGCGCTGGATGATTTATTGCTGGCCGTCAAAAATAAGCAGGCCGAGTTGCATCGTTACCATCATAAATATGTCCCGCTGGCGGTGAAAATCGCCCCTGATCTGACCGATGAAGAGCTGGCGCAGGTCGCGCAATGTCTTGTCCGCCATAATATCGACGGCGTGATCGCCACCAATACCACCATTGAACGGGACCTGGTGCAAGGGCTGCCCCACTGCAATCAGACCGGCGGGTTAAGCGGTCGGCCGCTGCAATCCCGAAGCACCGAAGTGATCCGGCGGCTCTCGCAGGAATTGAAGGGCGCGCTGCCCATTATCGGCGTGGGTGGTATTGATTCGTTGATTGCCGCGCGGGAAAAGATAGCGGCCGGCGCATCCCTGATTCAAATATATTCCGGGTTTATTTACCACGGGCCTCGCTTGATTAAAGACATTGTGACGCATATATCTTGAATACTTCGAGTTGCATCGCGGCGGCAAGTGAATGAACCTCCAGGCGCACAGACAACGCGGTGACTGGGGTGAATGAATGCGGCTAACAAAGAGCCATATTGGAGTATGACAAGTATATCTTGAGACTTTTTGACATTTAAAGGGCCTTTGGGGTTTATTTATTCCCTAGGCTCGTTTATCTTTTATCATGATGTTGATCAATTTTGGTGGAAATACTCCTGAATAATTCGAGTTGCATCGTCGCCAACAAAGAGGCAACTTGAAGTATGGCGAGTATATACTCTAAATAATTCACGTCGCATCGTGACGGCAAGTGAGTGAACTCCCGGGAACATAGCTGACTATGTGACTGGAGTGAGCGAACGCCGCCAACAAAGGGGCGACTTGAAGTATGACGAGTATAATATCCGTAAATTGACACAGGTCCGGATATTATCCAGGCGTTAGCGACGTGATGAAAGGATTGCCTATGAAATTCACACCCGGCGATAATTGGCGTTGGTTTTTTGATGCCGAACATGATCGGATGATGCTTGATCTCGCCGACGGTCTAATATTCCGTTCCCGCTTCGGGTCAAAAATGCTGATACCCGATGCGTTTGATGAAACCGCTTTTTGTGTGGATGATGCCGCGCTCTATTACCGCTTCGCCGAAAGCTGCCGCGCCCTGCCGTTAGATGAGGAACAATGCGCGGAATTGGTGTTCAATGCCATGGTGGCTCAGCGTTTTTTAAAGCCGCTCATGCCGAAAAGCTGGCACTTCCAGACACAACCTTCGCCAGCGGACTGGCGCCCGGCGATGGGTGAGGCGGTGGCGGTGTGTTTGCATGAAACCGGAGGGTACGCCCGCATGCTGGTGGCGGAAGCGGGTGATAACGCCAGTCTATGCGTACTTGCCCAGCCCCGGCTTACGTTGGCCGCGCGGGAAATGGCCTTGGGCGATGCCATCAAAATCATGCACGACCGGCTGGCGCCCCATGCCCAGTCCGAGGAAATTCCCTTCGCCGCCGCGGGCTGAGCCGTCCCGTGGCTCAGCCCAGCCGGAGATCGGTTTTAGGAATGCAACTGCAGGCGAGCACGCTGCCCGGCTTTTCCACCGCGCTGGCGGTGAGCGGAGCGACTTCACCCGTCTGCAATGCCACCCGGCAGGTGCCGCACAGTCCCGCCCGACAGGAATAAGGCACGCGGATGCCCTGCTGTTCCAGTTGCTCAAGTAGCACCTGCCGATTGTTGCCGGTGAATGTCCGGCCTTTATAATCGATTTGCACGTTTTGCTGTTCGCCCTCGGGCGTTGCGAAGGTTTCGCCGATTTGGCCGGGGCCGTAGCGGCGGGGGGCATGTTCGTCGATAATCTCCACCTTATCGCCAAGCCGGATGATGCCGTGGCCGCGTGACAGCATATTTAAGCCAAAATCCACATCGCCGTTATCGGCGGTCCGGTAACGCCGCAAGGTTCGCAAAGGTTCGGCGGCGGCGTGTTTGCAGCCCCGCTCAATATTGACGGTGGTCAGCACGCAACGACTGCAAGGTTTGGTTACCTCGAAAATCTCCTCGCCGATCCGTAGGGTTCGCCAGCGATCCTCGGCATAAGGTTCGGCGCCGGTTATCACCAGATTGGGTCGGAACTGGGCCAGCTTGATGCCGCTTGGACATCGGCGCTGCAAATCGTTGAACGACGCCTCATTGATAAGCAGGTAGGGAAAACCATCGGCGAAGGAAAGCGGGATTTCCGGATACCGTTTGACCCGCCTGCTGCTTTGCGGCCCCGTCCAGCGTAATTGCACCGGCCGATGGAAATATCCGCTCAGCCAGTGATTGACGGCATCGGCGGCGATGCGGGCGTTGAAATGGTTGCCCCACACTTCGGTGGGATGCGCGCTGGCCGTAAAATCGGCGTAACGGGCCAGGATGCCGCTGCCGTCCGGCGCGCCGATATGCACACCGTCGGCCACCGCCACTGGCGTGAACAAGACCATCTGCGGAAATTGGCGGGCGGTAATGAAGGTGCCGTCCGTTTCAGTCAGCATCCAACATCGGTCCCCCGCCAACCCTTGATCGCTGACCAGCGCGTGCGAGACTTGCATCCCGCGCATGGATTTGACGGGATGGATATAAATTCTCGATAAACTGAGCATATTGCCTGCCTGGCGGATTCAATTAGGCAACTTTATGACAATGAGTCCGGATTGGCTATAATGCGCAACAAATTTCTTTTCTGATGATAGGCGCCATGACATATGTACTCTTTGCCAGTACGGCACAAGGTTTGGAAGAACTGCTGAAAAGCGAATTGGAGTCACTCGGCGCCGGGCAGTGTAAAATCGCTCTGGGCGGCGTGCATTATACTACCGACTCCCGGGGACTTTACCTCAGCCTGCTATGGAGTCGTCTGGCCTCGAGGGTTTTCTTGCCCCTTGGCGAATTCGACGTGAAGAGCGATCAGGATTTGTATCAGGGGGCCCGTGAGGTGGACTGGCCGGCGGTATTCCCGGTGGACAAAAGCTTTGTGGTGCGTTTTAGCGGCACCAGCCAGGTTATCCGCAACAGCCAATATGGCACGCTCAAAGTCAAGGACGCCATAGTCGACAGTTTCAACGAGCGTCTGGGACAGCGTCCCGATGTGGCCAGACAACAACCCGATATTGCCATTCAGGTGTTTTTGCATCGTGATCATGCGGTGATTTCCCTCGATCTGGGCGGTGGCGGGTTGCACCAGCGCGGCTATCGTGACGGCGCCGGACAGGCGCCCCTCAAGGAAAACCTGGCCGCCGCCATTATCCTGCGTTCCGGCTGGCGGCCGGGCACTCCACTGATGGACCCGTTGTGCGGTTCAGGAACACTGCTCATTGAAGCGGCCTTGATGGCGACGGATCGTGCGCCGGGATTATTACGCCGGCAGTGGGGTTTCGCCGCCTGGCGCGGTCACGCGCCGGCGGTCTGGCAAGCGGTGGCATCCGAGGCCGCCGAACGGGCCCGGCTTGGCACCGAGCGGTGCGCGCCGTTGTTTTTCGGCTCGGATAACGATGCGCGGGTACTGGACAAAGCCCGCGCCAACGCCCGTCGTGCCGGCGTCGGGACATTAGTGACACTGGCGGTGCGGGACGTCGCCAATCTGGAAAATCCCTTGCCTGACGGCCCCGTGGGAACCGTGGTAAGCAATCCGCCCTATGGCGAACGGCTGGAAAGCGAACCGGCGCTGATTGCCTTGCACAACCAGTTGGGACGCGTGATGAAAGCCCGCTTCGGCGGCTGGCGTTTATCGCTGTTTAGCGGATCGCCGGCTTTGCTCGACGCATTGCAATTACGCGCCGAGCGCACTTTCAAAGCCAAAAACGGTCCGCTGGACTGCGAACAGAAAAATTATCAACTGGCCGATGCGCCAGTCGCCGTCGAGGCGCTGCGCCCGGTTGCCGAAGATTTTGCCAATCGGCTGCGGAAAAACTTGCGCGGCCTGGAAAAATGGGCCGCCGGCGAGGGCCTGGAGTGTTATCGAATTTATGATGCCGACTTGCCGGAGTACAATGTGGCGGTTGACCGTTACGGTTCATGGCTGGTCGTGCAGGAATACGTCGCGCCGAAAACCGTGGATCCCAAGCGGGCGCGGCAGCGGTTATACGATGCCATCGCCGCCACGCTGGCGGTGACCGCCACACCCGCCGACCGGCTTGTGGTGAAGGCCCGCGAACGGCAAAAAGGCCACAGTCAATATGAAAAGCTGGCGCAAAAAGGCGAGTTCCTGCTGATGAACGAGTATGATGCCAAGTTATGGGTCAATTTGACCGATTACCTGGATACCGGATTGTTTCTCGATCATCGTATCGCCCGCAGAATGCTGGGACGGATGAGCCGGGGCAAGGATTTTCTCAACCTGTTCGCCTATACCGGCGCCGCCAGCGTCCACGCCGGCCTGGGCGGCGCCCGGTCCACCACATCGGTGGACATGTCCCGCACATATCTGGAGTGGGCGGAAAAAAACCTGCGCAGCAACGGCCTGACCGGCAGACCGCACCGCTTGATCCAGGCGGATTGCCTGGCCTGGCTCGAGGGTTGCCGTGAAACATTCGATGTGATTTTCATTGATCCGCCGACTTTCTCCAATTCTAAACGTATGTCGGAGAGTTTCGACGTGCAGCGGGATCATCTGACGCTCATGAAAGCGCTGAAACGGTTGTTGCGGCCAGGCGGTTCCATCATGTTTTCCAACAATAAGCGCGGCTTCCGGCTAGACGCCGACGGGATGAAAAAATGGGGACTCGCCGCCCAATCCATCACCGAGCGCACCCGCTCGCCGGACTTCGCCCGTAATCGCCATATACACAATTGCTGGCTGATAAGCCATGCCGATCAGGATTGAATGCCATGTCATTGATTAGTCTTTCCGGCGCCTGGCTGTCCTTTAGCGATGCGCCGCTTCTGGACAATACCGAACTGCATATTGAGCGCAACGAGCGGGTCTGCCTGGTCGGGCGCAATGGCGCCGGCAAGTCCACTTTACTGAAAATTCTCAATCGTGAAATTCCGCTGGATGACGGGCAACTGGTTTTCGAACAGGATGTGATCGTCGCCCGTTTACAGCAAGACCCGCCGCGCAATGTGACCGGCAGCGTCTATGATTTCGTCGCCGAGGGGGTACAGGCCCAGGCGGAAATTCTCAAAGCGTATCACACCGCCTCCCACGCGGTGGAGCGGGATCCGAGTGAAAAAAATCTGGCGGAAATGGGGCGATTGCAAGAAAAGCTTGATCATCAGAATCTATGGCATCTGGAAAAACGCATCAATGAAGTGGTGAGCCTGCTGGGATTGGACGCCAATACCGATTTATCGGCCTTGTCGGGCGGCTGGCTGCGCAAAGCGGCGTTAGGCCGGGCGTTGGTTTGCTCACCGGATATATTGCTGTTGGACGAGCCCACCAACCATCTGGATATTGAAACCATCGACTGGCTGGAAAATTTTCTCAAAAACTTCACGGGCAGCATCATTTTTATCTCCCACGATCGCGCGTTTATTCGCGGTATGGCCACGCGCATCGTTGATCTGGATCGCGGCAAGCTGGTGTCCTGGCCCGGTGATTATGATAAATACCTTGCCGGCAAAGCAGAAGAACTGCGGGTTCAGGAGTTGCAAAACGCCGAGTTCGATCGGCGCCTGGCCCAGGAAGAAGTCTGGATCAGACAAGGCATCAAAGCGCGGCGTACCCGCAATGAAGGGCGGGTCAGGGCATTAAAAGCGCTGCGGCAAGAGCGGAGCGAGCGCCGGGAAGTGCAGGGCGGCGCCAAAATGCGGGTGGAGGAAGCCGCGCGTTCCGGCAAGATTGTCTTCGAGCTGGAGGATGTCGGGTACCGTCTCCCGGACAAAACGCTGGTCAGCCATTTTAGCGCCCAGGTGATGCGGGGCGATAAAATTGCCCTAATCGGCCCAAATGGCTGCGGTAAAACGACATTGTTGAAGCTGATGCTCGGCCAACTGGCACAGGACAGCGGTGTTATACGCCGCGGGACCAAGTTGGAAACGGCTTATTTCGACCAGCATCGCGCCGAGTTGGATCCCGAACGTACCGTGATGGACAATCTGGCGGAAGGGAAACAGGAGGTGATGGTTAACGGCAGTCCCCGCCATGTATTGGGCTACCTGCAGGATTTCCTTTTTCATCCCAAACGCGCGATGACGCCGGTCAAAGCCCTTTCGGGCGGGGAGCGCAACCGACTCTTGCTGGCCAAGCTGTTTTTGAACCCCAGCAATCTGCTAATCCTTGATGAACCGACCAATGATCTGGATGTAGAAACCTTGGAGCTTCTGGAAGAACTCATTGACGGGTATCAGGGCACGGTGTTGCTGGTCAGCCATGATCGGCAATTCGTGGACAATTCCGTCACCGAATGCTGGATTTTCGAGGGAGACGGCCAAATCGGCAGCTATGTGGGCGGGTATTTCGACGCTCAGGAACAACGCGGTAACCGGATGGCATTGCGCTCCGCGCCGACGTCCGCCGTCGCCGCACATGAAAAAAAAACCGGCAATGCCTCGAAAAATCAACCGGCAAAGCGTGCCAATAAACTAAGCTATACGCTTCAGCGTGAGTTGGAGGGGATGCCGCAGCTCATTGAACAGTTGGAACAGGAAATCGATGCTTTGCAAGGGCAAATCGCCAGCCCGGATTTTTTCAGCCAACCCTATGACAAAACGCAAGCGGTGCTGACCGCCATGGCGGCGGCGGAGCAGGCGCAGGAACAGGCGTTTGCCCGCTGGGAGGCGTTGGAAGCGCTGAAAGTCGGCAAAGAGTAGATTATCCGTTTCGATCGCGGCGATTTTTCCGACGGGCTTGCCGTGCCGCCTGTGCGGCGGCGATAGGATGTTTGATTCATTGAGCGAGGGGAGCTATGCCGCCTGTCGACAAAAAAGCGCCGGGAGTTTTATGCCCGCATTGCGATTTGCTGGTCGCGCTGCCTGTCTTGCGGGACGGGCAGCGGGCCCTGTGTCCACGCTGCCGCAATACGCTGATAAGCCGATGGACCAATCCCCGCCTGCAACCCGTGAGTTTTGCCGCAAGCGCCTTGGTCATGCTGGTGTTAGCGGATCTCTTCCCATTCGTGAACATGCACGTCTCCGGACTTGGTAATCAAATTACCCTACCGTCCATTCCCGCGGTAATGCAGGCGGACCATTTTTCACTTCTGGCCGTGCTGTTCCTGCTGTTCGTCCAATTGATCCCCGCATTTTGCATGTGCGCGATTATTGTATTGTGCCTGCGTGCCGGATTGTCTTTCAGATTACAGGCGTTCCTCGCCAAGCTGTTGTTTGCGCTGCGTAATTGGGGAATGGCGGAAATTTTCCTGGCCGGCGTACTGGTCAGTTTTGTTAAACTGATGGCTTACGGCGATATCGGGGTCGGTCTGAGTTTCCTGCCGTATTGCTTGTTTTGCCTGTTGCAGCAACGGGCATTCCAATGCATTGATAAGCGCTGGTTATGGAACAACATCATGCCAATGACCTCGCCGGTCACCCATTACAAAACCGGCGTCAGCGGTTTGTCCCAGCAGTTACGCGCCTGTACCTGCTGTACCTTGATCCTGCCTGCCGGGCAGCGGGTCTGCCCGCGTTGCCGGACCCGCGAGCATGCGCGCAGGCCCTATAGCCTGCAATGGACAATGGCGCTGCTCGTCACCTCGCTGATGTTGTATATACCGGCCAATATCCTGCCGATGATGATTACCGAGGCCTTGGGCCACCGGTTGGATTCCACGATTATGGCCGGCGTTATCCTGCTTTGGCAGGATGGATCCTATCCGGTAGCGCTGGTCATTTTTATCGCCAGCATCATGGTGCCGGCATTGAAAATGATCGCATTGTGCTGGCTGTGCTGGGATGCCCAAGATCGGGGCCTTCGAAAGGCCGATAGCGAACGCATGCATTTTATCTACCGGATAGTGGAGTTGGTGGGCCGTTGGTCGATGATCGACGTGTTTGTTATGGCGGTATTGTCGGGGCTGGTCAGAATGGGACAACTGATGAGTATCAGACCGGGTTCTGGCGTGGTGTTGTTTGCTTTGGTGGTGATCATCACTATGGTGGCCGCGCATACTTTTGATCCCCGATTATTGTGGGATCGTGCGCAGACGAGCATGCAAAAGGAGTCCTCTGTTGACAGAACATGATGCGAATGTTGCCAGTGTCGAGAAAATTAAGCGCTGGTCGCCGGTCTGGATCGTTCCCCTGGTGACGGTGCTCATCGGCGCCTGGATTCTTTATTATCATTTCAGCCACCAGGGTAAGTTAATTACCCTGGTTACCACCAGCGCCGAGGGTATTGAAGCAGGCAAAACCGCCATCAAAAGCCGAAGCGTGGATGTGGGCACGGTGGAAAGCGTCGCGCTGAGCGATAATTTACAACAAGTCGAAATTACCGCCCGCATCAATAACGGCATGGAAAAGTTATTGCGCAAGGATTCCGCTTTCTGGGTGGTGAAACCGCAAATCGGCCGTGAAGGCGTGACGGGGCTTGGTACATTGCTCTCCGGCGCCTACATTCAGTTGCAACCCGGCAGGGATCCGGCGGAAGCCACGCATTTCACCTTGTTGGACAACCCTCCGCTGGCGGCGCCGGACGCCAAAGGCATCCGTATCGAGCTCGACAGTCAGCAATCCGGCCAGCTCAATCCCGGCGATCCGGTATTATTTCGTGGTTTCCGGGTGGGCACGGTTCAAACCAGCTACTTTGATCCCAACAGTCGCAAGATGCGATACCAGTTGTTTATCACTTCCCCCTATGACACGCTGGTGACCGATAATGTGCGGTTCTGGAAAGACAGCGGCGTTACGTTCGATATGTCGGCGCAGGGTATGCGGGTCGAAATGGGGTCGCTGACCACGTTGTTTAGCGGCGGCGTCAGTTTTGATGTGCCGACTGGCTGGGAACTGGGCGCCCCGGCCCATGAAAATCAGGCTTTTCAACTGTTCGATAACAAGAACATGATCGCCGACTCGCTGTATACGGTCCATAAGGATTTCCTGCTGTTCTTCAATGATTCGATACGCGGTTTGCAGCCCGGCGCGCCCGTGGAATTTCGCGGCATCCGGCTGGGCACGGTGGCCAAGGCGCCGTTTCCCCTCTCCAACGCCGATCAGACCATCAACGATAACTACCAGATTCCGGTGTTGATCCGTATTGAACCGGGCCGTTTCGTCAGCATGCTGGGCGCCAATTTCGACTTTGCCGCGCGCTTGCAACAGGCGGAAGGGAGTGGGTTGCGGGCGGCGTTGAAAAGCGCCAATCTTCTGACCGGTTCGTTGTATGTCGATTTGGATTTTTATCCCCAGGATAAAAAACGTGCCGTGCCGAAAACGGTCGACGGCTATCCCGTATTGCCCACCACCAGCGCAGGACTGGCCCAGATTCAACAAAAACTGATGACCACCCTGGACAAGATAAACAGCTTGCCGCTTAACCCGATGGTGACCGAAGCGACCCGTACGTTGTCGCAGAGCCAGGCGACGCTGCGCGAGCTGCAAACCACCCTCAAGTCGGTTAACGCCATCACTCGCAGTCCGTCGATGCAGCAATTACCGCAGGATATGCAGCGCACTCTGCGCGAATTAAACGTCAGTATGCGAGGCCTACAACCGGGCTCCCAAGCCTATGACCGGCTGGTTGACAACATGCAGCGATTGGAACAGGTGTTGCGGGAATTACAACCGGTGTTGCGCACGCTCGATACGAAGAGCAATGCGCTGGTATTCGGGGCCGACAAGGGCCGTGATCCCACCCCCAAGAGGGCCAACAAATGAAGAAAGGCATTCTGCTGGCGTTAGTGGTGCTGCTAATGGCCTGTAGCGGTAACACCCAGCCGCGTTACTATCAATTGCCCATGGCGGCGGATACGGCTCAAGGCGTCCCGGCGACGGGCCGCCATTTATGGGTTTCCCGGGTGAACGTGGCCGACTATTTGGCCGGCAATGGTGTGGTTTACCAAACAAACGATGTGGAATATGTTACCGCCGGCAGTCATCTTTGGGCCAGTCCGCTGGCCCAGCAGTTGCGGCAAAACCTGCTGGTCACCCTGGGTAACGCGTTGCCCGGTACGCTGGTCGCCGCCGGCCAATCCCCTGGCGATCAGGATTCACTGGACGTCAACGTCACCGGCTTTCATGGCCGATATGACGGCAAAGCCATTATACGCGGGGAATGGTTGCTGACGCATAACGGCGAGGTTCGCCGTTACCCGTTCAGTTTGGCACTGAGCCAGCCCGGAGACGGTTATGATGCGTTGGTAAGAACACTGGCAAAAGGCTGGCAACAGGTTGGACAAAATATCGCCAGACAATGGGCCGCCACGCAGTAATAATTAATTGTTCTAACGTTAGCTTTCGGATTTTGCCGCAACAGGGGAACGGCCGTTCCCCAACCTGGCTCGCCTATTTTTTAATGACTTATTCCCTTTCTTCATGCCTTGTTATGACGAAAACCGGCCATTATGCCTTTTGGTGATGACAGTTATGTGAATTGTCACGTTGATCTCCGCTGAAATAATCGCTAAAGATAAGATGTGATCGCCAGTTTGCGATCACCGTTTTCTTTCCACCAGACAAGATGAGGAAAACCAGGCATGAAAAGACAAAAACGAGATCGCCTCGAACGTGCTCATTCGCGTGGTTATCAGGCCGGACTTTCCGGACGATCCAGCGAGCTCTGTCCGTATCAGTCTCTGGATGCACGGTCTCACTGGTTGGGAGGGTGGCGAAAGGCCATGGAAGACAGAGCGGTTAGTTTTTGACCACTCTGCCAACATAGGGAATGACCTCCGCCTTGACGCGGAGGTTTCAATTTATAGGCACTATTAATGCCTTGCGTTACCGCTTTATGAACCCTGTTCGCTCACTTACCGGCGCGATGCAATCTGAGCAACGGGAGTATAAGGGTTAAAATGCCATGGTATCTTTGAACAGGCCGACTTTCAAGTCGCTGGCGGTGTAAATCACATGGCCATCGCACAACACCTCTCCATCCGCCAGTCCCATGACCAATCGGCGGTTTACGACCCGACGGAAATGGATACGGTAAGTGACTTTTTTCGCCGTGGGCAGTATCTGGCCGGTAAATTTCACTTCGCCTACGCCTAATGCGCGTCCCTTACCCTCGCCGCCCAGCCAGCCAAGATAAAAACCCACCAATTGCCACATGGCGTCCAGTCCCAGACAACCCGGCATGACAGGATCGCCAATAAAGTGGCAGCCGAAAAACCACATGTCCGGATGAATATCCAGTTCGGCTTCAACATAGCCTTTATTATGGTTGCCGCCATCTTCGGTCATTTTAACCACCCGGTCCATCATAAGCATGTTGGGCGCCGGCAGTTGCGGACCTTCTTTGCCGAACAGTTCTCCGCGGCTCGAGGCAAGCAGGTCTTCTTTGGTATAGGATTCGCGTTTCTCAAACATAATGATTCAAACCTTATCAATGGGTCGTGCACGTCAACTCATGAAACCTGGTAACTGATCGGTCGACTCTGTCCGGTCAATTCTGGTTAAAAAAATTCAACCAGCGTAATCCCCAGGGTAAACGCAGGCGTTCGTGCTGATTAATATAAGCGATACGCTCGCGTATCGAGGCGATTAAATTGGGCTTCTGCTCGTGATCGTAGGGTATCCCGGTCAGTAATTCCAACGCCTCGTCGATGGTCTCCACCGGCCAGATATGAAATCCGCCTTCCTTCACCGCGTCGACCACTTCTTCTTGCAGGCACAAATGGCGCACATTGGCGGCGGGAATAATAACGCCATGCCCGCTCTCCAGCCCTCTGCTCAGACAAAGGGCGAAAAAGCCTTCAATTTTTTCATTCAAACCGCCGATAGGCTGGACCCGACCGAACTGATCCACCGATCCGGTCACCGCTATCCGCTGGGTAATGGGCTTGCCCGCCAGGGCGCTTATCAACGCGCTCAGCTCGGCCAAAGACGCGCTGTCGCCATCCACTTCCCCGTAGGATTGCTCAAAAACCATGGAGGCGGTAAAGGGCAGTTGCTGGTCCAGTTCCAATGAGGACATTAAAAAGGCCTGCATGATCATCATGCCTTTGGCGTGGATATTCCCGCCTAACTCGGCCTTGCGCTCCACGTCGTTGATCTCGCCATCGCCCAGATGCACGACGCAACTGATGCGGGACGGTTCGCCGAATGGCAGTGGATGCCCTGGAAAATCCAGTACCGACAGGGCATTGACCTGACCTACCATGGCGCCGTCGGTTTCCACCATAATCTGGCCCTCGGCGATTTCGCTCTGCATCCGTTCCGCCAGGTAACTTTCCCGCCAGATACGAATCTGATTGCTGTCATAGAGCGCCTGCGCGTCAATGGCATCGCTTTTGCGATATTGCGCCGCTTCTCTGATCCGGCGTATCAGCCATTGCGGGCATAAGGGCAACTGATATTGATCGCCGCTATAACGTATGGCCTGGCGGATAAGTTCGGGCCAGGCCTGAGCGGGCAAGGGCGGTAAAAACTGGTCTTCCAGCAGCCCGTTGACATAGTTGCACCAGTTCTGCATGTCCTCGATTTCCATAAGACGGAGATCGGATTCAAATTCGCCATACATCGCCAACTGAGTGAGGCCGGGCTCAAGATCGCTGAGTTCCGCCAGCGATTCCCGATCGCCGACCACCACCAGACGCAGATTCAACGGCAGTGATGGAATTGAGACCGGGAGCGGCCGGGTTTCGTCCAATGCCAGCCAATCAAAACGCTGTTGTAAAATCATCTGCTTTAGACGCAGCCACATCAGGGGTTGGCTGGTTAGCGCACGGGCGCCGATAATCAGGATCCCGCCGTTGGCTTCATGGATTTTGCCGGACTGCAACGTAATGGCCTCTCGATAGCATCGAACACAGCCGAACAGTTGCTCATGCTCGATCCAGGGTTGATAAACCACCCTTGCCCGACCGACGAAATTATCATCGGGACTGCTGACAGGGGCCAACGTGACGCTGGCGCCGGTTATCGTATACTGACCGCCTGTCGGCGTGGCGCCGTCAGGCAGCGCCTTTGCGGCCATTTTGGCAATGAATTGAAAGTATTCCTGCTCTTCCTGCGCCGTGATCAGCATAAAGCGGCTGGGCGCCAGCGGATGGCAGAAACGGGCTAGGCCGTCCATTAAACGCGCCTGCAAAATATCGGGCGACGCCGAACCGGGCTGATAAGACTGTGCGAATATCGCCGCATAAGGCGAAAGGTCTGGAACCAGATACTTCCATTCTAATTGTGTAATGGCCAAGGTAATCAGTAACGCTGCTATTCAGGGAAACGTAGATTATACAAGAATTTCTCCCTCTACGTCTCATGCTACGTGGTTTGCATGAATTTTATGACAAATCAGCGAGGCTGTGTCCAAAAAACCAACGAAATTTGACCTTGACGCGGGATTTTCGGCAGGAAACTGTTATTATCTGGTTAACGTTACACGGTCACAGGTGACGCACAATGAAATACCAGCAGCTTGAAAACTTGGAAACCGGTTGGAAGTGGACCTACCTTATCAAAAAGCATCGCGAGGGTGAACGTATTACCCGCCATGAGGAAAACAGCGCTGCGCAAGATGCGGTGGAGCAGTTGGTTCAATGCGAGCATCAACCGGAGAATATCACGCGGTGGATTCGGGACAACATGAACCCGGCGCTGGAAAACCGTATGAAGCAGACGATCCGCGCCCGCCGCAAGCGCCATTTCAATGCCGAACATCAGCATACCCGGAAAAAATCCATCGATTTGGAGTACCTGGTGTGGCAACGACTGGCGGCGTTGGCTCAGCGGCGTGGCAACACATTGTCGGAGACTATCGTCAATTTGCTGGAGGATGCTGAACGCAAGGAAAAATATGCCTCGCAGATGACATCGTTGAAGCAGGATTTGAAAGCGATCCTGGGCGAAGACCCTTAGACCTGTTTATGACCGAATGCCCGGTATAAAAAAACCCCGCTGTGCGGGGTTTTTCACGATGTAAAACCTTAGGATTATTGCGGCTGGGTAACGACTTCTTTATAGCCTTTGACTTCAATTTCTACGCGACGATCCGGCGCCAGGCAAGTGATAAGCGCTGCGCGGCCTTTTACGTTGTCGCAGGTCGTGCCGGTGACAGGATTGGCTTCACCCATACCACGGGCGGAAATCTTGTCGGACGGGATACCCTTGGAAACCAGGTAAGACACGACGCTTTGCGCGCGAGCCTGGGAAAGCTTCAGATTATACTGTTCAGAACCGATACGGTCAGTGAAGCCAAGAACGACAACGGAACCGTCTTTGGGATCCATAGAACTCAACTGGCTGTAGAGTTGATCCAGGGCTTGTTGACCTTCCGGTTTCAGCGTGGATTTGTCGAAGTTGAACAGGACATCGGAACGCAGAGTGAAGTGCTTGGTCTGCACGACAGGCGCCGGAGCCGGGGCCGGCGGCGCCACGACCGGAGCGGCTTGTTCGCCCTGGCCGAAGCGGTATGAAACGCCGACGCTCAACAGACCGTTATCAGGACGGGCGCCAACGGTGCCGGCATCGCCGATATTGTTAACCCATTGATAGTCCAGACGGGTTGCCCAGTCTTTGGTGATGGCGTATTCCACGCCGATGGCGGCCAACGGAGAAACGCCGGTGTCGTTGTCGCTCAGACGGCCGTTGGCGCCGTTGTTATAGGCCGCTTTGGCGTCCGCGCGCCATACCATGCCGCCCAAACGGGTATAAATGTCCAGATCGTCGGTGATGGGGTAGCCGATTTTCGCCGCCAGGGAGATGCCCTGCGCTTTAAAGGCGCCATTGTCAACGCTGCCCTTGTAAGCCATGCGGCCCAGCCAGTCATAGCCCAGTTCAAACCCCAGATACGGGTTCGCCTGATAACCGAGAAAAGCACCAGCGCCCAGTTGATCATTGCGGGTCGGACCATTACCGATGCTGCTGTTGTAACCGTTACCGTAAAAACCGGTATCGTGGTATTGTGACCAGCCCAATTTACCACCTACGTACCAGGTGTTATCTTGGGGAGCGGCTTGCGCTACGGTCGCGAAACCCGCCAATGCCACTGCAAGTGCGATAGCTGTCTTTTTCATTTTTTGCGCCTCGTTATCATCCAAATAGGCAATGAGCTCTTAAAGCTTAATTTAATTTTCCATTGCCAGAGTCAGTGCCCTGAGTTTGTACATCGCCGTTTAACAGGCGTTATAGAGCAACCCTGGCGAATTAAAGTCTACAACGAAGTGGGAAACTTACAAGTAAGATGTAGTAAGCCGCTAATAAAAAACAGCGTTTCGTGTATCTTTCATTGAACAAAAACATGACAAAGTAGTAGGCGGATTGTGGGGTAACTCGGGCGGAAACCCGCATATATACTGGATTGCGGTAAATAAAAGGGTTTTCCGACTTCCGTGCCGGAACCCGCATTGAGAAAAATCTTAAAGTGAGTCAATGATACCAGCCAGAATGAATCTTTATCCCCGAAAACTGTCCAGAACTCCGACTCGCTCCATTTTGCGGGTAGATGATAAACCCGTAAGATTCGCCCAACGCCGCGGCCTCATATAAACGGCGCTTGTCTTCCGCCGTCAGTTCCTTCGGAAACCATCCCAAAATCACACTGTAATTTCCCGTCAGCAAGGCTTTCTCCATGGCGGCGACCCCTTCGTCGCCGGAAGGACGATGTAGCTGCATCATTTTTTCGAGCGGCAATCCGGCTTGCTTAAGCCATGAACGGTTCAATTTGCGCCCGGATGTCAGCCAGAGCAGCCAGCGCGCCTGCAATCCCAGCTGGCGTAAGAGCGGCAGGAGAATATGTGCGACAATCGACTGATCCTCGAAATAAACCACTTCGCTGACAAAACCGGAAACCGAAGGTTCCCGGGGGCGCGTTGGCGTGCTTTCCGTCCGGTTTGGTCTGCAAGAGGGGAATCGGGCCTGTGATTGGCTGTGCATAATGGCGCTCCATGTTAACTGTATATAAATACAGTATCTTGAGCGCGTGCAAAAATCAATCGATTTATAAGCCGCTTCGCAAAAATTCCGACAAACCCGGTCGTGCGGGAGATTAAGTTGAAAACCGCATGGAAAATACAGTATTTTTAATAGGTTGGGCTGAATGGAATAAGGGTCCCCAACACAATAACAAGGAGAAATGGATGGAAGTTTCATATAAGCAGCGTATTTCACAGGCCGCCTTTTTCTTTACTCCGCTGGGGGAAATAACGACCCGTTCGCAGTTCGGCGGCTACAGCATCGCCGCCGACAAAGTTATGTTCGGGCTTATCCTGGACGGCGAGCTCTATCTGCGCGGTACCCGCCAAAGTGAACACATTTTCGTCGCCGAAGGCATGCGAAGATTGATCTATACCAAGCGGGGCGTGCCGGTATCGCTGAATTACTACCATGTGGACGAGCGCTTATGGGCGCGGGGCAATACGTTGTTGGCCCTGGCGCGGCATGCTTTGGACGAATCCCGGCATGACCGTCGGACGCGGGCGTCCTGTCCCCGGCTTAAGGATTTGCCCAATATTGGGCAAGGGATTGAGCGCTTGCTGTGGAAAGCCGGTATTCAGGATATCGAAGCGCTGCGATATTACGGCGCCAAAAGCAGCTATCTTAAACTGCGCGAGATCAAGGAAAATCTTGGCGTTAAGGTCCTGTTCGCCCTGGAGGGCGCGCTATCAGGCCGACATCTCGCCGCGTTGCCGCCGTTACAGCGCAGCGAGCTGCTTGAGTGGTATGAGCGTCTGTCCTGCCGCTAAGCCGTCGGATGCCGACGCCGCCGCGTTTTCGCGGCGGCATCATACGGTGTCGACCCGCTCGCCCATCTGCTGCCGGCAGGCGATTATCTCCGGCAGCAATTCCAGCAGCAAGCCTATCTGCCTTAAGACGGTCTGCTCTTTGGCTTGCGGATCGCGCATCTCGGTCTGTATACAGGCAATGAGACGCTCGCGCTCCCGTTTTACCCGATCCGGCAGCGTATCCTGGCATTGCAGTGCATCATCCACATAGCAGACGGCATCGTCCATCACGCCCAGCAGCGTCGACGACGCCAGTTTTTCCCGATGCGCGCCAAGCGTGGAGATATAGCTAAGGAATGTATGATTCAGGCATAAGAGCCGGAATGCCAGATCCATGCTTTGGCCGGGCGAGCGGGATTCCGCCGCCATGTTGGACACCACCGACGCCAGCTCGGCATCCCTGTTATGCGCATCCCGTCTCGCCACCCGATAATCCAGACGATTGTCCTTGCCCTGATGGTATTGCACCAGTATGGCGTCCAGATAGCGGCAGTTGGCGGTCAGACTCTGATCGAGCGTCGCCGGCAGCCGGCGAAAACGCCAGTCCGGCCAGATAAAGCTGACTGCCGCCCAGGCGATGGCGCAACCGAGCAGGGTGTCGTAGACCCTGGGCAACGCCACCTCGAAACCTTCACCCAGCAAATTGAAACAGAGCATCACCAGCAGGGTGATAAACATGGTGGCTTGAGCATATTGACCATGGCGAAACGCGAAGAACAACGTACCGCTTATCACTATCAGCAGCAGTTGGCCTTCCGTGGACGGTACGAAATACAATATGGGCAGACTCAGCAGAATGCCCGCCAAGGTGCCGGCGATACGCATGGTCAGGCGCCGGCGGGTGGCCTGATAATTAGGTTGGCAAACGAAAAGACTGGTCAGCATGATCCAATAGCCATACCGCAGACCGCTTAGCTGAATAAACGCATAGCCCAGGCATAACACCGCCGACATTCGGATGGCGTGACGAAATAGCGCCGATTGGGGACCAAGATTGCGGCTAATCCGTAATCGGATGTCGCTGAACCCGGTGAGTTTGTCATCCGCCAGGTTATTTTCTTCCGGATTGTCGCGGGCGATGGTTTGTTCCGATTCGATTGTGGCCAATTGCGCGTCAATGGCGCGCAGATTATTCAGCACGCTTTGCAAACTCTGCCTCTGTTCCGGACCGGCTATGCGTGTTATCGCCGCGTCCAGGTGATTGAAGGCGTTTTCAAACCGGCTATCGTGCTGGTATTTCTGGTGCAGCAGCACGGACTGCGCAAGGGTGTCACAAGCCCGGGCCTGCATGGACAACAGGCGCTGGAAGCGGAACAGCACGTCGCTAAAGCGCAAATGCTCGCGCAATTGCCGGTATTGCGCATGAGAGGAACTGGCTCGCTCATGGATATCTTGCGCCGCAAAATAATAATGCAGTGCCCGGCGGGTGCCACGTTGGCCGCGATCACCGCGCAGCCGGGCCAGCAGTGACGCTTTGGTTTGATTGAGCGCCGTCATCAGGGCGCTATTGGCCATGGCCACTTCGATGACGGCGTTATCGTCCCCTGCGTCGAGATCAGGATCGAAAAGAGTGGCCTTGGCGTCAAGATAACGCGCCAGCGCCTGATAACTCAGCGCCAGATTTTCCTGTAATGGCCTGATGGGGAACAGGATATGGCCAAACAACGTCAGCAGATTGTACCATATGGCTCCGGTTAATAGCAGCGCCGGCTGGAGATACCAATTGGGATAGAGCGGTGCGCCGAGCATGGTGTAGATGGCTATCAGCAGGGCGCCGAATGCGATGGTGGCATAACGCTGCCCCAGCGCGCCCAACAAAATGAACCCGCAGGTGGAAACCGCCAGTCCGATGCCGAAAATCCAGGGATAGGGAAAAAGTAATTCAATGGATACCGCGGCGACAAAGAAACTCAGCAGGGTAATAAGCAGATTGCGTAATCGGCCGCTAAGCCTATCGTCCAAATCCGTCAGGGCGGCGGCCACCACGCCGAGGGTCAGCGGTATGGTCAGTGTGGGCGTCCCAAGCCGCCAGGGTAGCAGCGCGGCGCCGGCCAGGGCGATGAAAATACGCATGTTGTATCGCCAGCGGCTATTGAAAGCCAAACGACGAAACCCGGGTACCACATTGACCACAGGGATATCCTTAATCAGGGCCGAGCTAACGACGTCAACGGGAATGATACCGGTTCGGCTTGAAACGCAATTGTTCAGCCAACTCCACCGGCACCACGCGCCGGCCGACCGGCCAAAGGGCGATAGCCGCCAGCTTGAAATGCGCAATCCCCGAGGGGATGCCGATAATCGTAAGGCATTGGCCGATACCGATGACGATATGCGACAGGCATAACCACCAGCCGAACAGCACCAGCCACAGGATATTCAGCAGCGTCCCCCCCGCGGCCAGTAAGGGATGGCGAGAGTTTGCGTCAAGTTCTTCAACGGGAACGACGGTATTGCCGAACGGACACAGGGATAATTTAGTGATCTCCCAGCATGAACGGGTGAAGGGCCAACTGAAGATGAGCAAAATACTCAGCAACGTCGCCAGCAGCCAGGCGAGGGTAGTGAAAAAACCGCCAAGGCAGAAGTTAAGGATATTGAGCAGGAGTCGGAGAGTCGCCATAGTGTATTGTGCCGGCTTTGCTGTTGTACGGTAAAAGTCCCTAATAGAATAAATGGTATTCTACCCTGATTTCCAGACCGCGGCAGAACAAGTTACTATGGAGGGCAGACGCGTCTCAATGAGATAACGGGAACCCGACAATGTTATGGAACTGAAATCGACATCACTTGGCAAACATCTGGCACAACATCCATATAACCGGGTTCGCCTGCTGAATGCCGGCGTCGAGGTCAGCGGCGAAAAACACCATTACGTTATTCCTTTCAATGAAATCCTGGCGATTCGCTGCAAGCGCGGCATCGTCTGGGGGGAATTGGAGTTCGAGTTGCCCGATGCGCGGGTGGTGCGCCTGCATGGTACGGAATGGCAGGAAACCCAGCGGTTTTATCAATACTTGCAAAAAATCTGGCGGGACTGGAGCCACGAAATGAGCCTGGTTTGCGCCGAGGTGCTAAAGGCGCAGACCACGGCCATCGCGCAGACGGTCGAGAGCGATCAGTGGTTGCGCTCGGATTCGCTGGCATCTTTGCAAGCAAGCATTCGCGAGGCCTTTGGGGCATTGCCGCTGCCGACAACACGATTGGACGAGTTTGAGACCTGTCGTGAGCCGTTTCGCCTTTGCCGGCAATGGCTGCAAAACGGGCCGGCATTGGCCGAGGCGCGTAACCGGCGCTGGGCCGACGATGTGATGACCGCGCATGGCGATTTTTTCGCCAATGTGGAGAGCAGTCCGTTGAATACATCGCAGATGCAGGCGGTGGTCAATGGCGAACAGAAAATACTGGTGCTGGCGGGGGCCGGTAGCGGTAAAACGTCGGTATTGGTCGCGCGGGTGGGTTGGCTGCTCAGACGGCAGGAAGCCTTGTCCGAACAGATATTGATGCTGGCTTTCGGCCGGGAGGCCGCGGCGGAAATGGACGCGCGCATTCGCGACCGGCTGGGGGCCCACGGCGTGGCTTCATGGACTTTCCATGCCCTGGCGCTGCATATCATCCGCCAAGGCAGCAAGAAGGCGCCGGTTATCACCAAATTGGAAAACGACGGCGCGGCGCGGCGGGCGTTATTGATAAAACAGTGGCGATTGCAATGCGCCGATAAGAAAGCGCAGGCGAAAGGCTGGCGGCAATGGCTCACCGATGCGTTGGCCTGGGAACTGCCGGAGGGGGATTTCTGGCAAAACGATGCTCTGGCGCAGCGCTTGGCACCCCGTCTCGATCGCTGGATCGGTTTGATGCGCATGCATGGCGGCAGTCAGACGCAGATGATTGCGTCAGCGCCGGAAGCGTGTCGAGCGGAGTTTCAAAAACGCCTCCGGTTATTGACGCCATTGCTGAAAATCTGGAAACAGGCCATGAAGGAAGAAGGCGCGGTGGATTTCGCCGGGCTTATCCACCAGGCCGTGGATGTCTTGCAAAAGGGGCGGTTTATCAGCCCCTGGAAGCACATTCTGGTGGATGAATATCAGGATATTTCGCCGCAGCGCGTGCGATTACTGGAGGCATTGTGCCAACAAAACCACCGTACTTCGCTCTTTGCCGTAGGGGATGATTGGCAGGCCATATACCGTTTCAGCGGCGCTGAGCTCTCCCTGACCACCGCTTTTCATGAACGTTTCGCTGACGCGGCCCAGTGCGCTCTTGATACCACATACCGTTTCAATCAACGGATCGGCGAAATAGCCAATGCCTTTGTGTTGCAAAATCCATATCAACTGCATAAGCCTCTCAACAGTCTTGTCAAAGGCGAAAAGAAAGCCGTACTCATATTGCCGCAGGCGCAACTGGAGGCATTACTGAATAAGCTCAGCGGCTACGCGCTGCCGGATGAGCGCATATTGATTTTGGCCCGCTACCATTATCTTCGACCAGCGCTGCTGGATAAAGCGGCCACGCGCTGGCCCAATCTGGTTATTGATTTCAAAACCATGCATGGGAGCAAGGGACAACAGGCGGACTATGTCATTATCATCGGCATGTCGGCCGGCAAGGACGGTTTTCCTGCGCCGGCGCGGGAAACGGTTATCGAACAGGCCCTGTTGCCGCAGCCGGAAGATTTTCCGGATGCCGAGGAGCGGCGTTTGATGTATGTCGCCCTGACACGGGCACGTCGCCAGGTCTGGTTGTTACAGGATCCGGAGCGACCCTCTCCCTTCATCGGCGTTTTACGGCAATTGGGGGTATCGCACGCACGCAAGCCATAATCAATGGGAACCACGCCGCCCTCGGGGGCGGCGTCCGTTTATTGCAGGCGTTCGTTCAAATAGCGCTGATAATCGGGTATCTCAATTTCCATTTCACCGCTAAACAGCGCGGAGCTAATCAGCAAATCCGCCGTCGACCGATTGGTGGCCACGGGGATATTCCAGACGGTCGCCAGACGCAGCAATGCTTTGACATCGGGATCATGGGGTACGGCGTTCAACGGATCCCAAAAGAAAATCAGCACGTCGATTTTGCCTTCCGAAATCAGCGCGCCGACTTGCTGATCGCCGCCCATTGGCCCGCTAAGCATGCTGTGTACCGGCAAACCGGTGTTGCGCTGCACCAAATTCCCTGTCGTGCCGGTGGCATAAAGCACATGCTCTTTCAGCACCCCTTTGTTGACCTCCACCCAGTTCAGTAAAGATTCCTTGCAATGATCGTGCGCCACCAGGGCAATGTGTTTGCGCATGGTAATGGTGCGGGTAATCGACTCCATATCCTGTCCTTCAGAAAAAATCAGCGATAACATACTCGCCATACTTCATGTTGCCGCGCAGTTGGCGGCACACATGGGTTTTCAACATATGCGCCGCTCGCCGGCCGCTGCGAATTATTTGAAGTATATAGACTACTGAAAGTTCGTTTCACTGCAAACAATTAAACAGATAACATTGCAAAATATCGTTGAAGTCTATTCAGCGGACCGATAGACGGGTCGGGAATGCCGGGCGGCGTCGCCGGCGCGAGGGGCATCAGTCGGTGAACGACATTCGGTTTGTTCAGTTGGGGCGGCGAATCGCCGCCTTGGGCCGGTAGTCGGCGATAGGTTGCGTTAACCACCGTGCCATGCTCGTCGAGCAATATCGGCTCCGGCCGCAACAAGAAACGCCGGACCTGCTCGCCAGTGGCGAGTTGCGGCAAACGTAAGCGTAGCCGTTGGGCATCGCCGGTATCAAAATACCCCAGCACATAGACCGGTGCGGCAGGGTATAGCGTTTTCTCCCGCGGGAAAGCGCGGTTGTTCAAGATGAATGTCAATTGATGCTTTCCCTTGGTCAGTTCAAGGCTGCCTACGCTGCGCAGCAAGGCGCTGTTGACCGTGGCGCCGTCTATGGTGACCAGTTCGATGGACTCAGGCACCTCCAGCGTTGTCGCCGCCGCGGGCCCGCTTAACAGCAGGGTTAAGCCGATAAGCAGGACACGCGTTATCGTCATTGTTGATTCATCCTCGGTAAGAGTGAAATTCGCCGCCAGGTCAAAATTCCTGCCATAGTCTGCGTGGCAACGATGTTTTACATCACGATAAGATTATACAATATTCTTTGTATTATTTTTTAACAAATATTTTTGTTTTGAAATTATTTGATGCCTCATTCATGCGTGTGTTTTTTTTATCTGGTATACAATGGATCCATGATTTCCCTTCGGAGATAACGCCATGACGGATACCGATATCCGCGACATCCTGTCGTCGGTCAAAACCATCGCCCTGGTGGGCGCCAGTGAGAAACCCGCCCGTCCCAGCTATGATGTCATGGCCTATCTACTGGAACAGGGCTATCACGTGTTTCCCGTTAACCCTGTGCTGGCGGGTCGGGAAGTCCTTGGGCAAAAAGTGTACGCCGATTTGGCGGACATTCCGGTAAAAGTGGATATGGTGGATGTTTTCCGGCGATCTGAAGCCGTTTACGATATTGCCCAGGAAGCGATTGCTATTGATGCCGGCGTGCTGTGGATGCAATTGGGCGTAATCAATGAACAGGCGGCGGTACTGGCCAAAAATGTCGGCATGCAGGTGGTGATGGATCGCTGCCCGAAGATTGAAATCAAGCGTCTGGGACTGGCTAAATGAATACAAGGCGAGTGATGGACACCCGCCTTGCCGTCAGTTTCTCAACCGGGGCGCCTGAAGTTGCTGACGAATGGATTCCGCCAGTTCATCCAGCGAAGGCTGCTCGGGGTGGATTGGCGTTGTTTCCGAATTCAGTTGGACTTCGGCCAAATAGGTATGAATAGGCTTGCCTTCGTCATCCTCCATTACCACATGGTACCAGGGCACGGAGCGAAGATTTTCGTCGGCCGCGATGTCATCCAGCGAAGGTTTTTCCAGAGAATATTCGGGGTCGACATCGATAACAACGCCTAAATAGCCCAAAAGTCTATGACGGACCTGTTGTCCGATTCCAAATTTGCTGGCAATCATGGTTCGCTCCCGTGTGACTCATGCCTTATCCTAAATATGGGGTATCAGCGGGCAATATCAAGGGTAAGGCGTCACTTAAATTACACGACAGGCGAAACCTTTCAAATAAAGTCCTTCAGGATAAGGGGCGATTACCGGATGATCGGCGGCCTGTCGGAACTCTTCGATAAACTGAAGCGAGCGGTGGGCATCCAACGCGGCATCGGCAATGATTTTTTGAAAAAGTTCGCGGGTCATCAGTCCGGAACAGGAAAACGTCAATAATATGCCTTCCGCGGCCAGCAACTGTATCGCCAGCATATTGATATCTTTGTAGCCCCGGCACGCCCCGGCCAACTGGTTTTTGTTTTCCACGAATTTCGGCGGGTCCATGATGATCATATCGAATTGTCGCCCCTGCTCGCGATAACGCCGCAACAAGGTGAAAACATCTTCACGCGTGAATTCCGCCTTGCCGGTATCAAGCGCATTGAGTTCGATATTCCTGCGGGCGATATCCAACACATGCTGAGAGGTATCGACATTGGTCACTTGCCGGCATTCGCCCTTGATCACGGCGACGCCGAAAGCGCCGGTATAGGAAAAACAGTTCAGTACCCGGCGCCCCGCGGCATACTTGCGCGCGGCGTGCCGGCTGTCGCGTTGATCAAGGTAAAATCCGGTTTTATGGCCCTGCGCGATATCCACCAGTAGTGTCATGTCATGCTCGTGGATGGGCAAAAGCGGCGCGGGAGCCTCGCCAACCACCACGCCGCTGGTCGGAGTTAACCCTTCCTTTTTACGGATTGCCGCGTCGGAACGATCGTAGATGGCGCAGAGGGGATAGCATTGCTGCAACGCCGCCAGCAGATTGGCGCGTTGGTATTCCGCCCCGGCGGATAACAGCTGCAGTACCAGATAATGTCCGTAACGATCGATCGTGACGCCCGGCAAGCCGTCCGATTCGCCGGCGATCAACCGGTAGGCATCCAGGTTGTCCCGCTTGGCCAGCAGATCCCGCCATTGCTGTGCGGTATTTAAGCGGCGTATGAAAAACTCGGTATCAATGGCCTCTTCGGCCTCAAAGGTCCAGACGCGAGCGCGGATTTGCGATTGCGGCGAATATGCCCCTCGGGCAAGCCAATGTCCCGCGGCATCGTGGATATCAATGGTCTCGCCGGCGTGCGCTTGCCCTTCTATCCGTTGCACAGCGCCGGAAAAGATCCAGGGGTGGCGCCGCAGCAGCGATTTTTCCCGCCCCTTGGCAAGGAAGAGTCGTTTTGTCATCATGAAGTATACTGATCAGCTGAAAGAGCGCCATTTTGCGAATAAGTTCGGCCAATTGCAATCATCGCCGGCTTTCGGGGGGAAATGATGTCGAAAATGTGTACTGCTATCTATGTCTATGGCATGGTGCAGGGCGTCGGATTCCGCTATACCGCCCAGCGTCGTGCCAAGGAATTGGGTTTGAAGGGGTATGTGCGCAACCTTGATGATGGCGGCGTCGAGATGGTGGCCTGCGGAACCCAGGCGCAATTGGACGCATTGCAGGACTGGCTGAGGCAAGGTGGCCCAAGAAGCGCACATATCGAAAAAATTCTCGTCGAACCCAGAGCGGCGGATACTGCCGATTTGCATGGTTTTCAAATTCGCTACTGAGGATTAAATGCATTTTACCGGTTTGGGCAAGCCGGCGATTTTGGTCGCCTGTTTGGCCGGACCGTTGGGGAAAAGGCGGTAAAGGTAGCGGCTATTGCCTTTTTCTTCGCCGTATTTCTGCCCCATGGCTTTCACCAGCAGGCGTATGGCTGGCGAGGTATTGAATTGCAGGTAAAACTCACGCACGAAGCGGATGACTTCCCAATGCGCTTCGGTGAGTTCAATTTTTTCCTGTTGGGCAATGGCTGTGGCCAGCCCTTCATGCCAGTCGGCGGTATTTTTCAAGTAACCCTGGCTGTCGGTTTCGATTTCGCGACCGTTGTACTCCATCTTTCTCCCTATACCCTGGTATAACTCATCAGACTTCACGTTGCCGCTTTGCCGGCCGCATTCACCCCGTTACTTTGCCCCAGCCACAGGCGTCATCCATGGACCTGGAAACGCTAAGACACGTCCTATCCCTCACCCATAGTCCTGCCATGGGCGGTTCACATCCGTTGCCGACGAATGTCGCTCACTTGCCGTCGCGATGCAACTTAAATTATTAAGGAAAGGGTAGCGTGTTCAAGAAGGGCGTCACAAACATATAGGGCCCTATTCAGGGCCCTAAGGAGAAGGCTGGGCGGGACTCGCTGACTCAGTTGTTGCGCGCGAAACCCAGGATACTCAAAAGGCTAACGAAGATATTGTACAGGGATACATAGAGGCTCACTGTCGCCCGGATGTAATTGGTTTCGCCGCCGTGAATGATATTGCTGGTCTCCCACAAAATCGCGCCTGTGGAAAACAGAATGAACATGACGCTAATCGCCAGCGACAGCGCCGGGATATGCAGGAACAGGTTGGCAATGACCGCCACCAACAGCACCACGAATCCGGCCATCATCATTCCCGAGAGAAACGACATGTCCTTGCGGGTAGTGAGAACATAGGCGGAACAACAGAAAAACACCAGCGCGGTGCCGCCCAGGGCCATCATAATGGTTTCGCCGGCGCCGCTGGCCAGCAGCATGCTCAGCAAGGGCCCAAGGCAATACCCCAGAAAACCGGTAAAGGCGAATGTCGCCAAAATGCCGGCCGGACGATCGGCGAGTCGATACGTTAGGAACATAAGACCGTAAAACCCCACCAGCATGAGGATGAACCCCGGCGCCGGCAGACCCAGAACGGTGCTTGCGGTGGCCGTCAACGCTGAAAAGGCCAAAGTAAGGGAAAGCAGGAAATACGTATTGCGCAGCACTTTATGGGTGCTCAGTAACGAACGCTCGCGAGCCGGTGTCGAGACTAAACGATCCATAGAATCACCTCGTTGGTGTTAAGAACCCTAACTGTTTGATTGTCAGAATAAAGGTTTACAGCCGGGCCGCCTATACGTTTTACCCTTCTTTACGCTCTATACTCTTAATACGCCAAGTTGCATCGCGGCGGCAAGTGAGCTGGCCCCCAGGAGCATAGCTCACTCGATGACAGGGGCGAGCGAACGCCCCGACAAAGCGGCAGTATGCGCTTGAACGGGTAGAAATAATGTCGCATCGCCCCTTGTGGTTGCGCGGTATCGAACGTTTGCCTATCCTCTCGCCGGCGCGCGGCCAAATTTCAAGCGATTAGCCCATACCACCCTTTACAAGCCTGACGACACTGTTTATAGTTCGCCTCGTTGCGGAGGAGTGGCCGAGCGGTTGAAGGCACCGGTCTTGAAAACCGGCGACGCGCAAGCGTTCGTGAGTTCGAATCTCACCTCCTCCGCCACGCGATATATCACTTTCAATCTTCCATGTAGTATCGAGTAGCACAGTATAATGAACTCCGACGCGGTTTAGGCGGTTGGAGTTCATTGTTTCCTGGCAGGGTAGCGGTTTTGCCCAGCGCGACCCGGCGGTCCGGCCTGTCAACAGCGCCAAAGCCAGCCAAAGAAAATGGACAAGGCTTCAGCGCCAGTTAAGCCGAAAAGTGAAATTCAGCGCCAATCGGCAGAAACGAACAGGAACGAAAAATCCAGCATGTGCACTCGCGCATTGCCAATATCCGGCGCGACGACCTTCATGAAACCACCAGTGAAATCTGCGAAAACCCTGTAATATGTGTGGATACGCCGCGAACGCTGACGTAAACGGGCTCGTCACATTTTAGCGGCAGGGCATGCCGTGCTGTGCTTGCCTGTGGTGGGCGGGGCAGTCAGGGCCCCCGCCGAATCAGGAACCCACCGAGCGAGTCAGATTTCGGTCTGAACGCGGCAGGAATCTCCCTCCTTTTGGGCGGGAGGATGCCAGCTCTTGTATTGCGGGCTTCCGTCGGCGGAAATGGCCGTAAAGCCGGTCGCCTTCGGTTTCCCACTTGACTTCCGGCGATATGCCGTCCAAGCCGGTAGCTGGCGGTCAGGACAATTAGCGCCTGTCCCCGGGGTTTGCGGCGTGCGTTGTTATGGTGCACCCCGTCCCAGGGGAAGTGAGCGCCTGCAAGGCCTGGTGCTGGGTCGTCGTCTATGTGCCATTCCATAACTTATTCTTATTTAACTATAAAAAATTACGTTATTCACTTTTGAATAAAAAGTTACTCGGTTTGGTCTGCTTTTTGCATTGTTATTCATCATTGCTAATGGTGAAGCTGCGACGGAGGCAGAAATGAATTTAAGACGACTCAAATATTTTGTGAAAATCGTCGACATCGGTAGCCTGACACAGGCGGCGGAAGTTCTGCATATTGCGCAACCGGCATTGAGCCAGCAGGTTGCCACTCTGGAAAGTGAACTTGATCAAAAATTGTTGGTCCGGACCAAACGCGGCGTCACGCCGACTGAAGCAGGCAAGATCCTCTATTCCCACGCCCGCGCCATTTTGCAGCAATGCGAAGCCGCTCAAAAAGCCGTATGTAATATCGATCAGGCAATGGAGGGGCAGGTTTCCATCGGCCTGGCGCCTGGTACGTCCTCATGCCCTTTAATCATGCCGTTGTTACAATCGGTTAGGGAAAAGTACCCGCAGTTGACGGTTTATCTTCATGAAAACAGCGCTGCCGTACTCAATGACAAAGTCGGCAGCGGCCAATTGGATATGGCTATTCACTATGATCCCGCCATTTATGCCGGTATAAACAGTCTGACCCTGATGAAAGAAGATCTTTACCTGGTGGGCACACGGGAAAATCCCGGCAAAAATATCGAACTAAGCGATGTCGCCAGCCGACAGCTATTTCTGCCCTGCGATTTTTCCGCCCTGCGTAAACGTGTGGATGAAGCATTCTCGCTGCGGCGGTTGAGTGCCAAAATCATTGGTGAAATCGATTCGCTGGCGACATTGACCGCCGCGGTGGCCAGCGGGATGGGCGCGGCGGTGTTGCCGGAGTCGACCGCCTCGGCCGTGGTCAGCGCGGCCAATGCCTGGATGGCCCGCATCGTCGGCCCGGGTTTACCGTTGCCGTTGGCGTTGAACACCTCCTCTCGTTTACCGCTGTCTCCCTCGGCCGCGGCGGTTAAAGGCATCTTGATATCCCTGGCCAACAGCACAGGGCCGGTGCAGGAAAAACACGCTTTGCTCCTGGCAAGCTAATCAGGTTCGCCTTTTTATCGGTGCATCAGCTATGGCGTCCGTTTTTGCGGACGCTTTTTTTTATTCACACTTTTTGCAAGTAAATGTATTTAGTTGAATATTATGAAATTAATTAATTTTGTTAATATATTTATCTTGATGTTAATTGAAGTTCTCAACTAACATGTCCAGTACACGGGTCAAAAGGCGTTTGACCCTGCCTATGATTATCGATTTCTGTCTTGCGGGGCCATCATGAACAGCTTACTTTCACAGTTATTGATCAATCTGGCGCAAAAAGAAGCGGCTGAAAAAGAATTGCATGCCACAGTGGAAGCCCTTGAAATAGTGGTCGCTTTGCTGATTTCCTCCTTAAGCCGTAAAAAAGCCCAAAACCTGATCATTCGGTTAGAAACTGCTCTGGCTGAAATGCGACAGCGGGATAGCGATGACGCTCCGGTAAAATCCGATATTGATTTGTTGAGCATGAATATCGAGCGGATTACCGGGGTCGCCAAAAGGCATAACGAATAATACCAGCGGTGTTAGGTGACTTAACGTAGGGGCCATGGCGAGCGGAAACCGATGCCGTCGGCAACGGCTTGCCGGAGACGCCTGGTTAGGGCGGCTTAGGCAGCCCCCCCTGTCTTTGCAGGACGAACGGAATGTTATGGCCCTTGACGACCCCTTACGGATTGCTGTGCTGCAATGCGCATGACGGCGCTTGCTTGCCTCCCATTATCGCTGCGATGTCTGCTGCTTGCGGCGACAAAGGAAACCTTGTTTCATGCGAAATGCGTTGCGGCGGCTGGGGCGGGTATCGCCGGGAACATGACCGGTTATACGACCGGGCTAGGCGCAACCGCGAACAGGCAGTTTGAATGATGGTGAGGACGTGGGTTTGCTAAAAATTTATAACTGCATATAAGACTTTTTTTAGTGAGATGTCATTAATTGCTTTTACCAGCGAGCAATCTCCGCTCCGATGAATATACTATTTTTGTGCACAATTGCATTTAGGTCGTTATACCTTGAATAATTCAAGTTGCATCGCGACGGCAAGTGGGCGACCCCCAGTCAGCGAGCCAATGCTGTGACCGGGGCGAGCGGGCGCGGTCGGCAAAGAGGCAACTCTTGAAGTATGACGAGTATATGCCGGGTAAATGACCGTTGTGGCTTTTTATTAGTAGGTTAATCATCATGAAGACACTAGGGGTTATCCTTGAGAGAATTCTCGAAGAAATTTGCACTGGTAAAAAACTGTTTGTCCCCGAAGACAGTGTGCCGGAAGCGATGGAAAAATTCCAACAAATAGCAAAGGCTATCAGCTACGCGGACTGTGAAGGACTGGTAGAGCATTGTCAATTCGGCATTGCCGATTATACAGACAGGTTGCTTTTCTCACGGGTTCTAGTGGCCGGCGGAGTAACGGAAAAAGGGCTGAAATTCCTGCGTGTGCGGAATGCGGAACAACATCAAAAAGTAGGATAGTGTTATTGTTGCTTTTTTAACAAATTGGTTTGAATGTGAATGATATTTTAGCAACAGCGATACCGGGTCTTCTGGTTAACGACGAATAACGTGACCAGCAATGGGCAATTTCGTCGGCAAGCATGAACCGAAATGGTTCGGCTCATGCTTGTCGTCGTTATTTAACGTATTGCCATACGGCGGCGGGTACCTTGTCGTACAAACGGCCCATAGTCAGTTCAGCTAACCGGTGATCCGCTGCGCCGTAAAAATCAACCAGATCTGTAGCGGGCAATCTCTCTTTCATATGTTCAATCACTTTTTCCAGTGTTTCAATTGAGCTGCATCGCCTTAATCTCATCAAGAAATCCACTTTACCCATATACTTACAATCATCCGCTTTTAGTAATACAAGCCCTTCGAAAATAGGCAATCGACGTGCAGACAACAGCAGCGAATTTTCTTATTTAACGCCGGCTATGCCAGGTAAAATGAGAAAATGAAAAACGACACTGAGACATTCAGGTATTAAGTCCCGCTTTGGTTAACTTTCACAGATATACTCGTCATACTCCACGTTGCCTCTTTGTCGGCTGCGCTCGCTCACCTGGTCCATAACCAGTCACACCGTCGGCCATGCTCCCGGAACGATGAGAGACAACAAGTATCTCATCCACGACCCGCCGCTGGCGGTTCAAATTCGTGCTGACGAATGTGTCGCTCGCTTGCCGCCGCAATGCAGCTTGAATTATTGTGAGTATACATCTCGGTAATGTCGGATTTCTGCCTAATGGATTGACCAACCACTGCTACCATGCGTTTAATGACAGCCGCCAGTGAGACCTGACAGGCCGTTACCTAAGGTAAGACATCATAGCAGTTTGATGACGGGTTTGAAAATGCTTGCGACTAAAATCTCATTTTTGCGATGCATATGGGCAAATTTTACTTTGTTATGGCGATTCCCTCTGGCTATTTAGTGGGGGAAGATAAATGATTTGCTTGAAGATCTTCTCTATAAAAACACGGCGTAAACCACTAGTTAGAAAGATTATTATAAATTTTTTAAAAAAAGTGTCATGGCATAATGTTGTTGATAATCATCAAGAAAAAACCAATAACGCTAATAATGATTATTGCCAGCGCGCCGAAAATCAAAACAGCCGCATCCAAAATACGTTATTCGCAATGCGGCCTTTACCGGGGCGCAGGCTTGCACACTGTCTTAGTGAATTTGCAAAGTCATAACCACATTATCATTAGCCATTGTAAAAATGGCCTAAACAAGTGTAACGGAGCATTGATATCGGTCATTGCTGGAGATGAATTGTCATAATGTTGCGCTTATGTTCCAAATGACATGCATCAAAAACCACCCGGTTGCATGACGAATAATGAAATTCAAATAGCCAGGGTCATATGGCGGTGGGCAGCAAGCGATACATTTTCCGGGAACCTGTCTGGTGGGTAATGATGGGCTTGGTTAACAGCGGAATAGACTCGTCATACTACAAGTTGCTTTTATGTTGGCTGCGCCCGTTCCATCGACAATGTAGCGGCGAAACCCAACGCCGCCCCAAGACGAGCCGACCGGGCCGGCGGCCCCCTTTTCATCGTGTCCTCGCTACTGGGGGGCGTTCGGGGGCAAGACACGGCCATGGCCGGCGTCGCCGACGATGGCCGTGTCCTCAGCCTTTCATTTTCAGCGTAATGCCGGCGACGTATTCCCCTTGATACCGGGCAATATCCAGCTCCAAGTCCGACGGTTGCCTCGAACCGTCCCCGCCGGCCAGCGTTGAGGCGCCGTAAGGTGTTCCCCCCCGTACTTGGGTGGTATCAAATAAGTGTTTGGTGCCGTAGCCGATGGGCACGATGATAAATCCGTGATGGGCGAGGGTCGTCCAGGTGGAGGTAATCGTGAGTTCTTGTCCGCCGCCGGTGCCGGTGGATGTGAATACGCTGCCGACTTTACCATAAAGAGCGCCGGACGCCCATAAGGCGCCGGTCTGGTCAAGGAACGTCCGCATTTGACCGCTCATGTTGCCAAAACGGGTAGGCGTGCCGAAAATAATGGCATCATAATCCGCCAGTTCCTGAGGCTTAGCCTCCGCAATGGTGTTGTCGGTTTTACCGCCGGCCTGTGTGAACAAGGCCGGCGGCATGGTTTCCGGTACACGCTTGACGGCAACTTCAGCACCGCTTATTTTACGTGCGCCATCGGCGACCGCACCGGCCAGTGTCGCGATATGTCCATACATCGAATAGTAGAGGACCAGAATCTTTGCCATAATTGCGCTTCCTTCTTCTTCGTGGGTGATCAAAGCATTACGGGACAATTCCTGGAGACGGGATATGTCATGTCATTAACACCAACAGGATAATGTGTTACATAAATCGATGATAATGTATACCTTAAATACGTCGAGTTGCATCGCGGCGGCAAGCAGACGACACATTCTCTGGGAATGAAAGTAAACCGCTCATGACTGATCTCAGGTGAGAAGCGTGATGGGTTTCAACATCTTGAGACATAGCTATCTCTACGACTGGGATGTACGAGCGCAGCCAACAAAGAGGCAACCTGAAGTATGACGAGTATAAAATTATTTTCTGTGACTGTTTATACGTAATAGGCCACAGGAAGAGGCGTGGTCGCCGACGTTTTTCCTTTTCCCGCCATCTTGCTTGCAGAGTAAGCGCCAAACATAAGAAAATATTTCTATTACCTTGCGGTCAGTAAATTCATATAGATAATTTTCATAATTTAAACATTGCATTAACGGGTCCGGTCGGGAATAGCGGATTTATCTCTCGTGAAGTTGTTTCATAATGTTAATATTTCAATTGTGACGGGGTGGGGTGTTTATACTTATATTTCATTCAAGTTGAATGGCGGCGGCAAACGCGCGACATATTCGTCAACGATGAAGGTGAACCACCCATGGGGCCTGGTATGAGATCCGGAATGTCAATCATACTTCCCCAGGGCGCAGTCAATCGATGTGGCTGGGTTGAGCGACGTGGTCTTCGCAGAGGCGGCTTGAAGTATAACGTTCAGGCACCGATGACGAGGGCGCCGTATTAAGGGCGGCAGTCCTAAATGCGGTGTCACAAAGATCCCGCCCGAAATCGGGTGGGTATATCCCGAAATGATGATCTCACACCACTCGGAGGTTAACAATGGCCGAACATAGAGGCGGTTCAGGTAACTTTGCAGAAGATCGTGCAAGAGCATCAGAGGCAGGCAGAAAAGGCGGTCAGCATAGTGGGGGGAATTTCAAAAATGATCCCCAGAGGGCTGCCAAAGCGGGCGAGAAGGGCGGTCGTAGTAGCAACGGCGGTCGAAAAGGCGCATCCTGAACCACTTGGATCGCGTCGGAAACCGGGTGTTAACCCCCGGCCCAGGTTCGGGGGGATACGCTTTCTCGCAGGTAAGCGCTTCGGCAACATGATGAATTCGCTTACCCATGTTCATCATGAAAGAACGGAATGCGGGCGGGTAGGCAGTTTACTGCCTCTGTGATATCCAATCCTGCCCCGACCGCCGGTGCCATCCCGGCGGTTTTGCCCATGCCTGGCGTGGTGTTCGTTCTGTCCATGCTATTGGGAGACGTTAGGCAGGCAAGTACCTGACGGAATGCTCAGGACTCTCGCCTTGCGCATCGATAACCACGCTCCATAATCCGCTGTATGGCACACCCAGATAGGCAGTCGTCTTTTCGCCAACGCAAAGAATATCGCCGGATCCGGGTAACGTCTGATTATCTTTTAGTTGATCTTCAGACAACAGATGAATATGACACTTTTCCGAGCAATGAACGACGACGGTATCTCCGCCGAACAACTTCAGCCGGGTGCGAATAACGGACATTAACCTGACTCCCCATCTCAATGAACGAATTATCCCGCCTTCTTCATTTTTGCCTTTATCATGCGGATAGCGTCGAGGAAGGCGTGTCGTTATAAAATCATTGTAAAGAGTAATAATTTATGACTTCAATCAAATTTTGTTGAGTTTAGAAAAAATAATTGAAATTATCAAAAATTCTAATCTCGCACACTTACTGTTGAATTCAGCTTAATGTATTGAAAACGCATAACATTACTCTGTCCGTCGACCGATGGGACAAGACAGATGCCCGACTACCACAAACCTACCTGTTAAACACGGCGAGCCAGACCGTCATGGGTCTTACTGTACGTCGAAATCGACGCGGTCGACGCGGGTAATGTCATCGACCGAAAAAAATCGTTAATAGCAAGTCCGGATATAAATTCGAATGTGATAATTTCTCGGTAAAATACCTTACAAGCATCGCGCTACGCGTCAAATCGCCGGGTGGGTTAGGGCGTCACCCATAGCGTAGTGCGGCGGTGAGCCCGTGGAACCGGCCGACGACATGGCTGATTCCCTGCTTGCATGAGTGAACGCCGCCGGCAAGGAGGCTCCGCGGAGTATGGCGAGTCTAAAGGCCGACAGTGGCAATCTATCCTTCCTGACGATATCTGGCGTGCGCGTTGAGAAGTGATAGCTCCCACTGTACGCGAAAAACGGCAGAAATAAATGGCACGAGAAGGGGAAATGTTCACGGACACATTTATCATGTTTGCGGAAGTGTTAGCGTTCATAGTATGAAAATTAGCCATGTCGAGAAAGCTTATAGTCAGCGTTTAGAAAAGTTTTTTCAAAATAAGTTTGATTATGCTTCGGTTGAAAAGGAATCTGGTATTAATAAGTAATATATCGTTACAAGTAGATAGGTGTATAGGAATAATAATGAATATATTACAATTTATCCTTTTTAAGAAAAGCGGCACGTTAAGTCTTGATGGAAAAATTCACACTATCCCACAGAATCATATTGTGGTGGCGGATGAGAATGCGGTACCCGTCAAAAAAAACAATGACGATTTTGTCTTCATAACCTGTTATCCCGTTAATCTTTTGCCATTACATCAGGACTTGATTTCACAGGCCGCCATATTGTCATGCTGTAAACCATTCAAAAAGGATATTTACAAGACGATCCCGGTGGATAATTCGGTAATCGAAAGTACCGAGAAGCTAATGACAATGGAAAAAAGTCTACCCATCTGTTTTTTATATCTTTATTGTTTAGGTATCGACAAATATTATTTCGCCAGCCTACTATGTCAGTTCGTTGGCGTTAATATCAACAATACACTATTGGAATTTTTTGAGCAAAATTACATCAACCAATGGGCAGTATCACGTTATGCCAAGGAGTTGGGCATATCAACTCATAAATTGAACGTGATTTTTTATCAAAAATATGGTATGCCGGTAAAACAATGGCTTATGGAAAAGCGTTTAAAAAAAGGGGGGGAATTACTGTTGACCACCACGATGCGTGTGGCGGATATTGCTCTGGAGTGTGGTTTTAGCAACCATGCTCATTTTACCGCCTTATTCAGGCGCCGCTTTCAGATTTGTCCGTCATTATTTCGTGCCGCCGCCAAAAGAAATTGAACTCGCCGCGGCGGTAAATAGCTTAAACGATAGACTATCATGTTAAAAATAGGTTAAGCTTGGTCAATATATCAGCAAAGCGCAGCGCTTTTTGCTGAAAAAACGTCTTTTTGATATTTAATGCCAGGAAACATTTGACAGAAGGGTTTAGATAGAGAATAATTCACGGCGTTGGGTCGTTAGCTCAGTTGGTAGAGCAGTTGACTCTTAATCAATTGGTCGTAGGTTCGAGCCCTACACGACCCACCAACATACATTCCTGGGACGTCTTATAGCGTCCGGGGAAGTAAGAAAACCGTATCACTGTCAACAGGGTACGGTTTTTTTTCGTCTGTATGTGCTCTTCCGAATACCGGGGGAGCCGGAGCAAATGGGCCTGTGAATGGGCCTACGTCTTCTCAGGTGGAAATCTTGTAGGCCCATTTTGAATTTCGGGCTGAAAAACGTTTCAGAAAACAGAATATTGCACCACTCCATCACTGTCATTTTCTACTGATATACAAGGAGTGACTTTATGGCTGTGCTTACCCGTCCGTTGTCTGCCTCGGAAGTCCAGAAGGCAAAATCCGCTGAGAAAGATTACGAATTGTTCGACGGACAGGGGCTGACCCTGTTTATCAGAACCACTGGTAGAAAAATCTGGCGCTTTCGCTACAAACGTCCCGGTTCGACTTCCCGGACCACCATCACCCTTGGACATTACCCCGCCATGTCGCTTGCCAGCGCCCGGAAGCTGCACGCCGAATACCTTACCCTGCTGGTGCAGGGTATCGACCCGATAAAACTGGAGCAGGAAGATGCTGAGCGGGAACGGCTGGCGGTAGACAGTCTGTTTATCAACGTGGCGACCAGGTGGTTTGCCGTGAAAAAAACCACCATTTCCGCAGACTACGCAGATGATATCTGGAAGTCACTGGAGCGTGATGTCATCCCTGCTATCGGTCAGACCCCCGTGACGGCGCTGAAAGCGCACACGCTGATTGTCGCGCTTGAGCCGGTGAGGGTACGTGGCGCACTGGAAACCCTGCATCGCCTGACGCAGCGGATTAATGAAGTGATGAAATTCGCCATTAATACCGGCCTGCTGGACGCCAACCCGGCATCAACTATTGATGAGGCATTTGTGAAGCCTAAAAAGCAGCATATGCCAACCATCCGGCCGGAACGCCTGCCGGAACTGATGCAACGGGTTTATACGACTAATCTGTCCCCAATGACGCGCCTGTTGTTGCTGTGGCAGCTTCTGACGCTTGTACGCCCTGCTGAGGCCGCCGGAGCCCTGTGGGGTGAGATTGATATGGAAAAACGGTTGTGGACACTTCCGGCGGCGCGAATGAAGATGAAACGTGAACATCACGTACCGCTGTCGCCGCAGGCTCTGACCGTACTGGAACAGCTAAAGCCCCTGAGCGAGCATTCGCCGTTTGTGTTCCCCGGCAGGGTAAAACGCGACCAGCCAATGCACAGCGAAACGGTCAACAAAGCACTATGGCGAATGGGTTATGGTGGTGAGCTGGTATCACACGGATTCCGGGCGCTGGGCAGCACCGCGCTGAACGAGGCCGGATTCCCGCCAGATGTGATAGAAGCCACGTTGGCGCATATTGATGCTAACCCGACCCGCGCTGCCTATAATCGCGCCACCTATATGGTTCAGCGTGTTGAACTGATGGACTGGTGGGGACAGAAAATTCGCGATTCGTCTCTGGCGGCACAAAGAATCTGAGAGTGAAAACCACCAACACCTTCCCCTTCGTCTACGGTATCAGCTATTTTTTAAGTGTCCTGAGAGGGTAATATCGCAGTCAGGGGAAGTCATTACAGAGCATCAGTAGTTTTAGTGGAATCGCCGTTGCAAGGGGAGGCAGCTCTTGCAACGGGTAATGTTCCCCATGGTTGACGTCGTGAGGGTAGAGCTGGCTCTCAATTGATTGAATGATTTCATGAGTCGGCTTCTGTATTAGATGGTATTGTTCAGACTGGCTTCCCCGACTTGGATCGAGTTTGCCAGTAACTTGCTAATAAATAAGCCACATAAAGAAGCTTGCCCTGTCAAGACTGCCAGAATGACCACCAATAGGATCGGGTTGCACAAAAGGAATTTGAGAGCCCTTGCTGTATGCTGTGATCATTACTATGATGTCTCGGAACAGGCAGAGCTATCACCGAACCGTCATGCCCCTGCATCGGAAAGGTGTCCAATAAGGGCTGACAGTCCGCTTATGCCAGAGGTGGATATTACATGAAATTACAGAAGGTTAGCCACCAAATTACACACTTATTATATTGACTAAGGAGGGATGATGATGCGAGTAAATAAATTACATTTAGGAGCCAGAATTTCCTTATTCATCGTGTCCTATCTTCCTCTTTTTTTCATCATGTGTTTTGTTCAGCTTTATACATATAGGAGTTATCTAAATTGGGCGGGTATTAGCATTGAGTCCGTAACTGCTTTTCTAGAATATTTTGGGGCTGTAACCGTTTTAGTTTTATTATCCCTGTTTGGTTTTGTGGGTTTAAAAATTTTCTTAAAAAATATAAAACGTCGATGCCAAACAAGTGGAAGAACCGTCCAAATTCTAGATATAGAGAATAAAAATAATGAGTCGATAAGTTATCTTTTTACATATTTAATACCTTTTGTATTTCAAGATTTGTCGAAATTATCTAACGTTGTACCTATTGCTATTTTATTGATGGTAACAGCTTTGATATATATCAATTCAAGCATGATACTTATAAATCCGACAATAAGTATAAAATATACGTTATATCAAATAAGTTACTTGGATGTAGAAAGTAATAAAAAACGTAGTGGAATGATCTTGACTAAATCAAAGTATTTAGAAGAAGATGATCTTCTTGATATTGAAGACGTTGGCCCAAAACTTTTTTACGCTGAACCTCATAAGGAATGAAAATGTTAAAGCTTGAGGAACTATTAGAATACGCAGAGCAACTTAAAGATGATGAAAAAGCTAAAATTTCTTTGTACTTTGTCACTAGACATCTTAAAAGTGGAATGAGCAAAACAGCGAAAGTTACCGACAAATACGATTTTAAAGTTATCAAAGCGCCTATAGCTCCAGACATCGCTAAGTTTTTTAAAAGTACGTTATCAAACCAAATAATCTCTCATGCATCAAAAGATGATATTGAGATGAAAAAGTATACAGTGATCGATGACGATATTGATAATAAAATTTATGCATATGCAATGAATAACGCCATTTCATTCTCAAAAGTTATAAATGAAGATATCAAGAGTGATAAACCAAGCGTTCTTACTTCCTTAGCCGAAGTTCAAGATGATTTGTGGGCCTACTGCATTAAAGTTCAAAAGGGCTTAGAGCTTACCTATTCTTTCCGTAAAATCAGCAAAGGTAAAGTCACAACTAACGAACCTCAAGATGTGGTTCAACGCATATTCGCTTTATTCGATAAATCTGATAAAGAATTAAGATCATTTGATGGCAGTGCTGTAAATTTTGATGATAAAATTGACTGCATTTATATAAATGAGCAATTCTATGTATTCCATAAAAAAAGTTTCGAATCTATCGTAGGGCTTGAGGCAGAATTCACAGAGGCTGCACAAAAAACCTTAAACAAGATAAAAGAATTTGATCTGGTTGAGGGGTTGGATATTATTGAACAAGCTATTCTACATAAGCCATCGTTAAGGAAAACGCTTGCCCATATAGCTGAGAAAGGTAATCACACTACGTTGAATAAAAATGAAGTACAATCAATGAATGGTGTGCTAAAAATGTTCCAAGATGAGGAGTTTACCATCAATAAAGATGGGAAAATCGTCATTGAAGATGAAAGGCAGGGGCGAAATTTTCTTAGACTTCTCAATGACTACTATAAACAAGGAATGACTACGAAGAAATACTACGGCACCGATAGTGGTAACTTAGTCAATCCAGTCACGAAATAATATTAATTTTATAAAACGCTCTCTTATGGGCGTTTTACCCTTATGACAGCCACCAACCTTACCGATGATAACTCATGGTTCTTGTGCCGGCTTGGTAGCTTCTTTTATTAGCAGGTAATTAGCCCAGAAACACAAAAAGTTGGAACTGACAAGACCGAAATGGGGCACGAAAAACAAACCGCCACCCGGTTTAAAGAAATGCCCGTCCGGCTGTTGTCGATAGTAAGATCCCTAACCTGTAAACACTAAACTGATTTGCCAATGCATGTGGGCGGCGTGCCAGGAGTAATTTCGGTTATGTAGGGATTGAATTTATTGATCTAATTATTTATTGGATTGCCGTTAGTTATCCCGACAATCCTCTTCTCAAGATTCTAATCTGCTAGATTACTAATAGCAAAAAAAAACATGGACAGCGAGCCCCAGATATAACTACTGCTGAAAGTTCGTAACAGACAGATTATATCATGTGAACCATGCTTATTTGCATAGCTCATGACCGTAATCATTCAATTATTTAGCGGCTTAGGCCAATCCCAGTCATCATATCTTTGAATTTTAGTCGTAAGTTCCTGTGGTGCCTCGCTACCGCTCAGATTTGTTCGATAACCAATTGAACCTATCGGGGTTACTTGCTCAACACTAAAGGTGTTAGGTTTCCAAGGTGCCAAGCGTTTATTAGGTTCAAAAACAGTAACGTCTCTGTTTATGGTTTTTAACCAAGAAATGCTTACGACTTCAGCACCTGCGGCATTAAGATACATCCTTGCAGTTTCATGAGCATTTCCCTCCGTACAAAAATCATCAATGACTAATACTTTAGCTCCTCTTAAATTTGGTGGATTAACGTAATGCTCTCCAGTGTTTAAATTTTTTATAGGGGCTGGGTTTAGGTGGATTGTATTAATTTGAGATGTTATCGATACGTCGCCACCTTGCCTGCGAACATTCTGTGATTTATCTGCTGATGTGTGCCTGATAAAAAGGTCTTTTAAGTATTTTCCTTTGAACGCTACTGCGAGACCTTTTAGATCATGCTCCATTATTCCACCAAGTTTGTAAGGGTTGTTAGAGCTGTGCCCCACATATGTTGTTATGTATTTTGCACCATTACTTAGTCCAGAGAAAAATATACTCGCAGCTAAGTATCTGATCCAGAAATCTGGAGTCCCTATTGATAGTTTTGATAATGAACGAGCATTCTCTGAGTAAAAACTAAAATCTGCAAGATAAGTGCTGAAGGGGGCTAACGCATAGTAATGTGCATTATTTAAATTGCCTTGCCATCCCCAAGCGGTTTCGCGCAGACAGAAAATATCTATAAAGCGGGCAATTTCTTTTGGTGATGAAAACAGGAATCCATATTCATTAACTGGTTTAAACCAAGTTGCATTTAGAAATAAGACCTTTCCGTTTGTTGCGGCCTGCAAGTCTTCATCAGAACGGCCTACATAGATCATTTTATTTCTTTCTAGATTAAGGTCGTTCATTATAAAATCAATCGCACGACCACTTTGTTTTGCTGGGAGACCTGGGTTTAATGCTCGACAGTAGTGCTTTGCATTTGGATGGCGCTGAGTAAGAAATTCATTTAATGGTATCTGTTCGTCATCGCTAAATACCGTTCCGTTGTTATTTGTGAGGAATATTATGTGAATATTCTTGGATTCTAAAAAATCCAATAACTTTCTGAATTCTTTGCTTATGGTTCTTTTTATTTCATTTGAATGAGGGTTCGATCTTGTTGGTAAGACAACATCACTTACAGAAAATATAACAGCCTTAAGAAGCATAATGACTCCCCTATAAAAATGTCAATTGCTGTAATGTATTGGGTGAGGCGGAATTTAGAATTTTTTCAAATTCCTTATCATTGGTCAGCGGTGTTTTAAGTAATAGCGCACTATAGTTTCTTTGTGCGAATTTAATTTCTTCGTTTTCACTCATGTCTCCAATTACAGGACATAGGATTTTTCTTTTGAGTTCGGCTGCATGTTTGACAGTGTGCGCAGTGCCGCTTTTGATATTCCACTCAACAGGGATTAATATATCGCTGATTGCAGCCTGAATTCTGTTGCGACGAACAAAATTTTCTTTACTAGGTTTTTGATCTGGTAAGTACTCTGTTACAATTAAACCACCATTGCTGACAATGGCATTTCTGATGGTTTCACTATTTTTAGGATAGTTTGAGTAGATTCCTGTTCCCAGAACGGCAATAGTTGGTAACTTAAACATCAAAGCGGATTCGTGTGCAATCTGATCGATTCCAAATGCTAAGCCACTTACAATTGAATAGTCCAAATTTATGAAGTTTGATATTACAGATTGAGTGAGAAACGTTCCTAATTTACTCGGTTCTCTAGTTCCTACAACACCTACACACTTTTTAGTTAGTAGGGATATATCCCCTTGTGTAAAAAGCCAATATGGTGGGTTGCTGAGTTCTTTTAGTTTTTCTGGGTAGGATGGTGAACCATGATGAATTATTGAAAATCCTTGATTGTGGTAATTGATTAATAATGATTTTGCTGCATCAATCATACTATTTCTGAATTCAGGCCAGGTAACCTCGGAAATATTAAAAAGCGTTTTTTTAAGTCTTACCCCTAGAAGAGTTTCGAACTTCTGAAATGTATTTGCTGTTATGATATCCCGAAACCTTATACCATTTTGAGCTACCTTGTATAGAGACCAGTAGCTAACGCCGCGCATGGATGAAAGAGCCAATAATGCAGCACTTTCAGTGTTCCATCGAGCCTGCTCAGTATCTGTCATTTTTACACGCCAAGTTACAAGACTTTTCATTGTTCTATCATATGATTGTGCAATTGTGTAGTAGGTCTATCGCTAAATCGGAAGTGAACGTCCGCTATATTTCTCTCTTAACCGACTGTCACGCCCAATCGCGACTTACCAAAGAATACCACTGTCTGGTCATGTTTGAACTAATACTTATATTATCCCTTGCGAACATATCAGGCATACCATTTTGCTGATTAATATTCGTTTTTTGCTATGACGGTGTCGGTATCCTGTACTTTTCAGTGCCAGTTGTGAGTCTTTTTAAAAAACGGATGAAGTGGCTTCTCCCCCAAACCTCAAACCCATTTCACCGCTGCGAAGCAAGGGGCGCTACGTCCGGCTATGCAGAGTCAGATTTTTCTCCCGCGTGCTTTCCGTTCCCCGTATTCGCTTCCGGTTAATCGTTTCCCAACACAACCCGGCCCGCAAGGGTAAATGGCACGCATGCTGCGCCCTTGCGGGCCGGAACGATGCCGGGAAAGCGAACCGTCAGGCGATACGAAGACGAAAATCACACCACTGACGGAGAAAAAACCATGACGATTTCCCTGCATACCCAGACCAGCGCCCCTAACACCGCAGCGGCGACCAGCGTATCCCCGCTGGACCCGTCAGGCTCCTCAAAAACGAAATGGTCTAAAACCAGAACTGATATTTATCAGACTGTCACAGACAGCATCATTGCTGCACTTGAAGCGGGTGTTAAACCGTGGTTCTGCCCGTGGCGGCGCGTACCGGGTATGTCTGGTCTGCCATCCAATTACGCTACCGGCGTAGCCTATAGCGGCATGAATATCATGTTGCTGTGGTGCAGCGCCTCAAAACAGGGTTTCAGCGATCCCCGCTGGATGACCTACAAACAGGCTCAGGCTGAGGGTGGCCAAGTCCGCAAGGGGGAGCGCGGCACGACGGCTATTTTCTATTCCACCCTGGAGAAGGAAAACGACGCCGGGGAAATCGAACATATCCCAATGCTGAAAACATTCATCGTATTCAATGTTGAGCAGATCGACGGTCTGCCCCTGACTACCGAGGCAGTTAGCCCTGTTGAGACGTTCGATCCGCTGCCGCAGGCTGAAAACCTGTTCCGAAACTGTGGCGCAAACATCATTGAGAAAGGACAAAATGCCTTTTTCCGGCCGTCAACCGATGAGGTCTGGTTACCGGAGCGTCGTCTTTTCGCCGATGCCGCCAATTTCTACGCCACCGGCCTGCATGAGCTGGTGCACTGGAGCGGCGCAAAAAGCCGTCTGAACCGTGAGATGAAAGGGAAATTTGGCAGTGAGGATTATGCTTTTGAGGAGTTGATCGCCGAGCTGGGAAGCGCGTTCCTGATGGCGGATCTGGGAATTGTCGGCGAGGTCCAGCACGAAAGCTATATTGCTTCCTGGCTGAAAGCACTGAAAAACGACAAGCGCTATATTTTCAAAGCCGCCAGCGCGGCATCGAAAGCGCATCGTTATTTGATGGATAAGGTCTGAACAGCGGAATAAGAGGCCGCAAAGGAATGCGGCTTTAACCTTATATCGGGCGGCAGAGTGGCAGAGGTTTCAGGAGGATTAATTTCCCTGCGAATTTTCCGGGCATTCGATGCCCGGAAAATTCGCAGGCTGCGGGTGCGGGCGGCAAAGAGCCCGCTAATCCCGCAAACGGCATTTTATCCACCGGTCATGTCTGTGGACGACGAAACAGGTATGATGCCGGGGATTAAAATTTAAGAAACTCCAAAGGTATCCGGGCCTGCTTTTGGTGTTATGATAAGTGTATTATATCGTGTTATTTACACGTATTTCATTACAGGAGATGAACCATGGCAGCGAAAGAACGCAACACGCAGAGCGTGACAATGGCAGTGGAACGTACCTTACTGGTCAGAGCGCGTGAAGCGGGCATTAATCTGAGCGCTACTCTGACTGCCGCTCTGGATGTTGAACTTCGCCAACATGAAGCGAAAAAATGGCAGGAAGAGAACGTGGAGGCGCTCGAAGCACTAAATCGTTTTCATGATGAACATGGGTGTTTCAGCGATGAATACAGGACGTTTTAACCATGCAATTCACTGTATACGGTAATACCGGGAGAAGCGTCGTTTACCCTCTGTTGCTCGATGTCACGAGCGATATTATTGGACAGTTGAATCGTCGGATAGTGATCCCGCTGCTACCTGTTGAAAAGTATCCGGCAGGCCGCCGACCGGATCGCCTTGTCCCCGTAGTCAGACTGACGGACGGCAAAGAATACGCTGTAATGACTCACGAACTGGCAAGTATCCCTGTCCAGGCCCTGGGGGCGGTGTTCTGTGATGCTGCTCAGTACCGTACTCAGGTAAAAGCCGCAATAGACTTCCTCATCGACGGAATTTGACGTTTCTTTCTGTGCTGTTAAACAGGTATGCCTTTAATCGTGACTGACGGGAGCTTGTTCAAGTTCGTCTATCGTGCGGAAAAGAAACATTTCCCGGTTTTTCGCATCAAATGGAACCGGAACACTGTTCCTTACCACTGTCCTGATACTGTCAAACAGCCTGATGAGAGATGCTTTGGTTTTGTCGTCTGGCATAACATACATCGCGTAATGCCAGCGCCCGGCGTCACAGGCCGCCAGATGACTTTTAACGATGCTGATATAGCGGGCTCGGGTTTTCATTGAGCGCTCAGTTTCCACGGCAACGATCGCGCCGCTGCTCAGCGTAATAATGCCATCCGGGCGATGCAGGATGCCGGGATAACGCGCGATGAATTCGCCCCTGTCGCCATTCAGCCAGTCTTTGCCGCCTTTCTCTTCAAGGGCAATTCTTACCCGCTGGTTTAACAGACGATGCTCCAGTGTCCAGTATTTGAGTTTTCCTGGCTCAAAATAGCCGGGGAATACTTTATCATCAGGGTTAACCACCATCGCCAGTCCTTGCATGGTGATCCCCCACAGTGATTTTTTCCCCGTCAGTACCGGATATTCATGTTTAACCAGAAACCCAATAAACACCGCTCGATTGAGTAAGTTATACATAGCCTGATTGTTATTCCCTTTATAGCCGACAACTTTTTTTAAGGTACGGAAATCAGAGTAAGTTTCTTCTTTCAGAAAGGTCAGTAATGCCCGCATTCTGCGTTTTGCGGCTGCTTTTCTTTCCGCGACATTATGAATAAGCATTGATAGCCTCACACGTTAATAGATGGTTTATGCTCATGGTCTTTATTTACATCCTGTAAAGGGATTTTTTGTTCAAATGAGAGCAATTCGATATATTCCTTTTTTGCCGGGATATGGAAAAGTTTCGTGGCTTTAGCAAGATCATTCTGCGTAAAAACAAAGCCAACAAACTTAGGCAGATTAAGCAGCATGTTACTGTCGATGTAATATCTTTCTGCCTGGCGGATCATTCTGTCTGTATCTATTTTTTCTGTCAGGAATGTATCCGTCTTAACTTTCCTCATTTCATCATCAACAAGAATAGAACCTGTCATTCTTGCCACCCAGTCAGCGGTATCGGGATCACGAAGACGATAAACAAGCATGAATTTACAGTTCTCAATAACCGAGCCTGCAACGGCATCGCCATCCAGATCTGCCGGGCAATCATACAAATCTTTAACAGACTGGTGCGCCATTATAATATGTACATTTTTATCCCTTGCTGCACCCAACCCTTCAAGAGCAGGGCGGGAAAGATGATATTTAAGTTCATCAAGAAAAATGGCAACAGGACGAGGTTTTTCTTTTATTCTGTCTCTTGTTTCTGCTATCTGGATAAGACGAGTTAAAATCATTCGTTGAGCCGATATGATTTTCTGGTTACGCATGGAGCCAATAATGTAACAGCATCCGCCCTCATCAAATATTGTCTTTAGAGAAAAACCATTACTGGCGTTAATGGCGTTAACTAAAGCTATTTCCTCAAGTTCGCCATAGAAAGCAGGCACATCATTCTCAAGTGATATTACAAAGGGGGTATTAAATAGGTCACGTAACGTCATTCCCTTTTCATAAATGGCGGCTGTGTTTCTGGCTGCCCGACGGTCGGCAATACGATAAAAGTCTGCGCCTTCACCCTTTTTAGCCAGGCTAAACCCGGCATTAAAAAGTTCTTCCAGTTGTTCGTGTGAAATATCCGCCAGTAAATCAAGCTGAAAACTTAGCACATTCAGATTGATAAGAACAAATTGTTTGCCTGCCGTCTGACATGCATCTCTCAGAACGTGTGGTGCCCATTCATCATTTTTCGGATCTTCGACAAATACCCCTTCACCTGAAAGAATAGCCTGGTAAAGTAAAGCACAGGCGCTTACTCCTTTACCGGAACCTGTTGTTCCGATGAGATCAGCGTGCTGGGACTGAAATTCTTCAATGGTGATATATTGTGGTTGGTCGTCTTTATCCAGACCAATAAAAACGCCTTTTTTTAAGTCAATATGATCAAGCGGATTATAGGAAACACTGCCAGGCAACATTTCTTTTACTTCCCGGACGTCAGTTCTGATATTTCTTTCCAGCTTGCTTTTTTTAATAAGTCGGTGCTTTAATTTGTCTATCTCACCAGCAAGAAGTCTGCTGACCACGATATGAAAAATTAACCCGGCAAACGTAAAAGAGGCCGTCAGTATCCAGAGAGATATGTTAAAAAATGTGTTTCTGTCGAGTGATTTAAAGAAAAAACTCAGCCCCTCGAGCGTAAGCGGGGATATTGTACCGAAGGTAAAAAAGAAGACCGATACGCATGCTACAGATTTCAACCACAAGGGCGCATTTTCTCTTTCTCCACGTGGCAGGTTAAATATGAATGGCAACGTCAGTCCGGCAAGCAAAGACAATATTGCCGGACTGTTTTGCAGTGATAAAAGGAAAAATGAAAAGGCGTCAACAAAAGTATTCAGCCTTTGCATCAGGTGAGTTCCCATCGCAATATTCTCCGGTTTTAATTTTGTTGTCCGAGAGTCACGCATGGAAGACTGCTATGGGAGATTAACCCCTCTCCCGTGTCTGTCTTCCATCGTTGTCTCCCATCACAGTGCGAAAAGCACTGAACGCCTCCGGCGCTCATGCCCGTTATCCGTGCTTTCAGAAAACTGCCGACGCATGGTCGTCAGTCCCCTGAAACGCCCGCATGGCGGGCAACGGCGTGTGCCATGTCGTTCGGGCTGGACGCCCTTACTACCTGTCACATGGGGGTAATGACTCCGCTGAACGCTGCGTCAAAACCCCCAGGGTCAAAGGCGGCACACCGTCGCACGCTACGCGCGACCAACCCCTTTAAGACGCGCGTTTAGCCTGTTTTTTCTCGCAGGCTCGAAAAAACGGGAACGCTG
>NZ_SZPQ01000005.1 GCF_005217455.1 Martelella alba
CCTAATATGAGCTCAGCAAATGTATCCATGAGTGTACTACCTAACGGTATGCCATTGGTTTGATTATTCATCATCATTTGAATATGAGTGTCTATCAAACGGCCGGGGTTATCATTGTTTGTTTTCTTTTTTGCTTCTTCTTTAGTTATAAAAACCCACTCAAAACTATGAGTGTAAATTGATGGATAGAAGTTAGAAATATCAGTACTGAACATAAATTCATATTCAAGCGCCAGAGAGAGACTTTTTTGCTCAAACTCTTCCCACCAGTTAATTATGGATGCGGCTATATTAGATGATTTATTTTTACTTAAAGGAATGCTTGAGCACAAAACAAGGTCATTAAGTTCGAATTCCTTGAATACCTTCCTTATTTTTCTCCAGTTTTTTGGAGAAGTGATTAATCTGCAAAAATAAACATAATAAAAAGGATTTATAAGCGTTATCCGCCGCCAACTATATAATCCATCTTTGCTAACTAATACTTGGTAGTTTATATCTTTTCCCATTAACAACTTAGGGTCTGGAGTATAGCTAATTTTTTTATCAACTATAGCGGTATTGATTTTTTCGAGTAGTGATGCAAAATTTATATAGGTGGGTAGTTCTAATGTGGTGTAAGAGTCATTTTTAAGAAAGTATTTTAGCGCTGCATTGCCCGAAAGTTCGTATATTTTTTTCATGAATGTTATTCCTTTGATTATTTGTATGCGCTCAACTTATTTTTTCAAGCATAGATTTGTTGAGAGCGAAAATATTTTATTTGAAATAAAATTTCAAGGGTAACTACAATCGTCTTTATAATTGTACCTGTATCTTAGGTTAGTTCATTTAAATTTGATTAAACAGTAATCATCATGACTTGCTTCCCATCAACTTTATACAAACCGGCGTTTGCAGTTTCCGCTTTAGGCACAGAGCGGCCTATCAGATGATGTTTAGCTCTCTATACCATATCTATGTTAGGTCAAATCTGGGCTAATACATCGTAGTTACAGTTATTTAAAATTCATAACGTCGCTCGTTGACGCACTTCTTGTAGGGCTCGTTCACGAGCCTGGATTTGTTGAGCAATCACAGCCTGAATTTCTGTATAAAGTTGAGCATTCTCATTATCGCGATCAGCTACAGTAACCACTAAGGCATAAGGTTCTTTATCAAGCACATCTGGGTGGGTCCATTCTTTGTCTTGGCGAGTAACAACTACGAACCATTTCTCATCAGGGTTACGCTGCTTAAACGTCCATCTGGATGATTGCACAGTTCCCCTGCCTCTAAGCTGGGCTGAAATTTCACGATTCGGAGTCGCATCATCGTTACGAGTTTTTGCATCGTCTTGATTTTTATAATTGAAGTATTTCTGGACAGTATCAAGAGATTCACCCTTGACCAATCGATAGTTGATCTGAGTAGCTAGATAGTCGAGTCTCGTGGTTCGAACTGCTGGAGAATATGCTAAAGTGATGTTTAACTCCCGAGTGGCCTTGGTTTTTCGAAGATATGATGTCGGTAGCGGTAATTCAAAGAACTGGCAAGAGTCTTTCTCAATCATCTCTTCACACATCAAAACCACGCAGTGATCCGATGATCGGTAGAGGTCATTTTCATTAATCTGACCATAGCCCCCTATATCACGGGAAATATCCCGTTTCCTAGCTGCCGCCTTATAGGCTTTTTTAAGTTCAGCAGGGAAGGCGGAGTCTAATTCACTCGGTAGTATTGCCTGATTGACTAATAGTGCTCTCAATAAATTAGCAGAAGCATCCGGGTAATCGTTGGACAATCTTCCTGCCAAATGAGTTACATAAGGTGCCGAGAAACTTGTACCGCTAATTTCCTTGAAAATTGTATTACCCTGAAATTGGTGGTTCAGAGTTAGTACGCCTAATCCCCGCATGTCAGATTTCCATTGATAACCTTCCTGCCGCATTGGACTGGCGAGGTTTCCTCCAGCAGCAACGAGTTCTGGCTTTAAAGCGCCTTTGACCGAAGGGCCATGTCGGGTAAATGGAGACGGTTGATTTTCTGATGCCGGAGATAGCTGATGGATTTCAGGATAACGTTGACTGTCATATGTTGCATTATGGCGTGCAATACTACCCACTGTGAGTGCATTCAGAGCTGGTGCAGGATCAATGATGACACTTTGTTCATCTATGAGATACTCGGGGTATTCATCGCGCCAGCTTTTGATAGGCACAGGAGGATCTTCGGAGCCTCGAAAATTGCCGGTAGAAACAATAAAAAGAATGTTATGTTTTCTGGCTAAAACGTCAAGGATGTAAGCAAGCCCCCTAATGTGTGTACCATCGTAAGGTGCATTCATATTACCTAATGACAAATTGAAGATCCGACAACCAAGTCCTACAAAATATTCAACCGCTTGCATTAATGTCTTTTCAATTGAGATTTCATCGTAAATGGCATCATTTGTATGCGGACATTTGCGCATTACTTTGCCGTTATACAACCAAAATTCTGGATGCCAAAAGTTACTACGCTCACATGCTTCAACGTCCCCATAAAGGGCTATACCCGCTACTGCGGTACCATGACCAGCATCATCAAATTCATCTTGTCCTGGAATAAAAGAACGACTTTCTCCAATGGCGGGGCGCAGAAGTGGGTGATTTGTATTGATACCACTATCTAAGATGCAAACGCGAGCCGCGTTTTGCTGCGGAGCAGGTATATTTCGGGGAAATTCAGTGATGTCACGATCAAGTTGAGGATAACTGATACCGGTCATTGGAGTAAGATCAACGAGCCTGACGTCACGGTGATTCAACAGCATTGCAGCTTGATCTTTGTTTACTTCCACTCTGTACATAAGCAAACTATCAAGATTAATTCTGTCCAGTTTCCGGATGCCGATGTCAGTGAGCCAAGCCTCAAATGCGTTGAACAGTTGGATGCGTAATGGGTGATTGGCTACGTGATGTGGCCAAAGTTCTACATCAAGCCTAAACGTTTCGGAATCAGGTAAGCCAATATGACGCAAAGCCCAGCTTTTTCGATCTTCGGCGGACCAGCTATCAATGCTTTCAATCGCCTCAAGAATTTGCATATACGTTAGCTTTTGTCCCGCAATCCCCAGTTTATTAAGATGATCCTGAAATATTGCCAAGCCTTGTTCGGTGGCAAACACCACGCACAGCTGCTTATTTTCCTGACTTATGAATTCCAGCCCATGAGATTGAAGTTTATCGAAAAGCATTGCACCATCATATTGAATTTTAAGTATAAATGGAGCGTTCTCACTAGATTTTAGCTGCCGCTGGGCGGCCGCAGTTGCAGTGGCAAAATAAGCATTCAATTTCTGACCATGTCCCCTCAGGTCACTCCGTTTGGTGAATTTAGGAGGATTCTTGGAACGTCGGCGATTATCGAGATTTTCACGCGTAATAGTCAGGTGTTTGTAAGTTGCCAATTACATCTTCCTTGGGTACATGTCATTAGTGCTTACGGAGATCTTCGCGGACAAGGGCACCACGTAGCTCTTTGAGCGTAAGGAATTCCTGGCCTCGTAAAATCATTCGCTTGACTGCCCGGCGAACAACACGTTCTATGTCAGCCCCACTCTTATCTTTAAATTCCGCTAGTAGCTCCTGATCGTCAAGTTCAAACTGACGACGAGTTCCGCGCAATTTGAGCTGGAGCAACAATGTCAACTGCTTGTTATCTGGCAATGGGAACTCGATCGCATCGTCGAAACGTCGCCAGATAGCAGAATCAAGAATATCCTCATGATTAGTTGCAGCAAGGATTAAACTGCTACCGTCATAAGCGTCCATCATCTGCAATACTGCATTAACGACTCGCCGGAGCTCGCCATGCTCACCATTGTCACTTCTCTCTTTGCCGATCGCATCGAATTCATCGAATAGAGCGACCAGGTTATGCATTGCTATGAAGTCGAAAACTTTTCTTAAGTTAGCTGCTGTCTCACCGAGGAAAGAAGAGACGAGTGCATCAAGGCGAACTATGGCAAGCGGTCTGTCTAACTCGAAGGCGATCACTTCGGCAGCCAGTGTTTTACCACAGCCTGGTGGTCCAAAAAATATGATTTTACCCGATGGCTTCATCCCGTAACTGCGTAGTACGTCTGATCTCCGGTGCTCTTCCAGAATCTCTTCTATCATGGAAAAACTGCTATCAGGAAGAATGATTTCATCAAGAGAGCGATTTGGCGACCTGATATCCACAAGAGGGAGACCGCGTTCTTTATCGACAGGAATATCGAATTCAAACTGGGGTTTTCGAGTGGTAGATGCTGTATGCTTATCACCACCGTAAAGAATTTGTTCTAAATCATTAGCGAGCAAGTGGTGCTGCTTTTGGCGTTCTTCTTCAATAACAGCTTCAGAAGCGCGCCGAAACGCCACTGCATCTCCATGAGTACCCGCTTTGAGGAGCTGTCTTAATATTTTGCCATTAGCCATTTTTACACCTGTCGATAATATCCAATCTTTGAATAAAAGTTGGCACTCACACAGTAAACATGCTATCACCAATCTTGTTTCTTTCCCAATATTCTCCCTCGCCCAGTATGCCCTTGTATGCCTGAGGTTTTTGTTCTATAAACTGGTTGTCGTCATCATAACGCGTTGTTAATTAACAATATTTATTGAATTTTGATTTTGTCGATTTTTAGATAGCGGTTTTCCTGTGCCCTGTGTTCTTATTCATGAGATTAGACTGTACGCTGCGTTCAATGAGGAGACAGCCCGGACTCGGTAGTGATTAATGCCGAAACGAGACAATTTCAGAACAAACCACCCCAGGTTAGCAGGATCGTCTCGTCCGGCAGGAGAGCATGCTAACCCCTACATGAAGTTCCTGTCAGTGCCAGCCTCCGGCTCAACACCACCAATCTGCATTTCACCACTGCGAAGTAAGGGGCGCTACGCCCGGCTATGCCGGGGCAAGTTTTTTTCTCCTGTGTGCTTTCCGTTCCCCGTATCTGCTTTCGGTTAATCGTTTCCCAACACAACCCGTCCCACAAGGGTAAATGGCACGCATACTGCGCCCTTGCAGGCCGGAACGACGTCGGGAAAGCGAACCGTCAGGCGATACGAAGACGAAAATCACACCACTGACGGAGAAAAAACCATGTCTATTTCCCTGCATACCCGGACCAGCGCCCCTAACACCGCAGCGGCGACCAGCGTATCCCCGCTGGACCCGTCAGGCTCCTCAAAAACGAAATTTTCTAAAACCAAAGCCGATATTTATCAGACTATCACCGACAGCATCATTAGCGCACTGGATACAGGCGTTAAGCCCTGGACGTGTCCGTGGAAGCGCGTACCGGGAATGTCCGGTTTACCTTCCAACTACGCCACCGCCGCGGCTTACAGTGGGATGAATATCATGTTGCTGTGGTGCAGTGCGTCAAAACAGGGTTTCAGCGATTCCCGCTGGATGACGTACAAACAGTCGCAGGCAGCAGGCGGACAAGTTCGCAAAGGTGAGCACGGTACGGTCACCATTTTCTACACCACACTGGAGAAGGAAAACGATGCCGGAGAAATCGACCATATCCCGATGCTGAAAACCTTCACCGTGTTTAACGTTGAACAAATTGATGGTCTTCCCCTGACTGCTGAGGCAGTGAGTTCCGCTGAAACGTTCGAGCCGTTGCCGCAGGCTGAAAACATGTTCCGCAGCAGTGGCGCAAACATCATTGAGAAAGGACAAAACGCCTTTTTCAGACCCTCAACTGATGAAGTCTGGTTACCGGAGCGTCACCTTTTTTCTGATGCCGCTAATTTCTACGCCACCGGCCTGCATGAACTGGTGCACTGGAGCGGTGGTAAAACACGTCTTAACCGTGAAATGAAAGGGAGATTTGGCAGTGAGGATTATGCTTTTGAAGAGCTGATCGCCGAGTTGGGAAGCGCGTTCCTGATGGCGGATCTGGGGATTGTCGGAGAGGTGCAGCACGAGAGCTATATTGCTTCCTGGCTGAAAGCACTGAAAAACGACAAGCGTTATATCTTCAAAGCTGCCAGCGCGGCATCGAAAGCGCATCGTTATCTGATGGAGAAGGTCTGAGCAGGAGGATAAGAAGCCGCAAAGGAATGCGGCTTTATGTAGTGGTCAACTATTTCCGGACAGTTTGTTGAGTCGTTTTTCCACATAGTCAGGTGTAAAACCTGCATTATGGCTATGCGGTCGTTGTTGATTGTAATAACTCATCAGGTAGTAACTGATATGTATTAGTGTGATTACCAAGGGATACTGACGGTATAATTACCAACAGGCTCGCAGGGGGTGACAACAACCTTGACACTGACCGAGTTCAAGACGGTCGATACGTTTACGCAGTTCCTGGATTTCCCGTTGCTCTGGCGTCAGTGCTTTAGCGCCTTCGGGTACGAAGCCTTGCTGCTCTTGCCTGAACTGCTTAATCCAGCGGCGTAATGCAGTCGGCCCAATGCCTAACGCATCGCATGCCTGAGTGACGGTGTAGTTCTTATCCAGCACAAGGCTAACGGCTTCAAGTTTAAACTCTGGGGTAAATCGAGAACGGTCGTGATACATGGGCACCTCTGTTAATGGCGCTACTATAGCAACGCCTTTAATTGGTGTCCGGTTTTATTAGACCACTACATTAACCTTGTATCGGGGCAGGCAGAGTGACAGAGGTTTCAATTTCCCTGCGAATTTTCCGGACATATTATGTCCGGAAAATTCGCAGGTTGCGGGTGCGGGCGGCAAAGAGCCCGCGCATACCGCAAAAGGAATGTTAACCCCAGTGATTACGCTACTGGCGCAGCTTAGATCGGGATGAATATTATGTTGCTGGGGTGCTGTGCGTTTAAGCAAGAGTCAGTGACTCCTACAGGAGGACCTATGTCAGGCTCTGGTTGAAGGAGGACTGGTTAAGAAAGGATTATTATTTTATCCTGGCGACCATATTATCGGCCTCTGCCCCGAGGGAGTGTAAACGCTGCGCCAGAATGTCCACGCTTTCTTCGAGTTTGTGACTCTGTTGCTGAATATCCTCCATCGTTTCTGATAAAACATCATGTAGCAAAACAAAATTGGCGTGGAGGGCATACACAAAATCGTTGCCGCGTATCAGCAGTTCTTCGCGTGGCATGCCTTGCTGTGCGGAATGAGTCATCCATGTGACAAGTGCTTTTGCGCACATTTCAGTGAGTACGCCCGAAAGCGGGTCGGCGTTTCTGTTCATTTTTTTTTCCTGTCTGTTTTGAGATCATGGGTTTTGTCAGGTAATACGCTCAGTTGAGCGTCCCTGTCGTCCAGCGCGGTCTAAATATTCGCGAGAGGGATGATGTTCGACATCTGTCGGGCTGGGTAACCTCCCGGTCATTGCAGGGTGTCTATTATCCTGTTTACATCCACAACAGGGGCTGGCGTTTTAGTCGCGGTTGGTGGATGCCTGTTCCAGTTCATTTAGGGTGCGGAACAGAAACATTTCCCGGTTCTTCGCATCAAACGGAACGGGAACAGGGTTCCTCATCACCGTCCTGATGCTGCCAAACAGCCTGACCAGCGATTCTTTCGTTTTATCATCCGGCATAACATACATGGCATAGTGCCAGTGTCCGGCGTCGCTGGCCGCCAGATGACTGTTAATAATGCTGATGTAACGGGCGCGGGTTTTCAGCGAGCGCTCTGTTTCCACCGCAACGATGGCTCCGCTGCTTAAGGTAATGATGCCGTCTGGTCGGTGCCGGACACCCGGATACCGCGCCATAAACGCCCCCCGGTCGCCGTTAAGCCAGCCCGTACCGCCTTTTTCCTCCAGGGCAAGTCTGACCCGCTGGTTTAACAGACGGTGCTCCAGCGTCCAGTGCCTGAGTTTTCCCGGCTCAAAATAAGCGGGGAAAACAGGGTCATCCGCGTTAACCACTCTTGCCAGTCCCTGCATGGATATTCCCCACAATGCCTTTTTCCCGGTCAGTACCGGATATTCATGTTTGCTCAACAATCCCAGTGTCACAGCTTTATTCAGCAGGTTATACATGGCGTGGTTATGCCTTCCTTTATAGCCGACCACTTTTTTTAAGGTTGGAAAATCAGAGAATGTTTCTTCCTTAAGAAAACTCAGTAATGTCTCCATTCTCCGGTTTGCGGCTTCATTTCTTTCGGCAACGTTATGAATAAGCACGGGCAGCCTCACAGGTTAATAGAAGGTTTGTGAACCTGGTTTTCTTTTTCGGTATGCAGCGGGTCTTTATGTTCAAATGACAGCAGGTCGATATATTGCTTTTTTGCCGGTATATGAAAAAATTTTGTCGCCTTTGCAAGATCACTTTGGGTGAAAACAAAACCGACGAATTTCGGCAGGTTGAGGAGCATATTGCTGTCGATATAATAACGCTCCGCCTGCCGGATCATCCTGTCCGTTTCCATTTTCTCCGTCAGGGCGATATCCGTTTTCACTTTCCGCATTTCATCGTCAACCAGAATAGAGCCGGTCATCCTTGCCACCCAGTCGGCGGTATCCGGATCACGAAGGCGATAAACCAGCATGAATTTACAGTTTTCGATAACCGAACCGGCGATGGCATCACCCTCCAGATCTGCCGGGCAGTCATATAAATCTTTCACCGACTGATGCGCCATGATGATATGCACACCTTTATCCCTCGCCGCGCCAAGCCCCTCAAGCGCCGGGCGGGAAAGGTGATATTTAAGTTCATCAAGAAAAATAGCGACAGGGCGTGGCTTTCTTTTTATTCTGTCGCGTGTTTCGGCTATCTGAATCAGGCGGGTTAAAATCATGCGTTGCGCCGAGATGATTTTCTGGTTACGCATCGATCCAATGATGTAACAGCAGCCGCCCTCATCAAATACTGTCTTTAATGAAAACCCCTTACTGGCATTAATGGAATTCACTAAAGCGATTTCCTCCAGCTCGCCATAAAAAGCAGGCACATCTTCACTGAGGGATTTCACAAAGTCAGTGTAAAATAAATCGCGTAACGTCATGCCCTTTTCATAAATAGCTGCTGTATTTCTGGCGGCACGGCGATCGGCGATACGATAAAAGTCAGCACCTTCGCCTTTTTTACCCAGGCTGAAACCAGCATTAAACAGCTCTTCGAGTTGTTCATGAGAAATATCAGCCAGTAAATCAAGCTGGAAATGAAGGTCATTCAGGTTAATGAGGACAAACGGTTTTCCCGCTTTCTGGCAGGCTTCACGCAATACATGCGGGGCCCACTCATCATTTTTCGGATCTTCGACAAAGATCCCTTCTCCTGACAGTATTGCCTGATAAAGCAGGACACAGGCGCTTACGCCTTTACCGGAGCCGGTAGTGCCGATAAGGTCGGCGTGCTGCGTCTGAAATTCTTCGGCGGTGATATATTGCGGCTGATCGTCTTTATCCAGCCCGATAAAAATACCCTTGTTCAGGTCAATATAATCCAGTGGATTATACGCAATACTGTCAGGTAACATATCCCTGACGTCACGAACATCCGTCCTGGTATTTCTTTCCAGTTTGCTTTTCTTAATCATCCGGTGTTTTAAACTGTCAATTTCTCCGGCCAGTAACCGTCGGGCGGTAATGTGAAATGCCAGACCGGCAAGCGTAAATCCGACGGTCAGTATCCAGAGTGATAATCTGAGCAGAATGTGAGTATCGAGTACCGTAAAGAAAAAACTCAGCCCCTGAATGGTCAGCGGTGACAGCGTGCCGGACAGAAAAAAGAAGAGGGACACGCACGCCACCGATTTTAACCAGAAGGGGGCGTTTTTTCTTTCTTCACGTGGCAGATGAAAAATAAAGGGCAGCGTCAGCCCGGCGAATATGGATAATATTACCGGGTTGTGTTGCAGCCAGAGCAAAAAAACAGAAAAGGCATCCGAAAAGGCATTCAGCCTTTGCATCAGATGAGTTCCCATTGCAGTGATCTCCGGTCTGATTTCGGTGTGACGGGCGCACTACATGGGCGTCACCGATGGACGTTACACCCCACGCCCCCGCGCGACGCCCGGCGGTGACGCCCATAAAAGGATAAAAAGCACTGAACGCCTCCGACGTTCATGCCCGTTGTCCGCGCTTTCAGAAAACAGCCGATCGGTGGTCGTCCGTCACCTGAAACGCCCGCATGACGGGCAACAGCGTGTTTCCTTTGTCCTGGCTGTACGCCCTGACAGCCGGAAACATGGGGGTAATGTCGTGGCTGGACGCCGCGTCAAAACCCCCAGGGTCAACAGCGGCACACCGTCGCCCGCTACGCGCGACCAACCCCTTTAAGACGCGCGTTTAGCCTGTTTTTTCTCGCAGGCTCGAAAAAACGGGAACGCTGCTTTAAAGGGGTTGGTCGCGCCTGTTCGGCAATATTCCCCGCTGGGGCGGGAAATATTACCTGGCTTGACGGTGTGCGGGGCAAGCCCCCCAAATAAACCGCTGTCGTGGGCGACAGCTTTTCGCACGCTGGGGCGGCGAAATTTATTCGGCTCCCCCCCGGCCTGCTCAATTCGCTTTGGGCGAATGTTCGCAGGTGGGTGCGGTGCCTGAAAATTAACAATTCCTCCGGAATTGAATTTTCTGTCCGCGCGCCACGTACTTATTTTACGGCTTAACAATTTCTCCGAAATTGAAGCCAAAAATAATCACGCCTGAAACCCGTCGTCTGTCAGTCTGTGGCGTCGTTCGATATATTGTCAGTGTCTGTGATTCACATCTGGTCGCGGGCTATTTTAGTCCGGCATTCCTGTTCAGCGTTTAATGCCGCACAGTACGTTTCATCATCGACCTTCGTTCCCTGACTTTCGGCATATTGTCTGAGTTTCTCTGCATCCGGCTTATTAAGCTGTGAAAGATGATGTCGCAATAAACCGATGAACCGGCTTTCATATATCTCATAATAAAGCCCGCACCCCCGACAGGCTTCTTTTGAAAGAGAATCATAGATACACGTGACAGATATTCTGTCCTGATGTGTTGAGTGAATGTTGGCAATAAACAGGTCTTCTTTATCCACTTTTATTTCTCCATACAGGGGGGTTATTAAAATAATGGCCGGGGTTTTATTACCCTCTGACTCTGCCAAACCTGGACAAGATTTTATTCACCGCTTCCGGATCAGCGCTGGCGCATTCCCCCAGGAAAGCTTTTCTGGCATTGAGTGTATGATTGGGTAAAAATCCGTGTCTATTCTTTTTAACGATATTAAAGAAAGCACGTTCAGCAGAATGGCATTCGCTCCCTCCACTGTTCCCTGTCGCTTTCCCGTACATGCAAAGTACGACTTCACATGGTTCGGCAGCGAAAGAATAAACAGGCGTCCCGGCAGCAATGCACAGCACTGCCACCGCAATAGCTGAATATTTCATGATGACATCCTTACGGTAAGGTGAGTTTCAGAATGTGAGGGAAATTTAATGCGAAAAATAAATGCAGGTATCGCTGCATGTCAGGCAGTCAGGGACAGGTTGATATTCAATAACGCCTTTTGCGCCATATCGCCGCAGCCAGTTTTTTGCAGTAAAGAAATCTGCGCCTGATGGCGCTGCAACAACAATACGTGCTGAGTGGGCGACCGCGTAAAATACAGCGGGGGTCCAGCGTGGTGTTCCGTTAAAATTACGTGCTTGAATGGACAATAACCATTTATCTTTCACGACCAGAGAAGAAATAATAACCGGGTTATCACGCCATTGTGGTAAACTGGTATTAACTGACTGGCCCGGTTTATCCCATTCAACAGGAACCGGGGGCGGGGGTGAAGAACAGCCGGAAAGTACCAGCGAAAATAGCAGCATATTGATAAGCTTTATCATGCTTTCATCTCCTCAAAAAAAGCGCTGCGGTGCAGTGGCCGGAAATAAATATCATTCATCCGGCGCACATTGCCGTCCAGGTCAATACTCACGATAACGTCCAGACTGTCCAGCACCTTGCGTAACATAAAGGTGTAAGGGAGTCGGGCGCATTGCGGATTTTCATAGCAGCGGGTAATAAACCCGTCCACCGCTTCGATTGCCGAACCCGCATGAATAGATGTCATGCTGCCTTCATGTCCGGAGCCGGTTATTTTGAGAAAATCCCAGGCTTCCCCGCCGCGTACTTCGGTTAACAGTATGCGGTCGGGATTCATGCGGTAATTCCAGCGCAGCAGGCTGGCGGGCGTCACAATTGACCCTTTTTCATCTGCCGATTCCGACGGATAAAAAAGGTGGACGTAGTTTTTATGCATAAATAAGATGATTTCCGGGTTATCTTCAATAGTCGTAATACGCAGATGAAGGGGGATATAACCAATCAGCATCTTCATATAGGTGGTTTTCCCGGTACTGGTTTCCCCGGCCACCGCGAGGGTTTTACCGTACTCCACGCACTTCTCCATAAAGCGCGGAATATCTTTTGCGTGATATAAGGTCAGTAATTCCTCATTGTGCGTCCGCGTTTTTTCCGTGCCCGTCACCCGGTTGTAAAACCCGGCGTCGACATAGTCCTGATGCGGGATTTGTACCTGTGAAGGTTTACGCAGCGTGATGGACACCGTGTCACGCTCGCAGGCCGGGGGCACGATGACCTGACAACGTTCGCCGGACTCCAGCGTGGCCGACAGCCCCGGCTTGATATCTTCGATATTGTCGCCGTGATGTTTCGCAAGGCATCTGGCGAAGTTGTAGCAGCCCTCATAATCCAGCGGGACGGCGTGCTGTGCCCAGACGCCGTTAATTTTGGTGAAAAGTTCGCCAGGACGATTGACGGCGATCTCCGTCAGTCCGGGAAGCGCCAGAAAATCGCCAAAAAACCGCTGTTTATAGCGGTCCAGTGAGATATTTTTAGCGGTCATTTTTCATCCTCAGCGTATAGATGCCGGAAAAATTAATATCCTGTCCGGTGACCAGGTTGATGATCTCACCCTGATTTTTGTGCACGGTCGGCGGGATATTGATGCTGTTTTCCAGTGTGGTCCGCGCCATATCCGCCATCGCCTGACGGCTGTTTTCGGTATAGTCCGTGTTACGATCTTTCTGACCGGCACTGTTGGAGGCCCATGCGCCAATATCGGGGATCATGCCGACCAGTAACGCGCCCCCGAATCGTTCGCTGAAATGCGAGTCGATCCAGCCGTCAACACCGGCCTCGCCCAGTTCCCCGGCAGCGTGGGTATCGACCAGCGGAATATCAAGATAGGGGGGCTGGCGGGTACGCAGTTTCGTGATGATGAGGAAGGCGCGGCCCTGTCCGTGTGTCATCCCGGTTTCTGCGCCAGTCTGGTAAATACCCGTGGCGGTGGTCCCTTTTTCAATCAGCTTCGTATTACCGCTGGCGCTCCAGATATCTTCGGCAATCGTGCAACGGATTTTCCCCGCCCGGTCCGAAACAAAGCGGTAATCCAGCGAACAGGGAATGGCGGTATTTTCCGGCACGTACAGATCCGGGTTGTAAGGAATACGCCGTACTGCTGACGGGGATTGTTCCGACTGTGGCGGCGTTGTGTCTGGCTGCTGACCGGAGCCAGTGGATGGCGTCCCTGACTGCTGACCGTCAGAAGCTGCCTGTGTCATCTCCTGCTGCCGGGTCCGGACCGGGTTTCGGGCCGCAGCGGCAGAGTTATCCCGGCGAATCAGAAAACGGGCTTTATCCAGTTCCGGCGGTGTCTCCGGCCCGGTGACCGTCGCACTGCGCGGGCTGTTGTCCGCCGGTTCCGGTGTGCCCGCTTCGGTATCGTGCGTCCCCAGATCGGTACGCTGCCGGTAATCGCTCCGGTTCGGCTGTGGCGCGGCATCCTGCCGCTTTTCCTCACCTTGCTGCCAGAGGAAATTGCGGTATATCCAGTTACCCGCCCATGCCAGCGCTATCAGCGCGACGGCGGCGAGCGCCAGAAACGCGGTGGCTTTCCCGCGCCTGCGCTTTTTCAGTTTGTTGATCGCGGGTTGTACCGGATCGCTCTCTTCATCCTCCTGCGCGGTGAAAAGCTCCGTTTCCCGCTTTGCACGGGCCTCGCGCTCCAGCGCGGCAATGTCGTCATCCGTTTGTGCCGGGGTGGTCCGGGATTCATCCGGCACAGGATGCGGGTGTTCGTCGTTCATCTGCATGACTCCTCAGTTGTCAATGGGTTGCGGGTTTTTCTACCCGCTCAACCTGCGGGGAAACCGTGGCACCATCAGCGGCCTGGACCCTGCCGAAACCACGATTTTCCAGTCCGACCACGGCATGACCGGAACGCAGAACCAGACGGGGCGTGACTTCCTGAATAACCAGTACGGTAAAGCTGCCTTTCCTGCGGATAGTGCTGTTAACAACCTGCTCCTGGCCGTTCAGCGCTTTTGTCACGGAGGGAATGGATTTTGCGGGGGAGAAACCCACGAAGGTAAAGCGGCCATCGTCATACGCGAAATCAGGGACAATACGTGCGCTGTCACTTCCCGGGTATTTGAGGTAGTCCCAGTTGCGCGGCGTCTGCGCACTGTTCAGGGCCTGCTGAATGTCGGCCTGCTGCTGTTTTTGCGTCTGTTCGCGTTGCCTGACCGCTTCCGCCTGGCGGGTTTTCTCCAGGGCTTCGCCCGGATAGCGGTAGCTCACCTGGAAAGCAGGCTGCTGCGGTGATTTATCATCAATGACGTTCAGCTCGATGTTATATAAACGCCGGGTGGTGACGACCAGCATATTAGTGTGCCAGTCCCGGCTGTTGGGCGGGATGACCACCTGGGTGGTGTTGCCGTCCGCGCCGGGCGTGCCCTGAACCAGCGCCACCGGGCGGACGTTGACCCGGTTGGCGTCCGGCGTGGCCTCCCACGCCTCCTCAAAGCCGGGCCTGGCGCTGATAACCGCTTCGTCACTGTCAAACACCAGCGTGGTCATGAAGCCGGGCCGGGTACTGACGACGGTGACGTTCAGGGGGTTATAAACCACCTGCTGAACGCGGGCATCAAAACGGCTTGCCTGCGGGATGGCGGAACTCCATGCCGTGCCGCACAGCATCAGCGCGAGCAGGATAAGGATAATGCGTTTCATTATTCACCTCCCCGGATTTCACGGTCTGCCTGCCAGCTCGTCACGGTAAAGCCGAACGGGTTAACCTCCCGCTCCGTATCGGTCATCGCCTTATCAGGGGCAGAGCGGAACGTCAGGCGGGTATCCCAGTATTCGGTACGGGTACGGTTGTCCGCGAGGCGGCGGATGGTCTTTTTGTAGCGGAGGGTGGCGACTCTGTCGGGGTCTGTGCCATCGGTGAGCTGGTTTGACAGGATGTCGATGTGCACGGTATGCGCCCCGTCCTGGTACACTTTGTCCGGGGCCTCTTTACCGGCATACAGCGCCAGATAGTCATCGTTGACCTGTGGGCTGTTGTAAATCTGTACCGTCTTATAGTCATCCTGGAGGGAGGGATACACATACCGCTCACGCAATCTGACGTAGCTGGCGGTCATTGCTTTCTGATAAGCTGCCTCCGCCGTCAGGCTGGTTTTCGATGCGCGGGTGACGTGCTCCACCCGCCCGGTATGGTTATCCACGGTGTACAGTTCAATGACCGTCTGTTTCAGGGGCAGCATCACCACCACGGCGATGAGCGCCAGTACGGCGATAAGCAGGCCCGCGCCACCGGTGATAAACCCGGCTTTCATGGCGCGTTTGTCCCGCTCAATCATCTGTTGCTCAAAGGTGCGTGAATCCGCAATAAGGGTCTGCTCACTCATGATGATTTAACTCCGCCATAATCTGAGGGGTATTCACAGGCGCTCCCTGCCCGCTGAATGCCGGGGGATAAGTGGACCGGGCGCAGCCGGAAAGTGCGCACAGCAAAGCCAGCGCAATCAGGCGTTTCATGGGGTGTGTCCTCTGTGAGATCAGTGGAATGAAAACAGGGCTATGTTTTCACCATGGGGGATAACGGGGATATTTCGACCAGTGATGACAGGTTTAACGATGGAATTTCTGAATCGCTGAGTCCCTGGCTTGTGCCAGTCGCCGGGCTTCGTTGCGGGCGATCATCTGCTCAATCGCATATTGACGCGCTTTCGCCGCGCTGTATCCCGGACCGCTGCCGGGTTTACCCGCGCTGGCATCGCGCCAGCCCTGGATGTTGTTCTGAATGGCGCGGGTTGTCTGCTTCCCGGTTCCTGCTGCCAGTTTTCCGGCACCAAATGACGCCGCGCCGAGTCCCACCGCCGCCAGCCCCTGCATGGAGACGGTGGCACTTGCTCCGGCAAGAGAGCCAGCAAGTTTTGCGGAGAGATAAACCAGTATTGCCGCACAGATACCCGCCAGGCAGACCTGCGCGCCTAACTCCACAATGTTGGATTGTGCAGATAGTTGTGTTGCAATATCTAACCGCGAGTTTAAATAATTAACGACAATGCGTAGCGACAACGCAGAAAACAAAACCGTTAATATGGCGGCGAAAACATTTTGCAGCCAGTTGTTAAACATGGGACGTAAAAAACCATACAGCAGACAAAAGATAAACACAGGGGCGGTAATACTCAGCAGCAGAATCATGACCTCCGCGATCATTGAAACAAAGGCTGTTACGATCATTAATACGAATATCCCGAGCCAGACATAAAATTGAGCAGTCATGCCCTCATCTTTTATATAGGTTGAGTTATCCATATCGTGTAACGTTTTGCCTAATACCTTCGCTTTATCCCATAGGCTATCCAGTAACTGCCAGATATTATCACTGCCGGAAAATCCCTCCTTTAAGCCATTGATGGCGTCAATAACACCATCAAGATAACCGCTGACATTTGCCACAAAGGACAGGATGATTGCCATCCTCATGATGTCCCACATGACGTCCTCCATCGGCGTGGAGAGTTTGCCCGCCAGGGTCTGGTAACCACGCCACAGGATATAGAGGGTAGCTGACGTTGCCGCCAGCCCTATCATCATGGAGGAGTATGACATCATCAGTCCCTTTGTGGCGTCGGTGACTCCTCCTATGAGGTGTTTCTCAACACCGATAAATACACCACCGGACATATTAACCTCACTATGAATTCAGATCGGGAGTGGGGGCATTTAACTGCTGAATCTGATAATGGGCTTCATTGGCGTTTTTACAGTTTTCTGAGGCATCGCCGGTCTTCTGGCATTTCTCATACACCGCTTTTAGCTCATCAGGATGATCCCTGTACCACTGAGTCGTTCTGGCTTCTTCTTTGCAGCCGCTAATGACGACGAATAATAAGGACAAGAAAGAAAGGGTTAATAAACGCATGTGAGACTCCTTTAGCCGTTTAAATCAGGGGTTGGCGCATTTAACTGTTGCTGATTCCACTGTTTAACACGCTCGTCCTCCAGCACTTTTTCGCGCTTTTCTGCTGCCTTCACGCTCATTTCCCACTGGTCTGTGAGCGTGTTCAGCATCACTGATTTTAGCTGAATACTGTTGGCAAGGTCCTGAGACTCCTTTGAGTCTCTGGAAAGTGAGATCCGATCGGAGAGATCGTTGATTTCCCCCAGCGTCTGGCTGACCTGCTCCTGGATCTCATCAGTCTGCTCAAACTGGATCGCCTTATTGATGACCAGTTGTTTGCAGGTATCGGCATAGCTTCCCGACTGTTCCGCGTTACAGGTATCGAAAACCCGGTACTTTGCATACAGCGCATCGAACTGTCCGGAGGTGCCGCCGGAAAGCAGCAGATCATTGAGTGTCTGGCCCGGTCTGCGCAGTTGTTCCAGATCCGATTTCAGACTCTTCGCCTGATCCACAAAATCAGCGATATCACGGATGCCGGTAGCCGTCGCCAGCTGGTCTTTATACGCCTGGATCTGGCTCTGATAATGTTGTGCGGTCTGCATCCAGCGCTGCGCTTCTTTCAGCCATTCGGCCTCACGAAGCGGATCGGCATCCACCAGAACGGGAATACCGGCGTGCGCCAGGGGGCTTGCCATCACGCACGCGAACATCAGGGCATGAAAACGCCTTTTCATCATGGGTCTCCTGTGGGTTGTCAGAGTGCCTGAGCCAGGTAAGGTTCCAGCCATTCATGCGGCTGCATTCCTTCCTGGTAAATCGAGTCAAAGATTTCGAGGTTGTCGGCGCTGCCGCTCATGACCCGGGTGTATCGGCCGATACCGGAGAGGTCGAGCGTCACGCGGGCGGCAAAGCGTTTTGTGTCGCCACGCCGGAACTGATTTTTTACCACCACATACTGGCGGGCCTGCGGGTTCAGATTTTTCACCACCTCGAACACTTCCGGTTCAAACTTCATCCCGTCAACATAGTGCGCCCGGTCGGCGCCGGGGTTGGCTGCCAGGATCTGCGTCCCGCACTGCTCAATCACGGCGGGCGCAATTTCATCCCTGATGATCTCCGCCGGGGACTGGGTGCCCACAACCAGCATCCCGTTCAATTTACGGATGGTTTTCAACCGGTTATAGGCGAAATCCTTAAAGACCGGATCCCTGAGCCACATCCAGAACTCGTCCATAAAGATAACCAGCCTTCGTCCATCGAGCAGACTGGTGATGCGGTACAGCAGATAAAAGGAAATCGGCGCACAGACGTCCGCATCGTCCAGAAACTCCGTGCCGTCAATACCAAAGTTATCGCAGTGGCTGATATCGAACGTGTCTGATGCGTTATCAAACACCCAGCCAAACTCGCCGCCCTGTGCCCACTGCGACAAGCGAATACTCAGGCCATTCTCCTGAGCTTCCCTGGTCGCAGGTTCCGGCAGATTCTCCAGCAGGCGCGTAATACCACAGACACGGTATTGCGGCTCATTGCTCATCACGGCGTTAACGGCATCGTTCAGGCGACGCTCATCACGGGGCGTGATGGTCGCACCGTTACGCGTACACAGCAGTTTCATCAACTGACTGATGAAACTGATATTGCGTTTCGTGGGCGACAGCGAAAACGGGTTCCATCCCGTGGGGTCGCCATGCGTGATACGGAAGTAACGGCCGCCCAGCGCCCGGATGTTCATTTCCGCGCCCCGGTCCTTGTCCAGGTAAACGGTTGTCAGCCGCTGGGTTTTCGCATCAGGAGAAAAACTGTCCGCGCGGCCATATTTCTGCTGCATGTTTTCAAGGAACGTCATCAGCATGGTTTTACCCGAACCATTGGTGCCGAGAATGCAGGTACTGGCCGGGTTCTTTTCATTGAACTCGTCCTTGTCCGCCAGCGTGTTATGCAGG
>NZ_SZPQ01000055.1 GCF_005217455.1 Martelella alba
AAACCGGTGCCCGGAGCCAACAAAACCACAGACCTTTGGTCGACAGAAGCCCGCTTTGCCGTCATCGTTGAAACCGCTACGCTCAGTGAAGCCGAACTGAGTGAATACTGCCGTCGCAAAGGGCTTTATCCTGAACAAATCGCCCAGTGGAAACAGGATTTTCTCCAAACGCCACAAGCCGATACCCGCCAGTCGCAAAAGCAGGCCCAAAAGAAAATCAAAGGGCTGGAGCGTGAATTGGCACGTAAGGAAAAAGCCCTGGCGGAGGCGGCTGCGTTGCTGGTATTGCGAAAAAAGCTGAATCAGTATTACGGCGAGGAGGACGAGGACGACTGACCCCGGCTCACGAACGCGTGCAACTGCTCCAGTGGATACGTGAAGCCATGAGCGCCGGCGCACGTCTGCTCCCCGCCTGCCGGGAAGTGGGGTTAAGCCTCAGTACCTGGAAGCGCTGGAACGCTCAGGCTGAAGACCGTCGACCCACGGCAGTACGTCCGGTACCGGCCAATAAACTGACCGCCGAAGAAGAGCGTCAGATAGTCACGGTATGTCACGAGCCGGACTATGCCAGCCTGCCGCCGGCGCAAATCGTGCCACGGCTGGCGGACAAGGGTGTTTATCTTGCCAGTGAATCGACGTTTTACCGGGTACTGCGGCGACACGGCCAGGTGCATCACCGGGGCCGCAGCCGGGCACCGTTAAAAGTGAATAAACCGACCAGTTATCAGGCTGTTGGGCCATGTCAGGTGTGGGCGTGGGATGTCACCTGGCTGGCCTCTCGGGTTCGCGGACGCTATTTTTATCTGTATCTGATAGAAGATATTTTTAGCCGTAAAATCGTCGGTTATGAGGTCCATGAAGAGGAAAACGGCGAGCAGGCCGCCGCGCTGCTGCACCGCACCGTATTACGCGAACGGTGTTACCGGCAGCCGCTGGTGTTGCACGCCGACAATGGCGCACCGATGAAATCCCAGACGTTGAAAGTGAAACTGGAAGAACTGCAGATCACCGGCTCGCACAGCCGACCGCGGGTCAGCAACGATAATCCGTATGTGGAGTCGCTGTTCAGGACGCTAAAATACGTTCCGTCATGGCCGTCATCAGGCTTTATGGATCTGGCTGAAGCCCGGCGTTGGGTCGAGGGCTTCAGCCGGTGGTATAACGAAGAGCATCGGCATAGCGCCATCGGTTATGTCACACCGGAACAACGGCATCAGGGAGAAGATATAAGCCTGCTGGCAAAACGAAAGGCCTTGTATGACACGGCCAGAAGAGCCCGACCGGAACGGTGGTCTGGCTCATGCCGCCAATGGCAGCGGGTCGAGGTGGTGATGCTGAATCCAGATAAGCCGGAAACCGGGCTGAAAACGGCAGCGTAAAAAACGAATAAGGGTGTCAACTTCGTTGACAGCTACCGGCTTCATCCCGCCGTGACCTGGCATCCGCCAGCGAGACTTCGGGATATTTTCCCAACGCCAGCATCTTTTCTTTACCGCCGAAGCGATAACGCAACCGTCAGTATTTGGAGCCGTTAGGGTGAACCAGCAACACCATGCCTTCACCGTCAGTAAGTTTATAGGCTTTAGCTTCAGGCTTAGCCGAACGAACTTTCACATCACTCAGAGCCATGATGAGTATCCTTTCAAGGGTTCTGTGTGGGTACAAACATTATCGAACCGGGATATACCCGCAGTTGTACCCGCATCAGTAAGTTGATGTAGATTGAATCAGGTTGACTTAGGTTGAGTGAAAAAGCGAGGAAAGCCTTGCGGATACTGGATTTCAGGCACAAAAAAAGACGTCCGTTGACGTCTATTGATGTTCCGATGGTGCCGAAGGCCGGACTCGAACCGGCACACCCGAAGGCGGTTGATTTTGAATCAACTGCGTCTACCGATTTCGCCACTTCGGCACAGAAGCTGGATGCGGAAAACGGATGCATTATACCTGCCCATGATCGACACGCAACATTTATCCGGCCTGCATCGGGTTAAGTGTCGAAAAAAACGGCGAACAGATGCGCAAGGCCATCGAAAGCCAGGAAAAGCGACATCCAATAAGGCTGAAACGGGCAAAATTCCCCCACGGATGGCGCACGCATTCCCTCTCTGCGCCATACAGGCCCGGCACACCAAATGAGATCCGGCGAGAGTGTAAAAAGCCCTCGATTATTTCGCCCCCCGCCGAAAGGCCGCTCAACGCCCCGATCCTGTGCCTTCGCCAAAGACCGGCGGAACTTGTCTCGTCAGAAACAGTCGGAAAAGATAATCACAACATGCCCCGCCGCCGGTTCGGTTAAGGCGTGCGGAGCATCAGCACAACAACGGGAGCTTCATCATGACAACCCCATCTCGCCTGCTTTGGACGGCGGCCATTGCCGCCGTGTTATCGTCCGGCCCGGCCCTGGCGGCCAACTGGACGGATACCCTTAACAGCGCGGCCAGTGCCCTGGGCAACTCGGGCAACAGCGCCGGCGGCGAAAGCGCGAAAAACAGCGCGCCCTCCATCTCGTCTCTGACCGGTCTGCTAAACGGCGGCGATAAGGCGCTCAGCGCCGGCAGCATGACCAATGCGGCGGGCATACTGGAGTACTGTGTGAAAAACAATGTGCTGTCAGCAAACGGGGTGTCATCCATAAAAGATAACGTCATGAAAAAACTGGGCATCTCCAGCCCGGCAAGCGCCAATAGCCAGGATTATCAGCAGGGGCTCGGCGGGTTGCTCAATACCGCAAAAGGCGGCCAGTTGAATCTGAAGTCCCTCGGTTCGACGCCCTTGGGCGAAAAGGTGAAAACCAAGGCTTGCGATCTGATTTTGAAACAGAGCAAGAATTTCATCGCCTGACGACCTCATCGCCGTTGTGGGTGGCAAAAATGCGCTTCCGATGAATCTGCCGCTCACATTGATTCGTCGTAGGTCACGTCGCCTCATTGCTGGCCGCGTTCGCTTGCCGCCGCAATGCCACCCAAGGTATTTAGCGTATATCGCCGCAATGGGGTGCAATTACTCTTTCTTTTTTTTGCTGTTCGGCGGAAGATCCGCCGGAAGTTCAACGATAGCGACATTGGCCGCGTTTTCCGATGGAGCCGGATGCTTTTTTGATGCAATATGCAGGTATAAAAACGACACATCTCACACAAGCCGAATAATATTAATAAAATGCTATTAAAAAACATTCAACTATATAATGCAACATATTAAAAATAGCAGGCCATGCCAGTAATAACGCCCGTTCGCGGTGGTTCCAATATGTTAATTAGGGGATAAGATACTCTGCAAGGGGTATTTTAGCCTTGTCATCAATAAAAAATAAAAGATAAAATCATTAGCCACTAAAAGCAGTTAGTCAATTGTTCTCATGCTAATGAGTAATGAAGAAGGAGAATGAAGATAAAAATGTTAAGTACCTTTGCATTCGTAACCTAACGGATATCCCTCAAACTTGCGCTATCATCATGACTATTCTATGAACAATTTTGATTTTAATTTATTGGTTGTACTGAACGCGTTGCTAGAAGATTGCAGCGTCAATCTGGCGGCCAGAAAACTGAACGTCACCGCGCCGGCCATTAGCAAGTCGCTGAATAAGATTCGCGTATTGTTCAACGACCCTATCCTGGTACGCAGCGGAACCAAGCTGATCCCCACCCCGAAAGCCATTGCCCTCAAGGAGGATGTACGGCAACTGGTCAATCGTATCGAATCCATGCTCAACACCAATATGGCGTTCGAGCCGCATACCACTACGGTGTCGTTCACCATAGCGGCCAATGCCACCATCGTTTTCACCTTGAACGCCACCTTGTTTCGAGAGTTGCAAAAAAGCGCGCCGAACGTATTCATTAATATGGTACATGACTCGGAATTCGACGATGATTTCCTGCGTTCCAATGATATTGACCTGTATATCGGCGAAATGCGCGATCTGAATCCGGAAATCACCATCCGCACCATTCACTCGGCCAAGTGTTATTTCATGTGCCGTTGTGGCCATCCAATTATATGCTCGGACAAGAACATGGACAATTTGCTGAAATACCAGTTTGTCCAGACCAAGGAGAAATATCCGGCCGGTACCGATGAAGCGATGAAATATTTCTGGTCGGCCCGGCAAGTAATGGGCGCCACCCCCGGCTATATGGCCACCATGAACGCCATTACCCATTCCGATGCGTTGGCGATCGTGCCGGATTTCGTGGTGAAAAACCTGCGCAAGCTGAATATCGCGGTGGAATTTTTCAGCGCGGATTTCGATCTCGGCAAACGCAGCATTATCCAGGCCTGGCACTCGAAGCATAACCATTCGCCTTGTCATAAATGGCTGCGCGACCTGACCAAGGTATTGTTTGTCGAGAGTATCAAGTAACGGGTCCGCGGCCATTCCGGCTGATAGCCATCAGAAGGTCGACGCGATGAAGTGTTCACTGCTGCCCGGCGTTAACAGGGTCATGCCTGTTAGCGCCGCGCCTTTATCAGCGCCGCCGCAGCAACAGCGCCACACTAATGATCAGAAACACCATACTCGGAATAAGCGCGCCCAGCAGGGGCGGCATGTTGTATACCAGGCTCAGCGGCCCGAAAATCTGGTCCAGCACATAAAACAGAAAGCCAAAACTGATCCCCGTCACCACTCGCACACCCATAGGCACACTGCGTAGCGGTCCGAAAATAAACGACAGCGCCATCAACATCATTACCGCCACCGAGATCGGCGAGAAAATCTTGCTCCACATGTTCAATTGATAGCGATTGGCTTCTTGTCCGCTCTGCTTGAGGTATTTGACGTAATCACGCAACCCGGTGATGGACAGCGCATCCGGATCCAGCGCCACCACGCCCAGTTTATCCGGCGTGAGGTTGGTCTTCCACACCCCGCTCAACATCTGCCGGCCGGTAATCTGCTTCGGATCCGTCAGATCGGACTCATCCACCTGAGACAGGTGCCAACTGCCGTCGGCGAAGTTGGCGGTGGCGGCATAGCGCAGACTTTGCAAACGGTTCTGCTTATCAAAATGGTATATGTTCACGCCAGACAATTGCCTGTCGCTGACCACCCGTTCGATAAATATGAAGTCGCTGCCATCCTTGGCCCACAGCCCATTTTGCACCGAAATCATTGAGCCGCCGTAAATAGCCTGGGATCGGTAGTTGCGCGCCATTTGCTCCCCTTGCGGCGCCACCCACTCGCCGATGGCCATGGTCAGCAGCACCAGCGGAATGGCGGTTTTCATCACCGCCGCGGCCACCTGCATCCGTGTAAAACCCGAGGCCTGCATGACCACCAGCTCGCTACGGCTCGCCAGGTTGCCCAACCCGAGCAACGCGCCGAGCAGCGCCGCCATGGGGAAAAAGATCTCAATATCCTTGGGAACGCTCAAGAGGGTGTAAAGCCCGGCGCCGACCACGGAGTAGCCGCCCTGCCCCACTTTGCGCAGTTGGTCGACGAATTTGATGATGCCCGACAGCGAGACCAGCATAAACAGGGTCATCATGATGGTGGTGAAAATCGTCTTACCGATATAGCGGTCCAGTACCCCAAACATCAGGCCGCTCCTCTAAAAAGCAACGCGGCGCGCAGGCGTCTCGCGGGTACGCTATCCCAGGCATTGAGCAGCAGGGCCAGGAGGAAATACGCCAGATTGGTCAACCACATCCAGACCACGGGATCAAGTTTGCCCTTGGCGCCGTTGGAGCGCAGCGAACTTTGCAGCAAAAAGAAAATCAGGTACAGCAGCATGGCCGGCAGCATGCTCACCACCCGTCCCTGACGAGGATTGACCACGCTCAGCGGCACCACCATCACGGCCATGATGAATACCGACACAATCAGCGTCAGGCGCCATTGCAGCTCGGCCCGGGCTTCCGGATCTTTGGAATGCCGAAGATCATGCATGCTCATCTGCTCGGCATCGCTGTTGTCCACCGACACGGTCTGATGGCCAATGATGGCCTGATACTGGTTGAAATCCGTGATACGGAAATCCCGCAGCAATGCGGTGCCTTCATAGCGGGTGCCCTTGTTGAGAACCACCACCTGCGATCCGTCGGCGCGCTGGAGCATATGGCCTTTGTCGGCCACCACCACCGACGGCCGGGTGTTGCCCCGCGGCCGCAATTGCGCCAGAAAAACGTTTTGAAACTGCTGGCCTTTGACATTGCCCACAAACAGCACGGAACCGCCGTTCTGCGCCGCCTGGAACTGCCCCTCCACCAGGGCCGCCATGCTGGGGTTGGCCTTGGCCTCCGCCAGTACCTCGTCTTGATGGCGCGCCGACCAGGGAGAGAGCCAGACCACATTGGCAGCCGCCAGCGCCGCGGTGAGAACGCTGAGCGCCAGGGCGGCCTTAACCAAAACGCTTTTGCCCAACCCACAGGCATGCATGACCGTAATTTCGCTTTCCGTATACAACCGGCTCAGGGTCATCAACAAGCCGAGAAACAGGCTCAGGGGGAGAATCAATTGCGCCATTTCCGGCACCCCCAGGCCGAGCAGGGATAACACCAGGTTTGTCGGGATATCGCCGTCAACCGCCGCGCCCAGTATCCGCACCAGCTTCTGACAGAAGAAAATCAGTAGCAGTATGAACAGGATGGCGAGCTGGCTTTTGAAGGTTTCCCGAACCAGATATCTTATGATGATCACGCTTATTTCGCCTGTGAAAACTTGTCTTTTTGCAGGAAAATCGTTAATTTCTTTGCTAATCCACCATAAATACGTATCAATCAGCCACCTTTAACCGCCAATTAGAGTATAACAACAATACGCGTTCGGTTTTGCCTTGGGAACGCACTGATATGTTGCCGAAGTAACGTCCTTTGCGTCGTTTAGATTAACACATAGGGTTAATGCAAAGGCGGGGGATACGATAGGAAAGGGCCTAGTTTATCCCGGTTGGCCGCCTTTGTCTTTAAGATTCAGGAGAGTGCATGGAGTTCAGTGTAAAAAGCGGTAGCCCGGAAAAACAACGCAGTGCCTGTATAGTCGTCGGCGTTTTTGAACCGCGCCGCCTGTCGCCTATCGCCGAACAGCTCGATAAGATCAGCGACGGTTATATCAGCGCCCTGCTGCGCCGCGGCGAACTGGAAGGGAAAGTGGGGCAGACATTGCTGCTGCACCATGTGCCCAATGTACTGTCCGAGCGAATTCTGCTCATCGGTTGCGGCAAAGAGCGCGAGCTTGACGAGCGCCAGTATAAGCAGGTGATCCAGAAAACCATCAATACGCTGAACGATACCGGTTCCATGGAGGCCGTCTGTTTCCTGACCGAGTTGCACGTCAAAGGCCGCAACACATACTGGAAAGTGCGCCAGGCGGTGGAAACCTCTAAAGAATCCCTCTATACCTTCGACCAGTTGAAGAGCAACCGGATCGAACCGCGCCGGCCGCTGCGCAAAATGGTGTTCAATGTGCCCACCCGTCGGGAACTCACTGGCGGCGAACGGGCCATTCAGCACGGGCTGGCCATCGCGGCCGGGATCAGAGCCGCCAAGGATCTGGGCAATATGCCGCCCAATATCTGCAACCCGGCGTATCTGGCTTCGCAAGCGCGCCAATTGGCGGACCGCTATGGCAAAACCACCACCACCCGGGTCATCGGCGAGCAGCAGATGAAAGAATTGGGCATGAACGCCTATCTGGCGGTGGGACAGGGTTCACAAAATGAATCCTTGATGTCGGTCATCGAATACAAAGGCAGCCCGGATCCGGAAGCGCGCCCCATTGTACTGGTGGGCAAGGGCCTGACTTTTGACGCCGGCGGGATTTCCATCAAACCGGCCGACAGCATGGATGAAATGAAATACGACATGTGCGGCGCCGCCACGGTATACGGCGTGTTGCGCATGGCCATGGAACTTGAGTTGCCGCTGAATATCGTTGGCGTGCTGGCCGGCTGTGAGAATATGGTGGATGGCCGCGCCTTCCGCCCCGGCGATGTCTTGACGACGCTGTCCGGCCAGACAGTTGAAGTGTTGAACACCGATGCCGAAGGGCGGCTGGTGTTATGCGACGCCCTGACCTATGTGGAGCGTTTCGATCCGGATGTGGTGGTGGACATCGCCACCCTGACCGGCGCCTGCGTGATAGCCCTGGGGCACCATTTCACCGGGTTGATGGCCAATCACAATCCGCTGGCCCACGAACTGATCGCCGCCGCCGAACAGTCCGGCGATCGCGCCTGGCGTCTGCCGCTTAGCGAAGAATACCAGGAGCAGCTTGAATCTAACTTCGCCGATATGGCCAATATCGGCGGACGGCCGGGCGGCGCCATCACCGCCGGCTGCTTCCTGTCGCGCTTTGCCCGTAAGTACAGTTGGGCGCATCTGGATATTGCCGGCACGGCCTGGCGTTCGGGCAAAGCCAAGGGCGCCACCGGTCGTCCGGTGGCGATGCTGGCGCAATTTCTGCTGAATCGGGCCGGCCTGAACAGTGACGATTGAGCCTAAACAAGGTACACTTTACCGGGCGGCTTCGGCCGCCCCTGTTTTTTTCCGGCTCGCCCGCCCGGGCTTTTTTACAACGGCTCATGAAAAACGCAACTTTTTACCTTCTTGATCGTCAGGATCTCCAGGATGGGCTAACCGCGGTGGAGCGGCTGGCCTGTTGGCTGGCGGCCGCCCGCTGGCGGGAAGGCAAACGGGTACTGTTGGCCTGCGAGAGCGAAGAACAGGCCCTTAAACTGGACGAAGCCCTCTGGCAGCGGGATCCTGACGCGTTCGTGCCGCATAATCTGGCGGGGGAAGGTCCCCGCTACGGCGCGCCGGTTGAGCTTTGCTGGCCGGCGCGGCGCGGCAATGCCCCGCGGGAGTTGTTGATAAGCCTCCTGCCGCATTGCGCCGATTTTGCGTCCGCTTTCCATGAAGTGATAGACTTCGTCCCGCACGAAGACACCCTGAAACAGTTGGCGCGCGATCGCTATAAAGCCTATCGCAGCGTCGGCTTCCAATTGACCACGGCCACGCCGCCGACGCAGTGAACAACGAACACAATGGATAAGACCTACAACCCGCAAGATATCGAGCAGCCGCTGTACGCGCACTGGGAAGAACAAGGCTATTTCAAACCCAACGACATTCCCGGACGGGAAAGCTTCTGCATCATGATCCCGCCGCCAAACGTCACCGGCAGTCTGCACATGGGTCATGCATTCCAGCAGACCATCATGGATATCATCGTGCGTTACCAGCGGATGCAGGGTAAGAATACCTTGTGGCAGGTGGGCACCGATCATGCCGGTATCGCCACGCAGATGGTGGTTGAGCGTAAAATCGCCGCCGAAGAAAACAAAACCCGCCATGATTACGGCCGTGACGCCTTCATTGAGAAAATTTGGCAATGGAAGGCGGAATCCGGCGGCACGATCACTCGGCAGATGCGTCGACTGGGCGCCTCGGTGGACTGGGAGCGCGAACGTTTCACCATGGATGAAGGGTTGTCCAACGCGGTGAAGGAAGTGTTTGTCCAACTGTACAAGGAAGATCTGATCTATCGCGGCAAACGGTTGGTGAACTGGGATCCGAAGCTGCGCACCGCCATCTCCGATCTGGAAGTGGAAAATCGCGAGTCGCAGGGCTCCATGTGGCATCTGCGCTATCCGCTGGCCGATGGGGCCCTCACCGCGGAGGGCAAGGATTATCTGGTGGTGGCCACCACCCGGCCGGAAACCATGCTGGGCGATACCGGCGTGGCGGTCAATCCCGAGGATCCCCGTTATAACAATTTGATCGGCAAGTTCGTGATGTTGCCGCTGGTGGGTCGCCGAATTCCCATTATCGGCGATGAACACGCCGATATGACCAAAGGCACCGGTTGCGTAAAGATTACCCCGGCCCACGATTTCAACGACTATGAGGTCGGTAAGCGCCATAACCTGCCGATGGTCAATATTTTCACCTTGGACGGCGATATCCGGGAAGAAGCGGAAGTCTACAACACCCGCGGCGAGCCGGACGCTTCGGTTGACGGCGGGATCCCGCCGGAGTTTCGCGGACTGGAGCGGTTCGCCGCCCGCAAGGCGGTGGTGGCCGCCATCGACGGGCTTGGCCTGCTGGATGGCATCAAGCCGCATACCCTGATGGTGCCTTACGGCGACCGCGGCGGCGTCGTGATTGAGCCGATGCTCACCGACCAGTGGTATGTGCGTACCGCCCCGCTGGCGAAAACGGCGATTGCCGCAGTGGAAAACGGCGATATTCAGTTCGTTCCCAAACAGTATGAGAATATGTATTACAGCTGGATGCGCGATATCCAGGATTGGTGCATTTCCCGCCAGCTGTGGTGGGGCCATCGCATTCCCGCCTGGTACGATGAATCCGGCCATGTTTTTGTGGGCCGCAGCGAGGACGACGTGCGCCGGGAAAACGGTCTGGATGCCACATGCGCGTTGCGACAGGATGACGACGTGCTGGATACCTGGTTCTCCTCGGGTCTATGGACTTTCTCCACGCTGGGCTGGCCGGAACAGACACCGGCACTCAAGACCTTCCATCCCACCAGCGTGCTGGTGAGCGGTTTCGACATTATCTTTTTCTGGATTGCCCGCATGATTATGCTAACCCTGCATTTCGTCAAAGACGATGACGGGCGTCCGCAGGTGCCGTTTAAGACCGTTTATATGACCGGGCTTATCCGTGACGAAGAAGGCCAGAAGATGTCCAAATCCAAAGGCAACGTCATTGACCCGTTGGATATGGTGGACGGGATTTCCTTGACCGGCCTGCTGGAAAAACGCACCGGCAACATGATGCAGCCCCAGTTGGCGGAAAAAATCCGCAAGCGCACCGAAAAGCAGTTTCCCCAGGGCATTGAGCCGCACGGCACCGATGCGCTGCGCTTTACCCTGGCGGCGCTGGCGTCCACCGGCCGCGATATCAACTGGGATATGAAGCGCCTGGAAGGCTATCGCAATTTTTGCAATAAGCTTTGGAACGCCAGCCGTTTTGTGCTGCTCAATACCGAAGGGCAGGATTGCGGCCTCGCCGGCGGCGAAAGGGTTTTGTCGCTGGCGGATCGCTGGATTCTCGCCGCCTTTAACCAAACGGTCAAAGCCTATCGCGAGGCGCTGGACGGCTACCGTTTCGATATGGCGGCCAATATACTTTACGATTTTACCTGGAATCAGTTCTGCGACTGGTATCTGGAACTGACCAAACCGGTTATGAACAGCGGCGGCGAAGCCGAGCTGCGGGGGACCCGACATACGCTGGTCAAGGTATTGGAAAGCCTGTTGCGCCTGGCGCATCCCATTGTGCCGTTTATCACCGAAACCATTTGGCAGCGGGTTAAAACACTGGCGGGCATCACCGCCGATACCATCATGCTGCAACCCTTCCCCGGCGTCGACGCCGCTTGGGACGATGAGCAGGCGCTGGCGGACGTGGAATGGATCAAGCAGGCGGTTATCGCGGTGCGGGCCATCCGTTCGGAAATGAACATCTCCCCCGGCAAACCGCTGGAGGTACTGGTGCGCGGCGCAAGCCCGCGGACCCGGCGGCGCATTGAGGATAACCGGGGTTTTATGCAAACCCTGGCGCGACTGCAAAGCCTGTCGATATTGAACGACGGCGAGCAAGGCCCGGTCTCGGTGGTCAAGCTGGTTGAGGAAGGCGAATTGCTAATCCCCATGGCGGGCATCGTCGATAAGGACGCGGAACTCAAACGGTTGGCCGGCGAAGTGGCCCGTCTTACCGCGGAAATCGGCCGTATTGAGGGCAAACTGGCCAACGAAGGCTTTGTGGCCAGGGCGCCGGCGGCGGTGGTGGCCAAGGAGCGGGAAAAACTGGAGGGCTATATGGCGTCACGCGCCACCCTGCTGGCCCAACAGGACACCATCGCCGGGCTATAGGCGGCGATCAGATCCGTAATGGGGGCGGCGAAAACGCCGCCCCAGGCCACGGGTCCACGAAATCTGTTTGCATGTTCCATATCAGCAATGTTATTACTCATAATTATATGCTTCTTATCTTTTTGAGTAATGACGATGTCCTCTGCATTAGTGAATATTGTGGTGCGGCCGATCACATCGGCGGATGATCCGGCCATTGCCGCCGTGATTCGCCAGGTATCGGCCGAATTCGGTCTGACAGCGGATAAAGGCTATACGGTATCGGATCCGGATCTGGACGTACTGTCCAAACTCTACGGCCGGCCACGCAGCGCTTATTGGGTTATTGAATACCGGGGCCAAGTCGCCGGCGGCGGCGGCATTGCGCCTTTGTCCGGCGCGGCGGCGGATATTTGCGAGTTGCAGAAAATGTATTTTATGCCGGTACTGCGCGGCCGCGGCATCGCCCACGAGCTGGCGGTCAAGGCGCTGACGTTCGCTCAAGGGCAGGGGTTCCGGCGCTGCTATTTAGAGACCACCGCTTCGCTGACCCGGGCCATCGCCCTGTATGAACGGTTGGGTTTTACGCATATAAAGGGGCCGATGGGCAGTACCGGTCATGTGGATTGCGAAGTGCATATGTTGCGGGAACTGTAACGCTCGACCGACCCGACGATGCATCGCGTCGCCCTGCCGGGGCTAGCCTATGCGGTTTGCCCCGCCGGCCGGCGGATCCTAGCCCTTAATGGCGGGTGCCGTCATCATCATGATCGATGATCCGGCCATGGGCGGGCGGCGTATCGCTTTCGTCGTCATCATCATACCCATCGTCGTCCTCTTCGCCGTCCTCGTCCTCTTCGCCGTCCTCGAAATAGGTGCCCCAGCCATCATAGTTGACGCCGTGCCGCTCCGCGAGCAGATAAAGCTGTTCCACCTGGGCGTCAATGATATCCGCTTTAAGAGACACTTCGCTTATGGCATCACAGCACATCAGCACGGAGCCGTCTTCCACTTCCAGTTCTTCGGCATCGGTCACCTCATAACCCAGCTTGAACGCTTCGACCGCCACTTTTTCCAGCAGATCGAAATTTTCAGCGGAAAAATGGTGCTCAATGGTGTAGAGCGCCTCCGGATCACTACCGTCTTCCAGCAGTTCTTCGATGATCAGGCGCGTTTCATCACGCTGCTCTTCCAGAAATTGATGTGCCATGCCTCTTTTCCTCAGTGAGTCGGCGATTTGGAGCATCATTTTCCCACAGCGGACAGTTAGGCTCCAGCGTAAACATGAAAGATTTAGCCGCAAAGCTTGAAATTGAATATTCATACATATAAAGTGAATTTTAATGCAAAATAAATTAATGATAAGTACTAGGAGATATTGCCTATGAGCATTTTTTTTCACCGTCACTTTCTTAAATTACTGGACTTCACACCGGATGAGCTATACGACCTGCTGGCGCTGGCCGCCACGCTGAAACAGGAAAAACGGACCGGGTGTGAAGCACCGCGCCTGACCGGTAAGAATATCGTGTTGATTTTTGAGAAGGATTCCACCCGTACCCGCTGCGCGTTCGAGGTCGCCGCTTTCGATCAGGGCGCGCGCGTGACGTACCTCGGCCCCAGCGGCAGCCAGTTCGGCCACAAAGAATCCATCAAAGATACCGCCCGGGTATTGGGCCGGATGTATCACGGTATTCAATATCGCGGTTATGGTCAGGAGATCGTCGAGACACTGGCGGCGCATGCCGGCGTGCCGGTCTGGAATGGGCTAACCACCGAATTCCACCCGACCCAGTTACTGGCCGATCTGCTGACCATGCGCGAACATCTGCCGCACACCCCGTTCAACCAGATGAAATTCGCCTATGTGGGCGATGCCCGCAACAATATGGGCAACAGTATGTTGGAAGCGGCGGCGCTCACGGGCCTGGATTTACGTTTGGTGGCGCCCAGCGCCTGTTGGCCGGATAGCCGACTGGCGGCGCATTGCCGCGAACTGGCCAAACAGCGCGGCGGAAACATTACGCTCACTGAAGATGTTGCCGCAGGCGTAGCGGATGTGGATTTTATCTATACCGATGTCTGGGTTTCCATGGGCGAGCCCAAATCCATCTGGCAGGAACGTATCGCCCTGCTGCGCCCCTACCAGGTCAATAGCGACATGCTGAGGCTGACCGGGAATCCCCAGGTGAAGTTTCTTCATTGTTTGCCGGCCTTCCATGACGATCAGACCACCGTTGGCCGGGAAATGGCGGAACAATACGGTCTCAGCGGCGGTATGGAAGTCACTGATGACGTTTTTGAATCCCGGCATAGCCTGGTTTTCGATCAGGCGGAAAATCGTCTGCACACCATTAAGGCCGTCATGGTCGCCACATTGGCTGAGAATACCGCCGGTCGGTAACACGGTCGGTTACCGCCTCCGGACCGGCTGCCCGTTGCAGCCGGCCTGGCCTATTTGCCCCATATAGACGTTAAACACCTCAAGTTGCATCGCGGTTGCAAGCAAGCGCCTCTGCGCAGCCGTCATTGAAGTCATAACGGGAAAGGGCGTAACACTTTATCACCGACTTATCGCCTGTCCTGGCGCCGTGCGTTCGCTGAAAAAAATGTTGCGTGATTATTGTTATTATGTGATATCGGTCAGGTTGGCTTATGACAACGGTCATAAAAATCAGATCGCGAAACGTGTACAACATTCTTCATACGCCCGGTTTCAGCATTTATACACGTCATACTTCACGTTGCCGCTTTGTTGGCTGCAATGCAACGCGAAGTATTTAGAGTAAAAGTATTTATCGACGCCGGTAATAATACCGTATCAGCGATTTACCGAAAGTCGGCGAACCAGGTGTGCGGTAGCGCATATTATTTTCTGCATTAGCGCATGGCGATATTAATCAAAAAACCGTTTTTTTCAACGGCTGGGGATGTATTGTCCCAATATGCCTGTCAGGCATAAATGACGCTGGGCACAATGGCCATTCCAATTTAGATACGCTACATGCGTCGGGCGGCATCGCGGCGGCGAGTACGAGGCAATCCGCCAGAAAAAATTTAAATTGCCAGGAAGATTTTGGCGCAAGGCGGTTTATAAGAAACAACTCCCTCCGGGCATGGACTTAAATTCGACGCCTATTGGGTATATGCGCGTCGCCGTTCGGCGCGGCCGGTAAAGCCGCCGTCAGGTACAGGCAAGTTAACTGGAAGGCACGTTTTTATGAGCACCCTACAAATACTATCGTTTGTATTTTTTACCTGCCTGGTGGCGGTGATCACTTGGTGGAAAGTCAGAAAAAACGACACCCGTTCCCAACAAGGTTATTTCCTGGCGGGACGATCACTTAAAGCGCCAATCATCGCCGCTTCGTTGATGCTGACGAATTTATCCACCGAGCAATTGGTCGGGTTAAGCGGACAAGCGTATCATTTTGGTATGTCGGTTATGGCCTGGGAAGTTATCTCCGCCATTCCGCTGGTTTTGCTGGCGCTGATTTTCCTGCCGCGCTATTTGCGCCGGGGCATCGTCACCATCCCGGAATTTATTGAAGAGCGCTATGACAAAACCACCCGGATTATGGTGGATGGTTGCTTTTTGATCGCAACCGGTATCTGTTTTTTACCCATTGTGCTCTATTCCGGCTCCCTAGCCTTAAACAGTCTGTTTCATGTCGGTGATCTGACCGGATTGAGCCAGAACGGCTCCGTTATCCTGATGGCCATGGCCCTTGGCACCATTGGCACCCTCTATGCCGTCATCGGCGGGTTGCGCGCCATCGCGGTAGCCGATGTGGTCAATGGTATCGGGCTGGTCGTCGGCGGTCTGCTAGTGCCGGTTTTCGGCCTGATGGCCATGGGCCATGGCGATTTCATGGCGGGGTTGCATCAACTTGCCGCCAATCACGGCGAGCGGTTGAATTCCATCGGCGGACATAACGATCCTGTGCCGCTGGGGGCCGCGCTTACCGGACTGGTGCTGGTCAATACTTTTTATTGGTGTACCAATCAAGGCATCGTCCAACGTTCGCTGGCGGCCAAAAACCTGGCCGAAGGTCAGAAAGGGGCCTTGTTGACCGCCCTCTTGAAAATGCTCGATCCGGTTATTCTTGTCCTGCCCGGCGTCATCGCCTTTCATCTGCATGCCGATCTGCCGAAAAACGATATGGCTTACCCCTCGCTGGTGAGCCAGGTATTACCCGCACCACTGGTGGGTTTTTTCGGCGCGGTGCTGTTTGGCGCCATTATCAGCGTTTTCACCGGGTTCCTCAACAGCGCCAGTACGTTGTTCAGCCTGGGAATTTACAGCCGGTTAATCAATCCCGAGGCCAGCCCGGAAAAACAGGTGCGGGTTGGACGTTATTTCGGTCTGGCGCTGGCGGTAATTTCCGTTGTGGTGGCGCCTACCATCGCCAATGCGCCGGAAGGGCTCTATAGCTGGATGAAACAATTAAACGGCGTGTATAACGTTCCCCTGGTCACAATCATCATTATGGGGTTCTTTTTTCCACGCATTCCCGCATTCGCCGCAAAAACGGCGTTGCTGCTGGGCATCATCAGTTACGTATTGATCAATTACATTATTCATCTGCCCATCCATTTTCTTTACCTGCTGGCAATCACTTTTTGTATCAATGCGGCAATTATGCTGTTTATCGGTAACGTGGCGCCACGCGCCGAAGCCTTCGTTTTCAGGGATGCCATGGCGGTGAATATGCAGCCCTGGAGAGCCGTTAAAGCCGCCTCAGTGGGTATTATCGCCGCCATGATCTTTATTTACGCCTTTCTTGCCCGATTCGGCGGTTGGCATACCGGCTGGTTATGCTGGATTACCGGTTTGACCGTGCTCGGCGTCAACGGATGGATAGTTATTACTGAGAAACGGAGCCTGAAAACCAAACGGGGGATCGTCTGATGCAACCCAATATCATTTTTATCATGACCGATACCCAGGCGACCAATATGGTCGGCTGCTATACCGGCTTACCGCTTAATACCGGACATATCGACGAACTGGCGGCACGCGGCGTTCAATTCACATCCGCCTATACCACTGCGCCGCTATGCACTCCGGCGCGCGCCGGGTTGTTCACCGGACTGTACTCCAATCAAAGCGGCCCCTGGACCAATAACCTGGCCCCGGGAAAGAACATGCGGACATTGGGCAGCTATTTCAAAGATCACGGCTGGCAAACCGCCTATATCGGCAAATGGCACCTGGACGGACATGATTATTTCGGCACCGGCATTTGCCCGCCGGAATGGGATGCCGAATTCTGGTACGATGGCGCCAATTACTTGCACGATTTGACGCCGGAACAAATCAGCTTGTGGCGCAACGGCCTTAATTCCCTACAGGATCTCACCGACAATCACATTGACGATGCATTCACCTGGGCCTACCGTATCAGCCAGCGCGCCATCAAGTTTATCGATGTGCAACGGCTATCCCGGAAAAAACCTTTCTTATTGGTGTTGTCCTATGACGAACCCCACCATCCCTTCACCTGCCCGCCACGCTATCTTGAACGCTACGCTGATTTTCATTATCCGCTGGGCGATAAGGCCACCGATGATTTGCACCGCAAACCCGCTCACCAGCGATTGTGGGCCGAGGCCATGCCCTCGCCGGTAACCGACGGCGCCACCTACCACCATCCATTGTATTTCGCCTGCAACGATTTCGTCGACGATCAGATAGGCCGGGTGATAAACCATTTAACCCCGCAGGAGAGAGAGAATACCTGGATCATTTATACCTCGGATCACGGCGAGATGATGGGGGCGCACCGTCTTATCAGCAAGGGAGCCGCCGGCTATGACGACATCTGCCGCATACCTTTTATCATTAACGGACCGGGTATCGCCGCGCGGCAAATCGATACGCCAGTCAGCCATATCGACCTGCTGCCCACCTTGCTATCCATCGCCGGGATCCCGGTGCCGCCAGCGTTGCATGGGGAAAGTCTGCTGCCGATACTGACAAAGAGGCCCGCGGCGTCTTCGCGCGCCGTCATGGTGGAATTCAACCGTTATGAAATTGAGCATGATAGCTTCGGTGGTTTTATCCCCATGCGGGCCTGGATCAGTAACGCGTTAAAGCTGGTGATTAACCTCTTTGACGAAGACGAACTCTACGATAGACGCCGTGATCCGCAGGAGATGGAAAACCTCATCAACGATCCCGGCTATGCCGCGCGACGCGACGCCATGCACGACGCATTGTTGGCGAATATGGCAAGGATCCGCGATCCATTTCGCAGTTACCGCTGGGCCATGCGGCCCTGGCGCCCGGATCGGCGTGCGCAGTGGATGGGGGCGTTTCGCCCAAAACCGGACGATCTGGTATCGCCGGTGGTCAGGGATTACGATACGGGTTTGCCGACGCAGGGAGTCAAGATTGAGGAGAAACGCCAGAAGTTCTGACGCCGTCATGAACGGCGCGTCATTACTGACCGGTTTGTCAGGCGGCGAGCAGGCAATCCTGACCCGCCTAAACGATTTACCGAAACAGACCCGTATTTATCCTCAAGAAGACGAGGCGGTTTCGTTTTACTACCTGCATAGCGGTTTAGTGGGCCTGTACCATATGCTGGAGAACGGTAAAATCTGCCTGGTAAGGCTGTTCGGACCCGGCGATTTCTTCGGCTACCGCAGTCTGTTCGCCGGCAGCGGTTATCATTGTTCGTCGCGGGTGCAGCGCACCGCATCCGTGACGCGAATCACGCCCCACCATCCGCAGGCATTTCTGGCCCATTATCCCCAGTTGCACGACTACCTGTTTTGGCGTTTGGCGGAAGATCTGGGCGAAGCGGAAAAACGGCTGGCCAGTATGGCTTACGACAAATCCCGACAGCGGGTTTTGCGCAGTATTCAGTATTTGTACCGACAGTGGCCCGGCTATGAATGGACATGGCGGGAAATCGCCGAATATGCCGGCTGCGAAACCGAAACCGCTATCCGTCATAGCCGGCGACTGAAGACCGAAGGCTTGCTGCCGGCGGATTTCCCCGACTGATCGCGAGGCCGTTCTGAAAAGTTACTTCAGACTGGAGGCGTCGATTTTCACCACCGCTTTACGCACATTGGCCGGCGCGCCGACGGCGATCAACGGCTTATGGACTTCGCCCGGGTAATACACCACGAAATCGCCGCTCTGCAGCAAAATCTGTTTTTCCTGTCCGCCGGCCGGCAGGAACGCGATATCCTTATCCGCCAGCCAATCGGTATCGGGGCGGCCCGCGGGCAGGGTACTGAATGCTTGGATTTCCGGGCCATTCAGCACAATCTGGACATCGAGATATTTGGCATGAAACTCAGCGCGACGCTTATCGAACGGTTCGGAACTGTCATTGGATACGATGACGAACGCCTGATTGCCGTTGATATCATATTTGCCAAGCGGCGTATCGGCGGTGATGTGTTGTTTGACGTATTCGATGGCTTCGCGCAGCGCAGACGGCAGATAGGGCACAAGGTCGAGATGGTGGATATTACCGGTGATCATAACGAGTCCTTAAAATGAAATGACGTTTCATTATATGTCATCTGTTTGGGCAGATTGAGAGTTATTTAACACTTATTTTTATTAGCAAGCCAATCGTTTGCATAATCTTTAATAACCGGCCTTTACCGCTTGAAGTGCGACGGCACCCGAGTATAATGCCGGGCAATTTGCCGGGAGGAATAATGTTCGATTTCGAGACATCCCACGTTAACGATGCGCTTGTGCTGCCGGTTGGCAGCGGGTTGCCGTTATTGCTCCCGTTACCCGTTGTTAAGTATTCTTTTCCCGCCCCTCGTTGAGGGGCTTTTTTTTGTCCGGCGTTCCAACCACCGCCTAAACTTGCGTCAATACCGGTGTCACCGTTATCCGAAGGAGGAAGAACATGGCAAATCCCCTTTACCAAAAGCACATCATTTCCATCAATGACTTAAGCCGAGAGGAGCTGGAACTGGTGCTCGCCGCCGCCGCCGATCTCAAGGCTCGGCCGCAACCGGAACTCCTGAGGCACAAAGTCATCGCCAGCTGTTTTTTCGAAGCCTCCACCCGTACCCGGTTGTCTTTTGAAACCGCCATTCATCGCTTGGGCGCGTCGGTGGTGGGATTTTCCGACGCGGTTAACACATCGCTCGGCAAAAAAGGGGAAACGCTAGCGGACACCATTTCGGTTATCAGCACCTATGTGGACGCCATTGTCATGCGCCACCCCCAGGAGGGCGCCGCCCGTCTGGCGGCCGAGTTTTCCGGCGGTATTCCCATTCTCAATGCCGGCGACGGCGCCAATCAGCATCCGACCCAAACCCTGCTGGATCTGTTCACCATCCAGGAAACCCAGGGACGGCTAAACAATATCAATATCGCCATGGTCGGCGATTTGAAATACGGACGTACTGTCCATTCCCTCACTCAGGCACTGGCCAAATTTGCGGGTAATCATTTTTATTTTATCGCGCCGCAGGCCCTGGCGATGCCGAGTTACATTCTGCATATGCTGGCGGAAAAGGAAATAACCTACAGCATGCACGCCACCATTGAGGAAGTGGTGCCAAAGCTGGACATCCTGTATATGACCCGGGTGCAAAAAGAACGGCTGGACCCATCGGAATACGCCAATGTCAAGGCCCAGTTTGTATTGCATGCCGGCGATTTGGAACACGCGCGGCCCAACCTGAAGGTCTTGCATCCGCTGCCGCGAGTGGATGAGATCGCCCGCGAGGTCGACACCACGCCTTACGCTTACTACTTTCAACAGGCCGGAAACGGAATTTTCGCGCGCCAGGCCTTGCTGTCTCTGGTTTTAAACAATCACGACGCCGCATAAGGGGGATATGATGACTCAAGATAACAAATTGCAGGTTGAAGCCATTAGCCGCGGCACGGTAATCGATCATATCCCGGCGCAGGTCGGTTTTAAGCTACTCACCCTGTTCAAACTCACCGCCACTGACCAGCGGGTCACCATCGGGCTTAATCTGCCGTCCAATCAACTGGGCAAAAAAGATCTGATCAAAATCGAGAATGTTTTCCTCACCGAGCAACAGGCCAACCAACTGGCCATTTATGCGCCTCACGCCACGGTCAACCGCATCGACAATTACGAAGTGGTGCGTAAGTTGACACTGTCGCTGCCGGAGCACATCGACGGCGTGCTGATCTGCCCCAATAGCAACTGCATCAGCCGTAGCGAGCAAGTGGCGTCCGGATTCGCGGTGAAATACCGGGGCAATCAGGTGCACTTGAAATGCAAGTATTGCGAAAAGGAATTCGAGCATCAGGCCGTGATCCAAAACGCCTGATCGTCGCGGCGTAAACACCGATCAAGGTCTGTGTCCCCGCCCGTTTCGATCGGCCCGACCGATCGAAACGGAATCAGCAAGGGGGCGGCGGTGGAATGGGCTTCCCAATGATGACCCGCGGCTGGCAGGAGCCGATGCTGTTTTCGCGCCAGCGGCGACCGTCACTACGCGGATTGTCTCAACAGGCTTTTCCTCCCTATAATGGCCTGACAGTTTTCCCACAATGATTGACATCAGGAGACATCATGTCCCGCATTATCAGTACCGAAAACGCGCCGGCCGCCATTGGCCCTTATGTTCAGGCGGTGGATCTCGGCAGTATGGTCTTCACCTCCGGGCAAATCCCCGTTTGTCCGAAAACCGGCCAGGTCGCCGACAGCATTACCGACCAGGCCCGCCAATCTCTGGCCAATGTCAAAGCGATTGTCGAGGCAGCCGGCTTGCAGGTCGCCGATATCATTAAAACCACGGTGTTTGTCAAAGACCTGAACGAATTCGCCACCGTCAATGCCGCCTATGAGGCGTTTTTCAAAGAGCATAACGCGCCTTTCCCCGCCCGTTCCTGCGTTGAGGTGGCCCGTTTGCCGAAAGATGTGCAGATCGAAATAGAAGCCATTGCCGTTCGCCGCTAAATCCTGTCCTGACGCGCGTAATGTCGCGCGTCCGTTGGTTCCCTTTTGCGGTCGGAAATGCGTTGTTGTGGTTAACCGACAAAGGATAAAGTCATGCATGTCATACGTGAAGCCAGAATCTCCGATGCCTCTCAGATCACCCTTCTTCTTGATGCGTTGGACTATCCCGGCACGGGGGGTTTTATACAGGACAAGCTTTCGCGATTGCTAAGCCATCCTGATGAAAAACTGTTGGTTTCAGTGGAAAACGAAGTGGTTAATGGAGTGATTTCGCTGCATTTCATTCCACAGTTGGCCCTGCGCGGCGACTTCTGTCGAATCAGCTATTTCTGCGTCAGCTCCGCGGCCAGAGGGAAAGGTATTGGAAAAGCGCTGGAGGAAGCGGCAGTCCAAATTGCCATGGGAAAAGGCTGTGATCGAATTGAAGTGCATTGTCATTCCCGAAGGACCAGCGCGCATCGGTTTTATTTTCGCCAAGGGTATGAGGAATCGCCGAAATACTTTTACAAATCAATAAATTAAAAGATCAAATTAGCAGGTGAGCTCATGCCCGCGTGATGACGAAAGGATGAATAAGCAAACGCCGCGCTTGTACAAGCAATATCATTTAGCCTGTCATCACCGTAAAAGATTGGCCGGAACCGGAATTCAGGCCAATAAAATAACACAGTCAATTCTGCCAATAGTTCACAGCGAAAATTATGAGTGAGGTTGTATTATAGTAGGGTAAACATCAATAATTCCTTAATGGTTCCTGAACAGTTCCTAATATTGTCAGATTTACTTTGCTGATTGGAAAGAAAATATCCATTGTTCTCCTCACCAGGTCCGCATTATCAGTATGCGCTAACGAAAATGCGTGCCCGCTTGTGGTTTTCATCATATGTGCTGCTTTTAGCGTCGCCACAGTAACCGCTGGGTTTTCGTCAATAATTGCGCGAGAGAGTTTGTGCCGGAAGTCAGCGCGGGCATGGACTACCCGTTCCGTAAAGGTTTGCAGAGCAAAACCGGACGTCTATGATCTGAGCGAGTCCCCAGGAACAAAGATAACGCTGTGACTGGGGTAAGCGAACGCAGCCGACCAAGACGCAGCTTGAAGTATGACGAGGATATCCAGATTCACTTAAAGACGATAGGCAATATTATTTGTAGAAAGAAACACGTCTTTCATAATTAATCTAGCGATAACATTACGCGGGCAGATTATCCAGTTCCTGGTCCGAAAGC
>NZ_SZPQ01000056.1 GCF_005217455.1 Martelella alba
CCGAGGGAATACCGGAGCCGACGGATAACACTAACTTAGAGATAAAAGCTGTCTGAATATAACGGGTCAAGATCACTCATATTAGGGAAGGTAGATATTGAATTAAGAAATAAAACCCATGAATTAAACATTTATGATTATAAAATAGTACGTTACCGTGATGATTACCGGATATTTTCAAACAGTAAAGATGAACTAGATAAAATATCCAAGTGCTTAGTCTCCGTACTTAACTCCTTCGGCTTGGATTTGAACTCTAAAAAAACAGAACTACAGGAAGACATTATTTATCATTCAATTAAACCGGCAAAAATAGAATACATTAAAGAGCGAGATTTTAAGTCATTACAAAAGATGCTTTATTCAATATATTTGTTTTCTCTAAAGCACCAAAACTCAAAAATGACAGTAAGATACTTGAACGACTTTCTGCGGAAGTTGTTTGTAAGAAAAAGACTGAGTAATAGTGGACATCAAGTGGAGGCAATGCTGGGAATAATATCTAGCATAATGGCAAAGAATCCAACAACCTACCCTGTAGGAACAGCAATATTTTCAAAGCTACTGACCTTTCTTTATGAGGATAATGCTCCCAAATTTATAAAATTAGAGAAACTTTATAATAAATTAGGAAAACAACCTAACACGGAGATGCTTGACATTTGGTTTCAAAGGGTGCAAGGAAAGATTAATCCTGAATGGAATGGGGCATATAATTCAGCACTATGTTTGCGCATCAATGATGAGATTAATGGAAAGAGAGTATACACTATTGACGGTTTGTGGGATTTGGATTGGATTCCGGGTTCAGGAAAATCAGCCAATAAAGCAAAAATAATATCGTTATTGAAAAAAACTAAAATTGTAGATATTGATGTTTTTGATGAAATGGATTCAAATATATCACCTAATGAAATTGACTTATTTGATAGAGAGCATAGTGCTTAAAGCATATGGTAACATAAATAAAATAACACAACTTAGCTAACGGATAAATAGGATATTGGAAAGAAATATCAATGTGATCTGTCCAGCGACATTTTCATGTTAGCTCTGCAAAAGAAAAACCGGCTGTTAAGGCCGGTTTTTCATTCGAGACGGATACAGGACAATTCCTGGCTAGGGGAGGCTAATCTCCATACATTGCGAAGCCGGGCATGATAGCTCGCCGAATGTTGATTTTTCCCTGAGGCGAACATCTGTAAAAGATAGATACCGTCAAGACTTCCACCCGCTGTGACATTCCCCCGGTAATCCCCCCGAAAAACCGGTGTGTTCATAAGTAGAATTTTCTCGTAACCTGAATCGGGGAGATCTCTATGAAAAAATCACGCTTTACCGACAGCCAAATCATGGCCATCCTCAGGTAATCCCCCCCTTTGCACCACAAATGAGTCGCTGATTTTCTGCCCCCACCAGTCCATCAGTTCAACACGCTGTGCCATGTAGGTTGCTCGGTTGTATGCGAGACGGGTCGGGTTCATATCAACGTGCGCAAGCGCCGCCTCAATAACATCCGGCGGAAAACCCGCTTCATTCATAGTGGTGCTGCCCAGCGCCCGGAATCCGTGTGATACCAACTCTCCGCCATATCCCATGCGCCATAGCGCCTTATTCACCGTTTCGCTGTGCATCGGCTGGCTATATTTTACTCTGCCGGGGAACACGAACGGCGAATGTTCACTTAGGGGCTTAAGCTGCTCCAGCACGGCCAGCGCCTGTGACGACAACGGCACCTGATGCTCACGTTTCATCTTCATACGGGTTGCCGGGAGCGTCCAGAGCCGTTTCCCTATGTCAATCTCACACCACATGGTTCCGGCGGCCTCAGCGGGGCGTACAAGCGTCAGAAGCTGCCATAACAACAACAGGCGTGTCATCGGAGACAAGTTAGTCGTATAAACCCGCTGCATCAGTTCCGGCAAACGTTCCGGACGAATGGTTGGCATATGTTTCTTCCTGGGCTTCACAAACGCCTCATCAATGGTTGATGCCGGATTGGCATCCAGCAGGCCGGTATTAATGGCGAATTTCATCACTTCGTTAATCCTCTGCGTCAGGCGGTGCAAGGTTTCCAGTGCGCCACGCAGTCTTACTGGTTCCAGAGCGGCAATCAGCGTATGTGCTTTCAGTTGGGTTACCGGCATCTGCCCGATAGCCGGTAACACATCACGCTCCAGTGATTTCCAGATATCGTCGGCATAGTCGGCGGAGATTTTGGTTTTCTTCACGGCGAACCATCTTGTCGCCACATTGATAAACAGACTATCCACCGCCAGTCTTTCCCGCTCTGCCTCTTCCTGCTCCTGTTTTTTCGGGTCAATGCCTTTTACCAGCAGGGTAAGGTGTTCGGCATGCAGCGTTCGGGCGCTGGCAAGCGACATGGCAGGGTAGTGTCCGAGGGTAATGGTGGTTCGGGCAGTCGAACCGGGACGCTTGTAACGAAAGCGCCAGATTTTTTTACCGTTGGTTCTGATGAAAAGGGTCAGCCCCTGTCCGTCGAACAGTTCGTAATCTTTATCGGCGGGTTTTGCCTTCTGGACTTCCGAGGCAGATAAAGGGCGGGTAAGAACAGCCATAAAGTCACTCCTTACGTATCAGTGGAAAATGACAGTGATGGAGTGGGCAATATTCTGTTTTCTGGAGCGTTTTTCAGCCTGAAACTCAATATGGGCCTACAAGACTTCCACCATCAGAGGCATAGGCCCATTCATAGGCCCATTTGCTCTGGCTCCCCCGGTATACGGAGGGGAGCATACAGACGAAAAAAAACCGTATCCTGATGACAGTGATACGGTTTTCTTACTTCCCCGGATACCATGAAACATCCCAAGAATGTATGTTGGTGGGTCGTGCAGGATTCGAACCTGCGACCAATTGATTAAAAGTCAACTGCTCTACCGACTGAGCTAACGACCCACATAATGCCCGGAAATGGTGGGTGATGACGGGATCGAACCGCCGACCCTCTCCTTGTAAGGGAGATGCTCTCCCAGCTGAGCTAATCACCCGTTTCCGATTGGCGAAAAAAAACAATACAGGCAGAAGTGGTGGGTGATGACGGGATCGAACCGCCGACCCTCTCCTTGTAAGGGAGATGCTCTCCCAGCTGAGCTAATCACCCACTCTCTACAACGTATTACTTTTATTTCTGACAGCATTCTTGCACAGCGCCGCTAAAAAAGCGAGTTGGTGGGTGATGACGGGATCGAACCGCCGACCCTCTCCTTGTAAGGGAGATGCTCTCCCAGCTGAGCTAATCACCCCCGCCGTGTGGAGTGGCATTATAGGGATACTGCCCAGTGAGTCAATGATTTTCGGCGCCTATAAGGCTGTTCGTCGTAAATTTAGTCAGGCCGGGTCCGCCAGTTCGGCGAATGCCGGCGAAAAGCGCGGCGGATGCCAAACGACATTGAGGAATCGAGGGGGAGTGATAGAATATTATCCACTTTTTTATCCGGCCGGAAGGGTGCTTCCGGCTGTCAGCCCAGCGAGATTAAGGCCATATCCCCAATGAAAATCAAAACCCGTTTTGCGCCCAGCCCCACCGGCTATCTGCATGTCGGCGGCGCCCGCACCGCTCTTTATTCGTGGCTGTTCGCCCGCCGCCACGGCGGCGAATTCGTGCTGCGCATTGAGGATACCGATCTGGAGCGCTCAACACAGGAGGCCATCGACGCCATCATGGATGGGATGAATTGGCTTAATCTGGATTGGGATGAAGGACCGTATTTCCAGACCAAGCGCTTTGAACGTTACAACAGGGTAATCGATCAGATGTTGGAGCAGGGAACCGCCTATAAATGCTATTGTTCCAAGGAACGGCTGGAGGCCCTGCGCGAAGAACAAATGGCCAAGGGCGAGAAGCCGCGCTATGACGGCCATTGCCGCGGCAACCATGAACACCACGACGCGCAGGATCCTTTCGTCGTGCGTTTCGCCAATCCGCAAGAAGGATCGGTGCTGTTTAACGACAGTATTCGCGGCCCCATCGAATTCAGCAACCGTGAACTGGACGATTTGATCATCCGGCGTACCGATGGTTCGCCCACCTACAATTTTTGCGTGGTCATCGATGACTGGGATATGGCCATTACGCACGTTATCCGCGGCGAGGATCATATCAACAATACGCCGCGCCAAATCAATATCCTCAAGGCGTTGGGCGCGCCCGTGCCGGTTTATGCCCATGTCTCGATGATTCTTGGCGATGACGGCAAAAAGTTGTCGAAGCGCCATGGGGCGGTGGGCGTCATGCAATACCGCGACGACGGCTTTCTGCCCGAGGCGCTGCTTAATTATCTGGTCCGCCTGGGATGGTCGCATGGCGATCAGGAAATTTTCACCGTCGATGAGATGAAGCGCTTATTCAGCCTGGACGACGTCAGTAAATCCGCCAGCGCGTTCAACACTGAAAAGCTATTATGGCTCAATCATCATTACATCAATCAACTGCCGGCGGAATACGTGGCGACCCATCTGGCCTGGCATATGGCGGCGCAAGGCATCAACGCCCATGATGGGCCGCAACTGGCTGATTTGGTGAAACTGCAAGGGGAACGCTGCAAGACCTTAAAGGAAATGGCGGCCGCCAGCCGTTATTTTTATGAGGATTTCACGGAATTCGATGCCGACGCGGCGAAAAAACATCTGCGTCCGGTGGCCCGTCAACCGCTGGAACTGGCCCGGACCAAACTGGCCGGCTTGGCCGAGTGGACGCCGGCGCTTATCCACCAGGCCATTGAGCAGACAGCGGCGGAATTGGCACTGGGCATGGGCAAAGTGGGTATGCCGCTGCGGGTGGCCGTGACCGGCGCCGGACAATCGCCGGCGCTGGATGTGACCGTGCACGCGGTCGGCCGCGCCCGCAGTTTGGCCCGTATTGATATGGCCCTGGAATTCATTACCCGCCGCGAGCAGCAATAGGCCCTTGGGGCGCGGATTTGACGTCTTTTTCAGCGGTTGGCGCGTTTATGACATTTAGCCGTTGACACCGTTTGCCGGGTTGCATATCATGCGCCCCGTCCACAGGACGCGATGTGTTTTGCACGGGGCTATAGCTCAGCTGGGAGAGCGCTTGCATGGCATGCAAGAGGTCAGCGGTTCGATCCCGCTTAGCTCCACCAACCGCTTGCGGCTGGTTCACGCCAATCATCGGCGGTTGAATATATCGGGTTATCTGGAGGGGGCTATAGCTCAGCTGGGAGAGCGCTTGCATGGCATGCAAGAGGTCAGCGGTTCGATCCCGCTTAGCTCCACCAAATTTCAGCAAAAACCGGCTTATGGCCGGTTTTTTCGGTTGCTACCTTTCCTGTCCTTGTCCATTGGCAAACCTTTGCGAGCGGTGCTAGGTTGTGTGCGGTGATCGCTCAGCGCCGTGGCCGGGCATGGCCCGCGGACGGGCGCCGTCCGTTGAACCCCCTTTTTTCATGGTTGCGCTGCCCGCCGCATACGTCATCTCAGGGGGCATGAAGGTCGGCTTCCCGGCAGCGGCGCTTATCCGTCACGGTATACCTCTTCTCTCCGACGCGCTGCGCCGGAAAATGCCAGGAGTATTGATATGACTGATGCAACTGAATATACGCCGCCCAAGGTCTGGACCTGGACCAAAGGCGGTGGGGGCCGATTCGCCAATATCAACCGGCCCATCGCCGGGCCGACCCATGATAAAGCATTGCCGGTCGGCAAGCATCCGCTGCAACTGTATTCCCTGGCGACGCCCAACGGCCAGAAGGTCACTATCATGCTCGAAGAGCTGCTGGCGCTCGGCCATGGCGGCGCGGAATACGACGCCTGGCTTATCAACATCGGCGACGGCGATCAGTTTGGCAGCGGTTTTGTGGATGTGAATCCCAACTCAAAAATTCCCGCGCTAATGGACCACAGCGGCGCAAAACCGACCCGGGTTTTTGAGTCCGGGGCGATCTTGCTTTATCTGGCGGAAAAGTTCGGCGCGTTCTTGCCCAGAGATCCGGCCACCCGCGCCGAATGTCTGTCGTGGTTGTTCTGGCAAATGGGTAGCGCGCCGTTCGTCGGCGGTGGTTTTGGCCACTTCTACGCTTACGCGCCGGTTAAAATCCAATATGCCATCGACCGCTACGCCATGGAAACCAAGCGTTTACTTGATGTGCTTGACCGGCGTCTGGCCGATAACGAGTACGTGGCGGGCGGCGAATATACTATCGCCGACATGGCGATTTGGCCCTGGTTTGGCGGACTGGTCAAGGGCCGGCTGTACAGCGCGGCCGAATTCCTCGCGGTACAGGATTACCGGCATGTCCAGCGTTGGGCTGATGCCATCGACGGCCGACCGGCGGTCAAACGGGGGATCATGGTCAATCGCATTTCCGGGGACCCGGCCGGCCAGTTGCATGAACGCCACGATGCCGCTGATTTCGACAGTAAAACCCAAGACAGGCTCTCCGCCGGGCATTGAACGCCGGAACGGGCTGCTTGGGCGATTCCGCCCGCGCTATAAAAAAAAGGGTCGGACATCGGTCCGACCCCAACAGGCGCGCGGCCTGAATGGTGATGATAACGATTATAGCGCTCGGCTCATATGACCAGCCCGGCGATGGCGGCCGACAGCACGCTAACCAGCGTGGAACCGTAAACCAGCTTCAGGCCGAACCGCGACACCACGTTGCCCTGCTGTTCATCCAAGCCCTTGATCGCGCCGGCGACAATCCCGATAGAGGAAAAGTTGGCGAAGGAAACCAGGAACACCGATAAAATGCCTTCCGAGCGCGGTGATAACTGGCCGGCTATTTTTTGCAGATCCATCATGGCGACGAATTCATTGGACACCAGTTTGGTGGCCATGATACTGCCGACCCGCAGCGCTTCATGGGCTGGCACGCCCATCACCCAGGCGAACGGGAAAAAGATATAACCCAGAATCCCCTGGAAACTGATACCAAAGATAGCGTCGAACATGGCGTTGATGGCGGAAATGATAGCGATAAACCCAATAAGCATGGCGGCGACGATAATCGCCACCTTGAAGCCGGCCAGAATATATTCGCCCAACATTTCAAAAAAGCTTTGTCCCACATGCAGATGACTCATCTGCAATTCTTCTTCTTTTTCCACCCGGTACGGATTGATCAGCGACAGCACGATAAACGTACTGAACATATTCAACACCAGCGCCGCCACCACATATTTAGGTTGCAGCATGGTCATATAAGCGCCGACGATGGACATGGAGACGGTGGACATGGCCGTCGCCGCCATGGTGTACATCCGCCGTTCGGACATCTTGCCGAGAATGTCTTTATAGGCGATGAAATTTTCCGACTGGCCCAGGATAAGCGAGCTGACCGCGTTAAACGATTCCAGCTTGCCCATGCCGTTGACTTTGGACAGCAGGGTGCCTATCACCCGGATAACCAGCGGCAGCAGGCGAATATGCTGCAAAATACCGATCAATGCCGAGATAAACACGATCGGGCAGAGGACATTGAGAAAAAAGAACGCCAGACCCTGTTTGTTCATGTTCCCGAAAACAAACCCCGTCCCTTCGGCCGCGTAAGCCAAGAGTTTGTCAAATAAAGCGGAAAAGCCCTGAACAAATCCTAACCCGATGGTTGAATTGAGGAAAAAATAAGCGAGCAGCACCTCAATCACCAGCAATTGCGCGATAAAGCGTAGCTTGATGTTTTTGCGATCATGGCTGACCAATAACGCCAACAGCGCCACCACAATCAGGGCGATGATAAAATGAAAAACACGGGACATAAATGCTCCAGTCATAAGGCATGCAATAATTCGCCGCTTATTCTATGTAACCACCGAATTAAAAACGAGTTATAAGTTACAAATATAGAAAAATCATCTGGCCTGGCGAGGGTAAGTTAGCATATCGGGGGAAAGTTAAAAAAATTGTTAAATAATTAGCTAATATTGTTTTTTGTATGCTAGTATTTGGTATTAGTGGAAAAACAAACCTAAGTCGGTCAACCTGGGATAGAACAGTCATTAGGCTGATAAGCGCCCTTTTTTTGCTCATTATCAACATCTATCGGAGAGATAGGCTGAAACGCTCCAAATGCACTTGATAATTATTATCGTTTGGATACGATGAAGCTGAGACGATGGATTCTAAGGGTCAACAATATGCTGAACAGCCGAACCGTGGAAGGTGTTAACCGTACTGCGCGAAAGATAAAGCTCTCTTTGCTGGGGCCGGCTTTTATCGCCGCTATCGGTTATATCGATCCGGGTAATTTCGCCACCAACATCCAGGCCGGCGCCAGCTATGGTTATCAACTGCTGTGGGTGGTGGTGTGGGCCAATTTCATGGCGATGCTCATCCAATTGTTGTCCGCTAAGCTCGGGATAGCCACCGGCAAAAACCTGGCGGAGCATATACGCGACCATTTCCCACGGCCGGCGGTCTGGGCCTATTGGATCCAGGCGGAAATTATCGCCATGGCCACCGATTTGGCCGAATTTGTCGGCGCGGCCATCGGGTTCAAAATGCTGCTTGGCGTGTCATTGCTGCAAGGCGCCTTACTCACCGGCGCGGCCACCGTCCTGATATTAATGTTACAACAACGCGGACAGAAACCCCTTGAGGTGGTGATCGGCGGATTGCTGATTTTTGTCGCCGCCGCTTATATCGTCGAGCTGTTTTTTTCCCAACCGAATGCCTTCGCGCTGGGCCGCGGCATGCTCCTGCCCACCTTGCCCGACGGCAACGCGGTCTTTCTGGCCGCCGGGGTGCTGGGGGCGACCATCATGCCGCACGTGATTTATCTGCACTCCTCCCTGACCCAAAACGGCATGGAAGGAACCCGCGCCCAGCGCTACTCCTCCACCAAACTGGACGTCGCCATTGCTATGACAGTCGCCGGGTTCGTCAATCTGGCCATGATGGCTACCGCGGCGGCGGCGTTTCATTTCAGCGGCCATAGCGGCATCTCTGATCTCGACCAGGCGTATCTCACCCTGACGCCGTTATTGAACCATACCGCGGCGACGGTGTTCGGCTTAAGCCTGGTGGCGGCGGGGCTGTCTTCCACCGTGGTGGGCACTCTGGCCGGACAGGTGGTGATGCAGGGGTTTGTGCATTTCCGAATCCCGTTGCTGGCGCGTCGGGTACTCACCATGCTGCCGTCGTTTATCGTGATCATGGCCGGATTCGATCCCACGCGTATTCTGGTGCTAAGCCAGGTTTTGCTCAGTTTCGGCATCGCGCTGGCGCTCATTCCCTTGCTGTTGTTCACCGGGCGGCCCCAATTGATGAACGAACTGGTCAATTCGCCCACCATCAAGTGGTCGGGCTGGACCATCGTGGTGGTGGTCGTGGCGTTGAACATTTATCTGCTGGCGGGTACCGCGCTAGGTTTGTAGCCGCCGGGAGGCATTTGCCTGAAGGCGTGGTGGGCAGAAGGCCCGCCGCGCCCAAGGCGAACCGGCGCCTGCGGTATTCGCGGGCGCTAGGCCAGAATGGCGTTTATCTGCCGCAGTTCTTCATCGCTGAAGTCGCGATTGGACAGCATGCCCACCGCATCCTCTATCTGCTCCGGTTTACTGGCGCCAATCAGTACCGACGTCACGCGATCGCCGCGCAGCACCCAGGCCAGGGCCATCTGCGACAACTTTTGTCCCCGTTCCAACGCCAAGGCGTTCAAACGACGTATCTTATCCATGGTCCGCGCGTCAAGACGATCCCGCGTCAAAAAATGGCTGCCGGCCGCTATGCGGGAATCAGACGGGATCCCGTCAAGATAACGGTCGGTCAACAGGCCGCCGGCCAACGGAGAGAAAGCAATGGAGCCTACGCCGTTTTCCGCCAGGGTATCAAGTAATTCCGGTTCCACCCAGCGTTCGAAAAGCGAGTATTTGGGTTGATGGATAAGGCAAGGCGTGCCAAGGGATTTCAGTATGGCGAAGGCCTGCCGCGCCAACGCCGCCGGGTAATTGGACAAGCCCACATACAACGCCTTGCCCTGGCGAACCAGCAAATCCAGCGTAGTCATGGTTTCTTCCAGCGGCGTGGCGGTATCCGGCCGATGATGGTAAAAAATGTCCACGTAATCCAACCCCAGACGCTTAAGGCTCTGGTTAAGGCTGGCCACCAGGTACTTCCTGGAACCCCAATCGCCGTAAGGACCCGGCCACATGGTATAACCCGCTTTGGTGGAAATGATCAATTCATCGCGGTAGGGCAGCAGATCCTCGCGCAGCAGGCGGCCGAAGTTGTCCTCCGCCGACCCGGGTGGCGGGCCGTAATTATTGGCGAGATCAAAATGGGTTATGCCCAGGTCAAAAGCGCGCCGCACCATGGCCCGACTTGTTTCGAAGCGGGTGACATCGCCGAAATTATGCCACAGCCCCAGTGAAATCGCCGGAAGCTCAATACCGCTGGCGCCGCAGCGGCGGTAAAGCATGTTTTCATAACGTGCCGGACTGGCCAGATAAACCATACTACATCCTTAGAAAGTTATGCGGGCGGGAGGAAAGCCATTATCGGTCGCTTGCGTCTGGGATGCGATCACATTTTGCATTTTGGCCGGCGAAGACGGGATTTTAGCAAAAACCGGTATATTGCCCAGTGAATGCGATCAAAATTCCGGTTAACATGATTTTCCACGCCAAAGCGCGCGGCGCGGAGCGTTTACCATCGCCAACAGGACGGAAAGATGAAAACACTCGGTTTACTCGGTGGCATGAGCTGGGAGTCCACTTTACCCTATTACCGCTTGATCAATCAGGGCATCGGCGAGCGGTTGGGCGGATTGCATTCGGCCGATCTCATTCTTTGCAGTCTGGATTTCGCCGACATCGCCCGCTGGCAAAGCGAGGGCGATTGGCCCAGAGCGGGACGGCTGCTGGCGGAAAAAGCCCGGCTGCTGGAACAAAGCGGCGCCCAGGCTATTGTGTTATGTACCAATACCATGCACAAAGTGGCGGATACTATAGAACAGGCCTGTTCGCTGCCGTTACTGCACATAGCCGATGCCACAGGCCGGGCGGTCCGGCGGCGGGGGCTGCGGCGGGTGGGATTGCTGGGCACCGGATTCACCTTACGGGAAGACTTTTACCGCCGCCGGCTGGAAAGCGGCTTCGGTCTTGAGGTGCTCGTCCCCGACGAAGCGGACATCGATGACATCCATCGGGTTATTTTTGACGAACTGTGCCGCGGACAGATACGGGAAGCGTCCCGGCAATCACTGCGGCGCATTATCGCCCGACTGGAGGCGCGGGGTATACAAGGCCTGATCCTTGGCTGCACCGAGCTGGGGTTATTGATCAGCGCCGAAGATTGCCAAGGCGCATTGTTCGATACTACCGCCATCCACGCCGCCGACGCGGTGGCTTTCGCTTTGGGCGACCCGGAATAGCCCGCTGGCGCCGGCACAGCGTTGAAGCCGCGCCAGGCTATTCGCCCTCCCGCTAACTGTTTCTTCCATTGGCCGGGCGGTGGGTTCGCTCGCCGTGTCGGTTATGGGACGGGGGATGAATGGGCGGCAACCATGACTCTTGGGTCCCTGCCCGCCGCCGTGGGACATTGAGGGGAGGGTGAGTATGTATAGCAAAGGTTATTATAACTGTTATCATTATTAAAATATAAAAGTTATTGTCCGCTAAGAGCCTATCCCGGCGGCAATAGGAAAGAGTGGAGCTCGAAAATAATGGCAAAATATGCCTTGGTCGGTGACGTCGGCGGGACGAATGCCCGATTGGCTTTGTGTGATGTGGACAACGGCGCGGTTTCCCACATTCACACCTATTCCTCAAAAGATTACGACACCTTGGAAGCGGTGATCACGCGCTACCTGGCTGGACAGAATATCGCCGTATCAGAAGCTTGCATCGCTATCGCCTGCCCCATTACCGGGGATAGGGTGGAGATGACCAACAATCCCTGGTCTTTTTCCATTCGGGAAATGAAAGCGCATCTCGGACTGGCGCGACTGGAAGTGATCAATGATTTCACGGCGGTCTCCATGGCGGTGCCGATGCTTGGCGCCGGCGATATCGAGCAATTTGGCGGAGGGCCGGCTAAAGAGGGCCATCCCATAGCGGTATACGGCGCCGGAACGGGCCTTGGCGTCTGCCATTTGATTCACCAGGCTGATCGTTGGATCAGTTTGCCCGGCGAGGGCGGGCATGTGGATTTCGCCGCCGGCAGTGAGGAGGAAATCCGCGTGCTCTCCGTCTTATATAAGGAACGGGGGCATGTCTCCACCGAGCGGGTTTTATCCGGGCCGGGGCTGGTGAATCTTTATCGCGGGCTGATGCTGGCCGACGGCCGGACGCCGGAGGAATTGCGCCCCTCGCAGGTGACCGATATGGCGGTTGACGGCAGCAATGCCGATTGCCGCCGGGCCTTGGCGATGTTCTGCGATATTCTGGGGCGCTTTGGCGGCAACCTGGCGCTGAATATGGCGACCTTCGGCGGCGTGTATATCGCCGGCGGCATTGTGCCGCGCTTTAAGGACTTCTTTCGCGCCTCCGGATTTCGCGACGCTTTCGAGGCCAAGGGCCGTTTCAAACATTATCTGGCGTCCATCCCGGTGTTCCTTATTACCCATGAACAGCCCGGCCTGCTGGGCGCCGGCGCCCACCTGCGGCAATTGATGGGTTGCACACTCTGATATCTGCCCCGCCAGCGTCCGCCAGGGCGCTAAAGCCGCATCAATTGTCGAAACGCTTTGACTTTGCTGCGGCTTACCGGCACCTCCACATCCAAATCAGAGAGTCGCAATAAGTAGGTGTTGTTAAACCAGGGAACGATTTCGCTGATTTTAGCCAGATTGACCGCATAAGAGCGGTGGCAGCGAAAAAAAACCTCCTCCGGCAACCGCCCGCAGAATTCGGTCAGTACCATGGGCATGGTAAACATCTCGCGGCGAGTAAACACCTGGGTCACCTTCTCCTGGGCGGCGGCGTAATAAATGTTGCCCATGTCGGTGACGATAATGCGCTCGTCCTTGACCAGGTTAATTGTCCGGCGGCCGGACGCCGCTCCGGCCGAAGCCGGCGCCTTGTCCTGCGCTTCCAGTTTATGCAGCATGGCGATAATGCGCGATTCCTGATACGGCTTTAAAATGTAATCGAACGCCTCCAGTTCAAATGCTTCAACCGCATGCTCCTTGTAGGCGGTAATGAAAACAATGTAAGGCCGATGGGCGAATTTACTGATGTTCTGCGCCAATAACACGCCGTCCAGCGAGGGAATGTTGATATCGAGAAAAATAACGTCCACATCATGGTGTTGCACATAGCGCAGCACATCCAGTCCGTCATCGAAAACGGCCTCGACGGTCAGGTTGCTGTGGGCACGGATGAGATAGCGGAGTTCCTCCTGCGATAAAAACTCGTCTTCGACTATAATGGCTTTCATCCCGCCTCGCTTTTGGGTTTCACAACGTTTTATCGCGCGGCATCAAGCGGCCAGCGTTTTGTCCCGGTCGTCGATATAAAACCAGATTTCAGTGCCCGGTTCCAGCCGCCGGATATGCAGTCCTTCGCCATAGAGCAGTGAAACCCGATGATGTACGTTAAGCAGACCGATTTTCTTTTCCGGCAATGCATTGCGCCGTACCTGTTCGATCACTTCATCGCTGATGCCCCGCCCGCTGTCCCTGACCGCGATCCGAATCCGGCCGTGGGCGCGGCGAATGGAAATAACCACCACGCCCTTGCCCCGGTTGGGCTGGACGCCATGTACGATGGCGTTTTCCACCAAGGGCTGGATAAGCAGGCTCGGGATGGTAAACGCTAATTCCTCGTCAATGTCGTAAACCACCTCAAGCTTACTGCCGAACCGAGCCTGCTCGATGGCGACATAATCCCGGATTTGGTAAAGCTCTTTGTTGATATCGATTCGCGCGTCGCTTAATTCCAGGTTATAGCGTAAATAGCGTGACAGGTTGATGATCAATTGCCGGGCGGTATCGGGGTTGATGCGGATGGAGGAGGCGATGGCGTTTAACGCGTTGAACAGGGAATGGGGATTGATTTTACTTTGCAAGGCGCGCAACTCCGCCTGATCGGCCATTTCTCGCAACTGCTCGACGCGCGAAACTTCCCTTTGCGTAGAAATGATCTGCGAGAGACCGATGGCCATCTCCTTTAACGAATTGGTAATCCGGTGCGCGTGGCGGTAGTAGATTTTAAGCGTGCCGGTCACAACGCCTTTCTCCCACAAAGGAATAATAATGAGCGAATGAATTTGCGGGGTACGTTGGGCATCGTCGTTATTCTTGATGGTGATCTTGCCGCTTTGAATGCTTTCTTTGGTCATGTCGCTGATAATTTCATGACCGATATTGTAAGCTTCGGCACCCACGCCGACATAGGCCAGGATATGATGTTCATTCGTGATCGCCACCGCATCGGCGTGAATGTCGCTACGGATGATATCGCAAATGATCTTCAGGGATTCGCTGTTGAGATGGCGAAAATAGGGCAGGGTTTTATTGGCGATATCCAACGCCAGCTTCGCCTGCCGCGCGGCGACCAGTTCTTTTTCATCTTCCACGCCCTGCACCAGCAGGACAATCATACCGGTACTGACGCCGCCGAGGACCATCGGCACGGCGATTTTCGACACGATATCCAGACCCAACGACATGGGATGCGCCCAAAGAACCACCAGCAGCATGGTTAAGCATTCGCACAACATACCGCTGAGGGTACCGACGTACCAGCGCCGCGCCCGGTTGACCCGCAAATGAATAAAACCGGAAACGAAACCGGCCACCACGCTGCTGACAAGGCAGGGGACCGAAGTGGGGCCATGCATGTCGATAAGGTAACGGTGCGCGCCGGCCAGCACGCCGGCGGTGATGCCTACCCAGGGACCAAACAGGATACCGCCGGACATAACGGCGATAATCCGCACATTCACCAGAGAACCGTCCACATGAATACTGGAATAGTTACTGAAAATGGCGAACAGGGAAAAGATAGCGGTCATCGCCAATAATTCCCGCCCGGTGTGTTCCTCTTTTTGCAACAACTGGCGGAACTGCCGGGTCCGCGTCAGTAAAAACAGGCAAATAAGCATAAGGGCCGCCCGCTCGTAAACCGCCAGCAGCATATCGAACGTTTCTGTCACCACCTTGTCCCGATGAAATTTTGGCCAATTATTTCCTCATTATACGCTAAATACGTTGAGTTGCATCGCGGCGGCCTGGGGCAATGCCTCGGTCGTCGACCAAACTGTCCTTGCCAATGGCGGTCATCCGGAGGTTTTTCGCTGCGTCTCGTGGAGGGCTACCAGAAATTCAAAAATATTTGAGGAAACCTGAGTATTATTAAGAGGAAATTTTTTTGCCGCTTTCCGGGGGGTATTTACCCATAATAGCGGTGATAAAAGAGGAAAATTGCAAATTTCAATGTATAAAAATTCCCCTTTTATGTCCCGCCGCAGGCATTTTGGCAGACGACTGTGGCAGCCTGATGGCTGGAAGCCGCCCATTTCCCCGCCATTTATTGGCTTGGCGGTGTTTCCCGCTGTTGCGGGGATTTAGCGCCGACACGTCTTCTTAAGCGCCGCCGGGAACGCGATAACCGTTGTATTCCCGCCGCCATTGAGATAGGTTCGTAGACAGACCCAGCCACGGGTCTGCGTCGCTCGGACGGTCCGGGCGCTAACGTACATTGAGGACATTATGGCCGAATCCGGTTTACCGCGGCGTTTTACCCGCATCGAACGTCTCCCTCCCTATGTATTCAATATCACCGCTGAATTGAAAATGGCCGCGCGGCGCCGCGGCGAAGATATCATCGATTTCAGCATGGGCAATCCTGACGGCCCGACGCCGCCGCATATCGTGGAGAAACTCTGCACGGTCGCCCGGCGCGAAGATACCCATGGGTATTCCTCCTCACGGGGCATCCCGCGGTTGCGGCGCGCCATCTCCCGCTGGTATGGCGAGCGCTATGGGGTGAATATCGACCCTGATAGTGAAGCGATCGTGACCATCGGTTCGAAGGAAGGTCTGGCGCATCTGATGCTGGCGACCCTGGATCACGGCGATACGGTACTGGTGCCGAATCCGAGCTACCCCATCCATATCTACGGCGCCGTTATCGCCGGCGCCCAGGTGCGCGCCGTGCCGTTAGTGGACGGTGTGGATTTCTTCCGCGAGCTGGAACGGGCTATCCGCGAAAGCATTCCCACGCCCAAAATGATGATCCTGGGATTTCCCTCCAATCCCACCGCGCAATGCGTTGAACTGGACTTCTTTGAACGGGTGGTGGCGCTGGCGCGTCAGTACGGGGTGCTGGTGGTGCATGATTTGGCCTATGCCGATATCGTCTATGACGGCTGGAAAGCCCCTTCCATCATGCAAGTTCCCGGTGCCAAAGATATCGCCGTCGAGTTTTTTACCCTGTCCAAAAGCTACAATATGGCCGGCTGGCGAATAGGCTTCATGGTGGGCAACCGCGAGCTGGTGAACGCGCTGGCCCGCATTAAGAGCTATCACGACTACGGTACGTTTACGCCCTTACAGGTGGCGGCCATCGCCGCGCTGGAAGGCGACCAGCAGTGCGTCCGGGATATCGCCGAGCAATATCACCAGCGGCGCGATATTCTGGTGCGCGGTTTGCACGAAGCGGGCTGGATGGTGGATGTTCCCAAAGCGTCGATGTATGTCTGGGCAAAAATCCCCGATTATTATGCATCGCTGGGGTCGCTGGAATTCGCCAAAAAACTGCTGGCGGAGGCCAAGGTCTGTGTCTCGCCGGGAATTGGTTTCGGCGATTACGGCGATACCCATGTCCGGTTCGCGCTCATTGAAAATCAGGATCGCATCCGTCAGGCGGTACGGGGAATCAAAGCCATGTTCCGCGCCGATGGCCTGCTTAAATCCCACACCGCCAAGCATGGCGCCGATCAGCTGTCCTGATTTAAACCGGGCGGCCGGGCAATGACTTTTTGCCTGGCCGCGCCGGCATTCACGCCTGTCATTGTCCCAAGGTTGATAATTATTATTGTTAATATACTCGTCATGGTTAAGTTGCTTCTCCGATGGCCGCGATGCAACGTGCGTTATCGAGCGTATCTGGTTAATCACGGCCGGTCTTTCGCCGAGATCGAACAAACAAGGTTTCGCTTTTCATCCTGAACGGGAACCGCACATGACATGGATCTTATTGGCGGCCGCCTTGCTATGCGGATTTTTACCCGGCCGTGGCCGGGCAGCGGCCGCCCCGTTACTCATAATGTCGCTGGCGCTGGCCGTCTATCACCACTTTCTGGCGCCGGCCGGCGTGGCGGTGTTGGCGGTGATCGCCCTGGTCATGGCCGCACGGCGCCGCTATCGCCATCATCGGGTCGGCGCGGCGGCATGTGAGCTTTTCCTGCTGCTGTGTTGTCTGGGACTGTTCATGCATCTGTTGCCGGGTTTCCATAACCCACGCATCATCAATGACGTCCGGCTTGGGCCGGCGAGCGCCCCCTTCACGCTTTACCTCAACCTGGACAAAGCGCTGACGCCGGTGATGTTACTGGCGTGTCTGCCCAATTTGGTCTCAAGAGCGGTGTCGCCGGTCCCCCGTTACTACTGGGCCGGGCTGATACTGGCCATACCGGCGCTGCTCGGCCTGGCGACGGTACTGGGCGGTTTACGGCCGGAGGCGCATTGGCCCAGTGGGTTGGGGTGGTTTGCGTTGTCCAACCTGTTTTTTGTCGCGCTGCCCGAAGAGGCGCTTTTTCGCGGCTATCTGCTACAGCGATTTTGGGATGCGACCGGCAGCCGCGCGACGGCTCTGGCGGCATCCTCTCTGTTATTCGGCCTGGCCCATGTGGCCGGCGGCGGAATGCTGGTGTTTTTCTCCGCCCTGGCGGGCGTACTTTATGGTCTGGTCTGGCTATGGAGCGGCAAGCTTTGGCTGGCCGCCTTGTTTCATTTTTTACTTAATCTGACGCATTTGCTGTTTTTTACCTATCCGTTTTATCAACCCGCCGGGTGATATCCAAGGCGCGACTAGCCGTTATACATAGGCCGCTTTGTTGGCCGCATTCGTTTGAAACACTTATTGGCGCGTTCATTAGTACCGCTAATGATCTCTGCGCATTGACGCTTCGGGGGGCAGGGAATGCCTTGATTCCCCATGGCGCCGTTCCATGGGGCATTGCACCGCCAGGGCCCCATTCTTTCTTCATTTTGTGAGATATGATCTCAATCATGATAAGGGTATTATGATCAGGTTATGTTAATGTGTGCCTGTCTTTTCGCCGTCCTTATCGAGTAAAGAATATGAAAAACCTTGTCGTTGATATACTGAGAAAACTGGCGAAAGTGGACGCCGCCACGAAGGATTTGACCGCCCAGGTCGAAGCGCAATCATTGCTATTGGCCGCGTTAATGTTAACGGTCGGCAAAGGCAGCCCGCCGGCGATGGCGACCAATATTGAGAAAGCCATTCTTTCCGCCGCCAGCGCCAGCGATGAGATTTTGCAAACCGATGTGGATTTACTGTTGGCGCATTTTGTTCGTTTGATATCGGTTTCGCAGTTCGTGGAGATCAACGGCGAAGAAGGTAACCCCTCCGTAAGCGGATCTTGAGGCCGCCTCAACCCCTGTATGCCATGATGTTCCAAAAGGTCTTGTAATTTTCCCCCGTCCTGGTTCACTACGCCATTTCATTGACGGCGCGCGGCCGTCCGGTCATATCGCCAACCCCGATCGCTTGGGCCGGGGATTGCCACATTTGTCGCCGCCATACCCTCGACGTATGCGGGTATCTTCATGGCAATCCCTGCTGATGGGGTGGGCAGGCGGCGAAATCATTCGTTCCCGACGAAGGTATCGCTTAGCGGCCGTCGCGCGGGCCTGGCGGCGAATGGACGTCAGGTCTGGCAGCAAATGGACGTCAGGTCTGGCAGTGGGCGATGGGGGAAGGCGCGTTGATACGGATTCGGTGCTTGATGGCGTCCCCGACAGGAATCGAACCTGTAACTAGCCCTTAGGAGGGGCTTGTTATATCCGTTTAACTACGAGGACTATGTTTTGACTGATTTTCAATCGTTTGCCTATGTTTCTAGAATACCGCATATAACCGCTTTGCATCAATCACTTCGTATCTATTTGGTCTTCTTTTGCCTCATTTGTTCTTAAATGATTATGCTTTGTTCACTTGCCATTGCGTACATAATGAGTACAGAATGCATTGACTCAATGTGTACAGGATATAAAACGTGGCTCTTAGTGACACTAAACTTCGCGGCATCAATGGCAAACCTTACGAAGGGCCGGCAGAGATCACCGATGCGGATGGCCTTAGCGTGCGTGTTACCCCTGGTGGAACCATTGCCTTTCAGTTCCGATTCCGCTGGAACGGTAGGCCAGTACGCTTAACCGTAGGCCGCTATCCTGCCACTTCTCTTAAAGAAGCTCGCGTCATTGTTGGCGAGATGCGCGAATTGTACATGAAGGGGATCAATCCTAAAAACTATTTCGCTCGGAGCGATGGGCAACTCACCATGGCTGATTGCCTCGATCAGTGGTGGGAAAAGTACGTATCGAACCTGAAGCCAAACACCCAGACCCTTTATAAGTCTGTCGTGTACAAGACTATGTACACTCAATTTGCCGATATGCCGGTCACAAACATCCCTGTGTCCCTATGGGTGAAATTCTTCGATCAGCAGGAAAAGCAGAATCACAAAAAAGCTCGCGTCCTCCTAACCCAGCTTCGATCCGTCATTAACTGGTGTATCAGTAGGCAACTGATTGCTTCATGCGAGCTATCAAAACTGAGCGTAAAAAATGTCGGCCGGCGGCCAGATGTAGGTAGCAGGGTGCTCACGTACTCAGAACTGGCTAAGATCTGGTTAGCGCTGGAAAACTCAAAAATAGTGTCATCAAACAAGATATTACATCAGTTGCTGTTATTATGGGGTGCAAGACTCTCTGAATTGCGGCTTGCTACTGCCGGCGAATTTAATATGACTGACCTGATCTGGACCACTCCGTCCGCGCATTCAAAAATGGGAAATGTGATACGCCGGCCAATTTTCGATCAGGTAAAGCCGTATGTTGAGCGTCTTCTCGGACCTCAAAATGATATTCTTTTCCCCGGGCAAGAGATGGATAAGGCTATCGATCTTTCATCGGCAAATTTATACATCAGAAAATTACGGGACAAGATAGATATTCCAGCTTGGCGTACCCATGATTTCCGACGTTCTCTGGTCACCAATTTATCAGGGGAGGGTATCATGCCCCATGTCACCGAAAAGATGCTGGGGCACGAATTGGGAGGCGTTATGGCCGTCTATAATAAACACGACTGGTTAAAGGAGCAGAAAGGGGCATATGAACTATACGCTGATAAAGTTTTTTGGCATGTCAAGAACCTCGGTTGACGCCACCCTCATCAATCCATTTTTCCACAGCAGACCGGCTATAAACTGATGGATGAGTTAGGACGGGGGCCGGGAAACCATGACGTTTTTTTAATCTCCATAAAGCCGTTCTTTTTTTACCAATTCGCTCGAAAACTTCTTTTTCTGTCATGAAATCGTTAGCCATAAATCCCCCATTCTCAGCTATTTTTCATTTCTAACCGGTTATCCGGTTGCAACAAAGTTTTTTTCAGGACAAACACACGATGGTTAAAACCTCCAGTATCCGTCCTGCTTGACTGCTCACGCACCCGCCGCCGCTGGGCCTTTTCCTTGGCACAGGCCAAACAGAAACGCCCATTTACATAACGCACCTGGCCATGGCCTGGTTTCGGGCATTCTGGACCGAAGAAAAATTTATCGCCGGCGGTCACGGCAGCTGTGTAATCTGTTTTCAATCCAGGAATATCAGCCATAGTATTCACCGTCCCTATCCGCACTGACCGGATGGGCCTCATAATGTGGAACAGCCTCCCCGGTTACTAAAAAATGCCGCTCAGGCTCACCATCCATGGCAACACAAACCTCAGGTGTCCATTGCTCGCTGACAATGGAATACTCAGTGCTGTAACTGTCATATCGCCGCGCCCATTTCTCGGCGGCGTCGTCATGGGTATAAGCCTCGAACTCCCGCGCATCGCTACGCGCCTCCCCGTTCTCCGGGCACCATACCAGATATGTATTCATCACTTCCCCTCCGTAGCCGCTGGTGGCTCGATCATGTCGTTTCCCATAATCAAGTCCTCTTGTTATCATTATTTTGTATTTTAAAACATTGAGAAAAAATGCTTTCGAAAAGATAAGCAAAAGCTTCTGTCGTTTCTATATTAACTTCCATTCCTACAGCATTAAATATATCTATTACAAGATGACTAACCTCATGCACCAGGGTATCAGCCGAATCATCAAATACGCCAATAATCATACGCTGCCTATGCATATCCGGAACAACTATCCCAGCGCCTAATTCACATAGATTGTCCTCGCCAAAAATCTTTTTGTGCAAGCGGTTGAATTTTTTTCGGCTAGTGGTGAACCATATTTCGCATGGGTAGGGATGGCAATTAATTTTGGTAGGCATCCATTGTTACCTCGTCACTGGTGGGGTAGGGGCGGCATAGAGAGGAATAACCTCGACATCCATACATTCTGCAACCTCTTCGGCGCGGTCCTGGTCACTAGTAAGATGCCACTGATTGCAATAAAACCATTGCCATGCTACTGGCGCAGGTGTCACAGGGCTCGCCTCTTTGTCGCTGCCGGGCGAGGGGGCTGTGGGCGGGGCTGTGTAAATAGGTCGAACAGGAACTCCCTCATTGTCCCGATAATAAGCGACAGCCTTCGGGTTAATATCAAACCATTGGCCTTCTCTACACACCTGCCATCCCGCAGGCTCAGCCGCTAGTGCAGCGCGGGCGAGCACTTCACCCCTTCCGTGCCACCCAACACATACTAGCGCCCTGTTTTTGTCGCTGACAGGCATCGGGAATCGTTGAGAAAACCACAAATCAAAATCTGCACGCTCATCCGGCACAGACACCGCCTGAACGGGCTGAGCGTCTTCGCCACTGTGGCATGTGCATGGCAGTTCTTTTATTTCAACGTCAATAA
>NZ_SZPQ01000057.1 GCF_005217455.1 Martelella alba
CCGAGGGAATACCGGAGCCGACGGATAACACTAACTTAGAGATAAAAGCTGTCTGAATATAACGGGTCAAGATCACATGTGGAGTGTTGAGATAGGCCAGATACCACAGCGCCTGGCGCTCATCCACATCTTCGCCGCTCAGAAGCGCTTTTTCCCGCAACAGTGCTTCCAGTGCGGCCAGCCATTGACGGTAGTAGGCTTCTCCGGCACTTTCCTCAGCGCGCTGCGGCTGGCTGCGGATTATGCCGGAAAAAGTTTGCACCCACTCGCTCCAGCTATAGGCGCCGTTTCGTGACAGCTGTAATGCCGTCGCAAATGCTTCCGCTTGCCAGGGCTCGCCGAAGACCATTTCCGGCTCTTCCGCGGCGACATGCGGGATGGCCGACATCATGAGAGACGACATGTGATCTCCTTATACCAATGCATCGATATAGTCATCCCACAAGTCGAGATAGACCGCCGAGTTTTCCGCCGTATCCCCCCACAGCGCTTTGGCTTCAAATCGTACGCTATAGACATGTTGCGGATTTTCGCCGTTGCCATGGGCATAAGTATCGGGAAAAACAAACGAGCCGTGATGGTGGACGATGGTGCCGACACAGCCACGCACATAGCGGGGCAGCCGGGTGTGGCCATATGGATGAATATTTTTTGCGCGAATTTTATCACCGGCAGTGAAACGAATCGGCCGGTCGGTAGATCGTACATATACCGGATTGGTTTTCACTGCCTCGTAGACCTGTTCTTTTTCGAGAATCTTCATGACCGCGCCTCTTGTTCGGTAAGTTGTTTGACCTTGGCTTCCAACTCATCCCGCGTGAAAAGACCATTGTTGACGCCCAGTGTCTCCATGGCGTGATACCAATGAACGTAATAAGGCGTCGTGAGGTATTCCGCCGGATTCATCACTTCTATGGCATGGCGGAATTCATCTATAGGACATAATCCACCGGCAAAATAGAGGCCAATGGTGGAAAAAACGTGCTTTTCCCATTGGGCCTTGAATACCGGTTCATTAAGGTCGATATTTACTGGACCCAAATTATGCATGCCGCCAACGTCGTGAATGGAATTCATAATGTGTTCCTCCTGGGCTCAACTAACGGTGGGTAACAACAGATCGGTACCGATCATGGCATTACGGGTCACCAGTTCGGCCAATTGTTCTTCACTCATGTTTTCACTACCGCCCGGGCGTTGAGGCAAAACCATATAACGTATCTCGGCGTTACTGTCCCACACGCGAATTTCGACGTTTTCCGGGAGCGAAACGCCGAATTCCGCCAGTACCTTACGGGGTTCGATCACCACCCGCGAGCGATATTGGGGCGCTTTGTACCAGGTCGGCGGTAGGCCGAGAGTCGGCCAGGGATAACAGGAACACAGCGTACACACCACCACGTTATGCACGGTATCGGTATTTTCCGCCACATGCATATGTGCGCCTTCCAGTCCGGTAAATCCCAGTTCGGCAATGGCGGTGGTGGCGTTCGAAAGCAGACGCGCTTTATAAGCGGGATCGATCCAGGCTTTAGCCACCACTCTCGCACCGTTTTTGGGGCCGAAACGGTGTTCGAAAATATCAATGATCTCGTCTACGGCTTCGGCTTTGATGTAGCCTTTCTCGATCAATAAAGATTGTATGGCCTTTATCCTCAATGTCGGAATATTCGGCGGGATGGTCGGCTCAGTGTTGTCGCTCATTGTCTTTCCTCTCTTATTTATTGCTACTGTCATCCACCACTGCATAGGGGGGACTATTTTGCGCAAAAAAAAGCCCCTTAGCTCTTATCGAGCTATAGGGGCATCTTTGCCATCGCCATGTTGCCGCAGCGCCCGCTTGGCGGTCATCAAATTTGATTTCCTGCCGCCTGACGCCAGCTTAGCTATATATTTACTGCACCATCACTTTAAAGCAATATAGATGCCACAAATGGCGAATATCAATAAACAATTTTTACCTAATCAAAACAACTATCTATGTTACCTCTGGATTTCGTAGTAAATGATGCTCGTCTGTTCGAAAAGTTATTGTGCACTCTTAGTGCGACATTATCCCTGTTCTGGTGCGCTTCCTGGTTGCCGGCAATGTTTTTACAGTGATAACGATTTGATATGTCGAGTCCAGGCTTCCGGATGCGATAATAGCGTCACGCAAAATTCTTCAATGGTTTTTCGCTGCTCGGTGGCAAGTCGGCGTAATAATTCATAGGCGTATTTCTCACTGCAATCTAACTCTTTGATTAAAAGCAATTGAGCAGATAACAAAAAGCGTCTGAGCTGAATTCGACGTTCGTGCTGATTAATCTTTTCGGTTAATTCTTTTTGACGCGAGAAATGGTGGCGCGCCAGAATAATGGTCGACAGAATCCCCGCGGATTTTACCGGTTTTCTCAAACAGCCATTGACCTCCTGCTCGATAACCCAGGCTACTCGCGACGGGGTTTCCATACCCATCAAGGCGATTTTGGGTAGCGACGGCCAGGGATGGCGTTCCAGTTGTTTGATCAGCGCGCGATTGTCCGAGTCAAAAATGACACTATCGTAAGGCACATCGAAAATGGCCGGGCTGTAGTCGGCAAAGCTTTCGCCCTGAATGCCCAGCCGTTGAAACTGTAATAGCAGCGAACTCTCGTCGCGGGCGGCGCAGCTAACAAGCGCGATACGTAATCCCCTCACCACCAGCAGTTGCTTTTGCATATGTGCCATTACCCCTTGCGTCTCAGGTTATCGGGACAAATCGGACCAGGTAAGCCAGGGATCCGGCGTGACAGGTGAGGGCGCTTCCCAAAGCAGATGGAACTGGCCGTCGGCGCCGATCCGTGCCAAACGCGGCGTCAAGCTGGCGTGATTGTTCTCTCGATTAATATGGGTGATGCCATTTGGTGCGGTAAGTTCGATTCCGTATACCGCTTCACGTACCGATGCGGGATCCTCGCCACCGCTCGCCTGGATGCCTTTAGCGAGAAAATGCCCACTCATCCAGGCCGCTTCCGCATCTACGGTGGTCATGGCGTGCTCGCCGAAACGTTGCCTGTAGCGTGCCACGAATTGCCGATTCTGTGGATTGCGGATACTGTGGAAATACACAGCGGAAACCAGGCATCCCTCTAGCGCTTCTGCCCCCACCAGAGCGACCTCGTGTTCGCACAAGGTCAGGCTCAAACGGGTGGGTGCGGCTTCGCGCAAAAAAGCGTGGGTAGCCGCCATCTCCTTCCACACTTGATAGAACCGGTAGGCAGAAATTCCCACGAGGGTGATAAGTATTACCGGTGGCCGGCGCTCAAGGATATCTTGGATAATCGGGTAGACGTCCGTTTCGCCTAACGCGAGAAATTGACTCGTGATCAACGCGCCGTCATGCGCTTCAAGAACATCGCCAGTGATACGATCGATTTCTTCCGACCAGATATAATTGGATCCGACGTGATAAACCTCTGGCGGACAGTGTCTTAAAACATAATCGAGCATGGGAAGTACGTGCTGATTTGGCACCGCGCCCAAGTACATAACGCTATCGCTGCTCTCGAAGCCCTCATAACGCGCGGTGTGCCATAACAGCGCATTGGCACCTTCCACCAGCGGCAGAATTAGCTTACGCGACGCCGAGGTATAGCAACCGACAATATGTTTCACACCGTGGCGATAGAGCAGATCGCTGCAATAGCGATAATAGTTGTCCAATTGACAGCCAGGGTCGTAGATGATCGGCGCCAGCGTGAAATCCAGTGCGTCGTCAGCGTTGGCTTCCTCAATAGCCAGCATGATGCCGTTTAGCATCTCCCGACCGATGCCGCCATAGTGTCCGGACAAGGAATACAGGACCCCGACCGGGATGGTGCGCTTGCTGCGGCCTTTGTGGGTGAAATAACGTTCTCCGGAATGCATAAGTGTCCCCTTCCTTTGTTCAGTCGACATCAGTCGCCGCAATGAGTAGTGGGTAATGATGCGGTTGTCGCATAGCCACCAGATCTTTACGGCGCACCACATTTGTGGGGTAACCCGAAGCGAGATTACTGGTGTCGATATCCAAAATGGCCAGCGCCCGAGTCTCGGTAATCAATGTTTCCTGTCGCGGCCAGGCGAAGGTGTCCGGGCCAAAAATGCCACTCAAACCGCTTTCGTGACCGTTGGCATAGCTGAGATACACATTGTTCTCGCCCGCCCTTACACGGGGTATGAGCCAGTGATGCGGGGAAGGGCCTTTTGCTATCGGATAACTGTGTGGCACGTTGGTTCCTGGATGTGCCATAGAGGGTGGTAGCGCTAGTGACGAGGGGCAAGCGATGATGTCGCATCCTTGCATAGCCAGGATACGTCCCGCTTCGGGGAAGAGCAAATCTTGTCCTATCAGCAAACCGACACGGCCGCAAGGCAGATCAAACGCCGCCCATGTTTCTCCTGCACTGGCCCACACGCGGTCGCCGTCGCGAATATGAATTTGACGGTAGTGCCCGATGAGGCCATCGGGACCCAGCAGCAACGCGGTGTTGTAACAGGCGCCGGCGTATTTTTCCACCATTCCCGCCACCAGATGGATCCGAAGCCGGGCAGTGAGATCCATTAAGGCGCGAATGGCTTCATGTTGTTGCGAAATCGCGGTGTCGGCTGAACAATATGGCCCGGTCAGGCTGCTTTCCGGCAGCGTCAGCAACTCGGCGCCGCTTTTCGCTGCCGCGACGGCCCAATGGGTGATTTGCGCCAGATTGGCGTCCAGATCGTTTGTCGGTGTGAATTGTGCTACCGCGATGCTCGACATTTTTCCAACCGGCAACGGAGCTTTTGCATACAGAGCGAAAAAATCCAGCGGATTCCACAGAAAGGGGTGGGTCATTAAGCTGGTGTAGAGTTCCGGTCGCCGCGACGCCAACTGAGGACGCAATGACGTTGTAGGCTCAAGCGTACCATAAACGATACCGTCGCCGGTGTCGCGCCAGTTTTGTACATGTCCATCCGGATTGATGACGCAACTGCCGCCGCTAAATTGTACGCCGCGTTCCGCTCCCCAACGGTTACTTTCGATGAGATAGCAGCCGTTTTCATAGGCGCGGTTTATCCAATACGGTGCGGGAGTGCGTTCCGCAAGCCAGTTGCTAATATGGCAAATGACATCAGCCTGCTGTACAAAAGCAAGACGCGCGGTTTCGATAAAATGGATATCCATACAAATCAATAGTGCGATATTACCGATGGGTGTGGTAAAAACTTGATGTCCCAAATCTCCATTAGCGGCCCATTTTGGCTCGGATATATACGGATGGGTCTTGCGGTGCTTACCGATTACGCCATCGGGGCCTATCAACACGGCGGTGTTGTAGTAAAGGTCGCTCTGGCGATCCTTTTCCGCCATGCCGAGCACTAAATAACAACCGTATCTTCTACTGATACCGGCAAAGCGGTCCGTGGTATCGCCCGGTACCGTTTCGACATAAGGGGCGATTTCTTTTCTCTCCAACCAACAATAGCCCGTTGTACCCATTTCCGGCATGACTATCAGCTTAGCACCGTTGATGGCGGCCTCTTCGGCCAAGGCCAGCAATCGCAATATATTCTTTTCTTTGAAAAATTGCGACGGTTCAAATTGTATGGCGGCAACGACAACAGGTGCTTTAATCATTTTCTGACTCCAATAAAAAGCCCCATTGACGCAATGCGTCAATGGGGCAACTTTGCCTTGATAGTAGTGAATGTAACAACTATCGAATTTTATGGATTTGATTGATCGTTAAATAATCTCGCTATATATGTTAAAGCAAATTTGATGCCAATATGTATTATGTTTGTTTTTCAATCGGATCAAGTATGTTAAAGCGCTTTAGCGACCCATCGGCGAAGATGATGCCGCTTTATGGTGCGTCGATGGCTTTTCTTGCCCCATTTTGGTGATAAATACTACCGGTAAAATCCATAGATGATTCCCGTTATTCCACGTTCAATGTCAGTCCGGCGCCCGCCGGGTGAGGGATAAATCGCAGTGGTAGCGAAAATTGTTCCAAAGATAGCGGGTATCTTGTTATCTTGATCACGATATTTGCTATAGGACGATACCGCAACATGACCAATCGCTTCGCCCTGGCCGCTCTGGCCGCTGTTATTTCATTGACGGGATGCGCCACCTCCCCGGCGGGCAAATCCGCGTCGGATTTTTCCACTGGCGCAACGCTCGTTACCGTGACGGATGTGCCAAATCCCGCCGCAGACGGCTCGACCATCTATGTTACCGTTGACGGCAGTGACGCCGCCGCGTTGATAGCCGGGGAAAGCGTGGAACTGCGCATTCCCGCCGGGAAACATCAAATCGGGGGCTATGCGCGATCGCTCATTGGCCATGTCACCATCCCGTCCGTGACGGTGACCACCGATCCCCATAACGAAAAGCATGTCGTTTACACGATAGTGAACAACAAACCCGCCTTCGCCGAACGGGCGGACGCGCCAACAACGCCGAGTAAAATTCTATCGCCGGCGTCGTCAACGGCAACCGCGTCGGCGGTAACATCAACGGCGGCGTCCAAGGCGGCCACGGCGTCGGCGGGGGCAACGACGACCGCGTCAGCGACAACGGCCGCGACGCCGACAACCACAGCCGCATCGGCCACGACGCCGACGACGGCAACCACAACGGCATCGGCCGCGACGCCGACGACGGCAACCACAACCGTATCGGCCACGACGCCGTCGACGACATCCACAACCACAGTCGCATCCACAACCCAGTCGACATCGGCCTCGGCGTCCGCCCCGACCATAACGTCATTAACATCCACTTCGGATACGTCGTCAACCCAGGCCACTCAGGCCACGCAGACCGTGCAGATCACCCAAGCCACAGCGAATTGAAGCGGGTTTTTCGGCCAGAAGCCTTTAGGCACCCAGGTGAATGCAAAATAGTTACCGCGCCATGCAATATTCCATGCACCCGCATGGCGTCGGTTTGCCCTCAAGGTAAACGAATGGTTAATGCACCCGGCGGCGCACGCCGGAAGATGCCGTCGCCCGAACCCTTAACCGCGAGAACGCCAAGGCAAAAATGTCGTCTTCGTCACATTGCTTAAGGCGATTACCGTTAGCGGAATGGCGTTGAGAGCGGGCAGCGCGGGACCGGCATAACGCGACAAAATAAAATGTCCCATGTTTTCAACTGTATTGATGAAATCGACGGTGGTCATATCCGTTAAGAAGGCGAAGGTGTAGTGAATTGGTGAAATAAATACAATTTCACAACAATACCCGTCCATTTATTTCCCCTCGCTAGCAATAAAATTAGCAAAGAAAACCTTATATACCGTATTGCGCCACTCCAGGATTGCCTACATTGGATAACGTCATTAGAGCCTATCCCAGGAGAAGAGCATGGAAAAAAAGAATGCCCCCAACGCGCCATTTTTGTTAGCTGTGATGGGTATTTACCTCAGTTATTTTCTGCACGGCGTCAGCGTCATCACCTTGGCACAGAATATGACGCAACTGGCCACCAAGTTTGGTACGGATAGTGCGGGTATCGCCTATCTTATATCAGGTATTGGCTTGGGGCGGTTGATAAGTATTTTATTTTTTGGCGTCATTTCAGACAAATTTGGCCGGCGAGCCGTTATTTTGCTGGGTATCGGGTTGTATGTGCTATTTTTCTTCGGTATTCCGGCCAGCCCCAATTTGTTTACGGCTTATATCCTGGCCGTTTGCGTCGGCGTGGCCAATGCCGCTCTGGACACCGGCGCCTATCCGGCGCTCATGGAAGCCTACCCCAAGACATCGGGATCGGCGGTCATTTTGATCAAAGCGATGGTATCGTTCGGCCAGATGCTTTACCCGCTACTGGTGGGGTATTTACTGCTCAACAAAATGTGGTATGGCTACGGCATCATCGTCCCCGGCATCCTGTTCGTGCTGATCGCGGCATTGCTGATGAAAAGCCGGTTTCCCAGCCAGAACGTGGATGCAAATCTGACCCGGGATTTGCCGCAAATCAAACGCCCACCCTTGATGTGGCTTGAAGGCGCCGCTTCCGTGGTGTTCGGCGTCGCCATTTTTTCCACTTTCTACATCATTGTGGTGTGGATGCCGAAATACGCCATGGCCTATGCCGGTATGAGCGAGGCCGAGGCGCTCAGAACGATTTCCTATTACAGCATGGGATCGCTGGTCTGTGTCTTCGCCTTTGCGTTGTTACTGAAAAATTGGGTCCGGCCGGTTTGGGCCAATGTTTTCAATTCTGCGCTGGCGGTCATCGCGGGGATCATCATTTATGCCTATCCCACGCCGCTGGTGTGTAATATCAGCGCCTTTGTTATCGGCTTTTCCGCCGCCGGTGGTTTACTACAGCTCGGCGTCTCGGTGATGTCGGAGTTTTTTCCAAAAAGCAAGGCGAAGGTGACCAGCGTTTATATGTTGATGGGCGGCTTATCCAATTTTGTTATTCCCATAATAACCGGTTATTTATCTAAGATTGGTTTGAATACCATCATATTACTGGATGTTGCGTGCGCGGCGGTTTCGTTGATAACGGCCATTATCGTCTTTTACCGTTATTACCAGGTATTCAGTATACCCGCTAATGATGTGCGCGTGGGTGAAAGCGTATTTTTCCTGAAAACCGCCAATAATAAGCCATCGCACTCATAAATTTCTTGTTTGAAGGAACATAAAATGAATGTTACTGCAAAATATGAACTGATTGGTTTAATGGCTTATCCCATCCGCCACAGTTTATCCCCTGAAATGCAAAATAAAGCCCTGGAACAGGTGGGACTGCCTTATACCTATATGGCGTTCGAAGTAGACAATACCGCTTTCGGCCAGGCAATCGAGGGACTGAAGGCGCTGAAAATGCGTGGCACCGGCGTTTCCATGCCCAACAAGCAATTGGCCTGTCAATATGTGGACGAACTGAGCCCAGCGGCCAAGCTGGTTGGCGCCATCAACACCATTGTCAACGACAATGGCTATCTCAAAGGCTACAACACCGATGGCACGGGACATATTCGGGCCATAAAGGAATCCGGTTTCGACATTGAAGGCAAAAAAATGGTGCTGGTGGGCGCCGGCGGCGCGTCAACGGCCATCGGGGCGCAGGCGGCCATTGAAGGCATAAAGGAAATCAAGCTGTTTAACCGAAAGGACGAGTTCTATCAAAAGGCGCTCGATTTTGCCCGGCGCGTCAATGACAATACCAATTGCACCATTACCGTCCACGACTTGGCGAACCAAGACGCCTTTGCCTCCGCCATCGCCGGGACCGATATTCTGACCAACGGCACGAAAGTAGGCATGAAACCGCTGGAAAACGAATGCGTGGTCAGCGATAAGTCGATGTTGCGGCCCGCGTTGTTGGTGTCGGAATGCGTTTATAACCCCCATATCACCCGGTTGCTGCGAATGGCCGGGGACGTTGGCTGCAAAACGGTGGATGGTTACGGTATGTTACTCTGGCAGGGCGCTGAACAGTTCAAGCTCTGGACAGGCAAGGAGTTTCCGCTGGAATACATCAAAAAGGCCATGGGATTCGAGGCGTGATGGTTTATAGCGGGGATAAGCAACGCCGGTTTCCGCGCGTGGCGCACATTCCCGCCGGCGGGTCGTTTCATGGGCAGTCGGCGCCCGCCCGGCGGCTGCCGTAAGGCATAAATAGAAGGTGAAAGAATGCAAACCGTAACCGTAAGAGACCTGACGATTGGCAGCGGCGCGCCCAAAATTATCGTACCGCTGATGGGCAAGGACGCGGCGTCGATTCGCGCTGAGGCGCAATCCTATCAAGATGTCGACTTCGATATCCTGGAATGGCGCGCCGATCATTTCGCTGATGCCGGGACGCCAGAACGCGTTATCGCCGCGGCCCGCGAACTCCGGCGCCTTATCGCCGATAAACCGATACTGTTTACCTTTCGCACATCGCGGGAAGGGGGAGAACAGGCGCTGGCGCCCGCCGATTATCTGGCCCTGAACAGGGCCATTGTGGATAGCGGCCTGGCGGATCTCATCGATCTGGAGCTTTTCTCCGGCGATCAGGCGGTGGCGGCGACAGTGGAATACGCCCATGCGAAAGGGGTCAAGGTGGTGATGTCCAACCATGAATTCCACAAAACGCCGCCGCAGGAAGAGATAGTCGGCCGCCTGCGCAAGATGCAGTCTTTGGGCGCCGATATCCCCAAGATCGCTGTGATGCCGCAAAACAAGACCGATGTGCTGACCTTGCTGGCCGCCACGCTGGAAATGCACGAGCGCTATGCCGAACGGCCAATCATTACCATGTCCATGTCCCGTTCCGGCATTATCTCCCGGCTGGCGGGGGAAGTGTTCGGTTCGGCGGCGACGTTCGGCGCGGTTAAAAAAGCGTCGGCGCCCGGGCAGATCGCCATTGGCGAATTGCGATCGGTTCTGGAGATATTGCATAAATCCTGATAAGGCAGGGGAGCCGCCGACGGCGGGCCGTAGATGAGAGACAGGATGTCCCCCATCGTCCCCAGGCGCATAGCCGACTCTGCGGCTGAGCAAGCGCAGCCAATAAAGCGGCAACGTGAAGTATGACGAGTAGATATACCGTATGTTCTGTCCCGGCAGGGTCAATGCCGGGACACTAAATGCCACCATCAATCAGGCCGCTGAATCTGTCCTGCCGGAACGGTTTTGTTTTTTCCGTTTAAGGGCGAAATGACTTCGCACCTGATGAGGAGTTTTTATGAAATTTGAAAAACCAAAAAGAATTAATGGCAGGGTGCCCGTTTTATCAGCGGAAGATGCCGTTAATTATATCCCGGATGAAGCCACGCTCTGCATATTGGGTGCCGGCGGCGGCATACTTGAAGCGACGACATTAATTACGGCGTTGGCTGAGAAATATAAAAATACCCACTCGCCGCGTAATTTATCCTTGATCAGTCCGACCGGCCTTGGCGACCGGGCCGAACGGGGAATCAGCCCGTTGGCGCAGGAAGGTTTGGTAAAGTGGGCGCTTTGCGGACATTGGGGGCAATCGCCGCGTATTTCTGATTTGGCCGAGCAAAATAAAATTGCGGCCTATAATTATCCGCAAGGTGTGCTAACCCAGGCTATTCGCGCATCCGCCGCTCACCAACCCGGCATTTTAAGCCAAATCGGCATCGGTACTTTCGTCGACCCGCGCCAGCAAGGGGGGAAACTTAACGAAATAACCAAAGATGAATTGATCAAACTGGTTGAAATCGACAACCAGGAATATCTTTATTATAAAGCCATTGCGCCCAACATCGCATTCATACGCGCCACCACGTGCGACAGCGAAGGCTATGCGTCTTTCGAAGACGAAGTCATGTATTTGGATGCGCTGGTTATCGCGCAGGCCGTGCATAATAGCGGCGGCATCGTCATGATGCAGGTCCAGAAAATGGTTAAAAAAGCCACATTGCATCCGAAATCCGTGCGCATTCCCGGCTATCTCGTGGATATCGTGGTGGTGGACCCCGGTCAGACCCAGTTGTACGGCGGCGCGCCGGTCAATCGGTTTATTTCCGGCGATTTCGTGCTGGATGACAGCGCCCGGATGGCGATACCGCTCAACCAGCGCAAGTTGGTCGCCCGCCGGGCATTGTACGAGATGCGCAAGGGGGCGGTGGGGAATGTGGGGGTAGGCATCGCCGATGGCATTGGTTTGGTGGCGCGCGAGGAAGGGTGCGCCGACGAATTCGTTCTAACGGTGGAAACCGGTCCGGTGGGCGGCATAACCACACAAGGCGTGGCGTTTGGCGCCAATGTCAACACCCGCGCCATTATGGATATGACGTCGCAATTCGATTTCTATCACGGCGGCGGATTGGATGTGTGCTACCTGAGTTTCGCCGAGGTCGATCAGTACGGCAATGTGGGCGTCCATAAATTCAATGGCAAAATCATGGGTACCGGGGGATTTATCGATATCAGCGCCACATCGAAAAAAATTATTTTCTGCGGCACATTGACCGCCGGCAGTTTAAAAACGGATGTCGGCGACGGTAAATTACGAATCGTCCAGGAAGGTAAGGTTAAAAAATTCGTCAAAACAATCCCCGAAATGACCTTTAGCGGTGAAATCGCGCTGCAACGTGGTCTGGATGTGCGTTATATCACCGAACGGGCGGTTTTTACGCTAAAAGCGGACGGTTTGCATCTTATTGAGATAGCTCCCGGCGTCGACATGGAAAAAGACATACTCGCCCAGATGGATTTCACGCCAATAATTGACGATGACCTGAAATTGATGGATGAACGGATGTTCCACGACAGAATCATGGGGTTTGTATTACCCGAGGCCGAACAATAGAAGGGGAAAGAAGATGGATTTTGGCTTAACCGAGGAGCAGGAATTACTGCTTGCCAGCATTCGTGAACTGATCAGCGGAAGTTTCCCGGAGGAATATTTCAGAACATGCGACCAAACGGGAACCTATCCTAAAGAATTTATGAAAGCGTTATCCGACAACGGTATTTCCCTGTTGGGCGTGCCGGAAGAATATAACGGGATCCCGGCCGACTATGTCACGCAAATGCTTGCGCTGATGGAAGTATCGAAATGCGGCGCGCCGGCGTTTCTTATCACCAACGGACAATGTATCCATAGTATGCTGAGGTTCGGCTCGCCGGAGCAATTACGTAAAACGGCGGAAAGCACGCTGGCCACCGGCGATCCGGCTTATGCCCTGGCCCTGACCGAACCGGGCGCCGGCTCGGATAATAACAGCGCGACCACCACCTACACGCGCAAAAACGGTAAAGTCTATCTTAACGGACAAAAAACCTTTATCACCGGCGCCAAGGAATATCCCTATATGCTGGTGCTGGCGCGGGACCCCGAGCCAAAGGATCCGAAAAAAGCCTTTACGCTCTGGTGGGTGGAATCGAATAAACCGGGCATCAAAATCAACCCGTTGCATAAAATCGGCTGGCATATTCTCAGCACGTGCGAAGTCTACCTGGATAACGTCGAAGTGGATGAAAGCGATAGGGTCGGCGAGGAAGGAATGGGCTTCCTGAATGTTATGTACAATTTTGAAATGGAACGCCTTATCAATGCCGCGCGCAGCACTGGCTTCGCCGAATGCGCTTTTGAGGATGCCGCGCGGTACGCCAACCAGCGTATCGCCTTCGGCAAGCCCATCGGCTATAACCAGATGATCCAGGAAAAGCTGGCGCTGATGGCGGTTAAAGTCGATAACATGCGCAATAAAGTCTTGCGGGTGGCATGGCAGGCGGATCAGCGTCAATCGTTACGCACCAGCGCCGCCCTGTGCAAACTCTACTGCGCGCGCACCGCCTTGGAGGTGATCGACGATGCGTTGCAAATCATGGGGGGATTGGGTTATACGGACGATGCGCGGGTGTCCCGATTCTGGCGCGATATTCGTTGCGAACGGATAGGCGGCGGCACCGATGAAATCATGATCTATGTCGCCGGTCGGCAGATCCTGAAAGATTTTCAGGGCAAGCAGTAAGCCGGCGGCAGCCGAAGTCTCTTCCGACGCCGGTTTTATCCGGCGTCGTAAACCACGGCGGCGCGCTCAGGCCGGCATGGCTTGAGCGATTGCGTCGCATTCATGTTCTCCCGGCGGCTGTGGATGCAACATGCTGTACTTGAATTGCCGACGGTATTCCGAGGGCGAATAGCCCACATGGCGTAAAAACAATTTGGTGAAATGATCGACATTCTCATATCCCACCCGAAAGGAAATTTCGTTTAAACAAAGTTCCGTATTGGTCAAAACAATTTCGCCTCCGTTAATCGGCGCTTGATAACATAATTGATGGGCGAGATATGGTATTCTTTGGTGAACTCATGGCAAATATAACTGACACTGGCATGAAATTTTTCCGCCAGATGGTCGAGGGTGATTTTTTGCCGATAATTATTGTTCAGATACATAAGTATATCTTTTACCAACGCGTCTTTTTTGAGATATCCCGCCCCGGTTCGGTAGGCGCTTTTGAAATTTTCGTAAAACAGCGCGGTCAGGGTATAGCCCAGCGCATCGAAAATGGCCGCGGGGTTGTTGTTCCCTTGTCTTAACAGCAGATCATCAAGTTCTTGCAGCACGCCTTCCAGCACATTTATATTTTTGACCCTGGAGACGACCGGGCAGGAGTGGGGCTGCATAATCCGGTTTTCCTCCAGCCCGCGGATTTTGAAACCCACCACCGCGCAGGTGCAGGTGGTGGCGGGCGACTCGCGGTCGGACGCCACCGAATGCAGGCAACCGTGTTCAATGGCGATGATTTCGCCGGCTCGGGCGACATAGCTTGATGCATCAATAGTCAACCGAACCACGCCTTTTTTTACAAACATTAATTCGGTTTCAACGTCATGCACATGAAGACCGGATTCCCAATGGGGATCATCGCTTATCACATAGCGGGACAATTTCGGCGTCATTCCCTTTTCAAAAAGCGTATCTGTTTGATTGTCGAACCAACGTTGATACATGACGACCTCCACGTTTCTCGGTAGGATAATGTCCTCCGTTAGGCCATTATCCAGTCAATTGAAGATGTTATATACTTTATACTCGTTATGCTTCACGTTGCCTCGCGGTGAGTGAGGCCCGCTGTTGGCAGTTCAAACCGTTCCCGACGTATTTGCCGTTTACTTGCCGCCGCGATGCAACTTGAATTATTTAAAGTATGTGTATGATATATCATGAAACACGGGGGTAAAAACAAGATTATTGTTCCGTTATGCAAGATAATTTGCCGCGGGGAGCACGGAATGAAAAAGCCGTTTGTTATGATCCCGTTATTTTCCCGTGACGCGCGGCCCTCTCGGGTCGAATAGGGGGCGGAAGAATGAGACGCTATTTTTCTAAAGAACAGGAGTAAACGCATATCCGTGATCCTGTTTAAATTTTTTAATCCGCAACCGCGCGGAATCATGATGGTCGTCACATCTTAGCCTGTTGCATATGGCCATACCCCCATTGAGTAATGGCAGCCCGGTGGATTATTTGTCGGCATCGACGGTTGCGTATTGACGAACAAATAGTTAACGTTGCGTTGTAAATATTTAACAATTTGCCAGGGTTAACATTTATTTTGCAAGATTCTTGGCAACTAAAACATATTATCCTCTCGTTTTTTTTAGTGAGTTATTTCACACTGTCGGCAGATTCCTAATCATTATTCCCGGGTGAGATTTTCACGTTGCGGAGTATTCGCGATATTTTCGCACGGCGTTAAGGCCGGCCCGGGAAAATATTCTCAACCGGTGTAAAGCATGAATCTTGATGAAGTCTCTTCTTTTACCGGATTAATAGGAGATAGCATGAAAATCATAACCTGTTTCAAACTGGTGCCCGAAGAGCAAGATATTGTGGTGACCGCGGAGCGGACGTTGGATTTCGCGCGCGCCAATGTCCAAATCAGTCAATTCGATCTCAACGCCGTCGAAGCCGCCGTGCAATTGGCCGGCGATAGCGGTCAGGTGGCGGCGCTAAGCGTTGGCGGCGCTATGCTCAGCAACTCGAAAGTGCGGAAAGACATCCTATCGCGCGGGCCGCAGCACCTTTTTCTGGTGCAGGACGCCCATCTGGATCGTTCTTTGCCGAATAACACCGCCCGGGCATTGGCCGCCGCCGCCAGTAAAATCGGTTTTGATCTGTTGCTGTTTGGCGAAGGGGCTGGGGATCTTTATGCCCAGCAAGTCGGCTTGCTGACCGGCGAGATACTCGGACTGCCCACGGTGAACGCCGTCTGTTCAATTTGCGTGGAAGGCGATCGGGTTCGCGTGGAGCGGGCGCTGGAAGAGGAAGTCGAAGTGCTTGAGCTGCCGCTGCCCGCCGTGTTGTGCGTCACCTCTGACATCAATGTGCCCAAGGTTCCGTCCATGAAAGCCATACTCGGCGCGGGTAAAAAACCGGTAACCCAATGGGGGGCGGACGATATCAATTGGACGGCGCCGTCGCCGCTCGCCGAGTTGGGCGATATTCGGGTGCCGCCGCAGGCCGAACGCAAACATATCATCATTGAGGGCGATTCGCCGGAAGCCGTTGGCCGGTTGGCCGAACACCTGAAAAAAATCGTGAATTAAGCCGGGACGGGAGAACCAGCATTATGAAGAAATTAGCGAATGTGTGGGTGTTTAGCGACGTGGTGGATCGCTACGCCGAATTGTTGGCCGGGGCGCGGCAATGGGGCGAGCATGTCTACGTCGTGGTAGCGGACGATACCACCGCCGCGGCGGTCAAGCCGCTGGGGGCGGATGCGCTTTATGTTCTGGAGGCGTTTTCCGCTCAGCAACGGGTGGAAAATTATGCCGAAACGTTAACCGGACTGGTGGGTAACCAAACGGACACGCTTATCTTGCTGTCGGCCACCAAGCGAGGCAAGGCGCTGGCGGCCCGGCTCAGCGTCTTGCTGAAGGCGGCGGCCGTCAACGACGTCACGGCATTGCGGGTGGATGACGGCGGTCCTGTCGCCGAGCATCGCATGTACGGCGGTTTGGCTTTCGGCAGCGAAAAAATACTGTCTTCGATCGCCATCGTTACACTTGCCCCAGGCGCCGTCGAGCCGGCCGCCCCCATCGCCGATCATGACTGTCCGCTGCACAGTGCCGGGTATGTCGCGCCCCGCCACGAAATCCTCTGCCAAGCGCGCCGGATGAAATCCCTAAGCAGCGTCGACCTGGCTAAGGCCAAACGGGTCGTGGGCGTCGGCCGCGGTCTGGCGGTTAAGGACGATTTGCGGATGGTGGAGGATCTGGCGACGGCGCTCGGCGCGGAAGTCGGTTGTTCCCGGCCGGTGGCCGAAGCCGAACATTGGATGGAACGCGAGCGTTACATCGGCGTATCCGGCGTATTGCTCAAAGCCGATCTTTATTTGGCCCTGGGGATCTCCGGCCAGATCCAGCACATGGTCGGAGGCAATGGCGCAAAAACTATCGTGGCCGTTAACAAGGACAAAAACGCGCCGATTTTCAATTATGCCGACTACGGACTGGTGGGGGACATCTATAAAGTGGTCCCCGCCCTTATCGAGCAGTTGGGCCGTTAACAGCGAAAGCCCTGCCGCATGTGGCGGGGCGGAGGGAGCCAAGACAATGTCGGATGAAAAATTCGACGCCATCGTCGTCGGGGCCGGGGTGGCGGGTTGCATCGCGGGTTACGTCATGGCGAAGGCGGGAATGGACGTGCTGGTGATCGAGCGCGGCAGTACGGCGGGCAGCAAAAACATGACCGGCGGGCGTCTATATGCGCACAGCCTGGAAAACATCATGCCGGGTTTCGCGCGCGCTGCGCCCGTCGAACGTAAAGTGACCAGGGAAAAGATCTCGTTTCTTACCGACGAGAGCGCGGTGACGCTGGATTTCCACAGTGAACAGCCGGATTCGCCGGTCAAAGCCTCTTATACCGTATTGCGTAATCTGTTCGATCCCTGGCTCATGGATCAGGCGGAACACGCGGGCGCCCAGTTTATTCCCTGCGTGCGGGTGGACTCCCTTATCCAGGAGGGGGGCCGTGTTACCGGTGTACAGGCCGGCGATGATGCGTTACAGGCTGATATCGTTATCCTGGCCGATGGCGTCAATTCCCTGCTGGGGCGGGCCATTGGCATGGTACCGCCCGCCGATCCCAGGCACTATGCCGTGGGTGTCAAAGAAGTGATCGCGCTGTCTCCCAGCCAGATAGAAGACCGCTTTATGTTGTCCGAGGGGGAGGGGGCGGCCTGGTTATTCGCCGGCTCCCCCTCCGATGGCCTGATGGGCGGCGGTTTTCTTTATACCAATCGCGAGTCCGTGTCGCTGGGACTGGTATGCGGGCTGGGGGAAATCGCCCATGCCGCCAAAAGCGTGCCGCAGATGCTTGAGGATTTTAAGCGGCATCCGACCATTCGACCTTTGATACGCGGCGGAACGCTTCAGGAATATTCCGCTCATCTGGTGCCGGAAGGCGGCTTATCAATGGTGCCGCAATTAACGGGCGAGGGTGTGATGATCATCGGCGATGCGGCCGGCCTGTGCCTGAATCTTGGCTATACCGTGCGCGGCATGGATCTGGCGATCGCGTCGGCCCAGGCCGCGGCGACCACGGCCATCGAGGCGCATAACAGCGGGGATTTTTCCCGCAATGGGTTAGCCGGTTATCGGACCAGACTGGAATCGGGGTTTGTCCTGCGGGATATGCATCAATACCGCAAACTGCCGGCCATGATGGAAAATCCGCGGATGTTCAGACAATACCCGCGTATGGTCGCCGACCTCATGGCGGATATGTTCATTCTTGACGGCAGTCCCGGTAAGCCGCTGCGCTCGAAAATACTGCGCCGGGCCAGGCAAGTCGGACTGTCACATTTAGTTAAGGACGGTATCAAGGGGGCGATGGCGCTATGAGCGGCGAAAAACCGGTAAATGTCGATGTCAAACTGGGCGTCGACAAGTTCCATGTGGATGAAAGCCATCCGCATATTGTTTTGCGTGACGACCCGGACAGGGAGCAGTTCCGCAAGCTGGTGAAAGCCTGCCCGGCGGGACTCTACAAGGAAGACGAGGGGGGCAATATCCATTTCGACTATGCGGGTTGCCTGGAGTGCGGAACATGCCGTGTGCTTTGCGGCGACACCATTCTGGAGAAGTGGCAATACCCCCAGGGGATGTTTGGCGTCGAATTCCGTTACGGTTGATCTTTTTCCCGAGACACCCATAAATGACTGTCACATTACGATTCAATACCGCCCGTCGGGCCCAGTACCGCCGGCAGGGCTATTGGGGGGACGCTTCCCTGGCCGACTATTGGCATCAGTCGGTGAAAATGGCGCCGGATAAAATTGCCGTCATCGATAATCAAGGCGCGTCTTTTACCTATGCCGATCTGGATACGGCGGCGGGACGGGTGGCCGCCTATCTGCTGTCGCGGGGTATCGCGCCCGGCGACCGGGTGGCCTTCCAACTCCCCGGCTGGTGCGAATTCACCCTGATTTACCTGGCATGTTTGAAAGCGGGCGCCGTTGCGGTTCCGCTGTTGCCCGCGTATCGCGAAACGGAGCTTTTGTGGACCCTTAACAAAAGCCGGGCCCGCATCTTATTTGCGCCTACGGTCTTCAAAAACACCCAGCCAGTGGCGCGCATCGCGCCGCTGCGCGATAAACTTCCCCATCTGCTGGATGTCGTGGCCGTGGATAAACTGGCGCCCGCCGGCGATAACAGACTTTCCCTCAGCCGAGTGCTGGAAATGCACGCGCCGTTGGAAAGTCCGGTGCGGGTGCAGGGCGACGCCCTGGCGGCGGTATTGTTTACTTCCGGGACGGAAGGCGTGCCCAAAGGCGTCATGCTGACGCACAATAATATTCTCGCCAGCGAGCGCGCTTATTGCGCGACGCTGAACCTCAGTTGGCTGGATGTGATCCTCATGCCCGCGCCGCTGGGCCATGCCACCGGATTTCTGCACGGCGTCACCGCGCCTTTCATCATCGGCGCGCGCAGTGTGCTGCTGGATATTTTCAATGCCGACGATTGCCTGGCGCTGCTTGAGCGGGAAAAATGCACCTGCGTGATGGGCGCGACGCCGTTTGTCTACGACCTGTTGTGCGCCGTGCAGCGACAGCCCCGCGACCTATCCTCGTTGCGTTTTTTTCTGTGCGGCGGCACCACGATCCCCAAGAGCATTACCCGCGAATGCCTGCGGATGGGGATCAAATTGCTGAGCGTATACGGCGCGACGGAAAGTTCCCCCCACGCGGTGGTGAAACTCGGCGATACGCTGGCCCGGGTGATCAACACCGACGGCACGGCGGCGCCCGGCGTTGAGATCAAGGTCGTCGACCCGGCGCGCAGGACGCTGCCTTTTGGCGAGGAAGGCGAAGAGGTTTCCCGCGGCCCCAATGTGTTTATGGGGTATCTGGACGAACCGGAGCTGACGGCGCGCGTTCTGGATAAAGAGGGCTGGTACTATAGCGGTGATCTCTGCCGAATGGACGCGGACGGCTATATCAAAATCACCGGCCGCAAAAAAGATATCATCGTGCGCGGCGGTGAAAACATCAGTAGCCGGGAGGTGGAGGAAATTTTGCTTCAGCACCCGCGCATCCGCGATGCGGGCGTTGTCGCTATGCCGGATGAACGCCTCGGCGAACGTTCCTGCGCCTATGTGGTGCTCAACGCCCCCGGCGAAACGCTGACGCTGAATGACGTGGTGGCGTTTTTCAGCCGTAAGCGCGTCGCCAAATACAAATACCCGGAGCATGTGGTGGTGGTGGACGAACTGCCTCGCACCGCGTCGGGGAAAATCAAAAAATACCTCTTGCGGGAGGATATCCTTCATCGCCTGGGGCTGCCGGAGGCGTCGTCTTAGACGGCGCCCGCGCCCGGTTTGCCATGGCCGGGCGGCGTTTAATCCGGCTTCAGGCGAAAGCCGCCTGCCCCGTGGCTTCGATGGCCGCGATGCGGTTTTGCGGATAGTGCGGAAAACGGTCGGCTTCCTGCTCGGACAACAGGATTTGCTTTACCGCCAGTTCCCGGAACGCACAGGGACTGACGCCGGCATGCTTATGAAAAAACCGGGTAAAGTAAGCCTCGTCATTAAAACCCAGCGATGCCGCCAGCTGTTTAATGGTTTGGGCCGTATACACCAGTTCGCGCTGGGCTTCCCGGATAACCCGTACATTGATCACATCCAGGCTCGACATCCCCAGCGCCGCTCGACACAAACGCGACAAATGGCAAGACGACATTCCCATTCTGTCCGCATAGTCGTGAACCGTCAGACGCTGGCGAAATGTCTCGTCCACCAGTCGCAGGAATTTATGAATCTGCGCCGTTTTTCGCGAGCAGATATCGTATTCGCGGATTTCCCTGGCGCGTCCGCCGATCCGGGCGAGGTAAATGAACAGCGAGGTCAAATGCGACATCGCCATCGCAATCTGATTTGTGCTCGGTACCGACAACTCCCGCGTCATGGCCCGAAGATAGCCGTTTATCGTGTCGCGATCGGTTTCCCGCAATGCCAGGGAAACGATGGCGGGGGAGGCGATGAGCTTCAGTACATTGGGCGCCAGCAGGCTTATCACGGATTCCAGCGGCTTTTGCGACGCGGTGATGGTGGAGCCTTCGGAATCCGGCGTATAGGTGAAACAGTGAACCGTGCCCGCCGGCACCAGGATAAGGCAGGGCGCTCGCGCTTTGCCGCGGGCGCCGTTGAGCTGAACATCCACCTCCCCCCGCTGGATAAACAGCAATTGCAGCAAGGATTCATGCATATGGGGCGACACTTGCCAGTTCAGTGCCCGAGAGCGGAAAGACAATGCTTCGACGTTGAAAAAGTTTTCCCAACTCAGTTCGGATTGCTCGCCATATAAGGCGTAGGCGGGGATAGTCGTTGTCAATGTGGCGTCCTTTTTGCTAAGGGGTTAGCCCTGGCCGGTCTTTGCGCATTTTGACAGATTTTGCGACGCCATATCCGGCCGCGTGTCACTTTTCCGCCGCCTGGGATCACGGCGGCGCGTGACTTGGCTTTGCGGCGTCATCCCGCCTGTCGCAGCGATGGCGTCGCCGCGGCCGGTTTAACGCCGATGGGTTTAATACGGGCCGCGGCCATGCACAGCGCGCCGACGATGGCAATGGCCGCGCCCATGTACAAGGCATATTCGTATTGACCGGTCATGTCGATAATAAGCCCCGAGAACACCGGCGCCAGAATCCCCGCCGTGGTCCCAAACACCCCGTTAAGCCCCACCAGCAAACCGGTGTTCTGCTGTGAAAACACCATCGGTATCGAGAAATGCGCGCCCATGGTGAAACACAGGAAAAAATTAGAAGTGAGTAGGCCCCCTGCGAAACCAGACAGTAGAAGTCTCTTAACTTAAGAGATAGGCTTGGATACATGTCTAAC
>NZ_SZPQ01000058.1 GCF_005217455.1 Martelella alba
CGCAGGGAACCACTGACGCCAATGGTCAGGTATCTGTCAGTCTGGTAAGCACCACTGTCGGCGCTGCGACTCTGGTTTCAACCCTGGCAGATGGCACGACTGCCAGCGTAAACACCCTGGCATTTGTAGCTGTGGCAGCTACAGACCCGGCACCCGCTGCGCCGGCAACTGAGACCATCGTACAGACCGTAGAGGCAGATCTGGACGCGTTCGCTGCCAAACTGAAATCAGTTCTGTTGCTGGCGGGGCATGATGTCGAGTCGGTGTTCGCCGAAGCGGTGGCCCTGGCCAAGAAGCTGTAATCACCTCAAGAAGCATACAGCCTCGGTAAATCCGGGGCTTTTTTATACCAGCAATAAACACGCTGTCACGAGCGTAACCCTATCCCGAGTCCATTCACAAAAGTGCCTTCAGAGGACGCCAGTTATTGGTGACCTCGGGTGCTGGCTGTCCTGCGTGAACTGAGGGCTCTTTTTTGAAGGAAGTCACCATGCAATGTCCGCTCAGTGCTGAAGTAATGTTCAATGGCAATAAACTGACAACTATTCGGGATAATGGCACTGAATTTGTCGCCATGAGGCCGATTGTTGAAGGCATAGGCCTTAACTGGAAGACGCAGTATCGTAAGTTGACGTCACAGAAAGAAAAGTTTGGGTGTGGTCATATGACCATCCCTTCAAGTGGCGGCCCTCAACAGATGCTTTGCATGCCACTGCGCAAGCTTAACGGCTGGTTGTTCAGCATCAACCCAGCGAAAGTGAAGATCGCAATTCGTGAAAGGCTTGTTGCGTATCAAGAAGAGTGCTTCAAGGCCCTCCATGATTATTGGGTAAATGGCTTCGCCGCACGTAAACCACTTCCATTGTCAGAAGCTGAAATCGAAGCCCATGACATATCTCGCTTTGACGCGGTTACATTCGTTGAGGCGAGCAAGGGATCTGGTTCAATGCTCGCACGAAAGAAGGCGAAACAGATTATCAAAGAACGGATTATTGCCTGGGAAGAAAAATATTTTATGCAGTTTAATTTTGTTCTGATGGAAACAGGGAAGGGCCGACTGACTAGGTCATGAAGTAATCAGTGTAAGGCCCATTCATAAAGTGGGCCTGCGGTGAAGTGCTGATATAGAGGGATTTTCAACGAGTTTATTTTTTGTCAGTCGGTGATATTCTCCATTTCAATGGAAATGATTTCTATCGGTGACAGCGCTTCTTTATCCTGTCCTCTCGGGTAATCAAGTAAAGGAAGTCCGCCCTCATTTTCAGCAGCTAGGGGCTTGATAAGCTGATCGTTTTTATCTTCTTCACTATAAACTAGTTTGATCTTTGTGGGGTATGTGAATGTTTTTCTTTTTTTTTTGAAAATGTAAGTAATCTTGTATTCGTACATTATTTTTATCTCGTTTTACAGATTGTTGGAAATGAGAATATTATTACTTTTATGTACAGATGATGTGATAAATATCAACCTTTAGATAATTGAATAAACCCTGTTGGTATAACCATCCACCGAGTGGATATACCAATGTGCAAGCAAAGTCATCAGCAACACTCACCGCCATCAAGGCTTGGTTGCTGGTGGCTTTTTATCTTCAGGGGAAAACATGGCCAATCTCAGAGATCTGTCCAGACAGTTGCAGTCATTGCAACGGCAGATCCCCTACGCGATGGCCAGGGCATTGACCAGTACAGCGCGCCAGATTCAGGAAGCTGAAAAGGTCAAAATGCAGCGGGTTTTGCAAAGCCCCACGCCGTTCACGGTTAATGCCGTCGGCTCGATAGGCGCCCGCAAAGACAACCTGGTCGCAAAGGTGTTTGTGCGTAACATTGCCGCCGCATACCTGGAGCCATTCGAGTTCGGGGGCGTGCATAAGCTGAATAGCCAGGCATTGCTTAATCCCAAAGATATCCGGTTGAACAAGTACGGCAACCTTACCAAGAACAAACTGGCGCAACTGAAAGCGCGCCGCGACGTGTTTATCGGAACGGTCGATGGTGTGAATGGTGTCTGGCAGCGGGTCAAGGTAAAGGCCGGCCGCAAAGGAAAGAAACGCCTACCTCGTTCAGCGAAGGGTACGCGGCGCGAGCGGAGCAACACCACAAAACTGCGGCTACTTATCCGATTCGGTAACGCACTACCGGTACAGGAGCATCTGGGGTATATGAAGACAGCCCAAACGATGGCGGACCGGCGGATGCCGGGCGAGATGAGCAAGGCGCTCGATGAAGCAATGAGGACCGCTAGATGAGAGCCATTCCCGTTTGGGTCCTTCCCCGAGGGGTCTAACACGCGGGCATTGCGCGCCGCGTTTTGCGTCTAGCTATGAAATTTTGAATTTGTGTCCCATGTCCCAATGTTGCAAAAATGTTTAATCCTTTGCGGCACAACGGCTGGTGACAGATTTTGGCTTTAGAGAATGTTCCGTTTGTGTCCCAGTTTTCTGGGACATCGTCCCATTGACCATTCATGTCCCACTTTGAGAGAAAAATGTCCCATGTCCACGATGAGCATCAGTGCCTACGCTGACCATGCTGGTGTCGACCGCAAGACGGTAACCCGTTGGATAAAGTCCGGTCAGTACATAGTCATGGATGGGAAAAAAGTGGACGTCGAGGCCAGCGATGAAAACTTAAAGCGCTACCGTGACAGTACGGATATCCGGACCAAGAACGCGAAGAAAAAACCGGATCAGGATTCCGATAATCTCAAGGAGCGCGCTGAGAAAATTTATGACGAATTATCCAGCGGACAGGTCACAATCCGCCCGATAGAAGAGTCGCGCGCTATGAAGGAGCATTACCTGGCAGAGTTGGCCAAGCTGGAAAATGATGAAAAATCCGGTCTACTACTTCCCTATAAACCCATGATCGAGGCCGTGGGTATGGAGTACTCACGCATGCGTACTCGGTTGATTGCCATTGCGCCCGAGCATGGCCCCCGGTTGCGGGTGTTGGCCTCAACCTCGAATGACGCCGAGTTTGTGGCGGCTCTTCAAGAGGTGGTTTATGAGGCAATGGAGGAGTTGAGCCTTGACACAAACAACGACCACGGGGAAGGTCAACTCGACCGCCTGGCATAATTTTTCCAGCGGATTACTCCATAGCCGGACCAATATCAATCCGCCCGAGCCGTTATCACTGAGCGAATGGGCCAATAAGCATGCCGTACTCTCAAAGGAAACGAGTGCCCAGACCGGCAAATTCCGCGCCTTTGCTTATCAGAACGGCATCATGGATGCGTTCACCGATCCGGCCGTAATGCAGGTCACGGTCAAAAAATCGGCCCGCGTCGGCTATACCAAAATACTCGACCATGTGATCGCCTACTACCTCTCGCATGACCCATCGCCCATTCTGGTGGTGCAACCTCGGGTTGAGGACGCCGAGGACTACAGCAAAACCGAAATCATGCCGATGCTGCGCGACACGCCGGCACTGACAGAAATCTGCCCTGACCCAAAAGCCAAGGATAGTAATCAAACCATCCTGAAAAAGACGTTCGCCAATGGCGCCAACCTGACCCTGACCGGGGCCAATAGCCCCGGCGGTTTCCGGCGCATCACCTGCCGGATCATCTTGTTCGATGAGGTTGACGGGTACCCGGCCGGCGGCGCCGGGATGGAAGGTGACCAGATTGCCCTGGGTATCAAGCGTTCCGAGACGTTCTGGAATCGAAAGATCGGCGTCGGGTCGACACCGACGGTTAAAGGAACAAGCCGTATTGATAAAGCGTTCGATGAGAGTGATCAGCGGTTTTTCTACGTGCCATGTCCGCACTGTGGCGAATATCAGGTGTTGGAGTGGGGCGGGACTGACACGCCCTACGGTATCAAGTGGGACAAAGACGAAAACGGCAACGGGCTGCCGGAAACGGCATATTACGCTTGCCGGCATAATGGCTGTGTCATCCGCCATAGCGATTTGCCTGGAATGCTCAAACGCGGCGAATGGCGCCCAACTAAACCGTTTACTGGCAATGCCGGTTTTCATATCTGGGCCGCCTATAGTCTGTTCCCGAATGCGGCATGGAAACACCTGGTGGCCGAATGGTTGCGGGTAAAAGATGACCCTCTGATGCGCCAGACGTTCATCAACTTGGTGCTGGGCGAGTCCTATGAAGACCGCGGCGAGAAAGCACTGAGCGAACGCCGGTTGGTTGAACGCTGCGAGGTCTACCCGGCCGAGGTGCCGGACGGCGTGGCCGCGCTTACCGTGGGTATCGATACCCAAGATGACCGATTCGAACTGGAAGTGGTAGGTTGGGGCCGTAATGAGGAAAGCTGGTCCATTGCTCACGATGTCATTGAGGGCGATTTGGAAACGGACGAACCCTGGCACCGGCTGGACGCCTACCTGAAACAAATTTGGCGCCGGGCTGATGGCCGGGGATTCACGATCATGGCGGCCTGCATGGACTCCGGCGGCCACCACACGCAAAAGGTCTATGAATTTTGTAAAGACCGGCTTGGCCGGCGCATTTGGGCAATCAAAGGTGAGTCGGCCCGCGGCGGCAAACGCTCGCCGGTCTGGCCGACTAAAAAACCGACATCACGGACAAAATCACAATTCCGCCCAATCATTCTGGGCGTCAATGCCGCGAAGGATTCGGTCCGCGCCCGGTTGCACATTGAGCCACCGGAACCGGGTCAGCTGGCGGCTGGCTACATGCATTTTCCGGTTGAACGGGATTTGAATTATTTCGGCCAACTCCTGGCCGAGCGGTCGGTGCTGAAAACTGCCGGCGGCCAGCGTTATCGTGTTTGGGAGCAACTGCCGGGTCGGGCGAATGAGGCGCTCGACTGTCGGGTGTACGCCTATGGCGCACTGTGCGGGCTGCTCTATCTGGGGCTGAAACTGAACGTTACCGCTGACGCTATCGCAACCAATCCGGACGCCTTGGAGCCGCCGCCGGCGCAACCCGAGGAAAAACCGCAACTGCGCCTCCCTGGCGTGATTATCTCCACGCCCGACGCGCCGGCGGCGCGCAAGCGCATGTCCGATCTCTTGGCCTAAAGGATTTCCTATGTTTGATAAAAACACCAGTCTGCTGGCGGGAATGAGTACCGCGCAGTTGCAAGCGGCGCTGGACTCCGCACAGCAGGCATATCTTGATTTATCCATGGGCGTCAAGGGCGTTTCTTTTTCCTATGCTCAGGGCGACGGTACCCGTTCTGTGACGTACATGCCGACCAGCATGCAGCAATTGATGGCACTGATCCAGCTCCTGCAAGCTCAACTGGGGATAGTTCCTCGCCCGCGCCGGGCGATAAGGTTTCGTTACTGATGAGCGAAGTCAGAATTTTAGGCCCCAATGGCCAACCCTTGGCGCCGGCCCGGCCGCGGCCAGCGGCGCTTAACGGCAGCGGCCGGGTTCCCTATGACGCCGCCGACACCTTCAGCGACCAGTTGGCCAACTGGCAGCCGGCGCTGTGGTCGCCGGATAACGAAATCAATATTTACCGCGACCGCATTGTGTCGCGTATCCGGGATTTAGTTCGTAATGACGGCTGGGCCGCCGGCAGCATCACCCGCATCCTGGATAATGCCATCGGTGCCAATTTCCGGCCGATTATCAAACCGGATTATCGGGCGCTGGCGATCATGAGCGGTAACAAGGCGTTTGACGCTACCTGGGCGGATGAATATGGCCGTGTTGTAGAGGCCGCCTGGCGCACCTGGGCGAACGATGAGGGTCGTTACTGTGATGTGGAGCGCAAGCAGACCGTTTCACAGATGATCCGCCTCGGGTTTCGGCACAAATTAGTCGACGGCGATGCGCTGGCCTACTTGCAATACCGGACTGACCGGCTCGGGCCGGGGCGCGCTCGTTACGCCACCGCAATACAGATTGTTGATCCGGACCGATTGAGTAATCCGCAACAGCAGTTCGATCTGCGTTATACCCGCGGCGGGGTGGAAATCGACGACGACGGCGCACCGGTGGCGTACTGGCTGCGCCAGGCGCATATGGGCGATTGGTATAACGCAGAAAAAAGCCTGACCTGGAAAAAAATTCCCCGCGAGACGTCTTGGGGGCGTCCCATCATTGTTCACGATTTTGACCATGAACGGGGTGCGCAGCACCGGGGTAATGGCATCCTGGCACCTATCGTTCAGAAAATGAAAATGCTCATCAAATATGACCATACCGAACTGGAAGCCGCGATCCTCAATTCGATTTTTGGCGCGTATATCCAATCGCCGTATGACCCGCAAATGGTCGAGGGTGCGCTCGGCGCCGGCAGCGTGTCGGAGTTGGGTGACTATCAGACCGGACGCGCCGAGTTTCACAACGATCGGCGGATATCCCTGCAAAACGGCGCTCGTATCACCGCGCTATACCCGGGCGAAACTCTCGGTACCGTCAATGCCGCCCGGCCGACCAGTAATTTTCGAGATTTTGAAAACGCGGTGCTGCGCAACATCTCAGCCGCCACCGGGCTTTCTGCTCAACAGATCTCCCAGGACTGGTCGGATGTGAATTACTCCAGCGCCCGCGCCGCCATGTTGGAGGCATGGAAAACATTGACCCGACGGCGCGCCGATTATGCCATGGGTTTTTGCCAACCCATCCTGTCCGCCTTCATTGAAGAGGTTTTCGACGTTGGTGACTTGCCGCTGCCGGCCAGCGCCCCGGATTTCTTGGAGGCCAGAACAGCCTATTGTCGGGCGAATTGGATGGGGCCGGGACGTGGTTGGGTTGACCCGGTCGCTGAGAAGAAGGGTTCTATCCTGGGGATGGAATCCGGCCTCTCTACGCTGGAGCGTGAGGTCGCTGAAAACGAGGGCGAGGATTGGGAAGAAAATCTCGATCAGCGCAAACGTGAAAAAGAGGCGCTGGAGGAACGCGGGTTGACGCCATTCACCTGGATGGATGCTGATTTACTGGCACCCGAAAAAATAAAGGATCCGGAGGTCCAGTGATTAATTTACCTCACCTGGCCCAGCGGCTTTTTAATGTGCCGCTGGCTATTCACCCGCTTAAGGCCGAAGTGGTGATGGCGGCGCTGTCGGAGCGGTTCGGCATCACCCAAATCAAATCGGCCTCCGTCTGGGGCGACGATGAGGTCGACTCGTTCAGCCACAAAAAGAGCAATGACATCGGTTATGAGCTTGTCGAGGGGATCGCCGTCATTCCCATCCAGGGCACGCTGGTGCAAAAGCTGGGCTCATTGCGACCCTACAGCGGCATGACCGGTTATGATGGCATCCGGCAGAGTTTTCTGACCGCCCTCTATGACCCGGATGTCAAAGGTATCTGCCTGGATATCGATTCCCCGGGCGGCGAGGTGGCCGGCTGTTTCGACCTGGTGGACACCATTTATAAATCCCGCGGCGATAAGCCGATACATGCCATCCTGACGGAAAACGCTTATTCCGCCGCCTATGCCCTGGCGAGTGCCGCGGATTGCATTTGCGTGCCGCGTACCGGCGGGGTGGGGTCGGTCGGCGTCATTGTGATGCATGTCGACTGGTCACAAAAGATAAAAAGCGACGGGTTGCAGGTCACCATCATTACCTACGGGGACCGGAAATTCGAGGGTAACCCCTACGTCGAGTTGTCCGACACCGCGCGCGAGGCCATTCAGTCGGATGTCGATGAAATCGGCCGGCTGTTTGTGAGTACCGTCGCCCGCAACCGCGGGATATCTGAAAAAACCATCCGTGATACGCAGGCGGCCTGTTTTATGGCGGCGGCCGGCGTTGAACTGGGTCTGGCTGATAGGGTCATGACCCCGGACGCCGCATTCAGGCAATTGTTAAAACAAGCTGGAGAATAATATGTTTAATTTTGCACACCTGTTGGGCCGCGCCCCATCCGCCGCTGAAGACGATGAGGACAACAAGCAAAAGTCCAAAAAAGCCCGCAAGGCTGAGGACGATGACCGCAAGGACGACGATGATCCGGACGCCTCTGAAGACGATGACGACGGAAAGGACGATGACAAAAAAGAAGGCAAAACGGCTAAGCGCGCCGACGATGATGACGATGATGATCCGGACGCTGCCGACGATGATGACGACGATAAGGATGAAGACAAGAACGTCAAAAAAGGCCGCAAGGCCGAAAAGTCGCGCTGCGCCGCTATCTTTGCCAGCCAGCATGCCGCCGGACGACCGGCGTTAGCGGCGTCGCTGGCGTTCAATACGTCCATGTCAGCCAGGGCGGCCATCCGCGTACTGGCCAGCTCGGCCCCGGAGGTTTCCACCGGACGGCGCAGTCTCGATGCCCGCATGCAAGACGTTCCCAACGTCAAGCTGGGCGCAGACGGCGGTTCAAACGGTAAATCGGCCCTGGTCAATCGTGCGACCAGCCTCTATAACCAGGCAGTGGGTAATAAATAATGACGGTCAATCAATTTGGTGATAACTCCTGGCAGCCCAACGCCCGCCAGGATACGTTCATCCCGGATCAGCTTGTTTCCGGGCCCCTTCAACTCGTCACGGATACCGTGACTATCCTGACCGGCGCCACGGCGAGATATGTCCGCGGCACCGTGTTGGGTGTGGTTACGGCATCCGGGAAATATACGCTCTGCGTGGCCACCGCTACCGACGGCAGCCAGACGCCGGCGGCTATCTTGGCCGATGACGTTGACGCGACCGCGGCCGATGTGACCGGTGGCGTATACCTGATGGGTGAGTTTAACCAAAACCGCCTGACGTTTGACACCAGTTGGACGGCGGCTACCCTCAAACCCGCGTTTCGTTCTCTCGGTATTTTCCTGCGCGACTCCGTTCAAGCGCCCGCTTCGCTATCCTAAATCCTGTTATCTGATGCCATCCCGGTGCCACGCGCTGGTGGTTTCGTACGTCTTTTTCTTGCGAGAACCCTATGAATATTTTCGATACTGACCAACTGGTACAGTTGATCCCCAATCTGAAAACCTCTCAGAATTGGCTGCTGGACCGGTTTTTCCCTAATGTGGTAAATAGCGAGACCGAGTTCGTTTCCATCGACGTCGATGTTGGCCTGCGCCGCATGGCACCGTTTTGCTCGCCGCTGGTCGAAGGTAAGTTGGTGGAAAGCCGTCGCTACCAGACCAATACCTTCAAACCGCCCTACATCAAGGATAAACGCGCCCCCGATCTGCGCAAACCGGTCCGCCGGCAAATCGGTGAGCGTATCGGCGGTGAATATACCGCGGCCGAACGCGAGATGATCAACATTCAGTTCGAGATGGCTGACCAGATTGACATGCTCAATCGCCGCATGGAGTGGATGGCGGCCCAGGCACTGCAAAGCGCAACGGTGACAGTTTCGGGCGAGGGTTACGAAACTACCGTGGTGGATTTTGGCCGCGATAGCGCACTGACTATTGCGCTGAGCGGTGCCAGTCTGTGGCCGACAACGGTGGACGCAGGAGCAACCAATACCCTGCCGTCGAGTAATATCGAAACCTGGCAGGTGCTTTACCTGCAAAAATCCGGTGCCAATGCCACCGATCTGATTTTTACCCCGAAATCCTGGTTGGCGTTCCGCCTGGATACGTCTATCAAAGACAACGCCATTGTATTTCCCAACATGAGTCCGTTTGGTAATCAGATTGATGCCGGCGCACGCAATGAGAAAGGGGCGGTATACAAAGGCCGTTGGGGTAACTTCGATCTGTGGCTGTACAACGATTGGTATTTGGATGCCGCCGGGGCAGAACAACCGATGCTGGTGGATGGTACGGTCATTATGTGCGGCGCCGGTCTGATGGGTACCCGGGCGTTCGGCGTCATTCTGGATCCGGCCTTCAATTATGGCCCAATGTCCTATGCGCCCAAAACCTGGGTGATGCCCGATCCCGCCCAGCGCTATCTGCTGATGCAATCCGCGCCGATCGTCATTCCCAGCCGGGTTAATGCCTCTCTTTGCGCAACGGTGGTGGCATAATGGCTAAAGCAACTGAAAATGCAACGGTCGAAGTTGTGGTGCTGAAAGGCAAAACCGTGCACCACGACGGCACCAAATATCCGCAGAACACACTGATCACTCTGGATGAGGAATCTGCTGAGCATCTCATCAAAGCCGGCTTCGTCGCGACGCGAGAATCATTGCAGGCCGCCGCCGCGGAACAACCGGCAGCCGTGTCGGTTTCTACCCAGGACAATACCACTGTTCAGGGCCCGGTTGAAACCAAGGCATAGCCATGGGCATCAACTGGGATGTGAATCTCCTGGCGCCCCTCCAGGCAGTGTTCGGCGAGCCGGTTAATTACCGGCCGAAAGCGGGTACAGCCTACGACATCCCCGGAATTTTTGATCGGGCCTATACCGAGGCGGTGGAATCCATCGACGACGGCCCGACCATCAATTCCACCCATCCGGTGCTGGGCGTGCGCGATGCGGTATTTTCCTCACCACCTCAGACGGGCGACCGGGTGTATGTCTATCGGGTGCAAACGCTGTTTGTGATCAACAACGTACAACCCGATAGCCACGGCGGGAGCATTCTTATTTTGAACAGGGTGGGCACATGAACGCTGCCATATTACGCGGGCTGGTGGTCACTGCACTACAGGGCAAAACGGCGGCCGGCGCGAATGTGTTTTCGCCCCAGGACTGGTCAACCTCCGAGGATATGTACCCGGCCATACTAGTACAGACCGCCTTTGACGATAAACAATCGCTGGGCCGCAACGCTCCGCAGTTTAACACCACCACGACAGTGTTGATTTCCGGCCGCCTGCAAGAGTTGGACAGCGCTGCCGACAATGACGGCGCGATTAAAGCCCAACAGGCGCTGGAGTCGCTACGTGAAGACATCGAGCGGGCGGTCATCAACAGTTATGACCTGACCCGGCAAATCCAGCAGTTTAAAGCCATTCGCTCGCGTATCGATCTGAATACCAGCGGCGAGGGTCACATAGCTCAACTCTCGATGGAGCTGGAAATCGAGTATTACCAGGGGCCGGAGGATTTTTATCCGGTTGAAACCGTGCCGCTGGCCGGCATCGACACGACCATCAAAATGCCTGACGGCACCACCGAACCTGTGGTGGCGGTCGACCTGCCTCAATAAATCTGGAGTAACCCATGTTTGTGAAACCCAATACTGGGCGCGCGGTGCGTGACCCGGTCAAAGGCACGTTGTTGCCCGCAGAAGGGGCGGAAGTGCCGGATACCAGTTTCTGGCGCCGCCGGCTACGGGACGGGGATGTGTCGATCGCGGCGGCAACTTCAGCACCGGCGGATAGCACCGATACAGCAGCCTCCGCCACTGCAACGGCTTCCACAGCGGCGCAAGAGGATACTAAATAATGACGATCCCATTCACTAAAATTCCCAGCAATTTGCGCACGCCGCTGTTTTACGCCGAGTTCGATAACTCCCAGGCGAATACCGCTACCGCTACCCAGCGCACGCTGATTATCGGCCAGCAATTACCCACCGGCACCGCGACGCCGAACGTGCCGTTACTCGCGTCCTCGGCGACCACGGTAGCGGGCGTGTGTGGCGCCGGTTCAATGCTCCATTCGCTCATCACTGCCTACCTGGCCAACGATACCGCCGGCGAAATTTATCTGCTGCCGCTGTCGGATGATGGCGACACCATGGCGGCCGCGACCGGCAAAATTACCGTGGCCAGCGCGCCCAGCGAAACCGGAGTGATTTCACTCTATATCGCCGGTATCCGGGTGCAGTTGACGGTAGTGGCCACTGATACTGTGGCCGCTATCGCGACCGCCCTGGCAGCCGCCATCAATGCCAGCACATCATTGCCGGTAACCGCATCCGCGGCGGCGGCCGTCATTACACTGACAGTGAAAAACGCCGGTGCGCATGGCAACGGCATTGATATTCGCCTGAATTACCAGGGCAGCGCCGGTGGTGAGGCGACGCCCACTGGGTTAACGCTGACCATCGTCGCCATGGCCGGCGGCGCCAGTGCGCCGGATTTAAACGATGCGCTGGCCAACCTGGGGGATAAAACCTACGATTTTATCATCAACCCCTATACCGACACGACGTCACTGGACGCGCTGAAAACGTTCCTGTCCGACAGCGGCGGGCGGTGGGGCTATGCCTCGCAACTCTATGGACACAGTTTCGGCACGCTGGCCGGCACCTATGGCACCCTGACCGCCTCGGGTGAGGCGCGCAACAACCAGCATGAATCGCTGCTGGGCGTTTATGATTCGCCAACACCGGCCTATGTCTGGGCCGCGGCCACCTATGGGGCAATTGCCAACAGTCTGCGCAATGACCCCGGGCGCCCGGTGCAAACCTTGACTATCAGCGGTGTGCTGGCGCCGCCGGACGCCAGCCGCTTTACCCAGACGGAGCGCAATAACTTGCTCTACAGCGGTATATCGACGTTCACCGTGGCCGATGACGGTACCGTGGCGGTGGAAAACATTATCACCACCTACCAGACCAACAGCTATGGCGCTGAGGACAACAGCTATCTGGAAATCGAGACGATGTTTTTGCTGATGTACGTCACCCGCTACCTGAAAACGCAGATCACCTCGAAATTCGCCCGGATGAAACTGGCTGCCGATGGTACCCGGTTTGCCGCCGGCGCGGCGATTGTGACGCCGAACATCATCCGCGCCGAACTGATTGCCCAGTACGCCACGTTGGTGACCAACGGCTATGTGCAAAACGCTGCCGGATTCGCCGCCGGGTTGCTGGTACAGCAGAACGCCAGCAACCCGAACCGAGTCGATGTGTTGTGGGATGGCACGCTAATCGATCAACTGCGCATTTTTGCGCTGCTTAACCAATTCCGCCAGATGGCGTCGTGAGGAAACATGGCTGATACAACTAATCGCCTCGCGGGCACAGCGTATGTGACCTGCGACGGCATTACCATCATGGTGGCCGGGCAGTTCAAATACAGTCCGTCCACCGTGAAACGGGACACTCTGACCGGCATGGATGGGGTGCATGGCTACAAGGAGACGCCTAACGCACCTTACATCTCCTGCCAGGTGCGCGACAGCGGCGGTACCACGGTAGCGGATTTTAACGGCCAAACCAATATCACTGTGGTGGCCGAGTTGGCCAACGGAAAAACTATCATCGGCTCCGGCATGTGGTGTGTGAATGTGCAGGAAGTAGATTCCACAGAAGCGACCTTCGATATTCGTTGGGAAGGCGCTTCGGTAACGGAGAATTAATCATGGCAGAACTGGAAAGAACCAAAACCATCACCCTGGTCAAACCCATATCGGATAATAGCGGTAAGCAGACCTGGGAAGCGCTGGATCTGTGCGAGCCGACGCTGTTGCAGGTACAGCAGTTTTACGATGAACAGACCAAAGCAGGCGGTCTTAGTGCCATGGGGCTGTTAATCTCGCTGCTCTCAGCTGTGCCTCGTGAGGTCATCAAGAAACTGGCTATCACCGATTACAAGGCTTGCGAGGGGTATTTGCTGGGTTTTTTGAACTACTCCCCGACAGCGGAGACTGGCGGGAACTGATCGCTGACGTGACGGTTTATTATCACTGGGGTCCGCGTGATGCGTGGTCTTTGAAGTGGAGTGAGTTGCGCTGGTGGGCAGGACAGGGCGAACGGATTAACAAGGTGAGGGTATCAGGTGGCTAATTCCTTTGATTTTGAGCTGAAGGCAGATGATCAGGTAAGTGCGTCTATTCAGCGCATAGATGAGGCGGTGAAAAATTTGCTGCCCAACCTCACCAAAACCCAGGACGGGCTTAAGCTGGGCGGACAGGAATCCCTTGATGGCTTGGATAAGCTGAATTTTAGCTTTAAAAACATGGCGAAGAATGCCAGGGATGGCGTGCAGTTTATTGGTGATCTGGTACCTCCCCTGAAGATGGTCGCCGGATTAACAGTGGGGCTGGGCGGTATTGCCAAAGTCATCAACACGGTTAAAAATAGTGTGGTGGAGTTTGCCGGCAGTGGTTATCGCATCGAGACAACCGCAAAAAATATCGGCATGGCCACTCGGGCATTCCAGGAGCTCACCGGCGCGATGGTGGAGAACGGCGCCGAACGGGATAAGGCTGAAAGCTCAATCACCGATCTATTCAGCCGTGCCAATAACGCCATCCAAGGCCTTGACCCGCAATTTGAAGGATTGCTGCAATCGAAAGGAATTGGTCTTTATTATAACGACCAGGGTGTAGTTGACATGAATCGTCTGTTGGACGATATGCATAAAAAACTGGTACAGATGACGCCAGCACTACAGGCCGTTTTCGGTGATAAAACCGGCCTATCCCCTGAGATGCTTAACTATCTCAGGCAGTCCACAGACCAAATTCAACGCCTGAAAGAGCAGGCCCAACGTGACGGGTTGATTTTTAGCGATCAGGATATTCAGAACGCCCTGGCTTTTCGAGATGATATTAACCAGGTCGGTGCCGCCTGGGATGGCATGCTCATGAAGTCCCAGTCATGGCTGGGGCAATCTGATCTGATAAGAAACTCTCTTGATGAAATAAAACAGTTGATGGTTAACGGTCCGGATAACGTAGCCATAGGATCCATTCTCACTTGGAACAATGGCGGTAAACAGGCCGACATTCTGCGTAAGGCAGAGGGTGACGAGAACTTCAAGAAAACGCTTTCATTTAAAGAAAAAACAGATCTTTACTTAGGCTACGCATCAAAAGAATTACTGGATAAAATCGATAGCTATTACGGCCCCATTTGGCAAGCTCAGCAGTTGTATAGTGATGTTCAAAAGCTCTACGTTCAACCGCCGTCTTACAACTCCCAAAGCAACGGTAATGTTCAGGGCACCACTCTTTTTCCGCAGTTGGAGAAAAAATTTCAATTACCACCCGGAATACTCAATCGTGTCTATCAGGCGGAATCAAGTGGCGGAAAGCACCTTTACTCCAGTGCTGGGGCTGAAGGGCCATTCCAATTTATGCCGGATACCGGTCGGGATTATGGGCTAAATAGTCGTGACGATAGGATGGATTTTGGAAAATCTTCTGAAGCTGCCGCTAAATATCTGTCTGATTTATTGAGGATGTTTGATGGTGATGTGGCTAAGGCCGTTGCCGCGTATAACTGGGGGCCAATGAGGGTTAGGGTGCATGGACTTTATCATGCGCCCAAGGAAACCAGAGACTACCTTAATAGAATTATGCCTGGCTTACCAAGTTACTCGCCTGTTAGCCCTCAGATGTCACCAGAAGACAGCAATCCGATCGTTGCGCCACCGTATAGAATTAATTCTGAGCAACTTGTAACCAACGCCTCATCTTCTGCGCAGGATATAGCCAACGCAATTGCCATGGCCATGAAGGACAGTAAGACTCAAATTGAGCTAACGATCACCAACGGTCAAACCGGTGAGAAACGGATCATAAATACGGAAGGGTCAAAAATCTCTACTTCAATGTCATATCAGTAGCAATACAATAATAATTATTGGTAATATATTCCTTTGCTAAAAAGGAATTGAAATTATGACTTATATAATAATTTTATTTATTTTATTTTTATTATGTCTTTATCAATCATTTAGTAAGGCCTCATCCATTAAAAGAAAAATAATGAGATTAGTAACTGTTGTTTTTTCTGTGATTTTGATATGTATAATTTATCTTTTACATGGATTCTTTGGTGATATAGGAAAGTGCTCTCAGGAAATTAAGGAATTTTATAGTAACAAAAATACGTTGTGTTATAGCGCCATGAATATAAACTCATCTATTCATGCGAAGAATAATATTACAATTCAGTCATTTAGGATTATAGATGGCAATAGGGTATTTATAAGCTCTACCGTGGGAGATATTTATGAATTAGATTATATAAATGGCTCTGGAATCACAGCTAAAAAAATTAAATAAAATGAATTTCTCTAATAACCCTCTACGGAGGGTTTTTCTTATATGGGGTAAGGCATGTCCATATTAAGCGACGAATTATCCTCACTCCTGGGTGGTTCCGGTGACAGTTGGAAATGGTCCGAGCATCTGCATTCCGCCTCATTTCGCGGCGTTCCGTTTGCGGTCGTAACGGGTGAGAGCCATTTTGGCCGGCGTCAGGCAGTTCACGAATACCCTTATCGCGATATGGCGTGGGTGGAAGATATTGGGCGTTCAACTCGCCGACTGACATTGCGCGGCTTTATCGTGCAGAGCAGCCTGCTCTATACTGCTTCCGATGTAATGACGCAACGTGATTCGCTGGTGGCCGCTTGCGAGACTAACGGGGCCGGTACGCTGGTTCATCCCACTCTGGGGGAATTAACAGTCAGCATCCCCGAGGGCGGACTCAGGATCAGCGAGGCGATGACCTCTGGCCGGGCATTCGAATTTACCCTGACGGTTATCGAGTCCGGATTAAAAGTATTCGCCATCACCGGCGCGGACAGTGCCGCCTCTACGGTAAACACTTCCTGGTTGTCGCTGGCGTCAAAAACTGCGGCTACGTTTGTCTCGGAGGTTAGCGGGGATCTACGCACCGTTACCCAGGCGATAAAGACGCTGAAAAGCACCGGTCAGTTTTGGGTACGCATGGTCACCAACATATCGGATCAGGCCACGAATCTTAACAACACCCTGAAAAGTACTTTCGGCACCACCCGATATGGCCGTTACAACGACGGCGCGGTCGGCGGCAATGCCTCAGGGGCGACGAACACGACCGATACCACCGATGACACCACGGACTACGATACGTTGGTGGCCCAAAAAATGGCGCAGTCCATCGAAAACCGCCAGGCCATAGACGACACAACCGCGACATTACTGGCGTCCACTACGGTGTCGGATTACTCAGACAATGTTCAGTCAGTCGTTGACGCCATCAATAGCGGTATCGCCAGCATCAGCGACCTGATCCTTGCCTGGGAATCCTTGGCTGATTTTAGTGATACCACCTACCGCCCGGCGACCAGCGATAGCGAGATTGCCACCGCTGCGCAGATTTATTTTATCGTCCTGGCGGCCGGCGCTATGGCAAACGCGGCGTCTCAATATTCGCCATCCAGCTACGACGACGCCATGAACGTGTTGAGCAGAGTTATCGCCGTGATTGATGCGGTTACCCTGACCGTGGCGGATGCCGGCTACGATGATGTCTACAGTGAGCTGCAGGCACTTCGTTCCGTGACAGTCACCACGCTACAGACTGCCGGCGCAGACCTGGCGCACACCAAGACGGTCAATTTCAGCAGGGCACTGCCGGCGCTGAACATCGCCAATCGGCTCTATCAAGACGCGTCTCGCGCCGAGTCCCTGGTAAAGATGGCTGACCCCATTCATCCGGCGTTTATGCCGAGCACGTTCCAGGCCCTAAACTCATGAGCGATGAACTAACCCTAACCGTCAACAACAAGATTATTTCCGGGTGGGACCGGGTGCGCGTGACACGCGGCATAGAGCGGTTACCCAGCGATTTTGAGCTGTCGCTAATGGACTATTACCCCGGCAGCGACGAACAGCAATTAGTGAAGCCGGGCGACCCCTGCGTGGTCAAATTGGGTAGTGATCTGGTAGTCACCGGCTATATCGACCGGTGGGCACCGATGATTAGCCGTTCCCGTCATGAGGTCAGGGCGATAGGCCGAAATAAATGTGAGGACCTGGTCGATTGCTCGGCAGAGTGGCCCAATAACGTGATCAGCAACGCCAATGCGCTACAAATCGCCCAGCGTCTGGCACGCCCCTACGGCATTACTGTTTCTTCTGACGTCGATGGTTTGGCAACAGTACCGCAGTTCACCCTTAATTGGGGTGAAACTCCGCAGGAGATTATTGACCGGATATCTCGATGGGCGGCGCTGCTTTATTACGACCAGCCGGACGGCAATCTGCTTATGACCCGAGTCGGGGCTAAAAAAGCAGCAAGCGGAGTAGCGCAGGGCTTAAATATTCAGGATGCGGCCTATGAATCGTCTATGGACGAACGGTTTTCTAACTATACCGGCGTGTCTTTGTCTGTTACCCCAATGACGGGGGATTACAGCGCTATCACCAGGGCTTCAGCCACTGATCCGGAAGCGCTGACGATGCGTTACCGTCATCGTATTGTGATAGTTGAAAGCACCATGGTTGCTCATGACAAAGCCCAGGCGTGCATTAATTGGGAAATGAACCGCCGATATGGCCGATCGAAAATGTTGCAGGTGACGGTCGATAGTTGGCGGGACAGCGCCGGGAAATTGTGGGAGCCGAACACATTGGTACCTATCTCGATCCCCGTTTTTGGGCTCAAAAACGAAAATTGGTTGTTGTCCGAGGTTTCCTATATCCGTGATGAGCGTGGCACTGCAGCGCAAATGGTTCTCATGCCCCCTGAAGCATTTACCGTTGAACCGTATCAATTCTATCAAGAGGTCCCGGAGCTGATTAATGGACATTAACGGCAGCATTTCCAAACTTTACCGCCAGGTAAAAATGATGCTCGGCATCGGTAAAGTGACCGGGTTATCCGACAGCGGCGTAATCCAGCGAGTACAATACGCGACGGCAATGGAGGTCCGGGGCGACACCCCCCGCATGGCGGAATTCGGTTTTTCCTCCGGATTGCCGGCCGGCACTGACGTAGTGCTGGGATTTCTCGGCGGTGACCGCTCCAGCGCGGTGGTTATCGCCTCGAACCATCAGTCCTATCGACATGCCGGCCTGAACGCCGGCGAGACGGTGATATACAACCAGTGGGGTATGTACGTCAAATTGACCAAGGACGGGATCATCGTTGAGGCCAATGGCCAGCCGGTGACCGTCAACAACGCAACAACGCTCAAAGCGACGGCGACCGAAAGCGTCACGCTGGACACGCCGAGACTCTATGTCACTGGCGATATCATCGACAATAGCGGCTCCAATGCCGTGACACTGAAACAACTCCGCGATGCCTATAACGAACACACTCATCAGGTGGCGGAGGTTGAAAGCGGCAGTTCGACCGTTACCAGCAAAACTACAGGGAACCCCGTAGAATGACCGACATCACAACGGTTTGGGATAGCGATAACTCTGTCGGCGACTGGCAGGAGTCAACCGGCGATCTGCTCAGCGGCAGCGATTTAAAAACCGCCGTCCTGATCAGTTTGTTTACCGATCGCCAGGCTCGTGCGGACGACGATTATGATGGAGATGATCGCCGCGGCTGGTGGGGCGATAGCGGGGCGGATTATGCCATCGGTTCCCGGTTATGGCTGTTGAAGCGCCAAAAACTCACCCATGCCGTTGCAGGTAAAGCCGAGGACTACGCTAAAGAGGCGCTTCAGTGGCTGCTGGATGATGATGTAGTGGCCAGTATCACGATCACCACCCAAATCGTTTACCCGGGCCGCCTATACATGCAAATCGTCTTCATCAAACCCGACGGCACGGACACCACTTTCAAATATTCCTGGGTCTGGGAGTAACTCATGCCTTTTAATCGACCAACGCTGACCGAATTGCGGTCACGGAACCAGGCTTTTATCCAGTCGGAACTGAAAAACATCGGCGCGCTGCTCAGATTTTCCAACCTGGGCATTTTGGGTGACGCGGACGCTGGCTTAGCGTACTTGCATTATGGTTATCTGGACTGGATCGCCAAACAAGGTGTACCGTTTACCGCGACCGATGAAAACATGGCGGCCTGGGCGGCGCTGAAAAATGTTACCCGTAAGCCCGCCACAGCCGCCACCTGTCCAGCGGTAACCCTTACCGGAACTTCCGAGGCCACCTTATCAGCTGGCGTAGTCCTCAATCGTAGCGATGGCTACCAATATACCCTGGACGCGGGGATCACGATAGGTACGGATGGAATCGCCTCCGGCTCTATTACCGCTGTTTTGCCTGATCCCACTGAGGACACTACCGGCGGTGGGGAGGCTGGCAACGCTCCGATTAACACTATTTTGACTTTGGACGCCGCAGCGTCGGGTATCGATAGCCAAGCAACTGCCGCCGCGGCCATAACCGGCGGGGCGGATATTGAGAGGGAAGATGCGTTTCGTTCCCGCATGTTGCTGGCCTATCAGAACACACCCCAGGGCGGTAATGATGATGATTACGAGTCCTGGGCGCTGACAGTCTCCGGGGTTACCCGGGCCTGGACCGCCCCGCGGCTAATGGGCGCCGGTACGGTGGGCGTCTATATCATGCTGGATAGCGACAGCACCAGTAACGATGGCGGGTTTCCGACGGGAACTGATGGAATATCATCACTGGATAGTTGGGGTGCTGTGAAAGCCACCGGCGATCAGGGTCGGGTGGCGGACTATATTTATCCGCTACAGCCTGTAACGGCAGTCGTCTATGTCTGTTCACCGATTAAAACGTTGGTTAATTTCTCTATCAGCGGGCTATCGAGCGCCGGCAGCGACATCACGTCGGCCATCGCTGCGGCTATTGATAATGTGTTTTTTGAATATGGCGTGCCGGGCGGAACGATTTACCTATCGGATATTCTGGCCGCCATCGCCGATATTAGTGGCACTGAGGGATTTATCCTGACTGCGCCGGTGGCGAATATCGTCATGCCTACCGGTGGTATGCCGGTGCGCGGTACGGTGACCTATTTATGAGCCTGTACTCCACGAATGATTATACGGCCGCTCTGCAGGGGTTGATGCCGACGGGTTCGGTTTGGCCTCGTGATCCGGACGCCGTACAAATTGCCGTATTGACGGCGCTGGCCGGTAGTTTTCAGGCGAGTGATGACGCAGCTCAGGCGCTCTTGGTCGGGGCGTTCCCCAAAACGGCCACCATTTTACTGGCGGAGTGGGAAAAAACGCTCGGACTGCCAGATGATTGTGCCATCGGTGAGACGGACAGCATAGCGCTGCGCCAGGCGGCAGTGGTGGCCAAACTGTTCAGTACGGGCGGCCAGTCAATAGAGTATTTTATCAGCGTAGCCGAAACTCTCGGCTATACCATCACCATTACTCAGTTCCGTCAGGCCCGCTCTGGGATGTCGGTTTGCGGGGATGCGCTGAACGGAGATGAATGGCCGTTTGTTTGGCGGGTAAACGCGCCGGAAACCACCATCATCTATGCCCAGGCTGGACTGAGCTATTGTGGTGACCCGCTACGTTCCTGGGGCAACAAACGGCTCGAATGCCGGCTGTCTAAACTATCACCGTCCCATACTATAGTGAAATTCGGCTACGCCGAATAATGATTCCAACATTCAGTTATCGCCTAAATTGGCGAGAGGTTGCTATGCAAAAAATTGGCAATATTACGAGCACCGCCGATAGCGACGGTGAATTTACCGACGGCAATGTCGCTGGTGGTGTATCGCCCACTATATTGCCTGCCGCGTGGTTTAATACCATTCAGCGTGAACTGGTTAACTTGGTGCAGGGCGGTAGCTTGACTCTCGATTCTGCGAACGATGCTCAAGCATTGGCGGCCATTAACGTATTATGTAATCAATCGGCGCCTGTCGGAGTCCCTTTACCGTGGCCGACAGATACACCACCGACCGGATGGATAGCGATGGTTGGCCAGACAATTTCCCAGAGTGTTTATCCGGAATT
>NZ_SZPQ01000059.1 GCF_005217455.1 Martelella alba
ACGCTTCCATCGGAAACGGTGATCTGGCAGCCTGAGTTCACAGACAAAACACTCTCCCGGAAAACCGGGGCGGTTCATTATTGTCAACAGCAGGGTATTACTCTCAGTAATTTTTATCATTGGCTGAAAAACGTCAATAATAATACCGATGCCGCGCCTGCCGCATCCCCGTTTATTCCGGCCCGGTGTATTTCCGTTGACGTTAATCGTTCCGAGAGGGTGACACTCAATCTCCCCAACGGCTGTTCGGTCAGTTGCCTTCCCACCCAACTGAGGAGCGTGATGCAGGCGTTATCACTGTGTTAACACCACAACATATTTGGCTGACGCGTGAGCCGGTGGATATGCGCCGTGGCATCGATGCGTTGACGCAATATATCACCGATAATTTGCACCAGCCCTGGCAGCAAGGCGCCGCCTTTGTGTTTTGCAACAAGTCGCATTCCCGGTTGAAAGTGTTGCGCTGGGACAGGCATGGCGTCTGGTTGTGTCTTCGTCGCCTTCACCAGGGCCATTTTATCTGGCCGAAACAGGGTGATATCGCCTGGGTGCTCTCGCCGGCGTAGTTCGACTGGCTGATGAAAGGTATCGACTGGAAACGCGTTGACGGCCTGGATTTAACGCAATGGAAATAAAGATAAAAGTGAATTAATATATTGATTTTAAATGATAATAATATCCTTTTTGATAAATCCATGCATGGATATCGACTCGTGGCTCTCCTCACAAAACCCCGATGACCTGCGCTCCCTGGCGCTAAAATTACTCGCGGACCCCCGACCTGCGGGCGTGACACGGTGTCTATCCTCGCTGCGTAAACCCTCACTGATTCAAACCTCGCATCAGTACTATATCAACCCCGAGTTTTATAAGGGGATGGCAGATACAGAAAAAACGCAGTCACATGATGAGGAATTACTGACCTTGTATAACGCAAGAGATATCCCGCGCTTTATGGAGAAGTGCGTGGAGCATAGTAAAACTCTCGCGGTGGCCGTGGAAACCAGTACCCAATGAGTCGGACACAGGGAAGCTCAGACAATATGCCGAAAGTCAGTGATCGACTGCGATGCGAAATAATGATCGATGGTGATGCGAATCGGTGATCGATTCAGATGCGATTATGCACGGCAGAATTCCAGAGGCAAACCATATTGCGGAGTGACGGTATGCCCATCCCAGATAACATGCCCATTGACCAAGGTCATAACGATTGCGCCCCCCGTCAGTGCCCGGCCTTCAAAGGGAGACCATGCACACTGGTAAGCCACATCCCTGCGATGAATCTGCTGGACGATGAGCGGGTCGATGACAACCAGGTCTGCCCAGTACCCTTCCCGGATATAACCGCGATCTGTTATTTGAAAACGATCGGCCACTGCGTGGCTGGTTTTTCTGACCACGATTTCCGGTGTAAAAATGCCCCTGCTGCTCATATCTAACAAGGCAGGAAGGGCATGCTGTACCAGTGGTAAACCGGAAGGTGCTGAAAAATAGCCACTCTGTTTCTCATCCAGCAAATGTGGGGCGTGATCTGTTGCGATGATATCAATGACGCCATTATTGACCGCTTTCCAGAGCGCTTGCTGGTGGTGTGCCGATTTCACCGATGGGTTGCATTTGAGCTTATAGCCCAGCGTTTCATAATCGGCCTGATGAAAAAACAGGTGATGGATACAGGCTTCCGCAGTGATGGTTTTCTGACGCAGAGCCGACAGAGTCGGAGCAGCATCAAAAAGGGCAAGTTCATCTGCAGTCGTAATATGCAAAACATGTAACCGGGTACGATGTTTTTTCGCCAGAGAAACAGCCTGGCGGGATGAAAGCAGACAGGCATCGACCGAACGAATAGCTGCATGTTCGGCGGGCGGAATTGCGTCGCCAAAGCGAGCACGCCAGATAGCCTCGTTGTGCTGAATTGTCGGAGTATGCTCACAATGAGTTGCCACCAGGCACGGCGCATTACGGAAGATACCTTCCAGGACCTGTTCATCGTCTACCAGCATATTGCCGGTAGAAGCGCCCATAAATACCTTCACGCCACAGGCCTGCGAAGGCGTAAGTGCCTTTAGTTCGTCAAGGTTATCGTTGGTGGCTCCGAAGTAGAAACTGAAATTTGCCAGAGAAGCTTGTGAAGCACGCCGGAATTTATCTCTCAGAGCCTGCCGTGTTGTGGTCGGCGGTACAACGTTGGGCATTTCCATAAAACTGGTAATGCCCCCCATGACCGCAGCCCTTGATTCACTGGCTATCGTGCCCTTATGTGTCAAACCAGGCTCTCGAAAATGAACTTGGTCGTCAATCATTCCCGGAATGACCCACTTACCCCTCACATCAATAACCTGCCACCCGGGTTGCGAGGTAATCTGTGAGGCTATTTTTTGGATCCGCCCCTTATCTATCAGAATGTCAACCTGGCGTCGAATATCCTCATTAATAATTAAAGTATTGATTAATAATAAGGTTTTCATGACATTCCGGCCCCGGTGCAATTACGCTCAAGTAGGGATGAGACAAAAGCATTGATGACAAAACAGTTTGCGGCTGTGCGTTCTCCGAACGGCCGCAGGCCCGGTGTTTCAGTACAGGCAGCCACATCCGCGCCCAGCGAGAATAACCACGATTCAAATGAACTATCCAAATGATTAAAGATGATACCTTCTTTACATTCAACGCCATCAATCTGCTCTCTCTCTGCAAGAGGGAAAAAATGACTGAGCGCATCATGCAACGCATCACTGAATGGCCCGGGACGGTAGCCACGCTCGAAGGAGTAAACGTAGGCCCGATCACGTAAAATGTCTTCATGGCAACAAAGTACGCCATGAGTGGAGGCATTTTTTAATAATTCTGCATGCCGGATAAGGCATTCCCCTTCTCGCGAGGGTCTTTCTGACGCATCGCCCGTGAATCCCCGGTTGGGATTTTCGCCCCATTTATTTAAACGTTGACCACGGGATAAGCCACTCAGATTGACTGCAGGCAGAAAGCTCACCGCAATATTGTCAAGAAGAGCGGGGGAACCCCGGCGCAAAAAGTTCAGCACACCCCAGCATCCTGCGGGCTCTTCCCCGTGAAACCCAGCCGCTATCAATATGTGCGGCACATCCGCATCCTGATTCGCGGACTGGTACAACAAAATGTTGCCTTCATCAGAATTGCCCAGAACAATTTCATAAAGCCCCCACCGTTTGACCTGCCCGGTGAACGCGGATCTGAAACAGGCTAAATCATTGCTCTGTGTATTATCTGCATGAACAGGCCAGACATGCTGGCCTTTTTCACGACGCTCTTGATCTGATCCGTTTTTATCAGTCAACCTCCACCTCCGGAGGACGGCAACAAAGCTCGATACTGTCTGCCGCTTCATCCAGCAACAACGTTCCCATGCATTTCCCTGTACGATCGCGCACAGTGACACGACCTTCGCTTTCCTCCGCATCACCTATGATAAGGAGGAACGGGATACGGGCTAACGTCTGCTCACGGATTTTATATCCAATTTTTTCATTACGCAGATCAGCTTCACATCGTAAGCCCTTCTGGCGAAGGATATTCATCACCTGCTGTGCATAAGTATGTTGTTTATCTGTGATGGTCATAACGACAGCCTGGACAGGCGAGAGCCAGGCAGGTAATTTTCCTGCATAATGTTCAAGTAAAATACCGGTGAAGCGTTCAAGCGAACCAAACAGTGCGCGGTGCAGCATCACGGGACGCCTCGTCACACCGTCCTCCGCAATATAACTGATATCAAAACGTTCGGGCAGGTTCATATCTACCTGTAGTGTCCCGCACTGCCAGTCACGCCCAATGGCATCACGGAGCACAAACTCAATTTTCGGACCGTAAAATGCCCCCTCTCCGGGGTTAACAGACCATTGCAGTCCCTGTGCTTCCAGGGAGGCTGAGAGTGCATTTTCCAGACGATCCCAGTCGGCATCACTGCCTATCCGTTTTTCTGGACGAGTAGACAGTTTTATGAGGATATTTTCAAAACCAAACTGCTTATAAATATCGAGCACCAGTTTGAGTATATTTATACATTCTGATTCAACCTGCTGCTGTGTACAAAAAATGTGGGCATCATCCTGGGTAAAATGGCGAACCCGCAACAATCCATGCAGTGAGCCGGAGGGCTCATATCGGTGTACTTTTCCAAACTCAGACTGGCGAACAGGCAAATCACGATAGCTTTTGATCCCATGTTTAAACAGGGACACAGCCCCTGGACAGTTCATGGGTTTGAGAGCGAAACTGCGGCCGTCTTCGGTCAGCGTAGTAAACATGTGGTCACGATAATTATCCCAGTGCCCTGATATTTCCCACAAACTCCGATCCATAACATCAGGGGTATTCACTTCGGCATAACCAGCCGCATCATGCCGCTTACGCATGTACGCAATCAGGGCCTGAAAGATCGTCCACCCTCGAGGATGCCAGAACACTGCGCCCGGCGCATTGTCCTGAAAGTGAAACAGATCCAGCTCACGTCCCAGTTTACGGTGATCGCGTTTCTCCGCTTCAGCGGTTCTTTCAAGCCAGTCGTTAAGCTGTTTCTTGCTGGCCCAGGCTGTACCGGAGATCCGCTGTAACTGCACATTTCCTGCATCCCCTTGCCAGTAAGCACCCGATACCTTAAGTAATCTGAAATATTTCAGAAAACGGGTATCCGGTACTACGGGGCCATCGATAATGTCCACGTAATCCTGGATGTGACAAATTTTTAACGTGTTATTTACCGGAAAATTTTCAACCTGCAGGGACTTAAAGTCCTCTCCGGCGCTCAGAAAATATTCTTTTGCCTGGTCTTGTGTTACCTGCTCTTTGAGCAAAGAAGGATTTTCGGCAATCAACTGAGCCATCCGCTCCTCAATCAGAGAGAGATCATCAGTCGTAAACGGAACGTCAGAAGCAAAATCATAGTGGAAACCGTTGTCCGTCATCTGACCGCCGACAAGACGCACCGTTGGATATAACTGTTTAACGGTCAGGCCCAGCAGCAGGAGACAACTGCGGCGTACTGGTATAAGAGCCTCTTCATCAAAGAGCGTAATGATATTGAGATGCCCACCTTGCTGAACAGTTTCGTCAAGATTTGCCGGTCTGTCGTCAATCTCAGCGTACACGGCATTCTTGGCGACAGAAGAACCTATTGACTCTGCAACGGTATGTAACGATGTCCCCTTGCTGACAATCCGTTGTGAACCATCAGGCAAAATAAAGAAGATCCCCTCGCTTTCTGATAAAAGCACTTCTGACATAGTATTATCCCGACCACATCCACAATAATGCAACACAGTTGCGTTAGAAGAGTATCCTAACGCAACCCCGTGGCGTAATCAATATGGCTTCGATGTGACTGAACCCGTTTTCTTGCCAGGTCCCTGAGGAGCAAGTGCAACAGGAAAAGTTGTTTTACGTGTCCGGGACGTCAGGCAATTGCCCCCTTACCTACGCCTTCGAAAGCATGAACCTCAATGGCGGCATCAGCTAAAAACGAATGCATTGTGCTTTTAATAAATTATGCGAGTGATTCAACCATCGTATCGCGCGGGAGTATGTCTGTGTCCCCTTTTTAAGGGTCATCGCTTCAAAATAGCCCTGTGTGCCCCGATAAGAAGACACAATCAGTCCCTGATGAGTATGCCCTTGCCCGGGGCGAGAGGTGCTCGACGGGAGAGATATCTTCCGTGACCATATAGCAGTTGTTCCATCTTTTTCCCAGTTGGTTTCCCAGTGTTGATTACGTTGTCCGTCGACATAAATATACATCGCTGACCGATGTCCGTGTGCGATTTGCTGGCAATTGCCACTGTGTTTTTTCAGCCCGTGCGAATATTGATAAAACTCACCGGTTATTGCTTCACGACGTAATTTAACTTTTATTCCTTTAATTTCAGTGGGCAACTCAGGCAGATGACGTCCACAATAAAACTGTCCCCCACCATTCTGGTTTCTGGATTAGGGATACTGCAATCGACTACGGTAAGATTATTAGCGAATAATTTCACTATTTATCCAGTTCAGGTTAAAAATAGTGCTTCTGATAAAAACATCAGTTGGGGCGTAGTGTACCAGGCATTTTAAAAAAATGCCTGCGTCTGTCTTACAGTTTCCAAAAAAGAGTCAGCCCAAAAACTCAAAATTCGTTACGTAATAACTGATATCCTTCGACTAATTTGACATTTGTGCTCGCAACTTCTTCTGAAAACTGCAGTGATGCCGGATCGACAGCACGATATTTTTTGAGGTCGGAATCCGGCCCCACCCGTTCCGTAGAGGGGATATAGGTTTTTTCTGGTAACGTGACACCATCCACTACTGCATTGTATCGTATAACACAGCCCGTCTGGATATGGCAGTTGAAAAGCACGCTGTTAAACCCAATAAATACACGTTCATCAACCTGGCAGGGACCGTGTACAATTGCCCGGTGTGCAATGGACGTGCCACTCCCTATCGTCACAGGCGCACCACTTTTGGAGTGAATGACAACCCCATCCTGAATATTAGAATGTGAGTGAATAATAATGGGCTCCATATCACCCTCTGCATTTAATTCATCCGCACGAATAACCGCATAGGGCCCGACATATACATAGTCATGAATGATGACGCGACCACAAATGACTGCGGTGGGGTCGATATAAGCTTTCGTTGAAACCTGCGGTGTATGACCTGATGGATTTTTACGTAACATTTCTGGTTCCTTTCCGGTAAATACGGGCAACAGCATTGTGTGCGTGTAAGCTTTCCTGATGCTCAACGTGAATTTCAAAGTCTTCACAGAACGGTGCGGCATGAAATGCCTTAGATAACCGGCGAGCAGCATCTTCACAGAACATAAGGTTTTGACCATTAGCAACAGCAAACGCCTGTTCATCACTCCGCTTTACCACGGTCTGAACCGCCGTTCCCAGCGCAATTTCGGCATAATCGATTACGTCGTGAACAGGGAACGAATCAGCATCCGGATGCAATAAAACGGTGACCCATGCCCAGCTCCGCTGACTGTGAGGGGTTGCTGGCATGCCTTTATTTGTTAACCACTCTGCGACCTCTTCAACAGGAAGTCTGTCGATACAGTTGCCGAAGTCATTCCTGAATTGTAAAGCCGCGACATGTCGACTCAGTGCCGCAGATGCCGGGCACGTGGACGAATAGGGGATCCCTGCTTTCAGTGTGACGGTAAGTCCCTTCTTTAATTCGGCTCGCAGATGGATCGGATAGGCTTTCCAGCCAAAATAATTTGAATTTAACGACTTTCTAGACAGTAACAGTTCTCCGGTAATAGTAATACTGGCCTCATCACTTCGCCCCCGATGTGATTTCAGGAATCCCTCTAAAACTGTACCGAGTAACACAGGTGTAATTTCATGCTGAGTCAGTTCATCGAGTAGCAGGTAAAGACGTGACATGTGGATACCTTTTTCCGCATCCATCGAACTCAGTAGGTTGATACCGGCATTGACCCTGGCTGAAACCGGTCTGCCCGCAATTTCCACCGGCAGATCGATTTGCTCCATCCCCACCCAGGACAGGGACTCCGCGTCAGCGTCGGCTTTTGTCGACTGAATATCCGGCAACATAGCCGGGCATAGGGTTTTTCTAACTGTCATTTCTGAATACGCCTGTCTGAATATTGGAGTTGACTTACTGCTGCAACACGCGCCTGAATCACGGACATAGGGGTTATTTTTTACGATACTGAACTTCAACCTTTTCTTCTTTGGTTTTGGCTTCAATGCTCAATTCTGCCGTTGGTCTCAGCAGCAGACGCTGCAGTCCAATGGGCTCTCCCGTTTCTCTGCAGAAGCCATATTCCCCTTTTTCCAGGCGTAACAGGGCTGCGTTGTATTTTGGTAACAGACGGCTTTCACGATCTATTTGCCTGAAAATCAGGCGCAGTTGTTCTTCACGGATAGCGATATCGCCTTCATCTCCCGTATCTGGTTGCTCCAGCAATTGCATTTTCATTTGTTCTATATGATCAAGTATCTCTCGCCTTTCATGCCGAATAAGGCGTCGGAAAAAATCCCGTTGCTCAGGATTCATATAATCACCGGCTGACATAGCCAGAATCTGCAGTTTTTCAGCGGTTGTTGGTTTAGTCATTGGGTTAAACCTGATATAAAATAATTGCTATGTTATAACATAACTATAATGGTGGCGCAAAATCCTGTATCAGGCCAGCCGGGAAACCTTCTGAGGCCATGGATCCGGGAAACTCGCTCCATTCTGCCACTCAGTAATTTCGTCATCCGTCAGAAAACAATGCTGCAAAGCGAGAAGAAAATCATCAATTTCACCGGCATCACCAATAACGGTCAACCGGCAGTGCCGATCGCCAAACCGCCCGGACGCTTTCACCACCTGTTGTCGTAATGCCGAACGTTCCTCCCGGGTCAATTTATTATCAGCGTGTTCCAGTACGCCTGCTTTCCAGTAGCTGATAAATTCCAGTGTGATACTCCCGGCAGCCTGATTCCAGAGCAGTGCAAGGTCGTCTCTTCCCGGTAGCCAGAAAAAACCTTTGCTGCGATAAACCCCCATGCCCATAAAACGATGGTAAGTTTCCCATAGCCGCTGGGGATGAAAGGGCCTGTCATCTTCCACGACACGCCATACAATTTTGTTATTTCCGGTGGGGGTATCTGTCTGCTCCCTCATGATGACCTCCTGCAGTTCATCAATGAGCAGCGCCACGCGGTGAAAATCATAATCCGGCATTGCAAGCAGTTCATCCAGTTGAAGATTGCCCCAGGGTACCGCTGTGACAGTGACGTATGGATTTAGCGGGTGGACGGCCTTTGCCACATCAGCAACAACATCAAATGGCAACCGATCATTTTTGGTGAGCAACAAGGCATTACAGAACATGATTTGTTCTGCCAGCAAATTTTCAACGCCCCTCTGACCATTGCGAAGATGCTCCTGAAAAAGCGGGATCAGATTTCTCCCCCCATTGTAGTCATCGTTGAGCATGACTGTATCGACAAGTGATAAAAATGCTTTCAGATATACCCGTCTGTGATCACGTAAATACTTAACCAGGGGGAGAGGATGGCTACTCCCGGATGTTTCAATAAAAATAAGCTTCGGCAGGCCATGCTCCAGCAGATGATTTAACGCGTTATGCAGCTTTTCGATACCGCTCTCACTGCTGATACTGTCTGCCGTGATGCTCACAAAATTGTTGTCTGCTGAATTGACAATCTCAGTGCTGGAAACCAATACCCCATCAACATCCAGTTCGCTCATATCGTTGACAATGACAGAGACTGACATTTGTTTTTTATGTGCCTGCACAAGCAGACTTTTAAGGAGCGTGGTCTTTCCCGCCCCCAGAAAACCATTGAGAATAATGACAGGGATGTTTTTCAAACTGATTCAGCTTATGCAAGATGATTTTTAACGCAATTGAGTTGCAATAGTAGCGAATTTTTGCCAGAATGCAAACCTAAGTATGGGAGGGAGGGCCAAGATGACAAAACCTTTGGCAAACGGTTATGACTGGAAACAAACGCTGCATTCATATGGTCTGCGCTCCACGCCGTCCACCATCGCTACGCTTCGATGTTTTGAAACCTCAACGCAGGCGTTGAGTCACGATGATCTCACCCGACAATTAGGCGAAACGGCTCCGGATCGGGTTACGCTCTACCGGATACTGGAGCGTCTGATGCAGGTAGGCATTGTGCAGCGATATACTGATTCAACAAGAATTCAGCGTTTTTCTCTAACGCAGCATACAGCTGTGGGGCTGTTTGAATGTGACAATTGTCACCATGTTATCCCCATTGAACAGGATGCAGAATTGAAAGCAGCTCTTGACATTGTCAAATCTCACCTTTCCGTACAGGGGATGACCGATCGGGAAATCACCCTTTCCAGCCACGGTATCTGTCCGGATTGTAACCGCAGTCTGCAAAAATAAATCCTGTCTTCTCCCCCCTGAAATTCAATAACATTATGTAACCGAACATACTGTCAGTTCCGCCATAAAGATCAATTGAGGTATCGTAACGTCGCGGGGAACTCACATTGACAGAACGGCTTTGAACACTTGCGGTGTAAGTTCGCGGGGAACTCGCATTGACAGAACGATTTTGGCTAATTTCGGCGAGTCGATCGTCTCAGGTTTCAGAACAGGTATTGTGTCAGGCGTTGTAGTACTGACCAGGCTGTTGCCGACAGGTGCCGAAGTACTGACTGCGGTAATCGCGAGATGTGATACAGGTACTGACTCTGGCTGAAGCCGCGTGGCGTATGGCTTTGCCGCGATCCCTGTGTCAGGCGCGCAACACCCGATGGCAGGTTTTCGGCGGTTCGGCCCGTTATTCGCTGAACCTGTATGCCGGGAACGGCAGTAACTCATCCAGCCGATCCTCCGGCCATGAGGGCAGACGTTTCAGCACATCCGTCAACCACGCATGCGGCTCCCGACCGTTCATTTTCGCGGTTTCCAGCAGACCCATGATTTGCGCGGCCCTTTCTCCGGCGGCCAGAGACCCCGCGAACAGCCAACTGGCGCGTCCCATCGCCACCGGCCTTATGGCCCGTTCGGCACGGTTATTCTCCATGGGAACCCTGCCATCCTCCAGGAAGCGAACCAGTGACGACCACGTTCTGGCCTTTAGCGGATAATTTATCGCTTTATACAGCGCAGACCCTTTCGGGCAGGCGTCCAGTTGCTCTGTCAGCCAGGCATGCAGTTTATCCAGCAGGGGTTTGATATACCGCCGTCGCCACCGGACCTTATTTTCCGGTGAGCGTGAGCGGATACGCTCCTCCAGGCTGAACATCCGGGCCAGCACTTTCAGAACGAACTCTGCCCGCGGGTCACCGCTGGCCTTATATGACTCCGCGAACCGTCTGCGGGCATGGCTCCAGCATAGTTGGCGCCAGTCGGCAAAACTAGTTGACGTCTAATAGTGGTGTTTTTTCTGGTCAAGAGTCCATCGTATTTTTAGCATTGTGTGCCCTCCACAGGAGTTGAAGGAATGCCAATAATGCTAATTGCCTGAAAATTTATGTGAAGATGAGTTCGCCGCAACGTTACCATCTTCTCGCAGTACTTGAAGATCCTAAAAACCTGGAGACCCGACGCTTTGTCTCGCTCTACGGCCAACCTCATCTTGACAGTATTAATGAGTGGTTAAAAAAGGCAAAATAAGAACTTTCGGAAGGATGACAGCATTTGATACCCGGCAAGTACCGGGTATCTTTCATTTAATTATCAAACCAGGGTTCAATTGGATCAGGGTAGTGACACCAGTTTTGCGGTCCCTCAGCCATCTCTTTATCCGTTAACAGCGCCGCATTCAGCCTGGAACGCAGCTCAGGCTCGTCCATATTCATCCCGATAAATACCAGTTCCTGTCGGGCATCACCAATACCCTCAAGCCAGTTCGACATGATAAATTTCAGGGATTCCTCGTCCTCCGGCCAGCGCTCTTTCGGAACACTCGCCCACCACATGCCCCCCAGTCCCTGTCTTGCCACACCTCCCGCCTGAGACCATGACCCCGCAAATTCAGGACGGCTTGCCAGCCAGAAGTAACCTTTGGATCTGACAACCCCCGTCAAGTCATTTTCCATCACCTGCCAGAAGCGGGTTGGATGGAAGGGACGACGGGCACGAAAAACAAAACTGGTGATCCCATATTCCTCAGTTTCCGGTGTATGCTCGCCACGCAGTTCTTTAAGCCATCCCGGTGCCTGGGCCGCTTTATCAAAATCGAATAATCCGGTATTCAGTACATCATCGAGAGGAACCTGACCAAACTGTGAAACAACAATTTTTGCGCGCGGATTCAGTGAGCGCAAAATAGCCATCAGCTGTGCTTTTTGCTCTACACTTATCAGGTCAACCTTATTAAGAATCAGTACATCACAGAATTCGATTTGGTCGATTAACAGGTCAACCACACTACGTTCATCGCCTTCACCCAGAGATTCTCCACGTGACTGAATACTGTCCCCCGAGCCATAATCATTCAGAAAATTGAAGGCATCAACAACGGTGACCATCGTATCAAGGCGAGCGACGGTTGAAAGGCTTTCTCCATCATCACCCGCAAAAGTAAATGTTTCAGCGACGGGCAGGGGCTCAGAGATACCAGTAGACTCAATAACAAGTTGATCAAACCGACCCTCTTTCGCCAGGCGATTAACTTCAAGCAGGAGATCTTCACGGAGTGTACAGCAGATACACCCATTACTCATTTCTACCAGTTTTTCATCGGTACGTGAAAGTTCAGCGCCCCCTTCTCTGACCAGAGCGGCGTCAATGTTCACTTCCGACATGTCATTGACGATCACGGCAACACGTCTGCCTTCACGATTGTTCAGGATGTGGTTGAGTAAGGTCGTTTTTCCAGCCCCCAGAAAACCTGATAATACAGTGACAGGTAGGCGATTATCCTTTGTTGAGGTTTCAATTATTTCTGACATCGTTGCACTTCTCCTCGAAATATTACTTTGCTAAAGCGGTACTATGTGGATTGTCGAGCACAACAATCTCTTTCCCACGGATAGCGTTGTAGAAACAACTAAGCCGCCCCGTGTGGCAGGCTCCTCCAGTCTGATCAACCAGCAGCAATAATGCGTCACCGTCACAGTCAAGTCGGATATCATGAATCTTCTGCCTGCATCCTGATGTAGCGCCTTTACGCCATAATGTTTGTCGTGACCTGGACCAGTAACACGCGAACCCCGTATCGATCGTTTCTTGCAGAGCCTGTCTGCTCATCCAGGCCAGCATCAGTACCTCCCCGGTGTTATATTGCTGGGCGACCGCTGCGATAAGTCCTGTCTTACTCCAGGGAATGGCCACCATGATTTCAGCTAAAGGAAAAGACTGCCCCGCATTGGCCTTTTCAAGTCTGTCAAACATTAGCACCTCACATTGTTTTTGTGTTATGTTATATCGTAACATAATCATGTTAGCCTTTCTATGCCAGTCTTGTAATGATTTAACACTGCCAGGGGTTACTAACAGGTGAGATGAGGGTTACGCCAGAATGACGGGAGAAAGTGAGTAAGATGGCTGGAAAAACAATGACAAGAGACTTTCTGCATGCCAATACCGGGGTTAGTATTTCTGAATCGGAACGTAGTATGCTGGATCAATTGGAGCCGATTCAAAGCGGTCAATGCTTTCGTTTTACACCTCTTCGGCAGCTTGTTTATCTTTTCGTTTACAGGGCAAAGAATCAAGGCATTAGTGCCTACCAGATACTGGATATGATGAAGCGTCATAACCCACAGGCACAGCCTGCGACCATCTATCGTTCTCTGGATTTTTTGCTACAAACCCGACTCATTATTAAAATTGAAAGTAAAAGCAAATTCATCGTCAGAGAACAAGGTATTAAAGAGGAAACGAGTATCTATCTGGTCTGTTCCGATTGCGGTTCTGTGAAAAAAATTTCTGACAGCACTTTTAAAGATATTTTAAACAAAATTACAAGCAAATCAGGATATATCATAAAAAACGATCACATTGAAATAAGTGTCATCTGCCCCGACTGCCAGTCTGGTTTAAATATTTCGCACTAAAAAAATATTTATCTTGCTGCTGCGTTCACACATTACAACTTAAACCACCCGCACAGTACGTTGGGTTATCACTCTCCGGGAAAAAAACGGCAACTGCGGGGGTAAGCGTCATCACAGTGCCGTCTGTTAGAATTTCCGGTGATTGACGATGATAGAGTCCTCTTATAAACGTTAATGGACTCTATCAATGTCAGATTCTCTTCGTTCCCGCAGGGTTCATGCGTCTTACTCCATGGATTTTAAACTGAATCTTGCCCCCTCTGGCAGGATAGTTGACACCCCAAACTGAAAATCTTTATGGGGGCGACGGAGTCTGTTTTGAAACGCTATTCACCGGAACGTAAAGCTGCAATTTTGGCCAAGTTACTTTCGCCTTACAACATGACCGTTGTCGCGCTTGCACAACAGGAAGGGATATCGGAAGCTACCCTGCATCATTAGCGATGAGCCTGTGCCGACGACACCGTTGAGCACTCCGGCACCGAGGGCAAGGAAGAAAAGAAGTAATAGCGCGATCATCGGCTTTAGGATCAACCCGGGCCGTCGCTTGCGGCCGCAAGAAGCGGCAGCAGGATGTCACTGATAGGCGTTGGAATGCCGTGAACCCGGCCGCGACGCGCAATGACGCCGTTGCGGATATCCCATTCGAGCGGTCGGCCAGCTTCTCGATCCGTGAGGATGGAGGTGCTCATGTCCGGGGGAGCCGCCTGGAACTTGTCGAGGATCTCCTGCGGCACTTCGTCGCCGAGTTCTGCGCCTTCTGCACGTGCCACGGACAGGCATTCCTGTAAATAAGTCAGCGTAAGCCCGGCGATGTCAGCGCGGCCGAACATGCCCGAGCGGCGGTGCGTGAGCGCCATGAGTCCAGCCACTGCGTTCTGCAATAGTTTGCGCCAAGCCAGAGAGCTGAAGTTCGCGGCCAGGTCTACGGAGCACCGCGTGCCTTGTAGCGCTTTGGCCACTAAGCGGGAAGCTGGCGTGTCTGGCAGGCTGAGGCGCGCGTCGCCGCGCAAGCGAACTGAGCCATCTGACTGCGCCTGTGCGGGAAACCACACGACAGCGGGAACGATCTGTCCGTACAGAGAGAACGTAGCGAGCCTATCCAACTGTTCGACTCCGTTCTGGAGCACGCATACAACCGTCTCCGGGCCGGTCAACGCCTTGAGCCATTCTGCTGCCGCGTCGATTTGTGTGGACTTGACTGCCAGAAAAACAAGATCAGCCGTGCGAGCGATTTGTGCCGTATTCGTCTGAATCGGACCGGGTACGGTGATAAAGCGGTCGCCATCTTGCAGGGTTAGGTGATCGCGGGGAGTACGTCCACACAGCAACGGTGTGCGGCCGACTTCGTGTAACGCCGCCGCGACTGTGGTGCCGATGGCGCCTGGACCCACAACGGCGACAACAGTATTGATTTCAGTAGTCATGAATGCGGACTCCTTGTAACAGAATTTACTTACGTGGTGGTTGTACCCTACACAACGGACATGTAATATATTACACATGAATAAAGAGAATGGTAATGGAATTTCAGAAGGCGAGCGACGGTTACAGCAATGGCTTGGCAGCGTTCACGCCCGAAGCGGCGACCTCGCGGCAAGCGAGGCGAAAGTTGTCGATCTCCTGCTTGTCGATCCTTTGTTTGTCGGTACAAGCACGACAGCACAGGTTGCCACCCGTGCTGGTGTATCACCGCCGACAGTAATACGCGCTGCGCGAGCGATCGGGTTTACCGGGTTCACTGAACTTAAGATAGAGATTGCCCGGGCTCGTGGTACTGCCCGGTTCTTTGCACCGCCTGAAGTTCTCACAGCGGATGCGACGCTGACATCGGTGCTGGAAACATCAATTCGTGCTGGCGTAGACGCACTGACTGCGCTTAGCGGTGCTATCGAAATCTCCGCCCTTGATGAGGCGGTCGATTTAATCCAGAGCGCACGCCAGGTATTTGCATTTGGTGCTGGTCCCTCTGCGACGGTTGCCGCTGATGCTGTCTTTCGTATGCGGACGGCGGGTGTGATAACCATCAGTATCCAGGATTATTTATCAGCGATGATTGCCGCTCGCCTACTCGGTCCAGGCGACGTCATCATCGTCGTCAGTTCAACAGGGCGCACATCATCCACACTCGCCATCGCTGATGCGGCATCCTCCGCCGGAGCATCGCTTATTGCAATAACTAACCAGTACGATACCCCGCTGGCGACACTCGCCAACGTTTCGCTCGTTGTCGGCGGAGTGCCACTACCGGCACAGATGGCCGCTGCGGGGAGTCGACTGGCCCAGCTCGTCGTTATTGATACGCTGGTCGCAGCTCTCATTCTGCGAGACAAAGAACAAGGCCGCCGGGCTGAACGGGCGGGTATTGATTTGCCGGATATGTCTTGATGCAGTTCAGCGCGGTGGCGATGATTCTTACAGCTGCGGTAGCTCATGCAGTATGGAATATAGCCTCAAAATACAAGAGGGAAGACACACTTGTGTTCGTCTGGGTCTACAGCTGTGCCTCAGCATTGCTGTGGGTGCCGATCAGCCTCATTCTGATAGTCGGGGGACAACAGGCGCTCGACTGGCGACTCGCAGTCGGCGCAGTTATCTCGTCTGCGCTTCATATCGCTTATTCTCTAATCTTGCAGGCTGGTTACGATCGCGCCGAACTTGGTGTTGTTTATCCGATTGCCCGGGGGAGCGGACCGATTCTGACAATACTGTTTGCAACCCTACTCATGGGTGAACGGCTTTCAGCAAGTTCCTTATTCGGCGCCCTTCTCGTTATCGCAGGTATTTTTATCGTTACCGGCAATCCGTTCAGCAGCGGAAGCCGACCACTACAAGGAATGCTATGGGGGGCAGCGACAGGCACCGCCATCGCTGGCTATACCCTCTGGGACGGTTATTCGGTAATCTCTCTGCACTTGAATCCCGTGAGCTACTACGCCAGCACACTCCTGCTACAGAGTCTGATTCTTACCCCTGGCGCGATGCGACGACGGTATCGGATTCCAACTGCTGTACGTGTGGATATCGTCCCAATCCTTATCATTGCCGTATGTTCTCCACTTGCCTACATCCTTGTACTGACAGCCATGCAGAGCATGCCACTGGCACTCGTCGCACCTCTTAGGGAAACATCCATTATTATCGGCTCTCTTCTGTCGTACTGGCTGTTTCGTGAAAATCATCTGGCACGCCGCATTGCCGGTACAGTGGTGGTGCTGTCCGGAATCGCAGTGATTAGCCTTTGATCGCGTCGTTGGATGCCCACATTATGTAATAACCCCCGTTTAAACAGCATTTTACCGGCAAACTCACTGCCGTTTTCGGCTTCAGCATCGGCGGCAACCGCCAGTTAAAGGCTTAGCCAACTGCATTAAATATTATAAACTGCGATGGATATCAGGATTTTAACCCTATAAACCCCTTCGTGGCCAAACTGGGGGCTTAATCCTAGGCCTCAAAATTTAGTCTAATAATTACAGGATAATAAAAGGCGTTGTGAGCCTTTCCCTAAGCCCCACCGTAGGGCTGACAGCAATCTTGCGCCACTGAGCCACGGCGGTATAAACATCCGCCAACACAGCCAAAGCGGCGGTCTGACTTAGGGCAAAATAGGAACTACGCGCCAGCAACATGCCCAGATCGGTTATCGGCCCATCCTCTTCGGACAACCATGTTTTGGATTCCCGCTCTTTGTCAGGAAAGGGGTTAAGGTCGAAAGCCGGCGCCAATCGCCAGAGGCCGTTTTGCACATGCAGGAAACCGTGATTTTGCAAATGATCGTCAACATTGGTGATCAGCAGGTTAAAAACCAATCTACGCCATAACTGTTGCAAATACACAGTCGGCGCAAGTCCGATTGATCGTATGGCATCGGCGATTTCGGTATAGCTGCGTTCTTCCTCCCGCGAAGCTTGGAGTACAGTAGCGGCTGATTGATAGGGAATACGGCCATCGGCGCCGTCGCGATCAAATCGGCGAATGATCGCAACCGGGATTCCCTCCAATTCAACAATACGCGCAGGGGCAGACTTAATGCCGGCCTGTTGTGCAAGGCATAGGGCAAGCACTTCAGCACGGGTCACACTTCGCGTGTCACCTACGCTCGGGAATTTTCCAAGCGCAAGGAAACCATCCTCATCTATCACCGTGCTTTTCGCCGCATGCCGCCCAGAGAGGTGCCTTTGCCCTGGAGATAGCGCAAATCCTGAAGACTTTCCCGCCCTTGCTCAACAGCGCGACTGGCTTGATAAATACGGTTCAATTCAGCCAGCGGCGGCGTATTACGTCGCCCCTCCTCCACGGTGCGATAATATCGTCCATCCAGGTCGCGCAGACGCAGGGCCCCTACCCGGCTGAAATCATCCACCGCGAGCAGATAATCCATTTCGGTCAGTGGTGCTATCCCGTGATTATCTTTTCGGCGTTTTGCATGATCGCGCGCGATAACCCGCCGACCCCAGGCGTCGGGGGCAGTATCGGCTATTGCGCTATGAAAGGCGGAATCCTGGGCTGACAGTGCCTTATGCGGCTGATATCCAGCGACCAGATGCAGATCAGCGGAAACATTGAATCGTTCCGGATGGGTGAGTCAATCATCACGATAGGCAAAAGCGGTATTCTCGCGCCGACCTTGTTTGACATAAACAAGAGTACCGATTGCAATACCTGCTTTGCCCAAACAGACTTGCATTTGCTAACGGATCGAGGTCAACGCTTTCATAACGCTCCCGAAGAGGATGATTTAGCGCGTATCCGTTTGGGGAGATTCTCATCCATCATTGTCAGGCCAATGTCATCACACGCCGTGTCCAAAATATCCGCCAAGACCTGTATCTCGCCGAACACATGCAAAGCCCGGGCGAAAAAGTGTATCGGTACCCGGACATCACCTTTTTCCATGCGCCGAAGGGTGGTCATTCTGGTGGTCTTAACAGGGCTGACTGTCTAATAGAGCTTATTTATTAGCTAGTTACTGGTTAAGGCGATCCCTGTCAGAGGAGCCAAGATTTTAAAAAAGCTCGCTTTGGGAGACTTGGCGCCGCCCTTCGCCACACCAGCCCGGCAGCGGGAAGCCAACGCCTCACCGTTGATGCATGTAAACAACAACCTGTTATCTCATTGAATTTAATTGCCAATAACTCTGTGCTCCAGCGTGAGCGCTAACAGCCGAAATCTTCCGGCGAGTGTTTAACAAGCTGACGCAACAGTGCGCAGATGTGCTCAAACGGCCAGCGTCGTGTAGGTCCTGGGGGCAATGATATTAGACCTTCCAGACCATAAAGCGTGAACCAATTAATCCAGCGCCCCAGCGATGAACGTGCGCAGCAGAGCGTCCTGGCGACATCACTGACATTGTCACCACGGTGGAGCATTAGCATGGCGGTGATCCTGCGGACGTGGTTCTTGTCGCGTGTTTTATGAATCGTTTTCTGCATCTCGTGCCGTTCAGCTCGGGGTATTGGTGCTATGATCGGCACCGCTCAGTCCGGTTGGTGGTTTGGATAATCCGCTGCATTGCCAGGTATCTATATGCCGCAGTCGCTCGGTGCAGGGATGTCTTTCTTCCATTAAAGATTTCATGTCAATTGAAATAGATGAAATAAGAATGTTTTAACAAAAATCATCACCAAGGCGAAATGCCTGGTCGTTTACTTTATCTCCGTCCAAGTATTTAATTGGAGGTTGAATACCCTGTCGGCATACTTAATCATCTCTGGCCGGTGAGCAACAAAAATCCGTGTTATTGATAAGCGACTAATCGAGAGAATTATTTTTTTTCATTTTCAACGTCGAGGTCACTAGTTGCCTCATCAAGCAGCAAGATATCCGGTTTTCGGTATAGGGCTCTAGCGATGGAAACTCGCTGAAGTTGCCCTCCTGATAGAGTGCCGCTGATATCACCGATCATTGAATCATAGCCCATTGGCATTGAGCGGATCTCTTCGTCAATCGCCGCATAGCTTGCACATTCTGCCATCCGCTTTACATCTGGGGAATCTGAAAAACTCGTGATATTATTTTGTAAAGTTCCGGCCAGTAACTTGTCATCTTGCATGACAAAAGCGATATGCTCTCTAATATCTCGTTTTCCGAGATTGCACATATTCATCCCATTAATGAAAATACTACCATCGGTGGGTTCATATAAACCAGCCAATATATGGAGAAAAGTTGACTTCCCGCAACCCGATGGCCCAATAATAGCTATACTTTCTTTAGGTCGCACATCGATGTTTATATCTTCAAATAAATAAGGTTCGGATTGAGAATGACGATACGACAGATTGCGCACTGTGATATACCCTTTTACTTGCAGCTGTGGCTTACTGACGCTTTTCGAAAAAGGGTAGGGTCAATCGGATGAGTCGATTGAAAAACATCTCAGCCCACTTTACACCAAGCGTACAACGAAGATTCATTAGTACCAAAGTTCGAACCACCGAAAATGCGGACTTCATCAGTAGCGCAAAGATGACTATTATCCCTACAAAAATTATTCCTTCAAGATCAGATGAACGAATTAGCGTATCGATAGTGAATTTTGTAGTAGCTGGCACTGCAATAGAAAGCAGTTCCACTAAAACAGAGAGTGCCAGGACGCCGTAAATGATGCGCAGTCCCCCCCTAATTCCGGAGAAAAGATCTGACACATTGACATTCATTTCAAGTGGTTTTTTGTCAAATGCTTCAGAGGGCCATGCTTCAATCATGATACCGGTGAATTTATCTGACAATTCGCGCAAAGAAATTTTTCGTCGACCCATACTGGGATCATGGATAATGACACCTCGATGTGTGATTTTAGCTAATACTACAAAATGATTAAATGACCAATGAAGAATAACTGGGCGACTTAGCGAACGGAGCTCGTTAAGTTCTATTCTCGACGCGCGATGATCTTGACCCGTTATATTCAGACAGCTTTTATCTCTAAGTTAGTGTTATCCGTCGGCTCCGGTATTCCCTCGGTG
>NZ_SZPQ01000060.1 GCF_005217455.1 Martelella alba
AAAGCGTATTACGCTTCCATCGGAAACGGTGATCTGGCAGCCTGAGTTCACAGACAAAACACTCTCCCGGAAAACCGAGGCGGTTCACATAGATAATCTACCCGATGGTTTGGAAACGATTATTGGCGAGCGCGGTTCGGTACTTTCCACAGGGGAACGCCAACGAATCAATATTGCCCGTGCGCTGAATAAAAAATGCCCATTGATTATTTTCGATGAGGCCACATCCTCGGTAGATACACTTTCCGAGGCCAAAATTATCGATCATCTTATACATTATCGCCGTGAGAGTACGGTGTTAGTCGTCAGCCACCGAATAGCAACTTTGCGCAACTTCGATAGAATAGTCTTGCTCGATCGAGGGCGTATCGTCGATATGGGGCGCCTGGATGAATTACTCAAGCGCAATACATTATGCCGAGATCTATTGAGAACAATGGAATGTGACGAAAATAGGGATACTATTAATTGAATGGAAATCACGATGGATTTTTTACGTTGCGCGATTCTTTGAATTGATGACCACTTGATGATTATACCCAATAACATCATGTGATGATTTTTTCTTCTGAGCAATCTCAGAAACAGCGGGAACCCCATCAAATGAAAATCGATCTTACCCGAAAATTGGGCGGGTTGAGTTTTTACTCAGTGATGTCCTGTTTCGAACACCTATTTAACCATTATCACATCATTGGCATGGAGTTTGTTGAAATCGGCGATGCAGCGCAAGGGGCGCATAGTGGTTCAGCAATTGCGGCGCGTATCATCAGCCGCTTTTTATTCAACCTCCGGCAAACTAGTCCTGGCGGTCAAACTCTTTATATCCCCGGCGATATGCGTTAATTCCCTTGGAGTGGCTGAGCGGGATTGTGGTCCCAAAGCGGGAAAGACCCTATTCAGCCATTACCCCGTGGACTCCCGCCCAAGATGGGGCGGGGATATAAAGTCCTTCTGGTCAGTGGCGCAGGTCGAGAATGCCGAGTTGGCGCCACATCCACTCGAAACTGTATGTCGCCATGGGATCCGTGGGACTCTCAGTTTGTATGGACTGATTTTCAAGATACTTAAGCCACTCGGCGACTTTTTGGCGACCCGCCGCTGATTTTACGGCCTGGCGCGGTGACCGGTTGCCAAGCATGCCGACAGGTTGATCAAGAACGTCTTGGTATTGGCGATCCAGAAACTGATGCACGACCTGCTCCGCCATGTCTGGCGGTATCGCTGAGGCGGGGTGTTGTTTGCTGGGGGCGGCGTGATCACTCATCATCTGTTCGACCGTGCGAATTTCGGTGAGCGGCATCCGGATAAGATTCCCCAGGTGTTGCTGAACCATGTTCATTCCCTTTTGCGCACGCGTGGACGAGTTGGTCGCTAAATGCAAAACCTTCCCTTTCAATTCAAGATTACCCAGTATGCGCGCGCCCGAATCCATTAGCTCTTCATTGCGTCCAGCATTGTGCCCGCGCCCCTTTTGCCTGGGGTTTTCCTCAAGCCAATTCCAGCATTTTTCGCTTTCCCTTGAGAGCGCGGGAAGCGTGTTCAAACGCGCGGCAATGTCCTTTTGCAGGGTTCCGGGCGCGAACGGGAATCTGACGTTGTGGAAGACGATGTCATCTCCATCGGTATTTTGCAGCTCCGGCATGCCTGTTTCCCGCTCCAGAACATCAATAAGCCATGTCTGGGAAAACATGTAGGCTATCGTTTGCAAATCTTCGTTTTTAATGATCGGCGGTTTCTTGGTGTTTTTTGGGTTGAACGCATGCCGTAAGCCATCAAACAACATGTCAGAGGCTTGAAAAGTAAACGGCAGTAAGCCGCCGGCAAGCACATTTTCCCCCATGACAGGAACGATACGCGCGGCAATGCGATCCCATTGTTTCAACGATTTTGTGGCCGAGCCTTCGCTGACAATGACCGGCTCCCCGCCGCGTATGAGGTCGCGTGCCATGAGCGACTTTCCCGGTACAACATCGCTGACTTCATAGAGGCTCATGATGGACGTTCTCAGGGCCTTCATATACGCCCGGGTCTTGGGATTTTCCTTCCAGCCGCGCCGCTTGAGGTATTCATCAATGATATTGCCGCCCTCAATCTCGAAATCCGTGGTCAGAAAATCCTCAAACGCGCAACCCCAAAGCGTCATGCCCCATTCATCGCCGAGAATTTCGAGTATGTCATCGAAGTCCATGTCGTCCGAGGCCAGGATCGGCCCGAAATGATCATGGAACACTTCGTCGAAGCATTGGTGCCATTTGTCCCTGGAGAGGAATTTGATTAACCCGGTAAGATTGTGGTGGGTATGCATACAAATCGATCCCTGGATGTGGTTCTGACGTTGGTCGAAAAACCATGATGAGATAGGCGATATTACAACGGGACGTCTTTTGCCGTGCCCGCGCGGAAAAATCAGCCAATAATGCGAAGCGCGGAGCGCGCCTCATGCATGCATCTTACAATGCATACTTAATTCCGTCATCCTTTAGGTTACCGAATGGCTAAACCACATTGTCTTTTTTTCCGTTTTGCATTGGGGACCCCTTGCCAGGGGCTGCCGGTTCACTGTCCTGTTGTCCATCGCGCTGAACAGGCGAAATATTCCCGGCCCTTACCTATCACACAGGCCCTGCGGCACCTGGCGATGATATTTAGGCCGGTTGGGCCGGGTGTCGGGGACGGGCATAATCCTGCACCTGTGCGTGGGCTTTCGCACATGAAAAAACAACGAGACATCACCGATGTAATACGAAATCGGCCGGTCTAGGAGGCGTGCTCGTTGAAATGGTCTAATACGCTGACTCCACTGTGTTGGCCCGGGTCTGATAGCGGCGTGGACGGGTTGTCGTCAGAATAACGAAAATAGGCGGCTAACGACCGTGCGATATTCTCTTCATTCGTTAGCTTGACTATCGCGGCAATGTAACGATCGGGGCGTACTAAAACCCTATCCGCTGAGGGCTGGCCGAGCCAATCGGGGAGTTGGCGTTCATCATCCATAAGAACAACGATATCGTCTTGCCGTGTCTGCGTTATCTTCGTTAGTGCAATTGGATCGCCATATCCGACTGCACGATCCGTTATTACAGGCGGCTTCGTCTCTTATGTGCGAACTCAGCAACACGACTGGCGCCACAGTGCTACTTTGTCGACTGCATGACTGGAACGTGCTTTGTACCCATGAAGAAAAAGGCATCAAAGAGCCCAGGCATATTAGCTATGAGCGGGGCCGGGCGATGAGTTTGTTCCGGGGCGCGAGTTCAAGGGCGATTCTCGCCAGCCTGGACATCCCGGTCGTTCAGCAGATACGCATGAGGGCCTGCAATGAAATACACCAGGCAGGGCTACCGGCGGATGAGGATGCCTTGTTCAGTCTGCTGGCGCGCTGGCGGCAGCAACGGGTCGTTTCAGCCTGTGAGGAGGTGGACAAAGGGGTCATGGCATGGGGGGTGGCGATAAAAAGCCGTTCGCAATTATTGGGCAGTTTAAGCTTGCTGTTGCGTAATGATAGGGATGCGCCACCGCCGGCATCGGATCTTGCCCGGCGTTTATCCGGCACCGCATTGCGTATTGAGGCCCGTCTGGAATGATGCGGACGGGCCTCGGATGATGCCGCGGCATACCGTGATGTCCGATACCTTATTGACCGTAATAGGCATGTTTTCCATGCTTACGCAGGTAGTGCTTGTCCAGCAATTCCCGCTGCATCGCGCCAAGATGCGGTGAGAGTTGTTGGGAAAAGAGGTTCATATAAGCTATCTCCTCCAGCACCACCGCATTGTGTACCGCGTTATCGGCATCTTTGCCCCAGGCGAAGGGACCGTGGGAATTCACCAGCACCGCGGGGATAGCATTGGGATCCAGCCGCCGCTTGCTAAAAGTTTCAATAATGACATTGCCGGTTTCGCGTTCATAATCAGCGGCGATTTCCCGTGCCGTCATTTTGCGGGTACAAGGGATGGCGCCGTAGAAATAATCGGCATGGGTGGTTCCCCAGGCCGGCAGGTCCAGTCCGGCTTGAGCCCAGACGGTGGCATGGCGTGAATGGGTATGCACTATGCCGCCGATGTCGGTGAACTGTCGATACAACGCCAAATGGGTGGCGGTATCGGAGGAGGGTTTCTTGGTTCCCTCGACCACGCTGCCGCTTTGCAGCCCGACCACCACCATGTCGTCCACCGTCATCTGGTCGTACTCCACGCCGGAAGGCTTGATGACGACCAGCCCGGCGTCGCGGTCAATGGCGCTGACGTTGCCCCAGGTAAAGGTCACCAGACCGTGGCGGGGCAGCGCGAGATTGGCCTCCAGGACGTGTTGTTTAAGACGATGCAGTTGACTTAGCATGGCATACCTCCCAATCGCATTTGTTGTTCAATCCAGCGCCGGGCCTGGATGATTTCCGTCACCGGCTCCGCGGCCTTTTCCGTCCACATTTCGATGAGGAACGCGCCCCGGTAATTAAGCCGCTGCAAGGTGGCGAACAGACCGGCGAAGTTAACGCAGCCGGAACCGAATGGCACGTCGCGGAACTGACCCGGCGAGGTCTCGGTGACCGGCTGGGTATCTTTCAAATGCACCGCGGCGATACGATTGATGCCCAGGGAAAGCTCCCGGGAAATATCATTGCCCCAGGCAGTGAGATTGCCGATATCGGGGTATACGGTAAACCAGGGTGAGCGCAAACAGTCATCCCAGGACTTCCATTTGCTGATGGAATTCATGAATTCGGTATCCATGATCTCCACCGCCAACATGACTTGCGCCGCCGCCGCGCGTTCGACCGCCCATTGCAGGCCTTCGGTAAATCTCGCCAGGGTGCCTTCGTCCCGCGCTTCGTAATACACGTCATAGCCCGCCAACTGAATGGTACGGATCCCCACATCCCGCGCCAGTTGGATTGCTTGCTCCATAATGTCGTAAGCCCGTTGCCGGGTGGCCTCGTCGCGGCTGCCAAAAGGGAAACGGCGATGGCCGGACAGGCACAGGGAAGGAATGCCGATACCGGTTTCCAGCATAGCGTTCACCAGACTCAAACGGGTTTCCTTGCGCCAGGACAGCCGGGCCAGGCGTTCATCGGTTTCATCCACCGACATCTCGACGAAATCGAAACCGCAGGCTTTGGCCAACGCCAGGCGTTCAGGCCAGGAAAGGTGGCGGGGTAAGGCTTTTTCATAAATGCCCAAGGGATGCTGACGCATGGCTTACGCTCCCCATATCCGGCGGATGTCCTGCCGAAAAGCCAGGGCCGCGGCCAACGGATCCGCGGCTTCGCTCAAAGCCCGTCCGGCGATGAATGCTCTGACCGCGATGTCTTTAAAGCGCGGCAAATCTCCTGGCGTTATACCGCCGGTAACCGACAATGCGATGCCCAAATCCGATAAGGCTTTCATCAAATCCAGATCCCTTTGCTGCCAGGTCTGTCCCTTGGCCTGGGCATCGCGGCCGCGATGATAAATGGCCTGGCTGATACCGATGCGACGCCATTGGCGGGCATCTTCCAGACTCCAGCGGCCGAACAGTTCTATCTGGATATCCCCTTGCCGGGCTTTGGCGACATCCAGCGCGGTTTCCATGGTCGCCAACGGCGCGGCGCAAATAACCGTCATCCAGTCGGCGCCCGCGTTAAAAGCCTGTCGGGCCAATGTGTCGCCGGCATCGGCCACCTTAAGATCGGCCACCAGCGTATGGTCGGGATAGTGTTTGCGCAGCTCGGCCACGGCGCCGATGCCTTCGCTAATGCACAAGATGGTGCCGGCCTCGATGATGTCCACCTGACCGGCGACAAGGTCCGCTGTCAGCAGCGCCTTATCAAGGCGGGTATGATCCAGGGCTAATTGCAATAAGGGTGTCATGGTATCGTCCGTTAGCATGAAAAACACCGATCCGAGGACACTGGCCGGGACAACCCGTCCAGCGCCTGTATCAGTGAGAGATAGGCGTGATATTTATCCTGGTAGGCCGCTTGGGCATCGCGGTCTGGCGTGATAAGCGTCAGGGCGGGGGACAGCATGTGTTGGGCGACGGCGAAGTCGGTAAACAGGCCGGTACCCACCATGGCGGCCAATGCCGCACCCAGGCAGCCGGTTTCCTCCATTTGCGGCAGTTCCACGGGCAGACCGCTGACATCGGCCATAATCTGCATCCAGGGGCGGGAGCGCGCGGGTCCCCCGGTGACGCGCAGGGCGCCGGCGCGGGGGAACCGTTGTCGCATACGGTTGATATGCGTCATATGACTGAAGACCACCCCTTCATAGATGGCCTGAATAAGATGCGCCCGCTGGTGGTAGGATTGCAGCCCGTAGAAGCCGGCGCTCATGCCCCGTCCGGCATTGGAGCCATAAAGGAACGGGACAAACAGCACGCTGCCGGCGGCCTTCGGCAACGCGGCGACGGCGTCGTTCAACAGGCTGTAATCGGTCAGTCCCCATTGACGGGCGAACCATTCCATATTGGCGGCGGAAGTGGGGCTGGCTTCATGGACAATATAACGGTCCGTTTCGGCGTGTCGCCCATAGACATAGGGATATGATTCATCGCCGGTGATGTCCCGCGCTATCCCGGAGGTTACCGCCCAGGTTCCCATCACGGCATTGAGACGGCTTTCATCATGTAACCCGGCGCATAGCGCGGTGGACACCACATCGAACAACCCGCCCACCACCGGGGTGCCCGCCAGCAGTCCGGTATATTCGGCGGCTTGCGGCGTAATCGCGCCCACAATGTCGGACGAGCCCACCACCGGAGGCAGGGCGGCGATGGCCTCGGGGATCCCGAGCCATTGCGCCAGCGCCGCATCGTAGCGCCGTTCGGACATATGGTATAAATTGGACTCGGATATATTGGTTTCTTCGCAACCCAGTTGCCCGGTCAGGCAAAATCGCAGATAGTCATGGGCCATCAGAATGCTGCCAATGCCGGCATAACGCTCCGGCTGATGCTGCTTTATCCAGCGCAGAATCGATACCGGGTGTCCGGTCCACAAGGTCTGGCGGGTTAGCGGATATATCCGCCGCAACATGCCTTGATCGCGCCATTGCTCAACCTGCCGGCGCGAGCGTTGATCGGAGGATAACACCCCATTGCCCAAGGGTTGGCGCCGTTTATCCAGCAGGAACAGTCCCTTGCCTTGGGCGGATATGCCCACTCCCGCGATGGCGCCGGCATGAATGCCCGTTGTGCCGAGCAGGGCGCGGATAACCCCGGCCATGGCATGCCATAGCGCCGCCATGTCCCGTTCGGCCCAGCCCGGCTCAGGGCAAAGCACATCCAGATTGCTGCGCGCGATACCCTGTTCTTTACCGTTTTGATCATAAAGGCCGGCTTTGATAAAAGTCCCGCCGCAGTCAATGCCTAACCAATATTGCATGATTTTTTACCTGCTGTTTCCATTAGGCCGCTACCGGTCGCATTTGGCCGGCAGCAGCAACACCAGTGCCGCGGCCACGGCCAGTGAGATGGCCAGGCTGTACACCCCGGCATCCTTGCTGTAATGGGTGATAAGCACACCGACCATATAAGGGCCGCAAAAACCGCCGAGATTGCCCAGCGCATTAATGACGCCGCGCGCGCCGCCGGCCACCTCGGCATTGAATAATTTCGGCGGCAAGGTCCAGAACACGCCGGCCGCCGATTGGATGAAAAAGCCGCAGCCCACCAGCGCCGTATAGGACCACCAGACATGCGCCTTCAACACCACCGAAAGCGCCATGCAAATCGCAAAGCCGGCCAGCGGCAGCGAAACGAAAAATTTGCGTTTACCGGAACCGTCGGAGAGAAACGAGAACAACAGCATGCCGATGATGGCGAAAAAATAGGGCACAATGGCGAGAAACCCGACTTGCGACATACTGTCGTGGGTCAGGCTCTTTAATATGGTCGGCAACCAGAGGGTGTAGCCGTAAATGCCGGTCTGATAGAAGAAGTTGACCAAAATCAGTTGCCACATGACCTTGTTCGCCAGGACGAGGCGCAACGAGGCGCTGCGCACCGCCTTGTCCTTAATCAGCAGTTGTTCTTTGTGCAGCGCGGAGACCAGGTAGTCGCGCTCGGCCTTGGAGATCCATTTGGCCTCTTGGGGACGGTTGCTAACGGTGAAATACCACAGCAATAACACCAGCACCGACAACGCGCCCTCGGTAATAAACAGCATCCGCCAGTCCCAGACGGTGATGATCCAGCCGGAAAGCGGGGCCGTCAAAATCCCGGCGACCGGCACAAACATGATGACGATGGCGTTGGCGCGGCCGCGCTCTTTATCTGGAAACCAGTTGCTGACCATGGTCAAAACCACCGGCAACATCCCTCCTTCGGAAACGCCGAGGGCGAATCGCAAAAACAGCAATTGGTATTGGTTATGGACCAGGCCGGTGAGTACTGAAATGATCGCCCAGGCAACCAGCGACCAGCCGATGAATTGCTTACCGTTGCCGTGGACCGCCAGTTTCCCGCCGGGCACTTGCAAAAATAAGTAGCCGATAAAGAATATCCCGCCGGCCAAGCCCGCCATGGAGGCGGTAATGCCCAATTCCCGGTCCATTCCCCCCGGCATGGCAAAAGCGATATTCACGCGGTCCATATAAGAAATAATGCAGGCTATCAGAATGGGCGGAATGATTCTTAGCCAGCGTGCATGGGGGATTTTTTCACCTTGGGCTATCGAAATCGAAACTGTATTCATTTTTTTAGACCTGTAGGGCTGGTAAAAGTGATGTTTAATAACAAACGACTTCATCGATAACGTGTGCTGTCATTTGGCCCGGGCAGCATGTGGTAATTAAAATAAAGCGTCCCAGGCATTGCCTGATCTTATTAAGCCTCATTATCTTCGCTGATTGAGGCGTTGGCGCTGCTTAATAACAGCGCCTGAATGCCGTCTTTGATAATATCAACCCTCTTGTTTACACTTTCGTGCGCCGAGGTCGACAACAGCTTGATACCCGCATAGTCCAGCGAGTCTAACGGCGCCAATGCAAAAGCGTCCCGGGCATCGTCCAGGGTCATCAGCGAGTCTTCACACCGATAGCAACCGCCGGCAAAAGGCGCGAAGGGCGCATGGTTATCTTCCCATTGGCCATAGGGGCCGCCGGTGGCGGTGCCGGAAAACATCACTGCGCCCAGCAAACCGACTAGTCGGCATTGGCGGATGTGCGTCAGCGGCAGTTGGCGGTGGTGCCCCTCGATAGCGGAACGTCCCCAGTTGACGGCGATTTTGGTCAGGCGGCCGAAACGCTGATTGAGCACAGTGGCGGCGTTTATTTCATCCGCGAGGGGTAAAAAACCCTTGCGTGGCGCCGGACCGGTTAAGGCGTCGCAGTGTTCGATAATCAACGGGCATTCCCATTGCCAAGAGAGGATCTGTTCCAGCGAGTCGATAAAACAGGCCGCGGCCGGCCCGGCATCCTGTTCGCCCTGATTGGGTGCCGACTGGATTTCCAGGGCCAGCACGCGCTGGCGACCGGACAGATCATTGGCCCGTTTTATCTCATCGCGGATATGCCGGATATGCTCAATTGCGGCCAGGCGCTCTCCTTCGTTGCGGGCGGCCAGGCCAAAATCCCGTCCTGCGCCGCGGCGCTGCATGGTTCCCATCACCGCTGTGACCACCACTTGCCAATGGGCCGGGATTTGTTCAAATAAAAACGCGCTGCCATAGGGATGAAGTTCATCCAGACAGGGTTGTTCAATGCCGCGAATAGCCGGCAATTCGGCCAACGCGCGCCAGAATTCGATTTCATCGCGTTTTGCCAATTGATGGAATGACGGCGCGCAAGGATAGGCGCCGACAATAAAATCGTTGTTTGTCATTTTATTTTCCTGAAAAGCGTATTGCCAACGCCATGGCTTCCGCGGATTAAACCAAGTTTCCCACATGTCGTTAAGCAGGCAAACTCGGGGAATATCCACATTAGCTTAATAAAATAAGCTTACCGGAATTTTAATCACGACCTTTCGAATCCTGCTGATTGCCCCATCTATGCAGGCCGGACGATGTACATCCTCGGGTAAGAATATCGCATAGCTTCCCGGTATCATTTTTATCATGCTTTCGTTTTCGACATCGTGGTAGAAGATAATATCCCGCTCGGCCAGGTATTGTTCTTTTATCGTATTATTGCCGTTATCGGTGGCCACGCCGATCAATTCCCGGCCATTGACCAGGAACTGCACATCAATATGTTGCCGATGCACTTCCGGCGAGAGGCGTTCTTTGGGTTGGGTCTGCACATCAATAACCTGCACAACATAACCGGTTTCCGGTTCGGTATAACGGCCGGCCGGCATGGCGCTGAAATCGGTCTGCCGAAGATAGCGGATAGCCCGGGCGAACGGCTCAGCCATCAAGGCCGGATTGCTGTTGTCAATATGTCCGCAGATCATTCCCTTCTCCTTATAATGACCTGATACGCGCCCAAACAGCGTCGTCCACGGGAATGCCGTCGCGCCGGTTTTCCGCCCGCAACCGGGTAAATTCATGGCCCGGCAGGCGGATGGCCACGTCGGGATTGTCCCGTTTCGCCCCTGTGACGTATTCGCAAATACGCTTGAGTTTTTCGTCGCGGGTTTTGCCGTCTATCAGGCGGTCTATTTCAATGGCGATAAACACTTGGGAGATGCCGAACTCATCCGGATTTTCCTCGGTAACCTCGGCGACGGACAAACCGCCGGAAAGCAGGGTGGCTATCATGTCCAATACGATGGACAGCCCCGAGCCCTTCCAATAGCCCATGGGCAGAATACGACGATTTTTCTCGATAATCGCCGGGTCGCGGGTCAGATGGCCGTCATCATCGAAACCGCCGTCCACCGGCAGCGTCTTGCCGGCCAGACGATGCACTTCCAGCATGCCGTATGAGAACATTGACATCGACATGTCCACCATGGTGATAGGATCGCCGGGGACCGCGATGATGAGCGGATTGGTGCCGATACGGCATTCTTTGCCGCCCCAAGGGGGCATAACCGCGATGGAATTGGTCCAGCAGATACCGATATAGCCTTTTTCCGCCGCCTGCCAGCCATAACCGCCGCCGCGCATCCAATGGTTGGCGTTGCGCAGCGCCACAAGACCGATACCATGAACATCCGCCAGCGCCATGGCGCGATCCATCATGTTGCGGGCGGTCAGATTGCCGATGGATTGCCGCGCATCCCACTGCTCGATAGCGCCCAGTGATAACAGCCGGGTGGGGCGCGCCTCCGGTTTGACATCCCCCGCCTCGATTTGCTGGATAAATCGCGGGAAACGATTAACGCCATGGGAATACACCCCGGATTCCGTGGTGCCGGCGAACATTTCCGCGCATTCCTCCGCGTTCTGCTCATCAAAACCGCGTGCAAGCAGCACGCGTTTGAATTCCTGTTTCAATTGCTGATAAGTGACTCTCATGCATTTTCTCCGAAGGGCCCGAGAAGTGGCTAGTTTGGCTATAATATAATCTATATATTCCACTATATAAAATCTGATTCCAATAAATCCTATACCTCTCGTTTAGTGATGTCAAAATGATCGCTGGGATATTTTTTGATGAAAATCATGGGGCTATTTCTAGGGATCTTGATTTGTGATCGGCGGCACGCTTTTCGATGACCCAGGCTGGGTTTGTCAGAAGGGATTGAATGACGGTGTTTTTTGCCACAATTGAGGCTGGGGGCGTGTGCCGTCTGATTTTACTGCTTCACTGTGCCGCGGCCTTTGGATTACCATAACGTCACAGCAGGGAGAACCATGTCATGAGCCTTAAAGATGTCGATGAAACTGATGATAAAAAAGAAAAGCCGGCCGGAACCCAAAGTCTGTTTCGCGGTTTGCAGCTTCTTGAGTTCCTGAGCAATTATCCGAACGGCTGCCCGTTACAGCAATTATCGGAACTGGCGGGCATGAACAAAAGTACGGTGCATCGTCTGCTGCAAGGTTTGCATGCCAGCGGCTACGTGACGCCGGCTCCGTCGCCGGGCAGCTATCGGCTGACCACCAAGCTGGTTTCCATCGGCCAGAAGGCCCTGTCATCATTGAACATCATACATGTGGCCGCGCCCCACCTTGAAACACTCAACCTGGAGTTGGGGGAAACCGTCAATTTTTCCTCCAGAGAAGACGACCATGTCATCCTGATTTATAAACTGGAGCCCACTACCGGCATGATGCGGACCCGGGCCTATATCGGGCAGCATATGCAGCTTTTTTGTTCGGCCATGGGGAAAGTGTACTTGGCGTATGGCAATCGCGATTATCCCGATGAATACTGGCAAACCCATCAAGATGAGATAAAACCGTATACCCGTAACACCATAACCCGTCTTGATCGCATGTACCGGGAGTTGGAGGATATCCGCGCCAAAGGCTATGCGATGGATCGTGAGGAAAATGAATTGGGTATTTCCTGCATCGCGGCGCCGGTCTTTGATATCCAACATCGCGTGCCTTATGCCGTTTCCATTTCCTTGCCAACGGTGAAATTGACTTCGCTGGGGGAGGATTTTCTGGCCAAGCCGCTCCTGGCCACGGTGGCGGGCATATCCAGGGAACTGGGGTTCCATGGCTGAGGCGCGTGTGCCGCATCCTCGTTTAGAACGACATATCTGAACCGCCAGCGGCGCCTCCGGTAAGAGACTGACGGTCGCGCCTTCCTCTCCAGGCGAAGAGACAGTGATACGGACCGGGTGGTCCAATACCGGGTTTTATTGAGCAATCGCGCCCTTTAAATCAGACAACGCATGTTCGGGGGAATCAACCAAAGTGAATTCCTTTGCATATCGGCCCCACTGTGAAATTATGAGGACATGCGCCATATTTTTATCTTGCATGGGGAGGGGGCGAGTCCCCATACGCATTGAGGAATGTCCCCCGTTTAAGGTGTTCGCGATAACTCGCCGGCGTTTGTCCAAATGTCCGCCGGAACAGGGTAATGAACGCCGTGGCTGTCGAATAGCCCAAATCAAGGGCGATGCTGGTTACCGATTGTCCCGCAGCCAAGAGTTCCAACGCACGCATCAAGCGGGCGCGTTGTCGCCAGGTCGTGAAGTTGAATCCGGTTTCGGCGACGAAACGACGGCTCAGCGTGCGGGAGCTGAAGGCTCCCCAATCCGCCCACTGCGCCAGATCGCGCTCGTCGGCCGGGTCCTCAATCAATGCTTGCGCAATACGTCGCAGACGCGGCTCTTTGGGTAATGGCAGACCAAACGTCTCGACAGGCAAGTGCCGAATCTCGTCGAGGATGACAGCGGCCACATGCTCGCGCGCCTCGTTCAAGGGCTCGTAAGGCCAAGTGCTCGCCCGCAGGACGGCCTCGCGCAACAAGCCCGACACGCGGAGGGTGCAAGGCTGTTTGGGCAGGCTCTGGCAGGCTGGCTCGGCGATGTAGGCGCTCCAACCGTTGAAAGGGCCATGAGAACGCGCGGAATGGACATGATGAGGCGGCAGCCAAACGGCATGGATCGCCGGTACGACCCGTGTGCCGCTCTCAATGCCCACCGACGGCAGGCCTTGTAGCGAGCCAAAAAGTTGGCCCCGGGAGTGCTGATGGGGTCCTTGGTCGAATTCGGTGCTCTGGCAGCGCCCCACGACGACAAATATCACCGGGCCTTCAGCCGTGTCGACCAGTGCGTGATCGAGTGTGAGATCAGCCATTCGAGAGCCTCCAAAATACGTCACGCCGATGATATCCGATAACGGCCGCCCGGCACGCCGGGGCCCCCCGTGCGGTCAATGGGGAACCGGGTTGCCACTTGCGTCGAGGGCAATGGCTCCGCGTCGGAACAGCAAAGCGGCTATAAGGCCGCCGGCGAGGAAAATCCCTGCGGCGACCCCAAAAACGAGATGGTCGCCAGCGAGGGTCGCGGCGATGCTCGTTGCCGGATGGGATGCCTTGTCGGCATGGGTCGTCAAATAACCCGCAGCGGCGAACGAGGCCAGGGAATTGAATACGGCGATTCCCATCGCCCCACCGATCTGCTGGACCGTATTCACCATCGCGGAAGCCACACCCGCATCATGTGGGTGTACGCCACTGGTCGCCGCGTTCTGCACTGGGCTAATGATCATGCCGAATCCAAGGCCGGTCACCAGCAGCGCCGGAAGAACATGCGTGGCGTAGCTGGATGCCGCGCCAATCATGGTGAACATGGCCATGCCGATGGCGGCCAGCACGCAGCCAGCGGACACCAGCAAGCGCGGCCCGGTGCGAGGGAATAGCATCGCGCCTGAAATAAGGGAACTGACGACGACCGCGGCAATCATCGGCAGGAACGCCGTGCCGGTTATGATTGGACCGAACATCAATATTTCCTGTAGGTAGTAGGTCAGGAACAGGAAGACGGCGAACATGCCCGTGCCGGCGATCCAGAGCGTCAGATAGGCCGTGCCGCGGGTTCTGTCCAGGATAACGCGCAGCGGCAACATCGGGCTGGCCGCACGGCCCTCGATCACCATGAAAGCGACAATCAACCCCAACCCGGCGATGACCGGGCTAATCGTCCAGACATCGCCCCATCCGTGCGAGGCGGCGCTACCCAGGCCGTACACGATGCCAACCAGACCCAGTGTCGCGGTGACGGCGCCTGGCAAATCGAGGCGCGTGCGCCGCGGCCGGTTGTCATGAGGCACGAACATGAGCGTACCGATTAAGGCAATCGCGCCGAATAGCAGGTTCACGTAGAGACACCAACGCCATGAAAGCGTCTCGGTGAGCACGCCGCCAAGCAGCAGGCCCAGCGCGCCGCCGACACCGGAAACCGCGCCGAACGCGCCGAACGCGCGTCCGCGGTCTTGCGAGTTGTCGGCGAAGATCACCGATACCAGGGACAAGGCCGCGGGGGCAAGCATCGCCGCGAACCCTCCCTGGCCGATGCGGGCGAGGAGGAGTGTAAGGAAGCCGCCAGCGGCGCCGCCAATCACCGACGCGATGAGAAAGCCGATGACGCCAATCAGGAACATTCGCCTGCGGCCGAAGAGATCGGACAGCCGGCCGCCAAGGAGTAAAAGGCTGCCGAACGCAAGGGCGTATCCGGTTACGATCCACTGCCGGTTATCCATGGAAAACCCCAGTTCGTGTTGTGCAGAGGGCAGGGCGATGTTCACGATGGTGTTGTCCAGAACATCCATCAACTGCGCGAGACTCAAGGCGCCGAGCGCCAGCCATCGGCCCGCGCCATTCAACTCCCGATGCTTCCCTTGTCCTTGCGTGGGCGAGGTCATGGATGCCGGGGGGGGGATATTCATCCGGGCGCGGGTCATTGTTCATCTTGACCTTCGACCCGATGATGTCCGCTTTGGTCGTTGCGGGCATTCACGAGCAAAACGAGTTTCCCGGTTGCGCGGCCAGCCTCCCCGACGCGATGTGCGTCGGCGACGTCGGCGAGGGGAAAGGTCTGCACGGCCGGCAGGGAAAACCGCCCAGAGGCGATTAACGTGCCAATGCATGAGAGCACGTACAGCGCGCGGCCGTCGTCTCCTCGGCTGAAACGTACGCCGTGCCGCCGCGCGCCATTGAAGTCGGCGATGGTCACGACATGCTCCGCGCCGCCCGCGAGGTCAATAAGTTCCGGCAAGATCCCGTTGCCGGCGACATCCAGCGCCAAATCGACACCCTCGGGAGCCAACGCCCGGATACGGTGGGTCATGCCATCACCATAAGCGACCGCCTCGGCCCCCAGGGAACGCAGCAAGGCATGGTTTGCCGGACTGGCGGTGCCGATCACGCGCGCGCCACGTTCCACGGCGAACTGCACTGCGGCGGCCCCGATGTTTCCGGATGCGCCGTTGATCAGTAATGTGTTGCCGCCGACGACGCCGAGCTTATCCAATGCGCGCGCGGCGGTCTCGATCGCGGCGGGCAACGAGGCCGCGACAGCGAAATCCAGCGCCGATGGGATCGGCGCGTAATACGTCAGAACCGCCAATTCGGCCTGAGCCGCGCCGTTTGCGCAGAATCCGAAGACCCGATCGCCCACGGCCGCATCGGTGACGCCCTCGCCGAGCTCGTCGACAATCCCGGCCGCCTCGTACCCCAATGTCTGGGGGAGTTGCGGATCCATCAGGCCCTGGCGTTTTTTCCAGTCACTCGCGTTTATGCCGGCCGCACGAACCGCGATTCGGATCTGTCCGGGGCCTGGATGTGGATTAAGCCGTTCGACAACCTCAAGGACATCTGGCCCGCCAAATGCATTGAAACTAACCGCCTTCATTTGTTACTCCAGACATGGCCATGAGCAAACCATTGGTCTTTTAATTGGATTGAATGGGGAAGATCCCGGTGATTGAATCATTGATGTTCGCGATGCAATTCAGCCTCATTGCCGCCCAGCAATTTTTGCCCCTCGATTATAGCCTGTTCTTCATCGTCGACAAAGATGATAGGACAACTGAACGCTTTTCCCGCGGCTATTGAAGCAACACGGGCCAATGGCTTATCGGAAAAAATACTGATGATGATAATACCCAGGCAATATTGACGCATTCGTGCCCGGATCCGTTTTAGAAAGGCCGTTTTTTCCGCGCGTTCCTCTGCGGTTTCATCGTGATGATGGTGTGGAGAATGCGCGGTGATCAGGACGAAAAACCGCTGTGAACTCAACAGTTGTTCGAACTGATCATCGAAAGTCTCTGCCCCCTGGGTGTGCTCATCAATGAAAACCAGAGGATAACGGGAAACATCCAGATGCATATAGTTTGCCTCGATTAACGGATACCTAAGCCAAGATCAACCTTGGTTAGAATAAGTGAGTATGGGTATGATTAAACATGGATAGTCCTTATGATTTTAATATGTTAGGTGTATCCAGCGGAAACCGTAATCAGCCAAAGTCTCTTTTGAATCAGACAAAATGTGAGAAATATCTACGCCCCATGACCCAAGTTGCATCGCCACGGCTTGCCATCAATATGATGGGCGAATTGAAGGTCACACCCGGAAGTTGACGCCGAGTGTGGCACAAACAGGTGGAATCAAAATTATTTCATATCAATATAAAAACTCAATGAAATGTCAATGAATTGTATTTGTTGAAGATATCAGATTTTTTTTGGGAAAACTCAGCTGTACAATGACAGTAATAACTATTGCCTAAATGGCATATTTATCAGTAATGAAAATATGACATGATAGTTCCCAGTCAGTTCGCAAGATTTAATTTATTATGATTTAAAAAAAGCAGTTAAAGTTATGATAATCACAAAAACGCCACAGATGACTGCACTGCCGGAGAGTTCCCTTAACGAATTTAGATAATCTTCATTGTGTTCATTTATTTTAAAAAACGCTTCTTTCTCATTATTAGCTTCAATTTCGATATGATGCTTCCTGAATCCTTTTTTTTTCATCTCCTTGATATACGAAGGTGTGACAAATTCTCTGGGGATGGCCATTGATCCCTTATTTTTTATGAAAATAACATATTTATGCATCACTCCCTCCTTAAAAGCACAGAACGTGATCTCAGTGCTTTCTCCATTTATCTCATGATACACCATCTGGCCATGTTCATAAAGTTCAGGTCGCATTTTTCTAACCAGGGTCTGTTGCTCTTTCGCCTGATCACAACCATGAACGATCTGTCCTGCGGTAGTCAGGGAAGGGAGCCGGGAAACGGATCCGGGTAGTTAAGGGCGGGTCGCGACACAACACAACCAGTATACTGCCGAGTCCTTTGACTAAGCGGTGCGGGTGCTGTCGAGTAATTTATTAAGACACGGGGAAGACGATCAGTAGTCTATTGACTGCTGACTTAGCGATTCTATAAGTGTCATACTTCAAGTTGACTCTCTGTTGGCTGTGCTCGCCCACCCCATTCACATCGTGATCTATGCTCCTGGGGACTTGCTCACTTGCCGCCGCGATGTAACTCGAAGTATTTAGAGTATAAAGTAAATTATTTGTAGAGGGGGAGGTTTCCTGTTATTTTTGTCAATTTCATTTTTTGGTCCAATAAGTCCAATTGCGACCAGCTTGATATTTTTACTGTTTACTGAAGATATCTTTTCCCCATATTCTTCATAGGTTCTGCACGACTGTGCCAGTGCACTAAATGGCATGATATAAAGATCATCATCGCTTTCTGCATGAGTCTGTACCTCAAGAAGGTATTCGTTTGACGCCAACAAAACAGGAAGCGGGCTGTAGATAACACCAGGGTAAATGATTTTGTCAAGACTTTGCATGGCCGGACCAATGAGATTTTCAACTGTTTGTCCAAAGCTAATGCCAATAATACTTGCAGCATTCATGGCAAGGCCTGTCGGAAGTTCTTTATCAATAAGAATTGTACAGCGATGTTGGCTGGCATCAAATTTCATCGTCAATCCTCAATTTAATCGTTAATGATTTTAACACGTGCTGTGAGGGTAACTCAAAAAGAGATCAAATCACTGTCTAACGTAAAATCACCGGGGAGTTCAATATTAATAACCTTCAAGTTAGCGATAAATTCCTCATTTCATAACATCTTCCTGGTGGCCAGTATGAGCAATAATGGTATTAAGATTTTCACGATCTTTAAACGGGGCCATCACCACGAAATCAACAGCAATGTCTCGTCTGGTGGTATTTCCGCTGTGGTCATAACACATTGAAAAAGTGAATATATTTTATACCGTAACTTAATGGAAAATTGTTACCTATATTATTTACATACAATGAGTTTTCGGGTAAAAATTACCTGTTTACGCTTTAAAAAAGAAAGGAGTTTTCCCTTATGGCGCTGAACCCGACAGAGATGAAGATCCTGAAACTGTTACAAGACGATGCTCGTGTCACTAACCAGGTGCTGGCCGAGAAGATAGGCATGTCAGCGTCTCCTTGCTGGCGCAAAGTACGCAAGCTTGAAGAAGATGGAGTGATCCAGGGTTACCGGGCTGTCCTTAATCGTAAAAAAATCGGGCTGGGAGTGATGGTTTTCATTCGGGTAGCCATTGATAGCCACAGTGAGGCGGAAGCCAAAAGGTTTGAAGAAGAGGTCACCGCGCTGGAAGATGTGGTTGCCTGCTATAGCATTGGTGGGGATGCCGATTTTCTGCTGCAAGTTGTGGCATCTGATCTGGACGCCTATGCCGATTTTGCTATGTCAGTTGTACGCAGGTTGCCGGGAATTAAAGAAATGCAGAGTATGTTTGTTCTTAAAGAAATCAAACCGCTAGTTAACTACCCTATAAAATAACTGTCCGGGTGAGCCATTACCGCCGGATGGTTATAAATAGAATCCTTAAGGTTCAAGCGGTTTTCGAGACAGCGTCTTTTTCTACCCCCAACCTTCAGCACCATTTCACCACAGCGGAGTAAGGTGCGCTAGATAATCGGTAAGCGCCCTTAAAACGACATCTTTTTTTCAGTCATTAACTGCGCCACACTGCCGCTGTCCACCCTAAACACAGAGGCGAAACCATGGATCCTTTACAGCGTGCCGAGCAGTGGCGCGAACTTATTACCGCCTGGCAAACATCCGGCCTTTCTGGCCAAGTTTTCTGTCAACAACAGCAATTGACTTACCACCAGTTTGTCTACTGGCGGTAAAAATACCGCACCGATACCCCGCAGCAAACGCGTGCGCCTGTTGGCGGAATTTAGCGGTATTTTGCAAACCGACGGTTATGCCGGTTACGACGCGGTGTGCCGTGAGAACAAGCTCGTGCGTATCGGCTGCTGGGACCATGCCCGGCGCAAATATATTGAAGCGGGCAAAGCGGTGCCCAAGGAAAGCAAAGCTCAGCAAGGCAAACCCACCAAAGCGGATGTGGCGCTGGGTTACATCAGCAAACTGTATAACATTGAAC
>NZ_SZPQ01000061.1 GCF_005217455.1 Martelella alba
TGGCGATTGATCAGATCGCACAATCCGGGCTGAGTTCCCTCAATGTGATCTATTATTCTGCGCAGCTATTTAGTAAATTGCCGCTGATTGTAGCAGCGTTGATGTACGTATGGCTAGAATTCGCAAAATATCCGACTTGGCTCCTTATATAGGTATCTCCTTTATCTTTACTCCCAATGCAGCGAGTTGCTAAAAGGCGGCAAGTGAAATAGCCCTAATGGCATAGGCTGTAAACAGAATCCGTGCGTTCTCGATTACCACCTGGAGCCGGTCATAGCATTGGTAATAATTCGATTTAATTATGATTAGGCATGTTTCAAATCCAAAATCATTCAATATGCGTCACGACGGCAGCTAAGGCCATCCCGGCACCCGGCCACAGGACCCGGATGGCCGCGCGCTGCCAATGGCAAGGCCGTTTGGCGGAGGGGTAAAGATCTCGGCTCATTCAACATGTCAGGCGGGAGGAACAAGGGAATCTTCCGGAAGCGGGGTTGATTATAGGAATGAGGTGAGTGAACGCAGTCGATAAACATGCAACCTTGAATTATGACGGGTATATCAGAATGCCATCATGAAGCGGCGATGGGTGAAGGATTACACTCCCGGTATAACGATCCTTTGGGATAGCGATAGATTTTCACTATGCATACGGAACAAGACACTTTCACAAACCCTCGCGGTATTGTCGTCCGGTTACTGAACGGGACCTTGAAAGGGTGTGAATATCACCTTTCCGCCGGGAAAACATTATTTATCACGACGGATGAAAGCGGGCTGTGTGATATGCCACTGACCTCTTTTCCCGAGGACAGCATATTTGTGCCCGCCGAGGGAGACGGCGGCAATTTTGAAATTGTCGTGCCAAACGATCCCGGTGAAGCGGTGGTGTTGCGCGAGTTGAGGGATACCGGGACGAGAGAGATAACACTGGAGTGCCTGCGTCCGTATCAGACGGGGTCCTTGTTGCTGGCGGTAAGGCGCGAGGATCAAACCTGGCCGGACGATCTGCTTGCCCGCCGGGATGACGATGCCGCCGCGCCGTCGCCGGTGGTCAGAACCCGGCGGCGGGGAGGGTTGATCGTCGCGGCGGTTGGCGTCGCGACGATAGCCGCCGTTCTGATGTTTGTCCAGACGAAGCCGGACAACGGACGGAAGGCCATCGCCGCGTTGGCCGGCCAGTTGGCCAACGAGCCGGACAAATATCAGGTGTTATCCGGTCGGGACGGCCACATCCATGTGCTGGCCCGGAATGATCGCGATGCGGCCTGGGGGCGCCAGTCCCTGGTGCGGCTGCCATCCGCCCGGCAGGCCACTGTCGCCAGCTATCGGGAAGAACGGCAGCGGATCGCGCGCTGGCTCGGCGAGCATTACCCTTTTGTGCGTTTGCACCAGCTCATACTGGATTCCCCCGAGCAGCCCCGCGTGGTAATGAGCCGGCAGCGGGTCCGCTTCGATGAGCCGGAACAGCGGCGGCTGCGTGAAGATTTGTTGCGCCTGATGCCTTATGCCGCGGATCTGCATTTCGAGGAAATGGATGATTCGGCAGTGGCCGCCCAGGCGGAGCAGGGGATCAAAAAACTGGCGGTGCCTTACCGGCGGCTGGATAACGCCGATAGCGTGACCTTTGTTATCACCGGCGCTCTGGACGACGGCGAGCGGCAACGTATCAAGCATTTTATCGAGGAATACGACTACCGCTGGAATGGTGGCTACGTCGAGTTCGCCATGGAAATGAAGGACGATTGGCTGAAGGGCAAATCATTGAAATACGGCCAGCACGGTTATGTAAAAATCGCGCCGGGCCACTGGTACTTTCCTAAACCTTGATTTTAGTACGAGGAGTGAATTATGGGTTCGATAACCGCAATCTATGACAAATTGGCGCAGTCGGTAAACGATGCGAATATCGCCACGCAGGATGCGCTGGAGCAAGCCAGCAATGATCCTTCCAATCCGATGTATCTGGCGCAGTACCAGGCAAAGTTGAACGAGTATAGCGTGGTGCAAAGCCTGAGCGCCACCGCCATCAAGAAACTGGCCGATCTCGATTCGTTGATTTTGTCAAAATTCTAGTGGCCTTTAGGGGAGGGAGAACATGTCCATCGAAAGCATCGCCGCCATCGGCGCCCGCCAGACGGCGGATATCAGTCCGGGGCTGGGGGACGTAGCGTCCATCAACGATATTATCAAGGAAAGCATGGCGCAAACCACGGCCGATGTGGTTGACAGGCAACAACAGATCTCGCGCATGCTGAATGCGGACAACCTTGATGATCCGGCGGCGCTGGGTCTGATTCAGAAAACCATGCTGGTCTACGGCAATACCGTGGCGTTTATCGGCACCGCGGCCCGTAAAATGGTGGGAACAGTGGAAACGCTGCTACGTTCATGATGAAAATCCAGTCGTTACTGACCGTTCCGTTGCTGATTCTGACGCTATCGGCCTGTCAGGACGAACCGTTGCTCAAAGGGCTGGATCAGCATCAGTCCAACGAGGTTATCGCTGTTTTGCAACGCAACAATATTGCTGCGGCCAAAACCGATAAGGGAAAAAGCGGTTACAGCATCAGCGTAAGGAAAGCGGATATTCCCGCCGCGGTGGATTTACTCAAAGCGCACGCGCTGCCTTCACGTCCGCGCATGGAGATATCGCAGTTGTTTCCCAGCGACGCGCTGGTTTCGTCGCCGCGGGCGGAGAAAGCCAGGCTGTACTCCGCCATAGAACAGCGGCTCGAACAATCGTTGCAGACCATGGACGGTATATTGTCCGCCAGGGTGCATGTCAGCTACGACATCGATGCCGGCGAGAGCGGCAAGGCCTCGGCGCCCATGCATTTATCGGCGCTGGTCAACTATCGCAGCGAAACCGACCCTTCGTTGCTGATAAGCGATATCAAACGGTTCTTGAAAAATAGCTTCACTCAGGTGGACTACGACAATATCTCCGTGGTGTTGTCCAGACAGGCCGCCATGCAGCATCAACCGCCCATGGATAGCCGGGCGGACGATGGCCGGAGCTATGGCGGCCTGATTCCGCTGGCGCTGTTTCTGGCGCTACTGGCGGCGGTGGCGATCGGGTTGATGTATCGCCGCAATCTCAAAGCGAAAGCGGCGCACTCTGGCAGGGACGGCGTAAATGAAATCTCCATCGCCCCTCGATAGTCTGTTATTCGATCCGTTGTCCTGGATGCACCCCCGCTGTTTGCTGCGGCGGGAGGGTTTCGATGGCGTGAGGTCGCGGGCGCTGATCAACGGCATGATTATTCGGGCGTACGGTTGGTCCGTGGAGCGTCCGGTATTGACCGCCGATCGTTTGATGCCCTATTTCGTCGGTCTGTGGCGGTATTTGCCCCATGTCGCGCTGCTGATAGCCGCCCAGCGTCACCGCGCCGTATTAAGTCGCAGGGGACGGCTGAGGGCATTGCCGGGCTGGGTTCGTCAGTTCGCCGAGCGGGATATCGTCGCTTCCGCGGCGATTTCGGTCGGCGCCGCCGATGGCGCCGATATCCTGCTCGAATGGGGAAAAAATGAGCTCATCGCTTATGGGGAACAGCTACCGTTGCCAATCCGGCAACGCATTCCCCTGGCGTTTCCACCCGATATGGCGCGGGAAAGCGCGGCTGGTCCGCCTGCCGATCCGTGTCCTTTACTGATAAGGCTGGCTTTTCAACATGCCAAGAGACATTCCGATACGCCAAATGCCGCGGAGTTCCGGCGGTGTTTTGATTAAACGGACCCAGTTGCGCCGGCAACGGCAAAGTCTGGACGTGCTGGCATCCGCCCGCCGCCAGGCTTCCCGCATGGTTAAACAAGCGCAGGAGGACGCCCAGGCGATTCACCGGCAGGCGTTTAGCGATGGATACCAGGAGGGTCTTGTGGCCTCGGCGGGCGTCGTTGCCGAGTTTCTCGCGCAGGAACAGCAAATGGCGGCCCAATTGCAACGGCAAACCCGCCAGTTTGCCCAGCGGATATTGTCGTCCGCGCTGGATCATTCCGAAATCTTGCTGGATCTCGTGGAGGAGTGGCTGGCGGCGCTGCCGGAAGAGAGCGGATCGACCGGCGAAGGGCTTGAGCTGCTGGCGCCCGAATCCGCCAGACACGCCCATGTCAGGCTGAAAGAGCGGATTGCGGCGGTCTGGCCGGGAAAATTCAGTCTGACGTACCATGACGATAAACGGTTCGTCATGAAATACGCCGATCAGCTGGCCGAATTTGACGCCGATGCGTTCGTCACGGCCGCGACGCAGCGCCTGACATTGACCGACAGCTTGCCGGAGGACTGCCGGCGGCTTTCCGCGGCGGCCTTAGCGCAGCTTAATACGCTGTTTGGCCGTTTTGCATCCCCCAATTCACCCGATACAGGAAAACTCACATGATGACATCCACTGTGGTGCCGGTCACGGCGGTCGAAACACGTTCACTGTCCGACGACCAGCCGCTTGTCCCGCTGGAAGAACGCTTGCAGTCAATGGCGGCCGACGGCGACGATGCGGATAATCTTGCGCTGTGCCAAGCGATGTTAACACAACGCCTGATGATGGATATGGTCGCTTCACAGCAGGAAGAACAAGAGTGGCAGGAAAAATGGTTTTAACAGGGCGTCCAATGCGCGAGATGTCCTTGAAAACGCATTTGCTCGCTTTCGCCGTCGCCCTATGCGCCCTCGTACTGGCCGGTTGCGCGGCTTCGCCGGCCGGCAAAACGGGTGCCGGCCGCACGAGCTATCTGGACAAGGTCGCCAGCCCCGGTTGTCTGAAGGGCGGCGCGGTCAATCCCGCCTTATCGCCCCCCGTGCTCTATCAGGGTATGATAAGTTGCGTGAAGGCCGGTTATCTTGCCGACGGCGTTTTGCTGTTTGCCCAGGCCGGCGCCTATTCCTATTATGACGCGCTGCGCGTGGATACCGATGCGGCCAGGCGGGCGCATTCCACCATGTTGGGGGAGGCATTGAACATGCTTGGCGAAGATCAGCGGCAGGCTTTCTGGCGCGCGATCAACGATCGCCTGGGAAATCGACAGCAATTGCCCCAACTTTGCCGGCAAATCGAGGACATCGGCAGACCGGTCTATCTGCCGACGTATTTAATACGGCCGGGTGATGACAGCGGCGGCCATGGCGATGCCGAACTGTGGAACCGCGCGCTTAAAAACTATTTGCATTGCCCCACCGATATTCTCACCATAAGGTAACGGTTCAGCGCCGCAAGGGAAGATCTTGCGGCGACACCGCGCATCCGCCTTATCAACCTTATCACGGCCGCTTTGACGTCGCGATTTCGCCATGAAGACTCGCCATACGCCAGGATGCCGCTTGAATGGCGCCACCGCGCGGCCCATGCCGTCGGGGGCGCGTCATCCGCGGCGATGCGACATCAATTATTCAGGGTATAAATAGCACAGCCGATAATCTGCCCTAAGGGAGCAAAACTGTGATGCGCGTCAAATAAATATCATATCATTACTTGTATGGTAGTCGACATTAAGTTTACCATCGGTTTTGATGAGAAACTGGCGGCGAAATACCCTGACGAACCCGTTATCCGCCGGTTATCGGTCCTGAGAAGGACATCCTCGCGAAACGGGTATTCGAACGTGACTGACTAGGGACATATACTGTGCAACTCTCAACACAAACGCTATCACACCTGACCGGCCGGGTGACAACGCCGACTTATGATCGCACCCGTCTGACACCCCGTATCGTCCACCTGGGTTTCGGCGCGTTCCATCGGGCCCATCAAGCGGTTTTCGCTGATATCCTCGCGACGGATCACGGCAGCGACTGGGGTTACTGCGAGGTGAATCTGATTGGCGGCGAACAGCAGATTGCGGCTCTGCAACAGCAGGATTTGCTGTATTCGGTATGTGAAATGAACGGTGATCATTGGAACGGCCGGGTGGTCGGCGTGGTGCGCGAGGCATTGCACGGCGCTGTCGACGGACTCGACCGGGTGCTTGAAGCCATGGCGCGGCCCGACACCGCCATTGTTTCCCTGACCGTGACCGAAAAGGGCTATTGTTATCTGCCTTCCTCTTCCTCCATCGACACCGATAATCCCCTGATCCGGCACGATATCGATCATCCGCGTCAGCCGAAATCAGCCCCAGGGGTAATCATCGAGGCGCTCAGGCAGCGGCGGGAGAAGGGACTGCCGGCATTCTCGGTCATGTCTTGCGACAATATGCCGGAAAACGGCCATGTCACTCGCAATGTGGTGCTGGCGCTGGCCCGCGAAACCGACGGCGCGCTGGCTGACTGGATTGAGCGGCACGTGACTTTCCCGTCGACCATGGTGGACCGGATTGTGCCGGCCATGACCCCGGCCACCATGGAAAAAATCACCGGCGTGCTGGGCGGTATACAGGATGCGGCGGCGATAGCCTGCGAGCCTTTCCGCCAATGGGTTATCGAGGATAACTTTGTCGCCGGCCGTCCCGAATGGGAAAAAGCCGGCGCTGAACTGGTGGCCGATGTGCTGCCTTACGAGGAAATGAAACTGCGGATGCTTAACGGCAGCCATTCGTTCCTGGCGTACCTGGGCTATCTGGCCGGCTATCAGTATATCAATGAGTGCATGGGCGATGACAATTACGCCTTGGCCGCCCGACGTCTTATGCTGGATGAACAAGCGCCCACGCTGCGCACTCGCGACGTGGATCTCACGGCTTACGCCGAGTCGCTGCTGGCGCGTTATCGCAATACCGGCCTGAAACACCGGACCTGGCAGATAGCCATGGACGGCACATTGAAACTGCCGCAACGCATGCTGGACTCCATCCGCGCGCATTTGCGCCAGGGCAAGCCCTTCCCGTTGCTGGCGTTGGGCGTCGCCGGCTGGATGCGTTACGTGGGCGGCGTGGACGATCAGGGTCAGGCCATTGATATCAGCGATCCGCAAAAGGACAAACTGGCGGCCCTGGTACAACGTTCCGCTGATGGCGATGAACGGGTTAAAACGCTATTGACGCTGTCCAGCGTATTCGGCGCCGAGTTGCCAAACAATGCTGTGTTTGTGAAGGCGATATGCGACGCCTACGCTTTGCTGCGCGCCCAAGGCGCCAAACAGGCGGTCAACCGGGTCGCGAACGGCCGTTAAGCGGCGGGCGGGCCATGCAAGCCGCATAACGGCCGGCATGGCCCGTCGGATGCGTTCTCCAAGCCTGTCCCCGCCGGGGGTAAGCGCAGGTATGGCTATTGAGCCGCCGGAGCGGGTATCATATCCCGCAATCTCTGGGCTATTGCGCGAAGGAAAAAAGCATCTGCATGGATACATTATTTCCCTTTAATACTAACGAACCGGTCAACCAGCAAATTTATCGTTTGCTGCGTAAAGATATCGTTGAATGCCATATTCCTCCGGGCAAGCTGTTGTCCGAAAAGGAAATCGCGGCGCGATTCGAGGTCTCGCGCCAGCCGGTTCGAGAAGCGTTCATCAAGCTGGCGGAAGCGGGCCTGGTGCAGATTTTGCCGCAACGCGGCACTTTTGTGCTGCGTATTTCCGCCAAACGTGTGGCGGACGCCCGGTTTATCCGTCAGGCGCTGGAATGCAATGTCGTACGGCGGGCGGCGGCGGAGCGTAATGAGCAGCATGTGCTGATGCTGGAACATAACCTGCATCGTCAGGAATTGGCCGCGCAAAATCGGCAAATGGAAGAATTTTTCAATCTGGACGACGATTTTCACCGCCTGCTCACCGACATAGCCGATTGCGCACTGGCCTGGGATATCATCGAATCTATCAAAGCCACCATGGATCGGGTGCGTTTCCTGAGTCTTGGCGAGGTATCGCCGCCGCAAAGCCTGATCAATCAGCATTACGCGATCTTCAAAGCCATTCAAGCCGGCGATGCCGATATGGCGGAAACCGCCATGCGCGAGCATCTGCAAGAACTCATCTACACCATTACGCCGATAGCCGAACGCAACAGCGATTGGTTCGAAGACAGATAGCGCGCTTTTCACCCACGACGACGCGGCTGACCACAGAGCGAACCGGCATCGCCCGAGGGAGGATTTCCCGCGCGGCAACCGTTTTATCATCGCGTGGAACCGCCGGGTCTATTCGCGGGGGTTGCCTTTATTCAACAACGCTTTTAAATCGGCAAAGGGATTATAGGTGGCGGCGCCGACGTCTTTTTGCGCGTCTTCCCCCGCGACCACGGTTGAGCCGTACTCGGCGGCTTCGGTGTATTTCGAATGCTCGTGATCATGACAATACAGGCATAACAATTCCCAATTACTGCCGTCCGGCGGGTTATTGCTATGGTCGTGGTCAATATGATGTACGGTCAATTCGCGCAAGTTGGAATAAACAAACTCCCGGGAGCAGCGTCCGCAGACCCAGGGAAACAGTTTCAACGCCTGTTCACGATAACCGCTTTCAAGCCGCGCATAATTTTTCGGGATAAAGGCCATAACGCACCTATGCTGAGTCGTTGATGTATACTTGTCCTAGGCAAGTCGCCTCTTTACCTTTGCCGGCGGTTAACACTCATTCCCGACGATGGGTCGCCCGCTCGCCGCCGCCAGCAAAGAGGCATCTTTAAGTATGACGAGTCTATACTAACGCTTAAATAGACCAGGGCGCCATGCCCTAATCCGTCATAAAAGCGAACGTCGCGAAAGCGCTTGCGGCGCGGCGATATGCTTGCAATGGCAAGAGTTTGGCGGAGACGTTACCGTCCGCCGGTGACGGATTATAAGGAAGTCAGCACATTGCATATTCATCACTTTATCATCCTCTATGGGTATTGGGCGTTATTTATCGGTTGTCTGGCCGAAGGCGAAACGGTAGCGATGCTTGGCGGCCTGGCGGCCCATCAAGGCCTATTGCATTATGGCGGCGTAGTGGCCTCCGTTGCGTTGGGCGGCATCACCGGCGATATGCTGCTTTTTTTCCTTGGCCGGCGATATGGCTACCGGCTATTGAAGCGCATTAAACCGGCCCGGGCCAAAATGAAGCGCGCCAGACGGTTGATTCTCCGCCATCCCTTATTGTTTGTGATGGGCGTGCGATTTATGTATGGCTTCCGACTGTTGGGGCCGTTGCTTATCGGCGTGAGCCGATTGTCGCCGCTTACGTTTATTCTTTTTAATATCATCGGCGCGGCGCTTTGGGCGGTTATTTTTGTTACGCTGGGCTACTGGGGCGGGCAAATCATCATGCCCTGGCTTTCCAACGTCGATCACCATCTGCGTATGGTGTTGTTAGTGGCGGTGGCGCTGATGCTGGTGTGGCTGGTGGCGGGCTTTATCCGCCGGCTAATGCGGCGGCCGGAGGAATAAAGGCTTCCCCCGCGCGCCGGCCGGAATAAAGGAGGTCAATGCATGGCGTGGTCGTGATGATGCTCATGCCCCGCGCCGGGCCGGTTCATCATCCGCATCATATCGGGACCGCCGGTTTTCAAAAATACGGCGAGCAATATCAGGGTCGCCAGGCCGAACAGTACATCCAGCACGGTAGTGTAATTCAACTGGATGCCGCTATTCATGACCGCTTGATGGCGCTGTTCGGGAACACGTCCCGCGACGGAAAATACCATCTGAATCACCGCGCCGGCCGCGGCCATGGCGACAAAGTACACCATGAACAGAAAGGCCGTCATTTTCACCCCGTAGTATTTCCGATAGATATTGATAAGCGGCGGAATGATCAAATCGGCGAAAATGAACGCCGCCACGCCGCCGAAGCTTAATCCGCCATTCCACAGCACCACGGCGAGGGGAATATTGCCTATGGAGCAGGTAAAAGACACGATGGCGATAATGGGACCCAGCAGGATATTCCAGACAACCGCGATGTGGGGATGGTCGGTCAAAAACAGCGCTGACCAAAAATCCTTCGGCACCCAGGCGCTCAGCATACCGGCCACCAAAAGTCCGATACCGATATCTTTCCACAGCATGGTCCAATTCATGACGAAATAATGACTAACGGCAATCCACCCCTTACGCGATAACAATCGTTTTTGCCAAGGGCCTTGCCGTTTCCCCATGGACATGGCGGCATGACCTTCCATGGCGCCACGGGCATCACTGGTGGAACGCCTGACCGCGTCTTCCTTGAGGTTTTTTCCCGCCAGTAGGCGAAAAAGAACGGCGATGATGGCAACCATGATAAAACAGCCGAGAATTTCCGCCAGGGCGAATTGCCAGGCCAGTAACAACCACATCAGAATAATCAATTCCAGTACCAGGTTGGTGGCGGCAAGTTGAAAAACCATGGCGGCGGTGAAATCGCCGCCTTTGCGGACGATGGACCGAGCCATCGCCACCGCGGCATACGAGCATGAGGACGAAATCGCGCCAAGTGTCATGGCTTTCGCCAGCGACTTCCCGCCGGCGTCGGGCAGCAGTCTGGACATCTGTTCTTTGGAGACGACGACTTCGATTATCGCGGAAAAGAGAAAACCCAGCGATATTCCCCAGAAAATACCCCACAGCATAGATAAAGACATGGCCAGAGCATGCCAGATAGGTCCGACAACAGTCATGCATCCCCCTTAAGTCATGGTCCGGTTAGCAAAACGGCTAAAATGATCGCCCTGATGCCATTCAAAAAGAGGCAACGTGAAATATGACGGGTATAGAATGATTATAAATCATCCAGGGGAATGGGTTTGAGCATTTCCACTTGTAGCAAGAACCGGTACAACGGGGCCAACTGCACAAAGGCCCTTTGCAGGCGGGTTGCCAATGCCGGATCCTGTAGCGTGTCGACCGCCGTATCCTTGGTCAATACCGCGAAGGATTTGCGGTTGTACCAGTCGGCCAGGGCCGGATCCTGATTTTTGACCAGCGCGCGTTTGTAGCTCGCGCCTTCCAGTACAAAAGGCGGACGGCGGCAGGCCGCCGCCTCGGCGAAGGCGTGCGGCTCGCGCAACATCAGATGGCGAAAACGATCCATGGTGGCTTTGCTGGCGGAGTAATAGCCCAATCCATATTGAAAAAAATGGGGCGAGAGCTCGAAGAAATAGACCGGCGCATCGGTCCATTCTTTGGCGTGTCGTTTGAATGTCAGCCACATACGGTTGCGAAACAAGGCCTTGTCGTTGGAAAAGCGCGTGTCCCGATACAGACGCGACAACGTTTTCCCCACCGCCGGGCGGGTTTCAAACTGATCGTCGATGCTTAGCATTGTCGGCGCCAGGGTGGACACCAGCGCCCGAAAGGGGGTAAGCAGATGGTCGTTATAGACGTCGCGACGCGATTCAAACCATTCTTTGCTGTTGTGCTCGACATTTTGCCGCAAAAAATGCAGCCCCGTCGATGTGAAGCCTGCAAAAGACGTTTCAGACACCCTGTTTACCCGCCTTGCTTCCGGTGATGCCTTAAATTGCCGCCGCGCGCCGGAAGAGGTCAGCGGACGGCGCCCTGCCGGGCGATACTCTCCACCTGGCGAATGGCCGCCGCGATCTGTGCCGGCGTAATGCCCTCCACCGCCAGACGAAAGGTCTCCCGCTCGCCGGCGGCGAATTCCGCCAGGATATCCGTCGCGGTATCGGCGGGTGTGGTGACCCCTAATGACGCGAAATTATAGGGAAAACCGTTTTCGCTATAAAACGGGATCAATTTGGCCACTTCGTCCTGATCGCCGGTGGCGGCCAATTGCACCAGGATGCCGTAGGCCACTTTGACGCCGTGCAGGATCCCGTGGGTTTCCGGCAGATAGCTTAAGGCGTTATGTATCGCGTGGGCGCCCGCCATGCGGCCATATTCTCCGCCGCAGCCGCCCACCATACCGGCAACGGCGATCACCGCTTCGACCACCCGTCGGAAAGCGGGCGTCGCCCGGCCCTCGTTCATGCCCGCCAGCGCCGCCGGGGTATCGCTCAATAACGTATCCAGCGTAGCCTTCGCCGCCGCCAGGCCCATGGTCACGAACAACGATAAATCAGTCCGGTCGTAGCGGCGGGTAATGGCTTCGGCTTCATACCATTTCGCCAGCGTATCGCCGATGCCGCCAACAAAATAATCCCGCGGCGAGGCCGCCAGTAGCGCCAGATCCAGCAGTACCAGATACGCGGCGCGCCGGTAGTAATCCACTTGCTTGAAGGTGTGATCGGGGTGGTACACCGCCGAGAGGGGCGTACAGGCCGAGCAGGTGCCGATGACCGTCGGGATAAGAATATTTTCGATGTTCAGGCGCTCGGCGGTGCCTTTGGCGGTATCCAGCGCCCGGCCGCCGCCGATACCGATGATGACATCCGCCTCACGCGCCGATTGGGACAGCCGTTGCATATCCTCATGGCTGGCGGTGCCGTCATAATACAGCACGGGGAGGTCGAGGGGGGCCGGCAGGAACTGCTGGAAAGCGGCGAAGGCTTTTTCCCCCGCGATAATATAAGGGCGCCGGAACGGCGTCAGTTTTTCCGGCAGATAACCCAATGCCCCGGATTCGCAAATATACTGTCCCGGACCGCTCCGTACTACTTGGCTTAACCGCATGTTCCCGCCCATCGATGCTAAAGGTGCAACAGTTCAAAGACGGCAGTATATACCCAAAAGGCATCGATGGCAGCAAAGCGCGCCGCGACGAGGCCAGCCGGAAGCGGAGAGAAACGCATCGGTCGGGTTGGTCCTGTGACCCGTGCTAGCGAATGCCGTCGCCGTGACTCATGGGCTGTACTTTCGGCAGCCACAAACCATAGGCCAGCGCGCCAAGCAGGCCAACGATCCCGGCCAATACCAGCGGTATGACGAAGGAATGGGTAAACTGCATCACCACGCCTATCAGGATGGGCGAGATAATCCCGGCCAGATTGGCCGCCATGTTCTGTATGCCGCCGATAGTGGCGACATTGGCGCGGTTCGGGGCCACATCCGATGGCAGCGCCCAAAGCGCCGCCGAGGCGGCGGTAGCGGCTAAGTTGGCGAAACAGAGCGCGGCCAGCGCCAGGGACACCGTGGGAGAAAATGCCGCCAGGCCGATGACGGCGCTGCCGAGCATGCCGCCCACCAAGGGGATTTTGCGCGCCATCGTCAGTGAGATGCCGCTGCGTACCAGACCGTCGGAAAGCAATCCGCCGCACCAGCCGCCGACAATGGCGGCAATCCCCGGCAGCATGCCGAGCAGGCCGAATTTCACCAGCGATAAATGAAAGGTGTCCACCAGATAAGTGGGGAACCATGTGAAGAAAAAGTAGGACACGAAATTGCTGCAAAAGAAACCGGCCATCATGGCCTGTACCGTCCGTTGTCCCATGAGTTGGCGAACACTCATGGGTTCGCCAAGGCTCGCTTCCTGGTGCATCTCGATGAAGGCCACTTCTTGCGCCGATACACTTTTGAATTCACGCGGGTCGCGGTACCAAAGGTACCAGACCAGCGCCCAGGTCACCGCCACCAGGCCGGAAATGACAAAGGTCATGCGCCAGCCGGTCAAGGCAATGAGAAATGCCACCAGGGGGATGGCGATAGTACCGCCAATCTTGCTGCCATTGTTGAAGGTCGCGGCGGCGAAACTGCGTTCTTGTCTGGGGAACCAGCGCGTGACGGTGGATGCGCTGGCCGGATAACTGGGCGCCTCGACGGCGCCGAGCACAAAACGGAAACCCATCAACGCCGTCAAACCGTTGGCCAGTCCGCAAGCGGCGGTGGCCAACCCCCAGCCCAGGGAACTGATTGCGAAAATAAGCCGTGGACCGAATTTATCCACCAGCCAGCCGCCCGGCAATTGAAACAGGACATAGCTCCAGAAAAAGGCTGAAAGCAGCAGGCCGCTGTCGGTGCTGGAAAGCTGTAAGTCGTGCGACATAAAGGGGATGGCCACGCTCATGGCGGCGCGATCAATGTAGTTGATGGCGATCCCGATGGAAAGGACCGTCAGGATGATAAAACGCACTTTTCCCGTTGCGGCGTGAGTCCGCGCGTTAACCGCGGCACTACCCTCATTGGCGTTGAGCGACATGATGCCTCCAGAATGGCTTTCGGTGGATAGGGTTTGACCGGTTCGGCGCCCGCGACGCGGGCGCATGGGTTGGGGGGTCAGGAAGAACGGGCCGCGGCCCGCGGCACGGTCTCATGGTTTTTGTCAACGATGGGTTCAACCTTGCCCAACAGAAACAGATAATTAAGAATACCCACCACCACCAGCGCGGCGGAGAAGACCAGCGCCCAGGTAAAATGGCCGGTGGCGCCGACGATGGCCCCGGTGATGATCGGGCCGACCGCGCCGCCCATATTGGAAACCGTATTCTGCCATCCGGCCACAATGGACACGCTGTTTTTCGGCGCCACATCGCCCGGTAAGGCCCAAACCTGGGAGGCCGCCACGGTAGTGCCGGATTTGGCGATACACAGCAGCAATACGGTCATGAATACCGATTGACTGAAGGGGGCAAACCCGATGCATAACGCCATCAACAGGCCGACAATCAAAAACAATTTGCGGGTGACGGTCAGCGATAACACTTTTCTGTGAACCATCCGGTCCGACAACCAGCCCGCCAGTACCTCGAACACCATCCCGCAGATCAACGGCAACGCCGCCACTAAGCCCATTTTAAGGAAATCCATTCCCTTATCCTTCACCAGGTAGGTCGGCAGCCAGGTGATAAAAAAGTAAGAGGTGTAGTTGATGGTGAAAAAGCCGATGCACATCGCCCAGATATTGCGGTAGCGCAGCAGCTTGTACCATTTCATCGGCGCAATGCTTTTGTCGCCATGTCTTTGGGCCTGGCCCTCATGGATGAGCGCGATTTCGTGTTGGCTGATACGTTTATGATCTTCGGGGTTTTCCGAATAGATCACATACCAGGCGATAAACCAGAGAAGACCAAGCCCGCCGATGGCCAGGAAAGTCAGCCGCCAGTCAAACACGGCTATCATCCAGACAATGAGCGGCATGGCGACGGCGCTGCCGAATTTCGACGCGCTGTCGAACAATCCGGAGACGGTGGCGCGTTCGCGGTCCGGAAACCAGCGGGCGGTAATTCCGGCGTTGCTTGGGTAAGCGGCGGCTTCGCCCACGCCCAACGCCAAACGGAGCGCCAGCAGGGACTTGAAGCCGGTCGCCAATCCCATCGCCATGGTGGCGACCGACCACCAGCCGACGGCGAGCCCGAGGCCCTTTTTATGGCCAAACCGGTCGGCGAACCACCCCGCCGGAATTTGCAGCAATGCATAGGACCAGAAAAACGCCGCCATGATCAGGCCCATCATTTCCGGATCAATAGACAATTCTTTGATCAGGTGCGGCGCGGCGGCGGAGAGAACAGTGCGGTCAATATAATTGATGGCGATGGCCAGCCACATCAGCCCGGCGATCCACCAGCGAATGCGGGTCGAGTTTACGGTGTTTTTCATCATCGGAATCACCCAAATAACCGTTATATCATAATGTTACGATAGCGAGCGGATGCCGCCGCCAGGCAATTACTGCGTGTATTGATTGATGATTTGGCGAATTTTCTGTTCCTGTTCCGCGCTGAAGGACACGGCGTAACGACTTTCACCCACATCGTGGCCCATCAGCGCCACCGCTTTTTTCACCGCGGCCGGCGAAAAAGCCACCTGATAAAGCTCGGTACGCAGGCCGGTCACGTTTTCCTGCGCCTGTCGCGAACCGTTGATATCGCCGGCGCTAAACCGCGCCCAAATGGCGTTAATCGCCTCAGGCGCCACGTTGGCCAGGCCGGAAATACAGGCCGAGCACCCGTCGACAAAACCTTGATGGATCAGCGAATCTGGCCCATTAAGCACGTTGAATCCGTCCAGGCCTTTTACCGCGTTGAGGAAACCGCTCAGGCTTTCATAGCTGCCGGCGCTGTCTTTGATGCCGGCGATATTCGGATGGGCGGCCAGGGCGCGCACGGTTTCCGGTTGCAACGTGTTGCCGGTGCGCGCCGGAATGTTATAGAGAAACAACGGTACGTTGAGCGCATCCGCCACGGCGGTGTAATGCGCGACCAGCTCGGTTTGTTTGAGCGGGACAAACCACGGGGTGATGGCCGATACCGCATCCACGCCCAGCGTCTCGATCTGCTTGCCCAGACGCAGGGTTTCACGGGTGGAAATTTCGCCGATATGCGCGACAACCGGCGCGCGGCCGGCGACTTCATCGACGCAGGCGGCCGCAAGGGCGACTTTTTCCTTTTCGTTAAGAACAAAGAATTCGCCGTTGGTACCGCCGCAGAAGATACCGTTGCCCGCCGCGAGTTGTCGTTGAACCTGCCGGCGCATGGCCGCTGGATTAAACGCGCCGTCACTATCAAAAGGGGTCACGATGGCGGTCAGTACGCCTGCGATTTTTTTACTCATAATGTCCTCGTCTACTTTCTCGGTGTTTCCGCAATAAAGAGTGAATGTCGGTTACGGGCGGAAAGCCGCCGGCGATGGCGTGGTCGATGTCCACGCCCGTTAACCGGTTTCCTTGCATGCCCTTGGGTTTTCGTTGATGATTGTATTCATTCATTCTGCTCGGTAATCACCACGAATATGCTTTTTTATAGGGTATTTTGATGTTGATTAATTTGAATCTGCTCACATTTAATCAAATATGATTTATTATAATCATAATAACGTAAGCGCGAGTTGCGTACAGGAGCTGAAATGGGTCAATGGGAAACACCGCTGTGGGTGCTCGCCGATGATTTCACCGGTGCCAATGATATCGGCGGCGCGCTGGCGAGAACGGGCGCCCGCGTTCATGTGCTGTTTGACGCGCGGCGGACGGCAAAAGATGTCGGCGCCGATGTGCAAATAATCAATACCGATAGCCGGGCGTTGCCGGCCCGCCAGGCGGCGCAACGGGTCAAGACGGCTTTGGCCGGGTGGCGTGAGTTGGGCGGCGAGTGCTGGTTGTTCAAAAAAATCGATTCCACCTTACGCGGTAATCTGGGCGCAGAGCTGGACGCGGCGCTGGCCGCCACTGGCGCGACGCTGGCGATTGTGGCTCCCGCGGTGCCGCGGCTGGGCCGCACCACGCGTAACGGGCAGTGTTATATCCACGGCCGGCCGCTGGCTGAAACCGAGTATGCCAGCGATCCCAAAACGCCGATTCGTCATTCCGGCGTGATTGAACGTTGTCATGAACAAAGTGTTTTACCCATGGGCGTTATCGATTTGACCCGGGTGCGGGATGAGGGACTGGCGGCGGTTTTGGCCGACGCGGCGGCGTCGGGACGGCGGATGCTTGTGGTGGACGCCGAAAACGACGGGGACCTGGCGCGGATTGTGCGTGCCCCCGGCGCGCTGGCGACACGTCCGATACTGGTGGGCGCGGCGGGGCTTGGCGATGCGCTGGCCCGTGAACTCAACCCTAAACCGGCATCGCCGGTGTTGGCCGTGATTGGCTCAATGAGTCACAACGCCCAACGGCAGATTGCCTGCTTGCGTAACCAGTATGATGTCGCGCTGGTGGATATCGATGTGGAGCAAATCTTGGGTGACGCGGCGCATTCCGGCGATGAACGCGGGCGCGAGCAGGCGATTTTTGCGCTACGGCGGGGACAGCATTGCCTGATTCGTACTTGTCAGTCCACTGAACAACGTTCACAAATTGAGCAACTTTGCGCGCGCTACGGCCTGACGCGACAGACATTGGGCGAAACGCTTTGTGCGTCCCTGGCCGAGCTTACCGCGGCCGTTTGCCGGCAGGCGCCGCCGGCCGGGCTTTTTTTGTCCGGCGGCGACGTGGCCATGGCGGTGGCGCGCGGTATGGGCGCCACGGGATTTCGGATTGAAGGGCAAATAGCCGGTTGCGTTCCCTGGGGCCATTTACTCAATGGCGCCCAGGGGTTACGGGTAATGACCAAGGCCGGTGGCTTCGGCGATGAACATATTCTGGTTGAAGTGATTCGGTTTATTGAGGAGACATCGAGTGAGTAAAGCCATAGCGGTGACCATGGGCGATCCGGCGGGCATCGGTCCGGAAATTATCATC
>NZ_SZPQ01000062.1 GCF_005217455.1 Martelella alba
ATGATTGGAGCGATGCGAATATCTTCATTAACTCCAGATAGCACAAGCTCTTCTTTATTAATATTACGTTTCCCTTTAAATACAGCAAAGGTCAAGCCTTTGGCTTGGGAATTTATCATGAACTTCTCAAAACCGGGAACAACCACCGACAGGGCCTTTATTGCTTCCTGCGGACTGTTTACAGCCAATTTATGGACTCGGCCAAACGTAATACCCAGCACGCCGTATAATCGAATTGTCATTAGATTATTCATAGCTATCCTGTAATGCTTTATATTCGTGATATTGTAGAATGATAGTTGTCCGCTCCCGCCAGTACCCGCCGTACGGTACCCGGTGGCTCAGTTGGCCATACATGTGGTGCAGCATGAGCCCATCCCCCAGGTAAACGCCTGCGTGATTTGGCTCGGTTGCCCGTATCTGCATAATGATGACGTCCCCGGTCTGTAGCTCGCCACTGGCCGGGATAAAGCCCGCTTCGGCATAATGCCGCATATACAGATTTTCGCCGCGGTTCCACCACCCGTCTGTCCGGTCAAAATCAGGCAGTTCGATGCCGCGCTCCAGCCGGTACCAGTCCCGAACGATGGCGTAACAGTCCCAGATGCCATGCACAAATGGTCGGCCCTCCAGCGGCTTAATTCCCTCGATCGGCATAATCTCCCGAACATCGCCCTCCGGCCAGCTCGCGATGAGCCAAGGCACCTGTGACAGGTCACACTGCGCCAGGTCGAGCTGTGACGGCTGCGTGGTGGCATCCGGGTGACTGTGAGCGATCGCAACGATTGTCCCGGTGTCTTCGGCTGCGGCATATTCGGCCGGGTCTATGCGAAATTGTTCGCCGGTATCCGGGGCTGTATTCCGACACGGGATGTACGATTGTCGGCGACCGTTCTGCACCACCAACCCGCAACACTCCGCCGGGTAGGTCTCGGCGGCGTGCGCCAGCAGTTTTTTGACGATGTGTTGACGCATATTACCTCTTCAGCAATGCTGACCCCGGAAACCCGCCGAACGGCAACTGATTGCCATCACCGAACCGGCATTTGCAGGAACTCATTAGGCCGCCGCACACGTCCTGGCTCGGGTCATCCACCGGGTTATCGTCGATATCGAAATACGCCATGCCGGTATAACCGCATTCCGGTCCGCGGTACCGGTTGCGGATTGCCCAGGTGCAAAGGCTGTGGATTTGCCGGGTGGGGATCATGATGCCCTGCAGGTCGGCCGGACTCGACAGCGCGAACTGGATTTGTTCATTGTCCTCGCTGGTTTTGCTGTCGATATACCAGACCTCGATTTTTTCCTGCTCCGGATCGGCGTTGGCGTTGCCGTCGGGGAAATTTCGGGCGTCGAGGTAATGGGCGAACGTGGTGTGAATCCTGACGGCCGCCTGCACCAGGTTCTGATAGGCCAGGCACAGCGATGATATGGTACCGTCAATATTCCCCACGGCCAGTGTCGGCGTTGGTGCGCTGCCGTCGCTGGTCACTTCCAGCCCGGTAACCTGCGTCGGCCAGGGTTTGTACTCTATGCCCTGCCACCAGATGGATTTGGCCAGTAATGCGTCGGGATTACCGCCGGCCGCCTCCAGCTCCGCTTCAGTAAAGGGGATAGCGTGGTTATGAAAATAGAGCTGGGGACCGTCAAAGGCCGTGCCGTCCACTTCGAACAGCGTGACCTTGCTGCCCGGTTCCAGCTTTTGGAGATCAGCTGTAATCGCCATGGTTTGCCTTATGGGTGATACGCGGTGATGAACGTTGCGGTAAGGGAAAAATTGTTATTGCCCAGCGGGGTTACCTGATACTGCTTGCAACAATACAGGCCCATTTCAAACAGCGGATTGCGCCATTGGAATGCGATATAGCCCTTATGATCGCGAAGAAACTGAACGATGGGTGAGACATAATCCCAATTGCCGACAAACGTCAGCGCCCAACTCTGGGCTTCGCTGTTGATACCGTCGCCGGACCGTTGGGTATAGCCATCACCGAGTTGGGTTTCCCGGACTGTGGGGGTTAAATCGCCGGTGGGGCTGACGCGGGGCGAGAATTTAAACGTGTGGATCATCTCCCCCCCTTAATGGCTCGGCTGATTGCACCACCCTGGGCCAGGTCACGATCGCGCATTGCTCGGTATCGCTGATCGACAAAAGCCCCAACGTCACTGCCAAACTGCTGATAACCGTCGGTGCTTTGAGTGGTGGTGTTGCCACTACTATCGATGTTGATGTATACCTGCGGCGCGCTGGTGGCGCCCGACGCGCCGATGGCGCTCACAGCCCGAACTCCTAACGATCCGTCCGGCGCCCGGGTAAGCGGCATAATCGCTTCCGGGCCCGCCTCCCCCATCAGTCCCGCGCCGTTAGCAAACGCGAAATAGGTGGGCGATGCCACAATGCTATTGCTATAGGCGCTCAGGCTGGGAGAGTCATAGGCGCCGCCTTTAGCATTGGCGGACGCGCTGCTTAAAAAGCTACCGATAGACCCCAAAATGCCACCAGAACCCGAAAGGGAACTTCCCAGAGATTTTAATCCATTGACTATCGCGGCATTAACCAGAATGGTTTCGATGGATTTCAAAACCGTGGCGGCCCAGTCTTTCCAGCTCGCTTTATTGCCGTTAAGCATGTCAGTGATATTGGTTACCATCCCTGACATGGCGCTTTTTGTCGCTTCCGCTGCCTGGGTGGCATAATCTGATGCCTCATCCTCCCAGTCCGCAAGGCCCTTACTGATACCCGACTGCCAGTCAGAAGCCGCCAGAATTAACGCCTCTTGCTTTTTCTTTAACTCATCCAATGCGGCTGATCTGGCGGCAATAGCTTTTGTGCCACCGTCCGTTTTGTCGAATAGCCTTTGAATCTGCTGTTGTTCTTCAAAAAACTCTTTATCCCGCTCACTCATCCCTCTAGTGTCGGTAATTTTTTGGGCATCATCGGCATATTTTCGGCCGGCGTCACTCAAATCCTTCAGGGCATCGGCTTGCTGATGCTGCTTGCGGACGTTTTCGTCTGCAGCCTGCGTCCATTTAGCCAATTCAGTGGCCGATGCCTGTATTGATTTTCGCTCTTCATCGGTCCATTTCGTGCCGGCCTGGTGCGAAGCGGCATAGAGATCTGCCGCCTTTTCGCCTTCCGTCGCCCGGACTTTTTGAACCTCGATAGCCACGCTCAAATCGTCCATTTTGCGATTATACTGCTCAGTCTGCGCGGCGGCCTCCCTGGTCGCTTTATTTTGCTCCTCGGTGGCTTTGGTTTCGTCCTTTTTTGCCTGCGCGGACCCGGCATCTTTCGCTGCGGCCTGGTCTTTGTTGTAGATGTACTGGGTGTATAACGCCCCCGTTAATTTGAGATCCTGCGCTTCATAAACGTATTGCTGATGCAGTTTCGCCAATCCAGAAAGGCTAGCGAGCTCATTATCCCGGCGTGCTTTCTCAACAGCTGTTGACTGTTGCGGAGTGGCATTGGCCGTTGAAACAACAGGCCCTTGGTATTGCCCTGGTCCGAGTTGTCCACGTTGGCGGATGAGATTATTACCGAGTGTCATCAGCCGATTGAATTCCGAGTAGGCCCCGTTCATCATTATTGTGGACTGATAGAGCTGATTATCGTTGGCTGCCTGCTGGCGCACCAGATCAATGCGCTGCTGCTCAGTCTGATTAAGCGCGGCCAGGGTTTTATCATGATCGGCGCGAATTTGGCGCAGCCGATCTTCCTCTACCGCCAGCTTATCCATCATGCTGTCAATACCCGATTGCAAATCCGTGGTATTGACGCCCGGCGATGGGTTTTGAAGTTGTTTTTGATAAAACGCGATGGCGCTTCGCAGGTTATTGACTTTCTCTTGCTGGTCTTCAAGTTGGTCGGACTGCGCCTTCAATGCCGTTCTGAGTTTGTCAGCGCTGTCGGCCACGCCGGACAATGACATGCCGGCCAATTTGGTTTTGATGTCGTCCAGCGATTTGGCGTATTCCAGAGCGGATTGCTTCGCTTGTTCCTGCTGCTGATACATTGTGTACCAGGCACCAGCGCCAAGCAGCACCAACCCGGGAATACCGCCCACCAGCGACAGCAGCCCGGAAACGCCGACACCTAACCGGCTGGTAAACGATGTCAGGTTGTTGAGGCTGGTTTCCGAGGCTGTCACAGCGCGGTTTGATTGCACCAGCGCGGCATTGGCGGCAATCATTGCGGTGCGCTTTTCAATCAGATTTTGCGTCGCCAGCATTGAGGCATTCGAGCCTTTGGCGACATTGGCCTCCGCCAGCGCCAGATTATACGCAGACGCCGCCGCACCAGCATCCGCCACGGCTTTACGCTGTGCTTGCGTGGCGGCGTAAAGCTGTGCATTTGCGTTACTTACTTGTGAACGATAATTATCGATGAGTTTTGAAGTTGATGCCCCTACGCTACTGGCCATGTTGCCGAAATACCGCGCTGCGCCAATCGCCACCAGCGCGCCGGCAGCATCGGCCACCGTATCGATATTTTTTGCCAGCCCGTCGAGCACACCGGCCAGGGCAGACGACGCGCCAACGGAGTTGTTGGCCGCCCCGACCCAGGCAATAAATGAATTCTCTACTTTCTGCGCAGAGCCGCTGATCGACGCCGGCAGCGTGTCAAATTCCTGCCGCAACTGATCGACATTAGTAAGTAACGGGATGATTTTATCAGTCGTCAATTGGCCGTTATTGGCCATGTTGCGCAGGCCGCCAATCGTGGTATTGAGCCCGGCCGCCAGCAGTTTGGCTAACCGACCGCCGTTTTCCATGATCGCGTTGAATTCTTCGCCGCGCAGAACGCCGGAGCCGATCGCCTGGCTTAACTGCGTTATGACGGAGCTGGCTTCTTCCGTGCTGGCGCCGGACAGTTTCAGCGATGTCGCCACCGTTTCGGTGACCTTAGCCACATCAGAAGAAGCAAAACCCGCGTCACGCATGGATTGCGCAATACGGGCGTAAAGATTGGTGTTTGCCTGGATGGATGTGCCGGTGCGCTGACTGATGTCCATCAGTGACCGCTGGGCGGTGGCAAAATCATCCGAAGAGGTGGACGCCAGCTTCAGACGCCCACTTAACTGATTCCAGGTATCGGCATAACCGATCAGTTCATTGACTGCAAACGCGCCGGCAAACGCGCCGGCCATACCTGCCGCGGTCGATTTCACAGAGGCGAGTTGCGAATTTAATTCGCTTAATGCCCTTTGGCTTTCCCTTGTTGCGGCCGCTGCCTGCCGTCCGCCGTTCTGCATCGTCTTGTAATAATCAGACCCCATGCGGCTGGCGCGGGCAATTTCAGTCTGGAACGAACTGGAGTTAGCCGAAATTTTAATGATCAGTTCGCGCAGCGTCGCCATTTAATTACCCCAAATAACAAAAAACCGGCATTTGCCGGTTTATCAGAACGCTTATGATTTATTCGTAAATCACTCTCGGATATATATTCGGCTAAGGTTTGGAATTCCTCTCTTTTTGCGCTCTTTATTGATATCATCATAAAACATTTTTTTTACAGGAATGTCATACCCTCCTGATGCACATAGAGAAGAAATAGCATCAGGATTAACTGGCTCTCCCGTACTTTCGTTTATATCAAAAGATAGGGCCACTATTTCCCCTTCATTATTTTTTACAACAAACGTTACAAACAACTGCTTTCCTGCATAAGCGCCGTAAGAATTTTTTCCGTTCACAAGTCCGCAATAAATAGAAGACTTGTCGGGGTAAGGAAAATCCCAGTGATAAAATTTGGCGGAATCCGGGTCCTTCATTTCATTCCTAATTGTGTTTTCCACCGCTTTCCTTTCTTCTTGAGTTAATTCTCTGCTCAAAGTTGAAAAAGAAAATAACCCAACACATAAAAAAACTAATATTTTTATCATCATTTTCCCCATTGGTATAGTTTTTGTTCATCCTAATCGGCTTCAACTTCAATGGAAAGAAATTTAATTTCACTCCGCAAGTTTTTTGAGAAAACCCTCAAGTGCGCCGGCATCACCAGCGTCGTCTATCTGATCTGACTCACCCCAGCGCAAGACGGCGTCCTGCAAGGTGGTCCTGATGCCTTGTGAATTATAGACTGCCGCGGTGATCTGTGCAGACTGGATATCACCCCGAACATCTCCAATCGGGCTGCGGCGGTCAAACTCGATCCACATTTTCAATTCGCTGGCCGAAAGTGACCGGTTTAATTCTCCCAGGGTCCGCCCCAACCGAAGCGCCAACGCCATCATGAAAAACGTCAGGGGGTCACTGACTTTTTTCCGGCGTCATCCTGGGCCAGGGTCAAATCCAGCGCCTGCTTGAGTAATCGCGCATGTACCGGGCCGTAGACACTTTGGACCAAATCCACATCATCATGAGAGAAAACAGGCTCGTCGTTCTCATCAAGCAGAACGTCTATGAAAAGAACCACATCAGCACTGATATTGCGGTGGGCTTGCTGGGATTCGGTGAGTTTAGGTGATTCTTCGCCCTCCGCAGCTTCAGGGGTGAGAATGGACCGCCATTGCGCCCAAGCGTGGCCGGACGGCTCACGGATCTTAACGTATACCCCATTCCATTCAGGCACCTGAACGGTTTTTGTGCGAAATCCCGCTAGCGGGGCCAGGACCTGGTCCCGCAGCGACAATATTTTTTTTGCCATGATTCATCCAGTAAGTTAAGAGGTCTGCTCTACCGCGTTGATATTGGTCGGCTTGCCTTTCAGGCGTAATGAGAACGTTGCGGCCACCACGCCGGACGTGGACACTGACCAGGTATGTTGGCGTACTTCGGCAATGAACTGAAAACCATTGCCGGACGGGAAGACAACCTTAAAGGCATAGGTGTCGTCATTATCGTAGGCAGTACGCAGGGCGTCCTGGGCGTCATTGCGATAAAAGTTACCGGATAGCGAAATTTCCGCCGGCGCCGGCAGGCCGTTAATGTTTTCCGTTTCGGTCGAGCAAAGGGTTGTCGCATCAATATCCGACTTTTGCCCCGCAGTGAAGCTGATTTCCTTCAGCGAGCATTCAAGGTTCAAAAACGTGGCTGTATCGACGGTGGCAGCAGTGGCCGGATCGGCCGAAATAGCAATCATTGTACCCTGCGTTTTTTCATAAAGTGCAGACATGGGTTTCTCCAAAAAAAAACCGCCTTACGGCGGACGATGTAGGGATTTATTGCCAGATTTGCGCCTCAAGCGTGGCACGGTATAACCCCGTGTCGGGCTCGTAGCCGCCTGTTCGATTGATGTTTGTGGGTTTAAGGGGAGTTAAGGCCAGTAGGGCCTGAGAACGGATAGCTGACGCATCATCAATAGACTGTGCGTAAACGTCTACCTGGAGAGTGATAAAACCCTCCGCCTGTCCACACATTACATCGCTATCAACCTCGGAAATCAGCGAGAAAACCACCCAGGGCGGGGATATCGCTGCATCCCCTTGAGGATTAAGCGGTGCAACGTAGGGATAGACCTGGCCGCCGGCCAATCCTCCCAGAACACTATAGATATCGGCTTCGGTCATTTTGTCAGCGCCTGGTCAATGCCAGCATTGGCCGCTTTGAATGCCGCGGCGGCGGCTTCTTCCGTTTTAGCATCGTAGGCTGGCCGAATAAACGGAACGGGTGGCATTTTGGACGTGCCCAGTTCGACAAATCGCCAGTAAAACGCATTATTACGTGCGCCGGTTTTCATCTTGTTGTCACTGTTTCCGGTTTGCGGATTGGTCCCGCGCACGTGCACGCCGGAAACGATACTGCCGTCCTTATCCCGCTGCGTCAGCACCACGATATTCCGCTTCAGTTTACCGGTGCGCTCCGGGGCCCGCCGTACCGCCTCATCCTTAAAAACGGTGGCCGCCGCTCGGGTCGCGTCTCGAATCACTTTGCGGTTTTCCGCTTTGCTGAGTAATTCCAGATCGCGGGAAATATCCAGAAGCCCGGAAAAATCCAGATGGGTTTCAATCACGGCTTCACCCCCTTTTCGCACAGTAATTCCAGCCGCGTTCCGTTCTCGGCAGTGATAGCCGACTTAATATCGTAAACCTCGCCGTTACCGGTCGGCGGTTCATGGACCAGTCGCCACCCCGTCGTTACCGGTATGGTTTTATAACGACGGATCCAGATTCGGGCCGTGGTCCCGCTTAGATCGGCGCCTGAGTCCATTAACTCACGGCCAGAAATATCGGTAATATCGGCCCGAACCGATCCCGCATCAATCCACCCTGTAGCCGGTTGACCGGATGGTAAGCGTCCGGATGCGGGTTTTTGCAGCGTGACTCGGTAGCGCATTCGACCGGCTTTCATACGCCATACCTTCGGTAAGGTTGAAGCAGCGCGTTGACTCCGAAATCCAGCGGTGAACTGGCATTATTCGTCCCAATGATCACCGCTTCGCGATTTGTGTACCAATGCCCAACCAGCAGCAACATGGCGGTTTCGATACTTTCGTCACAGAGTAAAAGGGTTGGGTCAGCAAGATAATCTGCCGACGTCGCATCATCATAGAGTTTGCGGTCAGTATAATTTTCGACATATTGCGCCGCCGCCTTAATGCGTGCATCTATCCACGCATCATCCTCGGTAAATTCCGACTCAATATTGCAATGCTCTTTTACCTTATCAGCAGTCAACATAATCACCCCTTTGTCTCAGGCGGGCACCTCATTCTATTTCCGGGGATGTTCTCTATTACCACTACAAGTCCGTTGGCGACCAGTTCGGCTGCACGCAAGCGAGATACGGTGAAAGGCTTGTCTTGGGGGCTTCGTAACACGTTACCATCATTAAATCTGCGCAGTGGTTGAATAGAGACCCCGCCGGTTGTAGCCGGCTCTTCTTGAATAATCTCTACAGCCTCGGCGATTGTAGCCGCGTCATTAATTCTTTGTTTCTTCATCGTTTTCATAATCATCACCATAAAAAGCCCTCACGGTTTCCTTTCCGTGAGGGCTTTCGGCCAATACAGATCTGTTATGAGCCTGATTCTGTAACCGATCCGGTCACAAATGCCTCGGGACGATAGACCGCCATTGCTAGCCGCTCTTCAGCTCGAATGGTGACCATATTTCTTATAAAGTCATCTTCGTTCTCGGTGGAAAGCAGCACTTCAATATCCATACGGTCAAAGATTTGCGCGGCCATATTAAACGCCCCGGTAAGGAAGGTTTTCTGTGCCATGGCCTGCGTTTCAACCACCGGGAGGCCCCAAATACGGGGAATGCCGCCGTTTACAGGCTGCGCGATGATATACCGCCCTTCGTTATCCTTGGTCAGTTCAATACCCGCCCAGTCTATCGGGTTGAGAACGAAACCCGATGCCGGATATTCCGCCAGTACTGCCTGTAGCACAGCCAGGCGCAGGCGGTCGATGGGGGTAGCATTTGCCAGCGAAAGCGCCGGCGTGAATTCCGTTGCCTGCGGCAATATCCCCAGGATATTGGCACCGGTACCGTCACCACTCAGCAACTGCTGCTCTTCCTTGAAACGAAGACCGTACTGCGCGCGACCGTCAATGTAGCTGGCCAGCCCGGGCGCATCATCCAGAATCTGGCGGGATGCTTTGAAGTAATGCGCGATCGTACGGACTGGCGCACTTTTCAATTCAAAAGTGATATCGGATTTAGGTTTCAACGCACCTTCCGCCACAGTATTGGCATTGTTCGTGAATCCTTTCTCCTGAACGAATTCGATACTGTTGGAGGACGTGGTACCAGGGATGAGCAGATTGCGGATCGTCAGCGTACGTTCAGGCGGTGCCACAATTCCCTGTACGCGGTCGGATACCACAAGGCTGTTGGTCGAGCTGACGCCCTCGCCAGTAGTGACGGGCACATTCATGATGTCCTTTTGTTCCAACTTCACGCGAATGCTTTTACGTGCGGAACTATCCATCCCTTTGTACTCTTCGCTTTCAATCACCAACTGACCCAGTGATTTTTTTTGCGCAGGCGCTTCGTTCGGGCGACGGGCGCTTTTTTGTTCCAGTTCGGTCAGTCGTTCTTTAAGCTCGCCAAGCTGGGTCAGGCTTTCGTCCGTACGCTGCTTTAGCTCAAGCGTGACGGTTTCACCTGATTCCATCTTTTTCTTGATATCTTCACCGAAGTTTTTAACCTGATCCATAACGGTATTAAGCTGTGCGGAGATTTCGGTAATACCCTGCGGCTGACCTTCGGCCGATTTTTTCTGGTACATATGATTTCCTTACAGAATTTTAGGGAGGGAAAACTGGCTGAGTTGCTGGCTCATAGCCGCAATAGCCGCTTTTTCTTCGCCGTCTTCGCCCCCGGACTCACTCCGGTCAAGCAGGTGCGACAATCCGCGGCAGGCGATCGCTGCGGATTGCGTTTTCGAAAAGCCTGCCTCGCGCAGGAGCTTCTCAAATTCAGATAGAGAGGGAAGTTCGCCATGGGCTAATTTCGATTTAACGACATCAATCCTGGCTTCATCATTGGCGGGTACGGTAACAATGGATATTTCAACCAAATCCAGTTTTGTCAGCGTCCGGATACGGGTCTTTTCATCATAATTGGATTCCCGGACGTAGTAACCTATTGAAAGCCCAGTCACGGCACGGGTTTTCATACCTCTCCAGGCCGTTTTCGCATAAGGGGCGTCGTCCATCCACAATGCGCCCTCGCCAAACAAGCCGCGATCATCTTCCTTTAGGGTATTAATATCCCAATTACCAATGGGCTCTGCGGTCTGGTGTTGCCACAATACGGGGAATGTACGTCCATTTGTGCGGGCCTCGGCAATGCTGTCTAAAAAAGCGCCAGGTGCCACCACTTCGTTATAGCTATCCACCACATCGAATACAGAACCGTACCCAGAAAAAAGGCCGTCATCGCTGACAGCCTTTATGTCGAAATCGAATGCCTTTACCTTCATGGCTGCGTTTTTCCGGAACATGCCGGCGTCTCCTCTGATTTGATGCCTAACCATTCCCGTAAGGCATTTTTGGCTGATTCGCTGTCTGCCGTCTTTCCAAGTTGATCAAGTGGCAGCAGGTTGGACTGTACAGTAAGCTGGTCGCCCCCCGGTTGTGGCGACAGATTTTCTTTATGCCGAGCTTCATTACGGGTCATAACGCCGTTCTGGGTCATGGTGGAATAAAATGCGGCGCGGGCAGCACTGTCAGCACGAAGAAGACCTTCAATCGAAAACTCGGCGAAATACCGATTCCTCTCGCCCGGCATCAGTAAATTCTTTCGTACCGCTTGCTCAATGCGTGTCAACCAAGGGCGAAGGGAGAACGTCAGAAATCCAATGAGCATCTGCTCAACTCCGCTTCCCCACATCGTTTGGCCTTGTGCGTTGTGACCAATGAGACCGGGCCAAACACGGAACCATCGGCAGATCTCTTCGATATTGAATGCCCGGGTCTGTAGCATTTGGGCGTCTTCCGGATTCATGGTTACAGGCTGGAATTTCATCCCGGCTTCGAGAACCATCATTTTCCCGGTATTCATTGAGCCGGCAAATTGTTCAACCAGACTTTCACGCACCTCGGTCCGTTGTTCTTTTTTGAGAATTTGATCCATCGACAGAACACCGCTGGGACGCATGCCGTTTTTAAATACTTTTGCGCTGGCCTCATCAGTCGCCATTGCGAGCCCCAGCGTCTGACGGGCATAACTGACTGGTGATAGTCCCATCACGCCATTAGTACTGAATGCACGAACATGCATAATGTCGCGTTCACTGATATTTCTTAAACCTCCGCCAGGCCATTCTCGGTAGGTGTAAATGGGGTCACCATTGTTACTCAGGTCAACTTTCATGCGCTCAGGCCGTAACGGAGTCAGGGCTGTAATACGTTTGCCGGTGCGGTCAATTTCCGCGTAAGCGTTTCCCCACAGCAGCAGACTTGCCATGATCATTTCCCAGAATTCCACCGCAGTCATATCAGCATTGGGTTGGTTGTGCAGCAGTTCATAAAGAGGATGATCAGTAGCTGTCTGGCGACCATCTTCAGTTTTTTCATAAAAACCGACAGGCAAGGTAGCAATTGTTTCTGACAGAAGCCGGACGCATGACCATACAGCAGAGAGTTGCAAGGCCTTATCCACTGTGACCGACTTTCCCGATGCGGTTTCAGTGCCATAATAAGCGGCCAAAAAATCACCATCCGTCAGCGAAATGGGTATTCCCAGCCATCGACGAAGTGCACTTTTTATCCGGCTAGGCTTTTTCTCTTTGTTCATCGTGACTCACACTATGATTGGATTGCTGAAAAAGTCTTCAATATCGCCAGAATCATCCAATTCCGCATCCTCAGATGCGCCAATGGCCATCGCAGCGGCCACCACACCATCGATACGGCCGGTGCTTTTCTTTTTGGCGAATATACGGTTATCTTTTTGGTCTGCCTCCAGAACCGCGGACGCCGCATTCCAACGAAGGCATGGATTATGTAAGATAAACAACGCTTTACTGTTCAGCTTTTCTTCAAACAATTCTATTGACCGAGGCATCCACAAATTTGACCCCTGAGCCTTGAAATAGCCCTGGCCGTGCGGCACCAACTCCACACTCACCGACTCATTTACCAACTCTGGTTCCAGATATTTGATGCGATATTGGTCAAACGCGATGCAGCGAATATTGAACTTGGCCGCCAATTCACCGATACGGACGGCAACGAAGCCATAATTCACGGCCTTGCCCGGGGTCGCGTGCACATAACCATCACGCACCCAACTGTCATAAGGGACGTGGTCGGTCTTAGCGCGGTCCAGCATGGTATCCTTTGGCGTCCAAAATTCGACATGTAGCACCTTTTTGCTCGGAAAATAGAGCGCCAGCGCCGTCAGGTCACGAGAGCCAGACAGGTCAAGCCCGGCGAAACATTCCTCGCCTCGCAGCGCTTCGAGATCAACGCTCCTTTCACAGTCCATCCAGGTATCGCTATTGATCCAAGGGTCGGCGGCATCCACCCACTGGCAAAAATTAAGACGGCGAACAATGCTTTCTTTCGAAGGCATGCCGCGGGCCTGGGTGACTTGCTCGCGAAGATATTTTTCTGTGAAAGTGTGACCCAATGACGGGTTAGCTTTCGGCCAGCAAGATTCGTCTTTAAATGGATCGTCGTTCTCATCCAGTGAACAGATAAAGCTGAAGAAGCTGTCATCCTCCAAATCACCGGCAGCCACCTTGCGTCCATACTCGTGATATTCGTAGCAAACGCTGGTTTTGTCGTGCCCGCTGTTGGTGATGAGGAACAATAGTGCCTGCCGCCGGCCTTTCGTACCGGCTCGCATCATTTCCACGACCTGGTTGGATTTGTGTTCGTGGACCTCGTCAATCAACGCGCCGTGCGGGCGCGGCCCCGACTGACCATCATCAGAGCTGATAGGCTTGAAAAATGAGCCGGTTTGCAGAAAGGCCAGATTCCAGACGTTGCCGGGGCCGCCCGACTTCAAAATTCGCTGATCCAGCGCCGGTGATTGCTCGACCATTGTCACGGCATCGCGAAACAGGATCATGGCCTGGTCTTTTTTCGTCGCCGCCGCATAGACTTCTGCCCGTGGCTCCTTATCCGCCACCAGCAAATACAGTCCGATGCCGCCGGCTAATGGCGACTTGCCGGAGCCTTTGCCGGATTCGGTATAACTCATGCGAAAACGCCGGGTACCGTCCGCCCCTTTCCAGCCAAACAGCGAACCAACAATGAAGCATTGCCAGGGCAGAAGAATGAAAGGCTTGCCTTCGTGCTCCCCGCCATTGAGCTTTAACACCTTGGCAAAAAAGTCTATTGCGCGATTTGCGGACTCGACGTCCCATACCAACCCACGAGCCGGCCCCTGTTCCAGGTCCCTCAGGTGTCGGGCGCAGGAAGCGCGAATATCCGGCCCTGCAATGATTTTGCCGGCATTAACATCCAGGGCGTATTGCGTAGCGGGATCAGCCGAAGAACTGATTGAGCGGGTCCTCTTCTTTTTCTCCACCATCTACTTTTACCTTGGTGCGTGCGGCCGGAGTCAGGCCAAATTCAATCAAATAGGATTTAAAGCGCCGATCAGCATCCGCTAATTGAGCAACTGCGGGGTGACCTTTAATGAGAAAATCACCCATCTGCGTTTTGGTTGTGTAGGTGTTCCCCTCAACGTCGATCTGTTGGCGTAACCGAAGGATTTCCGCATACAAATCGCATAACCGTTCAAGTGCCAGAGTATCGGCAACAGTCAAGATGCCCATTTGATCAAGCAGCAGCGTCATGCGTCCCCATGCCGCCTTCCCCCAATCAGTGAGATGTGAAGGAGGGCTGGGGATCTCACGCGGTGGCGCTGGCTCTTTATCGTTAAGCTTTCGCTTCCCTGGATTGCCGGTTACCACCTTCAGATGGGTCGGTTTCGGTCGGCGTCCAGCCATGAAAAACCTCCCAAAAAAAAGTTTTCATTTCGCGGTTGTGCACACAAAGGAGGCTGCTGGGTCTCCAGGCGACATTCTTCAGAACTTTTAACCCGCCCCCTCAAATGATATCAATTCTCATTTATGCCAATGGCTATTAGGGTCGAGCGGAAAGCCATTCTCGTCGCAGCCTGGCACGAGGCCGCTTTTCTCCATGCGCTGCTTGGTCGAATCGTGATGCTGCTTGCAGAGGGATTGCCAATTGTCCTGGTCCCAGAAGAGCTTCTGAGCTATTGATATCATCTGTTTATCACCGGACGCTATGGCATCCTTTAAGCGATGCGGTTTGATGTGATCGACTACGGTGGCCGGGACTGCTCGCCCTTGCTGTTGGCACATGACGCATAGCGGATGCGAGCGCAAGTAAGAAATTCTGGCTTTCTCCCATCTGCTGCCATAGACGCGTGGCTCTTTATTCATGCCAGCCTCCATGCGCGCCGCCGTTCTGTTCTCGGAGCTGCATCCGAATGTCGCTCGACCGGCTGACCATCAGCATGGTCAACCAACGAATAGCAGGGATAGACTATCCGGCATCCGTAGGCATCACCGATGGCGTAATCCGCTGCTTTGGTGGTGTTCCAACGTGATAACACTCGGTCTAAATGCTGCGGTGGAACGCTATAACAGACGCCATGAATCAACCGCGGCAGCGTAATGTAGTCGGCTCTTGCCTTGTCGGCGGCTATCAGGCGTTCGGCTATTTGCATTTGGTATTGCGGCGGTCGGCCGGTGCCGAGATAGAAAGAACAAAGGGAATCAGGGAAACGCGCTAGCCAGTCGCTGACCAGCACCTGAAACCCATCAACAGGAATGGCATCATCTTCCAACACTACCACGCGGCAATCCTGCTCAGCGGCCCATTCAAGGGCACGGCGGTGATTAGCGTTTGCCCCGCTGTCTATTTCGTCTATCAGCAGGGTGCAATTCTCGCCTAGCGACCAGGCCAGATTGGAGGCCATCGCACGGCGGGCATGATGGCCCACAACAATGAATTTTATTTGTGTTGCCACCAGGCGAACTCCTTACCGATCCCGTCAGATTTGAAAACGGTATGTACTCGCGGTCCGGTTACAATGCGGTCACCAAATGTCTTTGCCACGATACCGAACGCCAACATATCGCCCACTGCTGCGCCTGCCTGCTCTGTTTTCCAGAAACGCATACTCTCAATGCGGTAATAAAGCCGGACTATGCCATGCGCGACCGCCATAACGTCTTCACGGTTACCGCCGAGCAAACCGGCATTGAGCATGGCCTCGTAACGATGTTGTTCGATGAATTGCTGATAAACGCGTTCCGGATGTTTCTCGAGCGCCCAGGCATCAGCATAGGTTTTCGGTTCGGAGCCGACATAGATTTTACTCGGCTGCATTTCCTGCCAAGGTTCCCGGAGCATTTCGACATCAGTCCCATCGGTACACCAGACCCGTTGGTATTCGTGATACTCGCGGAGATATTGGTAGATGTGTAGCCAGCGGCGGAAATAGACGTTCATGCGGACATCCGGAACCATATGGATTAATGCGCCGGCGGGCGACGCTGTCAGTTCATCCGCCAGGATGATGGCGTCTGCACCACGTACAGAGGCTGCCCATTTGCTCAGCAGATCCGGGGTTGGCTTCAGTTTAGTATTGCGCTGCGGGTCGGGTTGGCTGGTCAATAACGTAGTGATTACTGCATTGCGTTGCCGCCGATATTCCGCCCATCCGGTATAACCGGTGTCGCGCCGCTCATTGTGGATTTTGACGTTGCGTTTAACCAGTTCCTCGCGGTTCGATTGAGGGACTGAGCGGGTAACCTGCTCGTGTTCATCCAAGGAGTAGATAAGTTTGTCTGAGCCGACAACGTCCGCGAATGCCCATGTTGTTAGGCCGGCGTTATGGATGCGTAGCGCCAGATCGCTATGCTCGTACATCCCGAGACCATAGACAGAATCAAACCCGCCCACTTTCTCGATAGCGCTGCGATGGTAATACAGCATGACGCCACGCTGCCCGGTGTACGCCACATGCCGGTCATCACCATAAAGTTTGGCGATATCGTGCAGTTTGCGCGGACCGGCGAGATCGAGGAATTGATAGGCCAGATGCGGTTCCGGTGATTCGATGTACGGCAAATGCCAGTTATCGGCTATCGGGTACGCATCGTCATCCCACAAAAACAGGTGTTCACAGCCTGCATCCATCAACGCAGCCAGGCTGGCGTTTTTCGACGCAACGATACCCAGCGATTTATCATGACGGATGAGGTGAACGCCTTCAAGCTCAATTGCCGGCGGTATTGAACCATCATCAACCACCACAACATAAGCGCCGGTGGGCAAAAATTTCAGATGTTGTCCGAGTGACTTGCGGAGTAAGTCAGGTCTATTATGGGTCGTCACAGCAATACCGATTTGATGTGACAGATTTCCAACCGGCGCATACTGGATGCCATCTATCACAACGTTCATTTGGAATATCCTGGTTTTTGAAAATATTGACTCTGGAAATTTTGAGAAGGCGGTCGCTGAATTTAGAACTTTATTTTGTTTCCATCATTAACTACTACGTTTAGAGGTTGTTACAATGAAGGCAAATTGCAATCATAAAAGGAGTTCAAATGAATGATTTCATAATAAAATATGAAGAAATCTCTATATGTTTTCAACTGCAAGATGGTGCTTATATTGCTTCAATTACTGATACGTCAGGGAACGAAATAGACGAACCAGTTGGGGACATAGATTTTGATACTTTTTTAGCCACATTAGCTGCTAAAACCGGGATGACCGAAGATTATTTAAGAGAGACAATTTCAAAACATTATCCCTAAAAGGCATTATCGAGCGTCCTACAGGGGCGCTCTGTAATGCAAACAATTAATCGGCCGGATTAAAATCCACATAATAATCCTTGCCCTGCTCGAACTGCCCGTAGGCGGCGGGATTGGTAATATGCATACTGATCTGGCCGCTGGGCGTCCATTTGGACCAACTGGCGTTTTCATCGGCGCCGAGTTCAGTAACCGGCGACAGATGGACAACGTGATGCCCGTCACCCTTTTGGATGAAGTGGCAGCGGAATTTTGCTCGTACCGACATATATTTTCCTTTCGAGATTCGTAAGGCTGGACCGTTATGATTACAGGTATTTCTTCGCCAGGGCCTTCAGTTCGTCTTCAGCTCCGGCACCGAGCTGCTCGATACCGGCCACAACAAATTTGTATGCGGCTTCGAAATCGGCAACGCCGGTTTTTGCTTCCTGCGCCGGTGTCGGCTGAGCGGTAGTGGCGGGGTCAACAACGGGTGCCGGCACAGCTACAAATGCCAGGTTGTTTACGCTGGCAGTCGTGCCATCTGCCAGGGTTGAAACCAGCGTCGCAGCGCCGACAGTGGTGCTCACCAGACTGACAGATACCTGACCATTGGCGTCAGTGGTTCCCTGCGTAGGATTGACAGTACCGGCCGGGGCAGAGAA
>NZ_SZPQ01000063.1 GCF_005217455.1 Martelella alba
TATTCCGACGCAGAATGCGGGGTATTGCTGGAACGTGATCTGGCATCGGTAAAAAAGACGGTCGATTCATCAATCAAGGTTCCTATCGGCCAGTATATGCGGGCATCCATGTATTCCTTTGCCTACAACGTTGGCCTTACTGCTTTCAAAAATTCCTCTCTGTTGCGCAACCTCAATGCCGGGAAAATGACAGCGGCATGCGACGGTCTGCGCCAGTGGGTAATGGTCAACGGCAAACGCAACCGCGGGCTGATTAACCGGCGCGAGATAGACCGCACTGTCTGCATGATGGATCCGAAAAATGGTCAATAAAGTCGCGGTAGTTGTGACGATGATCCTCGTCCTGATGTTTGGCGTGCTGACCTGGGCCGCATTTCACTATTACGGCAAATACACCGCCGAGGCCACGACGAACGCCACACTGACGCAGGAAAATAAAAGCGCTGCGCTGGTAGTCGCCAACCAAGAAAAGTTGGTCAACATCTTCAACACCATCGCCGGGGCAACACTCAATGAACAGGCAAAAAACACCGCAACCAGCCAGGACCGGCAAACCGTTATCAAAACGGTTATCCAGACTGAGTCATGCGCCGTTATTACCGTGCCTGCTGCCGCTGCTGATGTCCTGCTCGACCATTACAACGCAATACGTCAAAACGCCGGTGACGCCGATACCAGCCAGTCTGACGCAACAGTGTCCAGTCAGCGCGCCGCCAAGTGACCCGTTAACCTATGGCGCTGCGGTGGAATGGGATGAGGCGCTACTGACCGACCTGCAAAACTGCAACGTGCAACTCGCCGGCATCCGGCAAATCGAGGCCGAGAGGCAGAAATGATTAAAAGATTCGTAGCATGGCTATACGCCATTTATTTCACTCCGGTTCCCGCACCCGCGGCGGCCGAATCGCAATCATCCGAGGTAAAAACCGTGTCCCAAATTACTCTTTCCATCCTGACCAACTCCCAGCCCGCTGACGGCGTATCTGCTGATGTCGTACAGGCCATTGTAACCGATGCGAATGGCGCGCCCGTTCCCGGCGCTCTGGTCAATTTCTCTGCGCCTGCCGGTACTGTTTCGCCCGCACAAGGCACCACTGATACCAATGGTCAGGCATCTGCCAGTCTGGTCAGTTCGACCGAAGGCCCTGCGACCCTGGTAGCCACTTTGGCCGATGGCACTACCGCCAGCGTCAATACGCTGTACTTCGTGGCTGTGCCGGCTCCGGCCGCACCGATTCTGGCTGCCGTTGGTTCTGTGGGCAACTCCTCATCCGTCACCCCGGTTATCACTGTGGCTGAGCACGAATCCATCCTGGCAAAGCTGAAGGCAATCATTGTTGCCGACGAGCATTACGCTGAAGAAGAGTTCGAAAAGCTGGTTGATCTGGCAAAGACACTGGCTGCCAAGTTGTAATTATTACAGAGCGTCTATCAGTGGGCGCTCGATAATGGTTACATTCTATAGTGGGAAAATATTATGGCTAAACCGGACTGGGAGGCCATCGAATCGGCATACCAGGCCGGAGAAATGAGTCTCCGTGAAATAGGTTCTCAGCATGGTGTAACGGAAGGAGCCATACGCAAACGAGCGTCAAAACTCGGATGGGTACGCAATAAAAAAAACGGTACGCAATCTGGTACGCAGGTACGCAGGTACGCAAAAGCGGTACGCAAAAAAGTACGCAAGCAAAAATGCGTACCAGTAAAAAGGGCGTCGAATCTGGAAAAGATGAAAAGGGCGCCTCTCCCTCACGTTCGCCAGATTCCCCAGATACGAAACCGATTCGGGGAACTCGGCGCGATCCTCCGGTAAACGCATTCCGCCCAAACAATCAAGTGGCGCTCAAGCATGGCGGCTATGCCCGTCGCATGCTGATAAGCGACGAAACGAACGACGACGCGAATGCGCTATGGTTGGATGATGAACTGTTCTGGTTGCGCGCTCGTAACCTAACCGCTGCGGAAAATATCGGCCGATGGACGACGGAATTTGATGATGCTGACGGCGAACAGAAAAAGGTACTGATGGCGAATATTGGCGCCGCAGAGAAAGCCATGCACCGGAACACCACGCGTATTGAGTCGTTGGAGTACACAAAATCCACCATCATGCGCAATATAGCCGCTACTGAGAAAATGGAAATCGAGGCCGAAAATCTGCGCAATGGTGATAATGGCAACCAACAAATCATCATTCACAATTCGCTCAATGTTCCCGGCAGGAAATAGCCATAAATAGGCGTTTCGTCATGATTTATTGGTATGCAAAAACATCTCCACTTTATGCAGTGTTTATGCAGTGAATTTTTCCCTGTATTGGCTAAGTGTTTGCTGAAAATAGACCGTTGAGGCAATTCCCTGCGCGAGTGTCGTTTCGCTGGGGCGCGTAACGGTCATTATGTTAAAAAGGGGAGAATTTTGGACATTTATCTCCCTGAGCTGCACGCCGGCGAACAGGCGGTTTGGGATGAGGGATTAAACCACCGTAATAACGTCGTTCGCTGTGGCCGACGCTGGGGTAAAACCCAGATGCTGGGCATTATTGCCGTATGCTACAGCACATCCAGTTTTGAGATTAAAGGCAAGCCCGTTCTATCGGCGGGTCGAGTCGGGATTTTTACCCCCGAGTATCGCCAGTATCAGGAAATATTCGATTACCTGACTGAGACGCTCGATCCGTTGATCAAAAGCCAGTCGCGCAGTGAAAAGCGCATTCTGCTCAAAAACGGCGGGAAAATTGACTTTTGGGTTACCAACGATAACCCCCTGGCGGGTCGTGGGCGTGAATATGACGTTGTCCTGATAGATGAAGCGGCATTTTCGAAATCGCCTGAAATGCTGCAAAAGATATGGCCGCTGGCGATTAAACCCACGTTGCTGACCCGGCGCGGTCGTGCCTGGGTATTTTCAACGCCCAACGGTATCGACGAGGAAAATTTTTTCTACGCGATTTGCAACGATCCGCAATACGGATTTTTCGAGCACTACGCGCCGACATCTGCAAATCCCTATGTACCGCCCGAGGAATTGGCCGAAGAAGAGAAGCGCTGCGAACCGCGTGTGTTCCGTCAGGAATTCCTGGCAATGTTCGTCGACTGGTCCAAGGACGCATTATTTGACGTCAGTAAATGGTTGGTCGATGGGTTGCCCGTTGAATACCCGGCAAATTGTGGTGGTGTGTTTGCCGTCATGGACACGGCAGTTAAAGGCGGCTCTGAACACGACGGTAGCGGCATCATCTATTTTGCGTTTGAGAATACGTTTGGCGCGCCCCGTCTGACCATTCTGGATTGGGATGTGGTGCAGATTGATGGTGCCCTGCTGGAGAATTACCTCCCCGGCGTATTCACGCGCCTGGAGGAATTGGCAACTCAGTGTCAGGCCCGCAACGGCAGCATGGGGCTGTTTATTGAGGACGCCAGCATGGGCAGCATCCTGTTACAGAAGGGCCGCAATAACGGCTGGCCGGTAATAGCCATTGATTCCGCGCTGACCAGCAAAGGCAAGGATGAACGCGGCGTAATGTCATCCGGACATCACTTCCTGGAAAAGGCCAAGATTTCCCGGCACGCATTCGAAAAAACGGCGGTGTTTAAAAACCAGACCGCTAACCACCTATCGAAACAGGTTTCAGCATTTCATCTGGGCGACAAATTGGCCGCAAAACGGGCGGATGACCTGCTCGATTGCTACATGTACGGTCTGATACTCGCATTTGGTGACGGAGACGCATTGTAATGGCAGAACAGGAAATTATCGGCTCTGAGCGCGGTACGGCGTTATCCCAGATGCTGGAGTCGGACGATATTGAGCCAGGCTCTGATCCGTCCTACCAGGTGTGCAAAACGATATACCTCTATCACCCCCTGGGCGCCAAGATGGTTGACGGGCCGATTACGGTAGCACAGAGCCAGGGTAGAGAAATCAGCGTTCCCAATGGGCCGGAGGAACGCGTCAAAGAGGCATTTTTGTGTGAGTGGAAAAACATTCGCGCCGATGAGCATATCGCCAATGTTATGCGGCAGTCCCGCACCTACGGGACTGGGGCCATTGTCTACGGAGCGAAGGGCGTCGGGACTAATTCAGCTATCGACAATTTTAAATTGCCGGAGTTGGAACTGTATTTCAACGTGTTGGATCCGCTGAATACAGCCGGTAGTCTGGTGCTGAACCAAGACCCGAACGCGCCCGATTTCCAATTGGCGACGGCCATCACTGCCGCTGGCGTTCCGTATCATCCGTCTCGCGCTTGCGTCATCATGAACGAGTCGCCCATTTATATTGCCTATACCAGTTCGGCGTTTGGTTTTGTTGGCCGCTCGGTATTCCAGCGTGCGTTATTCCCGCTGAAATCGTTTATCCAGTCGATGATCACCGATGACCTGGTGACGCGTAAAGCCGGCGTCATTGTTGCGAAAATCCAGCAGCCGGGGAGCATCGTCAACAACATGATGGATAAAGCGTTTGGCATTAAACGCTCCATTCTGAAACGCTCGAAAAACGGCGACGTGCTGTCGATTGGTCATAGCGATGAAATCTCAGCCATTGACCTGCAAAACATCGACAAAGCGGTGATTACTGCCCGCAATAACATTCTGGAAAATATCGCCGCCGCAGCCGATATGCCAGCGCAATTCCTCAACAGTGAAACGTTCGCCGAGGGATTTGGCGAGGGAACGGAGGACGCGAAAAAGGTCGCCCGCTATGTGGATGCGGTCCGTAAAAAAATGGACCCTCTCTATGCCTTTTTCGACAAAATCGTACAGTATCGCGCCTGGACCCCTGAATTTTACGCCACCATTCAGCGGGATTTCCCTGAGTACAAAAAAGTACCGTACAAAACCGCGTTTATGGATTGGGTAAATTCATTCAGTGCGGAATGGCCGTCGTTACTGACTGAACCGGACAGCGAGAAGGTCAAAGTCGAGGACGTCAAACTCAAGGCGATCATCTCGGTGCTGGAGGTCCTGCTCGAAAAGGCAGATCCCAACAACAAGGCCATTCTCTTGGATTGGGCCAGCGACAATATGAACGCCAACAAAATGATGTTCACCACGCCGCTGATATTGGATTCCGAGGCTATGGCGAATTATGAACCACCCCAGCCGGCAATGGGTAATGAACCCGATGTACAGGAGGATTTACCCGGCACCAAACCGGCTAAGGCGGCCGCATGACGTTTTATGAGATCATCACGCAGGCCATTGCCGAATTCAGCCGGCGCGGTTATCGCTCTGATGCGGAATTGCAGGCATGGGTAGCGAAAATTCGTCAGGCGGCTAATGAGGTATTGGTTCCTGAGCGAGTTCTGAATGAAACGCTGCGCCGCAGTATGATATCCGTCTATCGGAAACAGATTGAGAATCGCAGTATCCTGAAAAATCACCGTGGTATTGACCGATTTACCCTGCAGCGAGTACAGCCAACATTACGCGCTGAGTTAGACCGCCGCATCATGGCCTCGGCCGACCTGATTAAACTAAATCGTCAGGCAGCGGTTAATCGCACCATTCAACGGTTCAGTGGTTGGGCTACCAGTATTCCGGAAGGCGGAAGCCTCGCCATCAATAAAAATGACGTCAAAGAGGATTTGCGCAAATCTTTGGCGCAACTGCCGTTTGTAGAGCGGCGTGTAGCGATTGATCAGGGGCATAAATTCGTATCGTCGCTAAATGGCATCCTGGCGACGAATGGGGGCGCCCTGGCGGCTATCTGGCATTCCCACTACCACCAACCCGGCTATGACTACCGCATCCCCCATAAAAAACGCGATTCCCTGGTTTACACGATTCGCGGAAATTGGGCGATTGCAAAAGGGCTGATGAAAGTCGGTCCCGCCGGATATACCGATAAAATCACACAGCCCGGTGAGGAGGTTTATTGTCGGTGCTATTACACCTACCTCTACAATTTACGCGATTTACCTGATGACATGCTCACCGCAAAAGGTCGGGCAGCGATAGGGAGATAACTATGCCCGCACCATATGCCGCTGGAATATTATTTCGATCTGGCGGGAGGGTTCTATTGGTCCAGCGGGGACCGGATGGCGATCATCCTGGTGAATGGGCGTTCCCCGGCGGCCATATTGAGGAGGGGGAAACACCCGAATCTGCGGCACGCCGGGAGATAAACGAGGAACTCGGTTACGAATACCTTGACCCTATGTCGCCCTATGCTCTGACCGATGGTTTTGTAACATTCGTCGCAGATATCGCCCAGCCATTCACCCCTGTGCTGAATGATGAGTCCACCGGATATGTCTGGGCGGATCCGATGGATATGCCGAGAAACACCTATCCGGGAATTTGTCGGATCGTCCGTAATGCCGGCATGAACGAATTGGATGTCGCCCAGGCAATGGTGGCGGGGGATTTGCCCTCACCGCAGCAAATCGGGAACCTGAATCTGTTTCTGATGCGCGTTACCGGGACCGGAACGGCATACCGCCGCGCCCTGGATGAGTTCGTTTATCGTCCCCCAGAGAACTATCTCACGCCTGAATTTTTGGCGCGCTGTAATGGGCTGCCGGTTATCTATGAGCATCCCAAGGGGAGAACATTAAATTCCCAGGAATTCTCCGATCGGGTTATTGGCTCGGTCATGCTGCCATTTATTCGCGGCGATGAGGTTTGGTGTGTGGCGCGGATATATGACAGCGCAGCAGCGACTATTTTACGCAACGAACAAATGTCTACGTCCCCCGCCGTTATTTTCCGGGACATAGATGAAAATTCGATATTAACGTTTTCGGATGGCGCGGAAATATTAATCGAAGGCAAGCCCAGTACATTGGACCATTTAGCAGTCTGTGAACAGGGCGTGTGGGATAAAGGCAACGCGCCGTCCGGCGTGGAATCAAATATGACAGGAGCGGTTACAATGACCGAAGAAGAACTGAAAGCTAAGGCCGATGCCGAAGAAGCGGCAAAGAAAGAGGCCGAAGAAAAGGCTAAAGCGGACGCTGCCGCCGGCGAGGATTCACGTCTTGATAAAATCATGGACGTGATCCAGGGGTTATGCACCCGCATGGACTCCATGGAAAAATCTCGCGCTGACGCTGATGAAACAGCCAAAAAGGAAGCTGAAGAAAAAGTGAAGGCCGATAAAGCAAAAGCCGATGCCGCCGGTGCGCCGGAATACCTCAGCAAGGCCGACGCGGATAAAATTCGCCAGGATATGGCGGAACTCGCCTCCCGCGTTCCCCATGAAGTGAGCGACAGTGAGCGCGAGGAACTCGCCGAGGCACAATCCAAGGCTGACAGCGTCGCGTCCTATTTCGGCCAGCGAGCGCCCGCCCCGTTATCCGGCGAAACTTCCCTGGCATATCGCCAACGTCTGGCGGCGAAATATAAATCGCACAGCCAGCAATACAAGGACATCAACCTGTCCGCCATCAATGATTCGGCGTTATTTGGCATCGTTGAAAACGCCATTTATGCCGATGCCCAGGCCGCGGCAATGAATCCTGCTGATGTGGCCGCAGGGGTGTTGCGTGAAATTCGTCGCCCTGATGCAACCGGGCGGCAAATCAGCACCTTTGCTGGTGACCCCGCCAGTACCTGGGCACCGTTCCAGCAACCCGTCCGCCGCGTGGCGATGATTAACAAATAAAGGACCTGAAAATGGCAAATGCTCCGGGTATGAACCCCATTTTGACAACCAACGCGGCGGGATCGTTTTCCGTTCAGTCCAACGGGCTGATGCAGGGCATGGTTTTTGACGACCCTGAAACACGCTACTCCCTGGCCGCCGGTATTTTATCGACTGCCGAAACGCTGCCGATGTGGGGCGGCGTGGGTATTTTTGAACGTATTCCCGCCGACGGGCAAAATCCGCTCGGTCCGGTTGTCGGCCGCGCGGCCAGTTTCGCCGCATTGGCTGGTTTCTCGGTCTTCAACCAGGCTCATAACGGCATCACCACGCCGCAATCCAATGTACCGATGATGGCGGGCGGGATGAGCGTTTCCTACCATCGCCTGGGTAGCCGGCAACGTCTGGCAGTGGCCTGTAGTGCTGCGTTAGTGGCCGCCGCTCCGAATTCCGCTACTAATTTCGCCGTAGGCTGGGATTTAACCAATCAGCAACTGATCCCCTATCAGACGGTGGCGTCCACCGTAACGATTTCGTCTATTACCTGGGCGACTGGCGTAGCTACTGTCACCACTGCCGCAGCGCATGGCCTGAGCAACGGTGCGTATGTAAATATCACCGGCGCAGTGCCGGCCGGCTATAACGGGACCTATCAGGTCACCGTAACCGGTACCACTACGTTCACCTATATTTTGGCGACCAATCCCGGCGCCGAAACCACCCCCGGAACGGTAACTGCCGCCAGTGCGCAATTGCCTGTCCGTGTTCTGTCCGTGAACGGTGGCAACAGCAAGGTGGTGACGTACGATTCGATCAACAATTTCGCCAACTGGAACGTAGCCGGTAACGCTGCGGTCATTCTCATTTAACGCGAGGTAAATTATGGCAGCCATTACACCGAGCTACGAGCTGGTACACCCCAGTTACGTGATGCCGGAAATCATTTTGCAGTACCAGCAGGCGTCCGGGGCATTCAACACTCTTGCCAGCCGAAACCCATTGGTGCGTCTGGGTGAGGGTGATCTGTATGTGTATATCAAAAAACTTGATATCCGCACCCAGGTCGCCGGCAGCCAAGTCGCCAATGCCAATCAGTTGCCGTCTGTTGCTATCGATGCGTCAATGAAAAGCACCGCAACGTACATGCTGCGTGCGCGGGCCATCTACGACCATCACGACACCGCAGCGGCTGGTAATTGGGGTGTGGCGTTGCCGGAGGCTCAGCGGCTCGGTATGCGCCAGGGCATTTTCCAACAGATGCGTACTGCGCTGCTGACCGGGTTTAATCCGGTTAATGGTGAGGGGTTGCTGAATACCAACGGGGCGACTGAGGTCAATCTCCCGACGGACAGCAACGGGAATGATACCGTCGTGACCTACGATAACGGCCAGATGGCAATATTCCTGCTCACTCAAATCCAGGCGCTGAAAACGCGCACGTTGCAGATGGGCACGCCGGCGCGCATCAACATTCTGGGGCCACAACGCACCCTGGGCGCGTTCGAGTATCAGGGTATTGTCCAATTGACCCAATTCCAACGTGACGGCGCAGGTTCTGCGACTACCTCAGGCGTGGTTAAAGATATCCTGGAGCTGAATGGAGATACCATCGACTGGACGTATGACGATACGTTGATCGGCCAGGGCGCCAATGGTACCGACGCGGTGATCATCAACATGCCGGAGGTTAAAAAACCGGTAGGTGGTCAAATCAATACCAATGAATTCGCCAAACTGTCCCCCGGGCTGGAGGCGTGTGCGATGATGTTGTGCGACATGGCGGCCCCGCGTGAAATACCGACCCCGATCGCCGGCGGCGCCATCGACGTTTTGTCCGAACTGCGGTCAACCTCAGGTTGGGCTGTTCGGCCCGAGTCGATCACCATCATCAATATGCAGTATTCCTAATAACGATAACCGTAAAACCTCGACAGGCCCCTATGTGGGCCTGTTTTTATTTGGGAAGAAACCATGACGAAATTATTTATTGCCAATTGCTCGAAAAAGAACGTCGATTTTACGTATCGGTCCCCCGATTCGGACAAAATCGTCTATCAGCGTATTCCCGTCGGCGGTCAAATTCAGGTCTACAAAGAAGCGACAGCCGAGGCGCTCAATCGCATTATCTCCCAACACGTCCGCTACGGGCTGATCCCGGTTGGTGATATCCCGCGTTCTCGGGCATTTGTCGGGCTGTGCTATCAATTCGATAAACCTATCAATATCGACAGCATCATTAACGCCGCCCACAACAACGATCAGGTGTTGATTGCCCGCGGCGCCGAAAGTCGCAAAGCCGCTGCTATTGCCATGGATCGCACCCTGGCGGAAACCGTTCCAGGTTATGCCGGCGGCGCCGAATTGGAAGTGGTCGAAGAGGCTCGTAAAAACGATGATGCCCCGCTGATGGCTGAGCTGATTTCCTTGGACGAACAGGCGTCTGTTGCGCGTGGCCGGGGCCGTTCCCGCAAACGTTAATCAGGGGGCTATATGCCGACGATTTCCGGTTTTTTGGCGTTCATCCGGGACGTGATGGGCATCGACGATACCATTCTGGCTGACGATGCGCCGGTTATTGCTATGGCGTTTCGACTGGCAATGAATACCGTCAACCAGAACATTGCGCTGATTTCGTGCGAACTATATGCCATTGCGGTATATAACCTTGCCGGCGACCGCCTAATGAATTATGCGCCAGGAGCGTTTTTTGTCGCCTACCGACAAGAGCAGGACATATTGGATTTTACTCCCGGCGTGATTAATGGCTCTAGCGACCAATCAACCAGCCAGTCAATATCCGTTCCGGATAGTCTGTCGAATTTGACGCTGATGGACCTGCAGAACATCAAAACGCCCTGGGGGAGAGAATACCTCGCGATCGCCCAGGACTACGGCACGTTGTGGGGTCTGACATGAAATTGCATCTGGGTGTTGCGGATGTTCCCTATGTGACGACTCCCCCGGATGGCCCCAAAAAAACACGGAAAGGCGGAAAAGCCAAACGGACGAAAAAACGCGATCCGCATGCCATGCTGGTCACGACCGGGGATGTCGCGACCATCCTGGAAGACAAATACAAAATCATGGAACTGTTTTTCGGTATGCATCAGCAGGAAATTGCCGATGCGTTGGCGGACTCCGCGGCGGGCGCGTTGGAAAACCTCCTGGCCGGCGCGCCGCCGAACGCCAATCCATTCGGGACCGCAGAGGGGAAAATTCACGATCTGTTTGTGAAGTTTTTGGACAACGAGGAACTCGCCGGCCGTGACGGCATCCCGACCGAGGCGGCGCTGAAGGGCGTGAATCATCGCCTCAAAATCTCCCGCGGTGAACGTCGGCCATCGTTTATAGATACCGGTTTATATCAATCCAGTATGTTGGCATGGATGGAGGATAGATAATGGCAAATGCAAATGAGGCATTTGATAGTCCGTCCCCCCTAAACTCAGCCCTGAAAGCTGGGATACAGGCGATTTCCCGCTCTGAAACGGTCACGTTTACCAAATATGTCCGGTTTGTGCTGCCACTGGATGGGTTTGTTTTTTGGGTAAACGCCGGGATTATTCCAACGAATACCACGATGTACGATTCCAGCCAGTTAATCGCCCGCGTCAAACAAACGCCGCCGCGGTATTTGAACGGCCCCGTTACGGTCGATGTCGATGGTTCGTTTCATTACGCCACTGAGACGATGCAAAACGAGGATGAGACCTACGACCGTAACACGATGATCTTTACCGCCGAGTCCGATATTGACCCGTTTAACGAGATCGGTACGCGGGTAATGTATATCGGCGTGCATGATGGTGTCAGGTTTGCGTTTTCCCAACGGGCGCCATTGTTTGCCGAGGCTGGCATTTACCATTACCGCGGGTTCGCCATTTATCCGGCCATGGAAAGCCAGATTATAGACCGTCCAGAGGACCTCAATTTAACGAGTGTCGTGGTTTCCAATAGCCTGCCTATATGGCTGTCGCTCGATAAATTCATGCCGGTTTTTCCCTCGTTTCTGAGCGATGCGAACCTGGATCCTCCCTATGCGACGGTAGAAATTCCTGTCGAATCCATGGAGCCGCTGCAGGCAACGCCGTATATCGACCATGATAGTAGCCAATGGCAACTGGTGTCTGAAACGGTCAGGGTGACGATTTACGGCTTGCGCAACGATGACGTGCTGGATTTCCTGCGCTACGTCCAGGAATACACGCTCAGCGCCGATGCCGCCATGGGCATCATGAACATCCCCATACCTCGCGATGAAAAACGCACTCAATCAGAGCTGAAAATCATCGCGATGAAAAAGACCATCGAATTTCGCATTAACTATTACCAGACACGGATCAGGGATATCGCCCGGCGATTAATACTGAATGCCGTGGCAAACGTCTATCCAGAATGAGGAAAATACTGTGCCGCAAAATCCCATGTTAATTAATCCAGCCCTTAATGCTGCCAATGTCGGTACACCGCTACGGGTAGACGCCTATGGCGCTCTGAAGTCCTCCGCCGGCGGCGATACGCCACATTACAACATTGCAGCCAGTACCGTTGTTAAAGCGACGGCGGGGCGCCTGGTGCGCGTCAATGTGCTGGTAGCAGGTTCTGCCGCAGGTAACGCCTACGATACCAACGTGGCCGCCAATGCTGCCGCCGCCAACCTCATTGCAGTGATCCCAAACACCGTGGGGCAAATCATCATTGATTGGCCGTGTGCCACTGGCATCACCATCATTCCGGGCACCGGCCAGACCGTCAGCGTCAGCTATCTCTAAGGGGCAACGATGAGCACTGATATCGTTACATTAAATGTGTCGATTACGAACCCGGCCGCGCCCAGCAAATTGTTGCGCACCGGAGCGTTTATCTCGCAGGGCGGTACGATACTCGCGCAGGGAACCTACTCCCTGTTAACTCAATCCAGCGATTTAACCGCCATTCTCGCCGGCAGCAAGGCGATCACTACCCTCGCGTGGGCGTCATCCGTTGTAACGGTCACCACCACCTCGCCGCACGGCTTTACCACCGGTGACGTACTGGAATTGACCATCAGCGGCGCGGTCCCGACGGGATATAACGGCACGTTCGAATGCACCGTTACGGGCGCCAGCACTTTGACGTATGCGCTGGCAACTAACCCTGGCGCCATGACCACCTCCGGCGTTCTGACGGACACTGACGTCGCTACTTTGACCGCCATGAACACCACGTTTTGGGCGCAGGGCTCTAACGCCTCGGTCTATGTTTTGGAACTGGGCGAGGGCAGTCCGGAGCAGGGCGTAACGGCGCTGGCGTCGTTCATTACCACCAACCCAGGGATATTTTTCTCCTATCTGGTGCCGCGGGAATGGGCAGACGAGTCCACCTTTAAAACCATGGTGGCGAATTACACCTCACCCACTGCCCTGGTGAAATTTTTTGTCACTTGCTCGATGTCGAACTGGTCTGATTGGTCTGCGCGGGCTACGCTATCGAGTGTGTTCGCCATGATCGAGGCGCCGGATATTCCCGATACGGAATACAGCCTGGCAGCGGTATTCTATGTCACGCTCAATTACAATCCGTCGTCCAGCAATCTGGTTTCGCCGCTCTGTTTTTCGTTCCTGTACGGGGTTACCGCCTATCCGACATTTGGCAATTCGTCGCTGTTATCGTCGCTCAAGACGGGAAACATCAACTATGTTTCGACGGCGGCCGAGGGCGGGTTATCTAACCTGATGCTGGTCTGGGGCCATATGCTGGACGGGAATCCGTTCAATTATTGGTATACCGTGGCATGGGCCATCATCAACATCAATCTGGATTTGTCCAACGAAATTATCAACGGTTCTAACAGCTCGACCAATCCGCTGTTTTACGATCAATTGGGTATTAACAGGCTGCAAAATCGGGCGAAAAAGACACTCACTAACGGCGCGTCTTACGGCCTTATTCTGGGCTCGCTCATTTCTACCACATTATCTCAGGACGATTTTATCGCGAATTTCAATGAGGGTGATTATGTGGGGAAATACGTGGTCAATGCGGTGCCATTCAGCAGCTATTCTGCGCTGAATCCCTCGGATTATGAGGATGGTAAATATTCCGGTTTGTCCGCCGTGATCACCCCGTTGCGCGGGTTCGAGTCCATTATTTTTAATCTGAACGTAACCAACTTTGTTGGTTAATGAGAGGACGTTATGCCATCTGGAAACCCGCTAATTTCGCAGGGATTTTTAAACCGCGTCAAAGGCACGGTGGCGATCACCGATTACCCCGAGTTGAACGTTACCGCCTCCTATCTGGGTAAGGAGGGGATCTCCATTGCCCTTGAGGGGAACGCCACCACGTTTATTGATAACCTGACCGGCCGTACCCCGTCGCCCGAACCGTACATGGCGGCCACGATAACCATTCATCTGAACAAATCACAGGCGCTGGCGAACAGCTATAAATCGAAAATGGAATCGGATACCACGTTGGGCGATATCACTGTGACCCCTGACTCGACCGTGATGGATGCCTATTCACTGATTAACTGCGCCATTGTGAGTGTAGCCCAATTGACGTTCAACGGAACGAACAATGATTTCGCTATCACTATCGGCGGAACGTACGTTATCAACAATGATATGTGGAGCTGAAATTGAAAATTGATCGCGCATTAAACCTGGTTATTCCCATTACCGACGGCGAAGGAAAGCCCGTTTACGTTCATTCCATGCCTATAGGACGCGAGGTATATGAACGTTATTTTTTGACGCTATCAAAGACATTTGCCGGCATCTATGCCGAGGGCCTCAATGTATTGAGCGGTCCCAAAGTGGCCTCCCTCATGCTGAAACAGACCGCCATGAAAATTGGCGATTGGGACGGCGATGAGGGGGTGGGTAACGGCCTGATGGGTGAAATCCATCGCCTGACCAACGTTATCGCCCCCACCAAATCTGGGTGGAAATCCGTGCCCCTTGAAGCGGCGCTGGCGCAAAAACTGATATCGGATGACGATTATTACGATATCGAGGGACAAATCGTTTTTTTTATCTGTGTCTCTGCCGTGCACAGGAAGACGCTGATCCTCCCAACACTGGAATCGATGTCCTCTCTCTGGGATGTGCAAATTACCTCATCGAACTGTACGGAATTCGCCAGTTCATTGCCGACATTGACGCCGGCCGCCAATACTGGCGAGACGGAAACACTGTCTGTCATTCCATCCTAGAGTGGCTATCCGTTGAGGGATTCCGGGATTTCATTTTGCAGCACGGCCAGGAACACCGGGATGCGCAGCAATTCCGCCAGCGCTATCTGATTGCGAGGACGCCCGATGGCAAAATCCATTATTGATATTGACGTTAACGATGGCAAGTTCAAGGCGTTCAAAGAGCAGTTCGATAAATACAAACAGGCTCTGGATGCCATGCCGGACGCCTGGGCGAAGGTGGGAGAGGGTACCGCCGCCGCGGCTGGGGGATTCGATGCGGCAGGGAAAGAGGCCGCCAAGACTTGGACGCAGGCGGTTAACTATTCCGTTAAAGGCGTGCAACAAGCAACGGCGGCCGCGAAAGATCTCGCCGGCCAGCACAAGGCCGGGGCTGACCAGGTTGAACGCAGCCGACAGCAACAGGAAAAATTTACTCAGGAATCCAAGAAGGGCAGCAGTTGGCTATCCACGGGCGCCAAAGCGTCTAAAGATATCGCCGGGCATATCAAAGACGCCACGTTATCGTTGCTGAAATGGTCGGGTCTGGTTGGCATCATTTCTGGGCTGACCGGTGCCGGTGGCCTGTTCGGCATCAACCGCATGGCGCTGAGCGCGGCCAACACCCGGCTAACGTCCCAAGGGTTGGGTATATCGGCAGGCGAATTGAACGCCGCGGCGATCGACTATTCCAAAGCCGTGCGTGACCCCGGGTCAACGCTGGGAGCCATTCGCGACGCGCAATATGATCTAACCAAACGCTGGGCGTTCAGCGCGTTAGGCATCAATCCTACCGGTCAGGACCCCATGTCGCTGATGGGGCCGATGATCAAAGCGTCCCGGCAGAAATTTATCAGCGCCGGCAGCACGCAACAGGGCGCTGAGGCAAACGGACTGCTTAACTTTTTCAGCATGGACGACCTGATCCGCTTTAAAAACATGAGCGAATCAGAAATTGACGCCATGGTTAAAAAGGCGGACGCGGACCGGAAATCTTTGTCGCTGAGTGACCAAACACTGCGTTCATGGCAGAATTTCGAATTGCAGTTGCGGCGCAGCGGTACGCAGATTGAAAACACGTTTATCAGTGGTCTGCTGCCCCTATCTGGCCCCCTGGCGCATTTGTCGGACGCTTTCAATAATGCCGTGGCAGATTTTATGAAATCGCCCCAGGTGGGGAAATTCATTGAAGACCTAAATAGCTGCGCAGAATAATAGATCACATTGAGGGAACTCAGCCCGGATTGTGCGATCTGATCAATCGCCAAAC
>NZ_SZPQ01000064.1 GCF_005217455.1 Martelella alba
ATGATTGGAGCGATGCGAATATCTTCATTAACTCCAGATAGCACAAGCTCTTCTTTATTAATATTACGTTTCCCTTTGAATACAGCAAAGGTCAAGCCTTTGGCTTGGGAATTTATCATGAACTTCTCAAAACCGGGAACAACAACCGACAGTGCTTTTACTGCTTCTTGTGGACTGTTTACAGCCAATTTATGGACTCGGCCAAACTTAGCACCTAATATGCCATATAATTTTAAAATTTTTAATTCCGACATTTAACCTCCAGTAAAAAAATATTACGAAAATTTAATCTGAAGCGTTACACGCTGGGAAATATGGCATATATTAACTGCAAGAATTTTCTATAAGAGTTAATACGAAACCATTATCAGACTCTATGATAGCGTCGCTTGCGACCGCTTTTTTCACCCCAACTCCAGCTGGAACCATAAACTTTTTAAAGCCGGTATATGCACCAAATGAATTTTTTGCATTAACCTCACCACAAACAAAACCTACCGTCGTTCCATCTTTGTTTTGAGTTTTCACATAATAATGCAAGTTTCTAAAATCCGCACTACCCGGATCCTTCAAAGCAGACATCACGCTTTTCTTGCCCAATTGAGTTGGATCATTATTTTCCTGACCGCAGGCAGTTAACCAAAAAGATACAATTAATAAAACCAATATCCTAGAGAATATCATCATCAGTTCCCCCATTCCTTTATTAAGGGGGTAAATTGTAACACAATGCAGTAATCATTAAAATTATATTGCCATTTTATAACGAACGATTTTTATTGTTCTTTCCCGCCAGTATCCGCCATAGGGCACTCGGTGACTCAGTTGGCCATACATGTGGTGCAGCATGAGTCCCTCACCCAGGTAAACGCCGGCGTGATTCGGCTCGTTTGCCCGTATCTGCATAATGATGACGTCCCCGATCTGTAGCTCGCCACTGGCCAGGATAAAGCCCGCGTCGACATAGTGTTTCATATACAAATTCTCGCCACGGTTCCACCAGCCGTCCGTCCGGTCGAAATCTGGCAGCGCGATGCCGCGCTCCAGCCGGTACCAGTCCCGAACGATGGCGTAACAGTCCCAGATGCCATGCACGAACGGGCGGCCTTCCAGCGGTTTGATGCCCTCGATCGGCATAATCTCCCGGACATCACCCTCCGGCCAGCTCGCGATGAGCCAAGGCACCTGTGACAGGTCACACTGCGCCAGGTCGAGCTGTGACGGGTGCGTGGTGGCATCCGGGTGGCTATGTGCTATCGCAACGATTGTCCCGGTATCCTCAGCCGCGGCATATTCGGCCGGGTCGATGCGAAATTGCTCGCCGGCATCCGGTGCTGTATTTCGACACGGGATGTACGATTGCCGCCGGCCGTTCTGCACCACCAGCCCGCAACACTCCGCCGGGTAGGTCTCGGCGGCGTGCGCCAGAAGTTTTTTAACGATGTGTTGGCGCATATTACCTCTTCAGCAATGCCGACCCGGGGAAGCCACCAAACGGCAGCTGGTTGCCATCGCCAAACCGGCATTTGCACGAACTCATCAGTCCGCCGCACACGTCCTGGCTCGGGTCGTCGACCGGGTTATCGTCAATATCGAAATACGCCGTCCCCGTATAGCCGCATTCGGGCCCGCGGTACCGGTTACGGATCGCCCAGGTACACAGGCTGTGAATTTGTCGGGTGGGGATCATGATGCCCTCAAGATCAGCCGGACTCGACAGCGCGAACTGGATTTGTTCGTTGTCCTCGCTGGTTTTGCTGTCGATATACCAGACCTCGATTTTTTCCTGCTCCGGATCGGCGTTGGCGTTGCCGTCGGGGAAATTTCGGGCATCGAGGTAATGGGCGAACGTGGTGTGGATTTTGACGGCCGCTTGTACCAGGTTCTGATAGGCCAGACACAGCGACGAGATGGTACCGTCAATATTCCCCACGGCCAGTGTCGGCGTTGGTGCGCTGCCGTCGCTGGTCACTTCCAGCCCGGTAACCTGCGTCGGCCAGGGTTTATACTCTATGCCCTGCCACCAGATGGATTTAGCCGGCAGTGAGTCGGGATTTCCGCCGGCCGCCTCCAGCTCCGCTTCGGTAAATGGGATAGCATGGTTATGAAAATAGAGCTGGGGGCCGTCAAAGGCGCCGCAGTCAACTTCAAATAGCGTGACCTTGCTGCCCGGCTCCAGCTTTTGAAGATCGGAGGTAATTGCCATGGGGTGCCTTATGGGTGATAAGCGGTGATAAAGGTTGCGGTGAGGGAAAAATTGTTATTGCCCAGCGGGGTGGCCTGATATTGTTTGCAACAATACAGCCCCATTTCAAACAGCGGATTGCGCCATTGGAATGCGGTATAACCTCTATGGTCACGGATAAACTGTAATATGGGGGAAATGTAGTCCCACGTCCCAACAAACGTCAGCGCCCAGCTCTGGGCCTCGCTGTTGATGCCATCGCCGGACCGTTGGGTATAGCCATCACCGAGTTGGATTTCTCGCACGGCCGGCGTTAAATCGCCCGTGGGATTGACACGCGGGGAAAAATTGAATGTCCGGATCATTTACGCCCCTTAATGGCTCTGCTGATCGCGCCGCCCTGGCCCAAATCCCTATCCCGCAACGTCCGATAGCGCTGGTCAACATAGGCCCCAATGTCATTGCCGAACTGCTGATAACCCTGGGTATCGCTCTGGGTCGATGTGTTGCCGCTGTCGGTGATATAGATATTGACCTGCGGTGCGCCAGCCGACTGCTGCGCGCCGTTGGCAACAGCGCGAACTCCCAGGGAGCCATCCGACGCGCGTGTCAACGGCATGATGGCTTCTGGTCCCGCCTCACCCATGACCCCGGCGCCGCTGGCAAACGCGAAAAACGTCGGCTGGTTGACAATGTTATTGCGATATCGGCCGAGATCCGGCGAGGCGAAAACATCGCCCTTTGCATAGGCGGTATAGCTGGTCGATAACCCCATAGCGCCGGTCGCGCCACTGGCAGTTGATGCCGTGGAAGACGCCCCGCCGCCCAATACGCCCGATAACAGGCTGGAGCCGATGCCAAAAATCGACTGTAGCGCACTGGAGGCCGCCACTTGTAGTTGGATTTTAATGAGATCGGCAATAATGGATTTGGCCAGCGTGGAAAAATTTAACTTACCTGTCGTCACAAACGTCGCCAGGCCGCTGGCCATCGAATCAAAGCTGCTGGTGGCAAAATCCTTCATCTGTTCATAGGCGTTGCTGGCGCTGACCGCCCAATCCGTGACGCCTTTCTTAAACCCGATGGAATAACTGCCGTCAATTTTTTGTTTCTCGGCGGCGGTATTCGCGACAATGTCCAGCTGGCGCTGCTGCTCCGTTGCCAAAAAATCCGTTTCCTGTCGGTACAAATCCGATGAATGATTGGTCGTTTCTTTATCCAGTTTCAACCGCCGGGCGGCAAAATCATTACGGATCTGCTGTTCGGCCGTCATTTGCTCATACGCCGGGGAGGATAGGGTCATTTCCGCCAGCGAATTATTGGCCGTCTGCTGTTTTTCGGCCGTGGCCTGGGTTAGTTCGGCGTTTTCCTGCTGAAATTTTAATGCCAACGCGCGGTTGGCATTCTCCTGCTCCAGCCCAGCATTCACCTGCAACTGGGCGCGGATTTGGTCCTGCATGGCCAGAATGCTTTTTTGCCCGGTCGTCAGGTGATTTTTGTCAAACCCGGCGACCTCGGCATTAAACGCCGCCAGTTTTTTCTGGCTGGCGGTCAGTTTGTTGCTGTCGTCCACCTGCGCCCGCAATGCCGCCTCTTGTTCCTGGAGCTGTATGAGCATGTTCCGACCATCGTTGACGCCGGCGGTCGAGGCTTTCTTATGGTTACCAAATTCCTTATCAACCCCTTTTAACGCCTGGTTGTAGTCGTCCAGAGACATTTTTCCGGATTTGTATTCGGCGGTAATTTCCGCCGTCAAGCGAGCGGCCTCTTTCTTGGGATCGGCGCCGGCTTTGATGGCGGCATTAATTTCGGATTCTGTTTTGATGCGCGCCAATGCAGCGTTTTGGTCTGCCACAGCTTGCTTTTGTTTTTCTTCCGCCTGCTTTTTCTGTTGATCGGCCACTGCCTGGGCATCACGAGCGGGCTTATCCATATCCACGCCCATCATATTGGACATGACGCGGGCATTATCGATATCGGCCTGACCAATGGCCGACAACGCGCCGGAAACCTTTTCCTTGAGCTTATCCCACCAGCCGGCCGTGTTCTGGATCTCGGTTTGCTGATCTTTCAGTTTCTGGTTGACCAGGTCCAACAATATCCGTTGAGCGAGCGCCGTCGCCTCGGCAATGTTCCCCTGGCGCTCCAGGCTGGCAATTTGCTCTATCTGGCTGGCATTAAAGACCAGGCCCTCACTGGTCAACTGCTGAATGGCCTTGAGTGGGTCGCCGCGCAGGCTGGTCAATTGCCGGACCAGCGTATCCGCATCGCCGCCCATATCATTGATTTGCGCGCCCAAGGCGGCCACCTGTTCGAGCATGTCACCGGTGAAGCCGGCCTTGACCGCCGCCGTTACCGATTTCACTGCGCCGTCGGTATCCCCCAATTGGACAGCCAGCCCGCGCAACTGATCGGCCGTCATACCCACGGCACCATAATTTTGCAAGATAGCGGCGTTGAATGCCTGCGTTTCCTTGGTGGCCTGTTCGAATCCGGCATACAGCGCGGTAATGGCCGATACCCCCGCCAGGATACCCAGCCCTGGCAAGCCACCCACCAGCGATAGCAACCCCCGCCAAAGACCCGATGCGGCGCTGGCGGCGCGGGTCGTGAATGACACTTTTTGATTTGCGACGCTGATAGCCTCAATGGCGGCGGCCAGCTTAACCTTGCCGGCGGCCTCTGCCGCGTCCGCCGCAGTGACCGCCTCCGTGACCGCAGCCAGTTTCGCCTGTGCCGCCGTCTCGGCGAGATTGGCCTCGGTCACCTGGCGATTGATTTTTACATAATCATCCTGGTAGCTGACATTCAACCCCAGTTCCTTATTGACCTGGGATTGCGTTGCCAGGTAGCGCGCCAACTCCTGCGCCTGAGTCCGGGATGCCTGGGCGGCCGCCTGAGTCCGCTGCGCCGCGGTCATCTGCGCTTGCGCCTGAGTGCGCGCCGCCTGCGCCTGGGCGATTTCAGCCGCTGCCGCTGTTTCGGCCACTGTAGCCGCTTGGCGGGCGGCCTCCTGTTGCGCCTTCCAACCGCCTGAGGTGGTATTCAGACTGACAAACAGGCGATCGAGAGACGGCACCATGGCATTAGCAATCGTACTTAATGCGATATTGCTGCCACCGGCCAGGCTGTTGACCATGGAGCGAAACTGCTCCAAGCCGGTGCTGGCTTTCGAAATATGCCCCTGCAGACCATCAAACTGTGTTCCGGCATGACCCGCCTGAACGGCGATTTTAGAGATGGCCGCGCCAGCCGAGGCCGATTGCTGTCGGACGGTATCGGTAAATTTTTTCGCTGACGATGCGGCGCCGTTGAACGCCTCTACCGATTCGGATTTGAAGGCGGCGCTGTTTAGGTGCAGTGCTACCGCCAGGGAGGCAACATCAGCCATTACATGAGTGCTCGCATAACGTCGGCGCACTGTCGGTCTATATCGTCAGTGGCAACAGGATGAGTGGAAGCCGGCACCGCCGGCATGTCGGACAGCAGCGCAAAATACGCCTGCCAATGCCGCAAAATACCTGCAGGCAAAATTGCGATTTTTCGGGGATCTGCCTCGCCGAACCTGTCAGCCAAACTGAAAATCAGTTGTAGCCACGGCGAGTCAGTTAGTTTTTTTTCGCTTCCTCCAGCGTGCCGTAACTGTGTCGATGCACCAGTGTGATTGCCTCTAACAATGCGGCATTGTCATGTACGGCCAGGATTTCGGCGGCGGTAGGGAGTTCCGGGGTCGGGATAGGTTGGCCGGTTTCATCCACCAGCGCCGATAAAATCAGGCCGGCGCCTAACTGTGCGGATTGTTTCTGATCATTGGCGTCGCGGGCCGCGGCCAGCCCGTCATCATAGTCCATCAACTCTTGCGCGGTCAGGCGCCGGATGTAGACATCCGCGCCGAACAGAGTGCAGGGTATCGCGGTATTCAGCGGGCGCAACAGGGCGGCCCGGAGCGGGTTTTGTTTAGACATGTTTTTCCTTAATGATATTCAGGCGAAAGGATCACGAACGGATCACGAACCGGACGACACCGTGCCCCAGGTAATGCTGTTTTGTTTGCCGGAGACGGTAATTTGAATAACATCGCTCGACGGCGCGGTAATTTCCGCTACTTCCCAACCACCCAGTGCCAGAATCATCGTAGCGGTACGGCCGTTGGGCAATTCCGTGTAAAACTGCACCGTCTGGCGCGCGGCGGCCGCGGTCAGGAAATCCGTGAAATCGGTATTGGTCGGGTCGTCCACAAATCCCAGGGATTTATCAGGCCCCTCTGGTACGTCGGAAATAAACTGTTTTTGCGTGTCGATGAGCGTGGTGCAGTCCACAAACGACGCCGTTTGACCGGTGGCGCCAATAGCCTTGCAGTTGATTAGCGGTTTCAATGCCGCCGCTTCATCGCCAATCGCGCCCCATTTGATAACAGTGCCGGCGGGCAGCATGGCATATTCCGGCGAAGTCTTATCAACCATAATTTGTCTCTCTCGGTGGTTTACTATCTGGATAGGCCTGCGCGGATCTCAACGGCGAGAATGCGCAAAACCTGGGATTTGTGGTAATCAAGCGCCGGCCGGATAAACGGCCTGGCCACCTGTTTGACGGTGCCGAACTCCTGGGCCAGCGCCTTCATTTGGTGCGCCTTGCTGGGGCCAACTTTCAATGTCACTACTGTAAGCCATTGCGTATCATTGATACGGTTGGTGCTGGTGATCTTGATACTATCCCGCATGTGCGGCCCGGGGCTTTTCGCATCGTAGCCCGCATGACGCTGCATATCGTCCATCACCGGCGCTAGCGCGGTCTTTCCGGCATCACGCAGAACCTTAACCGCTTTGTTGGTGCCCAGATCCACCAATTGGCGCTCCAGCTCCGCCAGGCCCTGCACGTCTACACGCAACAGCCCTTTCATACGGCGTCCTCCGGGTAACAGATGAGGTAATCCCGGATCAAGCGGTACTGAATCCGGTTATCGCTCAACGTGGCCTGGTCCTGCTGAATGCCGTCCCGCATCACCGTCTGAACCGGCCATGTGCCAAGATAACCATGCCGGATAGCCTCCCAGGCGTTGCAAACAGTTTTATCCAGGGACAGTAGTCGGGGATAATCGTCGATGACATAGAGTGATACCTGAACGCGGGCCTGTATCAGCGCGGTTTGCACCAGACCGGTATCAAAACGCGGATCACTGATACGCTGATAGGTCACCCCCTCTTGTTCCGGATCGGGTAATAACAACGGATACGCCGGCAATCCGGTCAGGGTTTCCAGTGAGTTTTTGATTTCATACTCGATCATGACGGGCATCCGCCTCCGCGGTGATCAGCAGCCGGTCAGACTGTGTCCGGTCAGTCGCCCTGACCGTATACACCCGCCCGGCGAATACCACCTGCCAATCGATATCCACATCTGACCGGGGCGCGAGCGTGAACAATATCGTCTCCACCACCTGCTGCTGGTCAATGGTGCGGATTTTCCGGTTGGAAATCGGCTCAACTTTGGCCCAGGGGGTAGCAACATCAACCGTGGTCCGTTGCTCTGCGCCGGATTGCGGATCCCGGCTGACATCGACCCGGCGCAGCATAATACGCTTATTCCGCTCGCCGCTGGTCAAGGGTGCAGGCTTCATAATGGGATAATCCGATAAGGTTCGAGCAATTCATTGAATCCCAGCGGAATGGGTAATTGCTGAACAGATGCGGCCGCCTCTCGATTGATATACCAGTGTCCGACGGCCAGCAGGATGGCTAGGGCAATATCTTCCGTAACCACCAGCCCCGAGTCCTCGTCTTCTGGCACCTCATCGTCATAAAGAGGCCGGTTAATGAAATTCTCGGCCTTGCGGCGCGCGGCCGCGGCCATAAGGGTTAACAGCGCATCGCTGGATGTGTCGTCGTCGTCAATTCGGCACTGCGCCCTGAGTTGATCAGGAGTTGGAATCATATCAGACCCCTTCCCGCTGGCTGGCGGGCATAAAAAAACCGCCGAAGCGGATTATTTTTTGCTTTTTTTAGTTTCAGGTTCCACCGGGGTATTGGTGTCCTGCCCTGAGTCTTCAATGATTTCAGAAATACCAAGATGTCCCGCAATTACCACGGCGCGGGCGGGTATTTCTCCGTTCTGATACTCCCCGAACGGAATGATGTCAATCTGCACACCATCCGGGGACCATTTGAGGTCTTTAAGCAATTTAATCATTGGGTTGCCTCAAAGGGGCCGAAGCCCCCTACATTAATCCGCCGCTACGCCTATCTGTAACAGCTTGATGGCTTGGGAGTCCGCCAGCATACCGCCGGTGCGCTTGGTGGTATAGAAACCAACAAACGGTTTATTGGTGTACGGGTCACGCAGGATACGGGTACCGATGCGGTCAACAATGGTGTAACCCCGCTTGAAGTTGCCAAACGCAATCGCCTTCGCATCAGCGGCGATGTCCGGCATCTGTTCGTTTTCCGCCACCCCGTAACCGACCAGGCTCGATGGTTGCCCCAATTCCAACCCCGGACGCCACAGATAGTTACCCTCCGAATCCTTAAGGATGCGCACGGCAAACAGTGAGCTGTTGTTCATCATGAACTTGGCACCGGCGCGATGGACCTTGCGGAGGGTGTAAACCAAATTCAAAACAGCGTCGGCGGTGACGCTGGCGGCAGCGCCGGAAAGGATATACTGTAACGTACCGAATGCGCGGGCCGCGTCCTTATCCGCAGTGGAGGGGTAGGCTAAGAACCCTTTCGGTTTTTTGGTGCCGTTGCCGCTGGTAAACGCGATTTCTTCTTGTTCAGCGAACTCACTGGACAGTTCGCTATTGATCCAGGACTCAACGTCAAAGAAGGCGTCATCCAGCATGGTCTGCGTCGCTTGCGGGTTTCCGTAGATTTCCCCCATAAACGGCTCAATTTGGCCCAGTTTGGAGGCGTCGGTCGCCGGGCGCGCATCCGTTTCACCCACCCAGCCGGAGGCGGTGCCACCGAGATTGACAAGTTTCTTGTACTGAGCGCCGCCGACAGTGATGGTGGTTGCTTCCTGGCGCATGACCACTTCGTCTTTCAGCAACGTCAAGATGGTGCGATCCAACTCTTCCGGCACCGCATATCCCCCATCTTCATCCACACCGATCTGTAGCGCCTTGCGCTCCAACTCGCGCAAGTTATCGTCACGGCCTTTGCGCATAAACTCCATGAAGGCGGATTTATGCTCACTGGCTTCCTTGCTCTGCGTGGCGCCACCCGGACGTTTTACTCGCTTCAACTCATCTTCCAATGCAGATTTCAGTGTATCCAGTTCACTTAGTTTGCCGTTCAGGGTTTCCACCTCGCCGGCTAGCTTACCTTTTTCCTGTTCCACGGCGGACAGGCGGGCATCGTTCTTTTCTTTGAACTCATCGAATTTTTTTTGCAGGTCTTGCGCGACTTGTTCAACGTCTTTGATTTCTACAGACATAGTGTACTCCAGATTAAAAAGTTAGAGATTTCAATGTGTTTAAGGCTAGACCTATTTCATCGTCACGCTGAGACAGGCCGCCGTAACCCTCAGCCATAAACGCCTTGGCTTGAGAGCGGGAAAGTCCAACGTCGCGCAGGACTCGTTCAATACATTTCGGGGAGGGTGTTTCGCCGCGGGCGAACAGGGATTTAACGTCACTTACGCGCGCCTCATCATTGGCCGGGAATGTCACCAAACTGACTTCCCATAAATCAATGTCTTTCAGCAAAAAGGCGTCTTTCGCCTTATCGAACTCCCAATCTTTAAGCATGTATCCAATAGACAGACCGGTTATTGAGCCGGCCTTCATATGGGCATGCGCTCGTTTGGACAGGGGGTCATCGTCGATCAATAGCCGCCCTTGAAGAAAAAGACCGGTATCGTCTTCCTTCATCGCGGTATAGATACCGATGGGTTCATCCATCCTGTGCTGCCAGAGCATGGCTGGAAGCGCGCCCTTTTCGGTCCAGTTTTGCAATGATTTACTGAAAGCGCCGGGGATCACGATATCGCCGTAACTGTCTTTTACGCCGAATACCGAGCCGTAACCCTCGAATTCTCCCGAATCATTAACGGATTTAATTTTCAGCGGAATATCAAGCCGTTGTTTAATCATCGGCATGGCCATTTCCCTCAGTTGGTTTTTTCGTGTCCGAGTCTTGCGGCTTGGTCGTCATGTTCATGGGAGTGAGATAGACATCGCCGCCAGGGCGAGGATTACGATCCTCCAGCTCCAAGCAGTCATTGGGTGAGTACATACCCCAGTTAATGGCGGTGGCATAGGAATCAAAACGGGACTTCATATCGCCACGTAACAGGGCGCCGGTGTTGAATTTCGCATAATAAGTGCCCTGCTTTGATTCCTGAATTAACCCGATATTGATCCGCTGTTCAATGCGCGTCAGGTACGGCACCAGGGAATAATTAATAAATCCAATTCCCAAGCTTTCAATATTGCTGAAAGTAGCTCGGTCTGTGTTCTGCACCATGTGCATGGGGACGCGGTAAATTCGGCATATTTCTTCAAGCTGAAACTTTCGGGTTTCCAGAAATTGGCTGTCTTCAGCATTAAGTCCCATCGCTTTCCATTCGAGACCCATTTCCAGGATCATTGGGCGGTGCGCATTACCCAACCCTGTATGTCGCTCTTCAAAATCCTTCCTCAGGCGGGCATAGGCTTCATCCGTTAGGGTCTGCTCTGTTTGCAATACCCCTGAAGTCACAGCGCCATTGCTGAAAAGGCGTGAACCGTGTTCTTCCGTAGCCAAACCAAGGGAGATAGCTTCGCGGGCATACGCGATCGGGTTAAGCCCCACCAGCCCGTCAAGCGTCAAAATGCGGACGTGCCAGATATCATCTTGTCCAAGTACATCGGTAGAGCCATCAGGGAATGTCACCTGGTAAACCGGCTGCCACTGACTGTTAAGTTTGGGTTGGACGCAGCCCGGATCGAGCGGTAAAAGTTCTACTACCTCACCCAGGGCTTTGACCTTGTAGGCGTAAAAATTTCCACGCAGACACAGGCAGGTCACGAGCAATTCCCAAAACTCCTGCGGCGTCATGTAATCGTTGGGCTTGAGCGAAAGTAATTTATACAACCGCTCACTGACAGCCTTCTCTTTGCCTTTGTCTGTGGTCTTATAGATATTGCAGGGCAGCATTCCTATTGACTCGGCCAGTACCCGGATACACCCGAAAACCGCCGTCAGGCGCATGGCTTTTTGACTGCTTACGCGCTTCCCTGTGTAGGTGTCGTAAGACAATCCGGAAATCTCGGCCAGTTCCGCCGGGGTAGTGACAGGTGTTGAATTGGCGTTTTTAAACATCGCGGGGAAGAACATTACTCACCCCCGGAGTGTTTTTGCGCCTGATTTGTCGCCATGGCGCGAGATACCATCCATGACCAAAGCAGGCAAAGGAGTCCCCCAATCATATAACCGGCAGGGATGTATACCAGCCAGGCGCCAAACGAAAGCAGGAACGCGCCGATAATCCCTACAATCAAGGACAATACAGGTAGGATCATAAATATATCGCCTTACAGCGCTCCGTTAGAGTGACCTTATTCCGTATGATTCGAGGTGATCGGATAATGATTCCTCTTTTTCGTTAAGCATGGCCCGACCGATCGCCATGATGAGCGATACCGCGCCATCGATTTTGTTTTCATTGCCCTCTTTGGTCGGTCGGACGACATCATCACTGCCGGGTACATACTTCCCCACCACGTTACTGATACACCAGGTCATGACCGGGTTGCCGTCATGATGAAACCGCCCCGAGGCAATGGCGGCGTTCAGCTCCATCATGGGGGAACTCATATTGGTGTAATTCTGGATGATGGTGATGGGCTGCAATCCCTCATCGGCCAGATCATGCGAAATACTGGTGGCGCCATGGGGATCAATAGGGCAACTCAGCACCTTCACATGCGCATTCAGCCCGACGATATGCTCGAATATCTGCCGGTTATCCACTTCGGCGCCGTCTGTAGCGATCAGTTTTTGCATATTCACGAACCGCGCATAACGTTCGGCGGTGCGTTTGATGGCCGGATCAGTTGAAAACACCGTGTCCTCCGGCACCCAAAAGGCCGGGGAAACGCAAAAATAATGTGTTCTGCCGTCGATTATCCGGGTAAAAACCGGACAGACGCAGTTCAAATCCAGTTTGGACGCCAGGTCGATACCGGCATGACATTCCTCGCCGTAAAAATCCTCAATTTTCAGCGTCGGGTCAGCACAGGATTTCCATTTCTCCAGATTGAAATAGGCGGATTTCGCGGATACCCAGAGATTAAAATGTTTGGTTTTAATCTTGTTGGTCTGCGACGGCACACTGATGGCCAGTTGCTGCTGCGCCAGCAGGTAATCTTCATCGACCGAAACACCCATGTTGGGGTTGGCCTTGGTCAACGCCTCGGGTTGGGTCCAGTCGTCGTCCTCATCCAGGGTATAGATAATGCCGAACAGTTCCTCGTTGGGGAGGATATTGTCGAGCATTTCAGTCACCTGGCGGCGCTTTTCATAGCACGGACAATCCAGCGTGAAGCCGGCGGTGGTGATGATCCAGGCTAATGGCTGCGCCCGGGCGCCCATACCGGTGGTCATGGTGGTATAGAGCGTATCCGTCGGGTGTTCGTGGTATTCGTCTATCAGCGCGCACGACGGCGAGTCACCATCGCCCGGGTCACCGATAATAGGTTCAAACACCGAACCGTCTGGCCGGGTCATCTTTTTAGCCCAGGGCTTGACCTGAAATCGCTTGCGCAGGTTGGGCAATCTCATGGCCATCATCAGCGCCGGTTTGAACACCTTCCATGCCTGCCGTTCCGTGGTGGCGCCGCAATACACCTCCGCGCCATATTCATCATCGGCACAAAACATGTAGGTACCCACACCGGCAGCGAACAATGATTTGCCATTTTTACGCGGTACCTCGGTGTACGCCTCGCGAAAGCGGCGCATGCCGTTTTTCTTTTTGACCCAGCCGAACACCATTGAAAAAATAAACTGCTGCCACGGCTCCAGCGTAATCAGCAACTTTTGCTTGGCCCATTTGCCATTGGTGTGCGGCAACTTTTGCAAAAACCGGCAGGCGCGTTCCGCCTTATCGCGGTCAAACCGGTAAGGCCAGGCTTTATCCTTGGCTTTTTCCAGATCGGAAAAGTGCCGCTGGCAGGCGGCGCGGACATATTTGCAGGCGGGAACTTTCCCGCTAATGACCTCCCGGGCGTATTGCTGGGCGGCATTTACGTTCGGGTATGCGGCCATAATTAGAACTCATCGAATTCGTTCTCGTCGTCATCATCGTTTCCGCCGCCGATCATGCGTAGCCGGCTAAGCGGATCCAAGCCGAGTAACGAACCCAGGCGCGCCAATTGTGAAACGCAATCATTGCGAACGGCGACGGCCGGATGTTTTTTCAGACCACCGGTACCGCCTAAATCCGCCAACCCTTTATTTTCGAGATCTTTCAATGCCTGAGTCGCGATGACCTGTTCGGCCACAATCATCAAATGGAATGAATTGCAGTACGCCAGCAGCAACGGCGCGTCTTCAAGTTCAAATGTGCCGCGCTCTATGAGAATTTTGCTTTGGGTTTTCCAAATCTTGATCGCGATGTCGCTCATCAACTCCGCCGGCGGCGCGATCCGGGTTAGGCTGCTTTTGTGTTTGGCGGTCGAGTTGCTTTTTCGGCCTCCTCCGGCCGCCCGAACCGACGTTCCCATACCCCTCCCGAAATGTTAAAAAATGTCGAAAAAAAATTCCTTATTTCGGGCGCGTAAAAATAGGCCCAAGGCGGCGGTCCCGCGGCGTGAGAGGGGTAGCGATTTGACCCGCCCCTCCCCAGCATGGATGAGAGGTATTATCATTTGAAATGCGAAAGATTCTCATTTGAATGACAATTGATAGTCATTCTCGTTTGATGAACGCATCAGGCTGCTTGTTGCAACTCGGCGCCAACCAGGCCGATGGCTATCACCGCCTCACCATCCGGATGGTCTTGTATCATCTGCCTGATGGTGGTCAGGCACTCGTTCACCTTTACCTGCTGCTCGGCAGTCAATGACGCAATCAGACCTTTGAACAGCAAAACTGTTTCTTCATCGCGTGTCATCGAGTCCTCTCGGTTGCTGTCTTACTGCGATGGCAGGGCCAGCATAGGCTTTCAAGGTTGCTATCGGCGTCTGTGCCGCCGTGCGCCTTGGGTATGATGTGGTCCACAGTGGTGGCCGGTATGGCTCGGCCTTGGCGTAGGCACTCTTGGCATAGGTGCCGGTCGCGTTTCAGGATGCGCGGGCGGATTACATCCCATTTGCGGCCATACCCGCGCTCATGCCGGCTCTTGCCACGTTGGTGGCTTTCCCATCCTGTATTGCGATGGGCTTCGCAATAGCCCGAGCGATCAGTAGTGGTGTTGCGGCAACCGTGATAACGGCAGGCGCGTGGGATTGCGGCAGTCACAATTACTCCAGAACATGAAAAGCCACCAGCAACCAAGCCTTGATGGCGGTGAGTGTTGCTGATGACTTTGCTTGCGCATTAGCGCTGGCTCTCATTGAAAGCCAGCGGTGATACACACATTAAAAAACCGCCCTAAAGCGGTTAGGTTGCTTTCAAATTTTCATTAAAATGCTCTTCCGCTTTGTTTGCGGCATCTTCTACTATGGTGATATTAGGACCAAACGGTAGCTCTTCTTTTTGATATACCCACAAATACATATCGGAGTCGTCTACTACAGGGTCAAATCTACTTATCAGTGCATAAAAGCCTGTCCCATCGCTTTTTTGGTAAATCTCGTACTTGTAACTAATTCCCGCGTCACTTTTGAAATGCAATGTTTCTTTAAGATAACCTTTTTTTGCGTATCCCATTTTCTAGTCCACCTGATTAATCGGAACTTCTAAAGTAACTCAACAGGTGAAAGTGTAAATGGATGCCTCACGCATTTTCTGGTCAGACGTGAACATTTTTGATAGTTACTCAGATTTAGGCAAACACTGTCAGAGCCTTTCAGGAAAAGGTAAAAGGCTCTTGCACTGATTAACAGGTCGTCGGCTGGGCCACCGCTCGCACCAGCGCCATGATGCCGGTTTGGATATCGGTCTTGCCGATAGCTGCCCAGCGCTGGGGTTCGGCCGCGGCAAAGCGGCGGAATTCTTGTGCCTCGTCCGATGCACCCTGATAAACATCGAAGTCAGTTCCGTGCTGTGCATCGCACGCGGCGGAAAACTTAACCTCATGGTCGGTTCTCAGGCGGCCGGCAAGTTCAGCCTGGAGCGCCAACAACTCGGCACCCTTCGCTTTGATGCGGTTCATCAGGTCGATTTCCTCCGGTGTCAAGTCGCGATAACCGGAGATTTTACGGTGTTGGTTTTCCATGGTTCCCCTTACAACTTCTTGGCAAGGGCCACCGCTTCGTCAAATACCGCTTCGACGTCATGGCCCAAGAAAATCAGAATATCTTTCACCTTGGCTAGGATTTTCTCATACTCGGTTACGGCGATGGTGGGGTTATCTTCATCGGGCTGAGAGTCGATGACCGACACTTTTTCTCCCGGATAAATAACAGGCACAGCCACAAAATACAGCGTATTAACGCTGGCAGTCGTGCCATCGGCCAGGGTTGCAACCAGAGTCGCAGCGCCGACAGTGGTGCTTACCAGACTGACAGATACCTGACCATTGGCGTCAGTGGTTCCCTGCG